>JACRJZ010000086.1 GCA_016219875.1 Verrucomicrobiota bacterium | reverse complement strand
GGAACGCCAGACAGTCGGAACGCCAGACAGTCGGAACGCCAGACAGTCGGAACGCCAGACAGTCGGAACGCCAGACAGTCGGAACGCCAGACAGTCGGAACGCCAGACAGTCGGAACGCCAGACAGTCGGAACGCCGCAGTCGGAACGCCCCGTCCTACTTCTTCGCCGCTTTCGCCTCGAAGGCTAGTTCACCTTTCTTGAACTCCACCGTCACTCGGCTGTGGTCGGCGACTTCGCTGGCTACCGCTGGAAGAACTTCTTCACCGCTTCGCCGGGCGTGGTGATGACAGGGACGGAGAGATCGAATTCCTGCAAGACCAAGCCGAGTTGACGGTGGTCCATGCCGCGCAGGTGCTCATCGCTGGAGAGCAGCAAGCGCCCGTCCAACCACGCGGTTTCGGCGAGCAAGAAAGAATCGTTGATCTCCGCGGCTGGCAGCAGACCCGCGCTGCGCAGCCGTTTACCAATCCGCTCGACGATGCCGTGGCCCACCGGCATCAGGTTGATGGGGACAATGCGCCATCGTCGCGCGGCGGTGATGCCGGTCAAGGCCCGGTCGCGTTCCTCGGTGGTGTCGGCGTAGCGGGCAATGTGGGCGAGTTCGTGCTGCGGAGTGGGCGGAATAACCAGCCGAGGCGAAGTGAGGCGGGCGCGGATGGTTTCGATGGCGTCAATGACGGTGTCAGACTCCGCGCCCAAGTCCATCAGCACGTTCGCGTCAACGGCGACGAGCGGCCTGGACGGGGCGTCCATAATAGAGCTTCAGGAATTCGTCGCCCAACTTCTCGCGTTCAGTGTCGCCGAGTTGGTTGCACCGGGCGCGGTATTTGGCGCCCACCGCAGTGCCCGCCGTGGGCTTCTGAGCTTGCTCTTTCTTTGCTTTCACGCGAGACAGGCTGCCTCTGGTCTGAGCGGAGGTCAACTCACCAGAGCAAGACAGGCGGGACGCGCTGTCCTACTTCTTCGCCGCCTTCGTCTCGAAAACAACAAATACGACCACAATGTTGGTCATCCGCTTGAGCCACCGGTATGGAGCACTGTTTACAGCAAAAACTCACCACTCCTGCGAGCATTTCCAGGTTGAGCGTCCTTTCGTGTTCGGGCATGCTTTGCCTCCAGAAACCGACAGTTGTCATGGTTGCCGCAAATCAGCCTCCACCGCCGCAGGGGAACGGATCGACCCGGAGAAACTCACCTTTCTTTGGGGCATGGACCCACTGCCCTTTTCTGACACCCCGGCGCACTTTCTCGATACGGACGGCGTCGGCAGCGGAAAGACGGTTACTCTCCGGCTCCTCATGCAGTCCGCACTGAACCCCATTGGTCTGGGTTTCAACCACCGCGCAGTTATCTATGACGCCAAGGGCACCATGGACTCGGTGCTTGGCGGGCTGAACCTCCACTGCCCAGCCCACATCCTAAATCCTTTTGACCGGCGAGGAGTCGCATGGGACACCCGTTTGAATTTGATGCGTGCCGCTTGATGCACCCAAAAACTGGTCCGCGTGGCCGGGTTTTCCTTCTTGGCTGCAACCGTCCTGGCTCGCCCGTCCCCCAACTGGCTTGCTCAATCTCAGCAAGACTTGACGGCCTGCGCGGGCTGAAGTCTGACATGCGATGCCGGGTTGATAATGCATCCTGGCTCTTTTGGAAAACACGCTGACTTCCGTATAACTGACCGTCGCGGCGTCGGCTCGATGCATGCAGGTCGAGAACGGACCGGCGTCCGGTGCGTGAGACCGATGCAGGCGGCGCAACCAGTCCAGCTTTCCAGCCGTGCGCTGCCTCATGGCCCGCCGAAACGTCCGGCTTCTGATTCGCTGGGCAGCCGGCTCGTCGAATCCGGATGAAATCCACTGCTGCGCTTTCCAGCGATGATTCCTGCGTCGGAGGGCTTTTAAGTCCCAACGCCACTCCACAATCTCGTGCGTTGCGGGGAACAGGCCGACGAGTCGAAAAGGACTCATGCGGGCCAGCGGCTCCCTAGTCAGCGCGCTTTCCACCGAACCGGGCGAGCTGGCCGAACTGACTGCTTTTACCACCCGGCCCCGGCTGAAGGCCACTGTACTTACTCGTCGGGCTGCGGAGTACCAGTTGATCAAGGCCAGACAAGCGCCGCTGTCGTTTAGGGCAATCCATGATCCACCTCCTGGCTCCGAAGGGAAAATCACGACGCGGTCGCCGACACGGTGCTTTTTCGGAGGCAGCGCGGCGACCCGCGTCAGTTTCTCGTCGCGGTTCATGGCCAGGTGGTAGCCCGTCCGCCGCGGAATGAAAGTCACGGTACACATGACTGCACCGTTCAGTCTGCCGTCGGGTAAGTGGCGGCCAAGCTCAAATAGTCGCGCCACTGACGCCACACGACAGCGAGCTTCGTTGCCACGCAGCCCCGCGAGCGGTTGGCAGCGCCGATGGCGAAGACCAAGTCCCATTGGCGAAATAGTGTGCGGTATGCGGCGAAGAGCGAATTGCGTGCGTCGTAGATGCTCGTCGCCTCGGAAGCGGCGCCGTTCAGTTCGATGATTTGGAAGTTCTTCCCCGCGCGCAGGTCATCCTCCGCCGCGTAACGCAAATCGTAGCGGCCGATGAAGAAGCCGGGCAGCTTCTGCGAAATCGCGTCGATGCGCCCGGCCAACGCGGGAGTGCAGAGATGCATCCCGTCGCGGAAAATGCAGCCCTGCGCGTGGTTGCCGGCTTCGACGAGCTTGAGGCTTGCGCCCACCGACAACACGGCATCTTCCCGCCCGTTCAGGCGACCGAGATACTTGGCAGCCATGAACCGGGCGCGCGGGTCGCTCCAAACCAGTTCTCTGATGCTGGAGTGGCCGTCCCCGGTGAGGATGGGAAAGACCTTCTCGGTGATCGCGAAGATGTTTCCGTGCGGTTCGTCGGGAAAGCGATAGTAGAGGACGCCAGCCTCGTGCGGCCCCTCTGCGTACCGTTGCACAATCAGCGGAGCATCTGTCTGTTTCAAGTAAGCGAGCGCCTGATCCTCGCTGCGGACCAGCTTGATCCCCACGCCCCGCTGGCCGACATCGGGTTTCAAAATGAACGGATAGGCAATCTGCCTGCGCCGACAAATTTCTCGAAGCGCGGCCAGCCGTTCCTCTGGCACCGCCCCCGTGAGCAACTCTGCCTCCGCCGTGAACTCCGGGCTGGTGGCCATCAATTCGCGTAGCGTGGCCATCTTGGATTCGCCGACGATACCGCCGTTGAAGATGCCGGGGTTGGCGGCGGCGGGCAACGTGAGTCCGCGGTACTTTACGGCGAGCCACAAACAGTAAATCGCTACCGGCGGATAGAACAGCCACGCCGGCCAGAACTCCCAACGTCGCCATCGCCCCACCCAGGCGCGCAGGCGAGTCCAGTTGGCCGGCCGCGCGATCTTCTTCACGAAGTGCAGCAACGCGAGTGTCAGGACAACGCCGGGCAGAATCGTCCAGGCGCTGGTCTGAAAGGCACCCAGCCAACCCAGCAATCGCAGGCCGGCAACACCCGTCAACACCAACACAAGCGCAGTCCAAACCAACGAGGCCGCGCCCGTAATGGCAAGGAATCGGCTGAGCGGCAGACGCAGAAAGCCAGCCGCCAGATAGGTCGGCAGACGCGCGCCTGGCAAGAGCCGGCTGAAGATCAGGATGGAATTCCCTCGCTGCGCCAACCATCGCTCGCTTTGTTCGACGCGGTTGGCGAACCGCCGCCGCGAAAGCCGCTCAAACCACGGCCGCCCAACGGACCGCGCCAGAGCGTAGAGACCGGCGTCGCCAATCCAGATACCTAGAAAGCAGGCCCAGAACGCCGTCGGCCAACTCAGCGCTCCTGTGGCAAGGAGCAATCCGGCGCCGACGGCTGCGAGATCCTCTAGCACGAAGGTCGAGAAGAACAGGGTGAAGCCCTGGGCCAGCGGTGGCCAGCTATCGAAGCCGGCGGGGAAGCTCGTCAGGATTCCGGTGGACATAAAACGGAGCCAGCCCGGTGGCAACTATCAGGTCTTGACGTTGCCGAGTTCGGCTTGGTGTTTCACCGTGGACGGAGCGACACCGAAGCTGGCGGGCGTCGCGACGCCCTGCATTCCACACATCGTGCCGATGAGGGCATAGTGATGCACCGCGTGCGCCACCACATACATGATTTCCCGGCCCACGGTGGACGGCGAAGACTGCGAGCCGTTGGCGTCGTAACTGGTCTTGCACGTCACCTTCAGGTGGCGGTCCAGGCAGGGGTCCGCGAGATCACGGTAGCCGTCACGCAGCGCGCGCGTCGCATTGAGCGAGGCGAAGCGATCGTTCTCAATGAGCGTCCCACGCTCGCGGTCGTCGTAGTTCAAATCACCCGCGGCAGCCGCGTTCAGCAGGCTGCGGAAATGGTCGAGGCAATGCCGGTAGTGGCCGCCGATGGACGCGTTGAACGCGGCGGCGAGTTTGCGAACGTAAATGTCATCGGTGATTTCACTCAACAGCGCTTCCCCCTGGTTGAGCGTCTCGATGACTGACTCGATTAGGACCCGGCGCCCGTCGGCAGATATGGGATTCATGCGTGGTGCGGTTGAAACAGGCGACAGACAATCGGGATTTCGCTGCGATGAAGGAATGCCGCGACGAGACTGCAGGCGCACACCAACTGGGCCAGGACGAAGAGCAAACCACCGTCCCCTTTGACCTCGACGCCCAGCAGAGTGAGATGCGCCAGGAGGGCGCCGGCCATGACCCCAAGAGAAAGCAGCGCGCCAGCCCACGCCATCCGGGGCGTCAACAAGAGCCCCGCTGCAATCAACTCCGCGACGCCGGAGCCGTATCGGCCCCACGGCTCCATGCCCACCTTGGTGAAGATATAGACCGACTCCTCCGCGCCGGTGAATTTGAAGAAGAGTGTTTGCAGCAGAATGCCCGCGGCTGCCAGGCGGCAAATCCAACTGAATACACGCTGTGGTTTCGAGAGTGAGTTCATACAAACATCCGTGTGTCGTGATTGGGAGCAAGCAAGGCTGACAGACTCATCTTCCTTTCTTGTCCACCAAGCCCGGCCAGTTCTGATTCGCCTTCGCCAGATTCCCTCGCGCGTCCTTGTTGAAATCGTCCCGCACGCCCTTGCTGTATTGGAGCAGCAAACGGCCCTCCACGATCTGGAAGGCATCCACATCGACACCCACGAGCTTGTTGCGCGACACACCGTAGGCGCAGAAACCGCCAAATGCCGGTTCATACTTCGCAGGGTCGTTGTCGAAGAGCGCCTTGTTCTCCGCCGAGGCAAAGTGGTAGGTCGCGCCTTGGCGAACGCTCTTGAACTCCGGTTTGCCCTTGACTGGCTTGTTCTCCGTGGCAAAGCCGACCGGGTCGTAGCCTTGAAGCGCCAGGCCGGCCTTGTCCACGTTGAGCAGAGTCTTGCTTTCGCCCAACGCGGGTGACACCAGCGCCAGCATCGTAGCCAGGAGCAACAGTCGTTTCATACGTTCTTTGGTCGCAATCGCGTGGGAAACCTTACACGACCTGAGGTGCTCAGTTCTTCACCATCGCCTTCGGCTTGGGCAAGGCCCCGGCGCCAGCGATGTTGAGGCGAAGGCGGTAGATGCTCGTTTGCGCCGCCAAATAAAGCGTGCGCCCGTCAGCATCACCCCAAGCGAGATTGTGCGGATGCTCCGGACCACACAGCGTGCCCAGATGCTTGCCTTCGGGCGAGAGAATCCACAGTCCGCCGGGGCCGCTGACGTAGAGGTTTCCGAGTTGGTCCACTTTGATCCCGTCGATCGCGTCATCGCCCGGTGCGCTGGTCATGTCGAAGAACAGGTCGCCTTTGCCAAGCGTGCCGTCGCGGTTTGCAGGATAGCGAAACACAACCTTCTTCTTTTCATCCCAGTTGCCGACGTAGAGAAATTTCTCGTCCGGCGAGAAAGCCAGGCCGTTTGGTCCGGTGGAGTCTCTGGAGACGAGTTGAGTTTTGTCATCACGCACGGAATACACGCCGAAGTGTGGTTGTTCACGACGCGAGTCGTCGGCGAATTTCGGGAGGCCGAATGGCGGGTCCGTGAAGAACAGCGTGCCATCGCTGCGATAGACGAGATCGTTCGGTGAGTTGAGACGCTTGCCATCGACGTGGTCGGCCAGGACGGTGGTGAGGCCGTTCTTCTCGATGCGCACGACGCGCCGATTGCCGTGCTGGCAAATCGTCAGGCGTCCCTGGTCGTCGAGCGTGAGTCCGTTGGAGCCCGGTTGGTCGTGTTCGCCGATGTCTTCGCCGGTGTAGCCGGACTTCGTCATATAGATGCTCACATCACCGTCGGGCGTCATGCGGTAGATGACGTTGTTGTTCGGGTCGCTGAAGAGGAGGTAGCCCTCGCCATCGTTCACCCAGACCGGCCCTTCCGTGAACGCGAAGCCGTCGGCCAGCTTTTCCAGTCTGGCGCTGCTGGACAGGATCGCGTCGAGTGCCGGGTCCTTGCGCTCCACTTCGAGCTTCACGTCGCGCGCTTTGCTGAGTTTGCCAGGCATATAGAAATCCAGCGTGGCACTTCGCACCCAGATGTAGGTGTCGGGATGAGTGGAGATGGGACCGTTGACGCCAAGGACGGCGATTTGGAATCTGTCGCCCGGTTGTGCCTTGCGCGCGAGGATGACGCGATTGGGCGCGTTCCAGCCTGCCGCCACCGCGCCTCCGTTTTGCCCAAGCACGAACGAGGCCTGGCCGTTCACCCACACTTCCGCGTAGTCATCCACGACGATTTCGAACACGGCAGTCGAGCCGCGCGTGTCGAAGCGGCCGATTCTCTCTGGGATGGTCACGTTGAGGCGATACCAGTTAAACGAGAGCCGCCCGTGGCCGCGTCGCTTCTCCAGCGAGTCGGCGGAGATGGCTTCCCACTTCGAGTCATCGAAGTGCGTGGCGCGGGCGTCGGGTGTGAAGTCGAAGGTGCGGTTCCGCGGCCCGCCGGCCTTGAGGTCAGGGCCAACGCCGCGGTGGTCAATCTCGCGGATGTGCGTGTCGCTGTAGCGCCATTGTGCCTTGACGCGCGCGAGTCCGTCGGTCGTGCGTAGATCCACGATTGCATCCGGCAGGACCATGCGGGGCACGTGTTCAGCGCGGATGGTGGAAAGGAACGGCGCGGCAAGAACGGTCAGCAATACAGTATCGAGGAGTCGTGGATTGCGCATGGGAATCGTTGTCAACAGCGGTTCGTCGCAGCCACGCCGGCTTCCTTACAAATCAGCATGCAAGCGGCTGCTCAGTGGAGCGTCGTCTTGCCGGGTTCTCACCCACGACCTTTCGCGGCTTTCCGTGGAGGCTCGTGGCCACGGGATCGGGAAGACAAGGTTGAAACCCAGGGCGACCTTGAAAACGCATGTTTCTCAAGAGAATCCGTTCACTTCGTGGCCCGCTCGCTTCGTGGCACGACCACTGCGTTAGGAGGTTTCGCTATGAATGCTCCCGCAAGCGCAACTGTAAATCCTGGTTTCGGCTCCGAAACTGGCTGTAACTGGGTGGAAACCCACGGTGATTACCTGTTTCACTTCGCCATCGGTCAAGTCCGCGACGCCGGCGTGGCCGAGGATCTGGTTCAGGAGACTTTCCTGGCCGCTCTCAAGGCCCGCGACCGCTTCGCCGGCCAATCCTCCGAACGGACCTGGCTGGTCGGCATCCTGCGCCACAAGATCTATGATCACCTCCGCCGCGCCTGCCGCGAGCGCGCCGTCCGCAGTGAACCGCCCTCGCCGCGCGACGGCCAGGACCTGTGGGAGGACTCCACCCTGTGGCTGCACGACGTAGCTGAGGAGTGCTTGTCCCCCAGCCGGCGGATGGAACTCGCCGAGTTCCGCAGCAATCTCGAACTGGCGCTGGGTAAACTCCCAGCCCGCTTGGCGCAGGTCTTCCAGATGTACGAAGTGGAAGAGCGTCCGAACCGCGAAGTCTGCGCTGCCCTCGACATTTCGGAGAACAACCTTTGGGTGATGCTGCACCGGGCACGCAAGCAACTGCGCGAGCAACTCGCCGGCTGGTGGAGTGGCGGGGAAAACCGGCCACGCTCGAAGTCGGTCAACGCGTGATTTGCGTATGCTGAGAATCTCCGAAGTTCACCCGCCGAACCACAGTGTCACTCTCCGGCTGGAAGGGAACATCTCCGGTCCCTGGGTCGCCGAAGCGAGGCACGCGTGTGAAAGAGTTCTGCAGGCAGGCCAGGTGCTGAAGCTCGATCTCGCGCAAGTCGAGTATCTGGACGCCAACGGCGCGGTGCTGCTTTCCAGCCTCCGGTCGCGGGGCGTTGTCTTCGTCGCCTGTTCGCTGTTCGTGGAAACGCAGTTGAAGACCCTGCCCAGCGCCAACCCTACTTCGTCGGCCGTTTGACGCCGAGTTTCTGCATGCGGCTGCGGAGAGTGCTGGGATTCAGCTTCAGCACTCTAGCTGCTCCTCGCTCCCCTTCGATCATCCAGTTGGTTTGCGTCAGCACGGATTCAATGTGCCGACGCTCGACGTCTTCAAGCGAAGCGCCGCCATTGCCGCCGGTGACCGGCGCGAGAGGTCTCAGACCCACTTGGGTGCTTGCGTGTCGGACGCCGGAGTCCGAAGCGGGCTTGGTCCACTCGCCTGCGACGGGTGATGCGGCGCGGGCCACGGGCGCGGCAGCGGCCGGCGCAAGACAGAAATCGGCGGCGAGTTGTAGGCTATCGCCGGGCGACAGCAAAATGGCCCTCTCGATGACGTTTTGCAGTTCGCGGATGTTGCCGGGCCACGGGTAGCCCGCCAGTCGGCGCATGGTTTCTTCCGAGACTTGCTTCACCGGCTTGCCCAGCTTCTTGGCAAGACGTTGCAGGAAGAAGGTCACCAGCAACGGCAAGTCAGAGGCACGCTCGCGCAACGGCGGGACGTGGAGGGGAAACACGTTCAGCCGGTAGTAGAGATCGCGACGGAACTTGCCTTCGGCGACGGCCACGTTCAGGTCGCGGTTGGTCGCCGCGATGATGCGCACGTCCACCTTGACGGTTTTGCTGCTGCCAATGGGCTCGAACTCCTGCTCCTGCAACACGCGCAACAGCTTCACCTGCGTCTCCAGCGGCAGTTCGCCCACTTCGTCCAGGAAGATGGTGCCGCCATCGGCGACCTTGAACCGGCCGTCGCGATTGGCCAGCGCGCCGGTGAACGCGCCTTTGACGTGGCCGAAGAGTTCGCTTTCGACCAGACCCGCGCTGATGGCACCGCAGTTCACTTTCACCAACGGACGATCTTTGCGTCCGCTGCGGTCGTGAATGGCGCGCGCGATCAGTTCCTTGCCCGTGCCGGTTTCACCCACGATGAGTGCGGTGGAGTCGGCCGGCGCAACTTGATCCACCTGCCGCAGCACATCGAGCAATGCGGGGCTGTTCCCTACGATTTCGTCGAAGTTGTGTTCGCTGCGAATCTCCTCCTGCAGGTAACTATTCTGCGCTTGAAGTCGAACCTGTTCCTGCTGCATCAGCACGCGCTCGGTGATGTCGATGAACATCGTGCGCGTGTACGTGCCGCTGGGGTCTGGCCGCGACCACCACTGAATCCAAATCGGTTTGCCGTTGTCCTTGCGGCGCAGTTCGAGCACGACCCCGCTGGTGTCCGTGCCGCGGCCGATGGAGGCGAGCGCCTCGCGTACGCGCCGCTGTGCCTCGGGCGTGTCGGGAATGAACGACTTCCCGTAGGTTCCGACAACTTCCTCGGGCTTGATTCCCAGAATCCTCGTCGCCGCGCAATTGGCCCGGATGAAACACGTATCCAGCCGCTCATGCACGTAGGCAATCGGAGCCTCGTCGAACAAATCCCGGAATCGCTCATCGCTTTCCGCCAGGGCTTGCTTGGACTGCTGCCGCAATTCTTCGTGCGCCAGGCAATTGTCCAGCGCCGCCGCCACCGCACTGGCCACTTGCTCGACCAATCCGCGCCGCAACTCCCGGTAGGCCCCGCGTTCCGCCGCCATGAAGAACAGCACGCCGCGCGCAACGTCCCCGCTGACCAGCGGCAGGGCGGCAAGAGATTCCATGCCTTCCGTCGCCATCACCTCGAACGTGAGCGGAAAGCGTCCCCGCAGCTCGTCGCGCGTGGCACCGACCAGCCATTGCCGGTTTTGCAGCACCCAGTTGCAGGCCGTGCCCTGCCCCGGCAGCACCTTGACGCGTGTCGGCCGCGCGCCCGCTCCACTGGGCGTGAGCAGATGGCCTTGGAGACGGTTGCCCTCGATGGGCAGTTCGATGCCGAAGCGATCGTGGTGCAGCACCCCGCGCAGGCAATCCGCCAGCGCGCCGAAGAGTTCATCGCGTTCGAGATGCCGGCAGATGGCGCGGTTGACGTTGAGCACCGCCTCCATTTCGACCGTCAGCCGGCGCAATTCCGCCTCCCCCTGCTGCCGCTCCAACTCGGCGCCGGCCCGACTGGCAAAAACTTCGAGCACCGACAGCGTGAGCGGGTCGCGCGGCATCGGCTTGTCGTCCATGATGACAAGGTGCCCGATGACGCGCCGTCTCGCGTCGAACAGCGGCACGCCCAGGTAGCTGTGTGCGCCGAACGTGACGAGATCCTTGTCCGCCGGGAAGAGCTGCTGCAGGCACTCGCCGTAATGGCACGCCTGCCCGCGCACCACGTTGGCGCACGGCGTGCCCGTCAGGTCGTAGTTGAAATCGTTGCCAAAATCGTCATCTGCCCAGAAGGCCAGCGCCTGAGCGCGGTTGTCCGCCAGACACTCGGCCAGGAACGCATAGCGCACTCCCACCGCCTGGGCCGCGTGCTTGGCGAGAGACCGGAAGAACTCCTGGCCTGTCACTCCTGCCGTTCCTTCCGCGAGGGCGCGCAGCAATGCTTCGGAACCATTCCCATCGGTCGCGCCACGTGCAGTGACCGACCGCTCCGCTCCATTGTCAAAAACGCGTGTGCTCATCAGAAATCCGATTCGATCCCGGACGTGAACTGATAACACTGCCACGGGGCCGAATCAAACGCCGGAATGCGGCCTGCCGGAATGCGACCGCATGAGGACCACCGCCAGCAAAGCAATGCCGGCGGGTGTCGCGCCCGCCGGTTGTCGTAAGGATCCGCTGTGGATGCAAGCGGTCTCAGAACCGCGCTGACTCCCGCGCCGCCATGGTTTCGCGGCTTGCTGTGGGGTGGCCTGGTTCCACTCCGATTCCAGCCGCCGCGTTTCCGTTGCCTTCAATCGCGCGGGCGCCGGCCAGGGCTACCTCTTCGTCCTGCGCTGCGCTCTTCGCCCCGCTCACGCCGATAGCGCCGATGACTTGGCCGCCATGCTTGATGGGCACACCGCCTTGCAGCGGCGTGAAGTCTGGAGGCAACGCGGTCATGGCAAAACGACCCTTGTTGACGAGGCTCTCGAAATCGCCCGTCGGCCTTCGGAACAAGGCCGCGGTCTTTGCCTTGCCGATGGAAATGTTCGGGCTTCCGGTGAAAGTACCGTCCAGCCGGACGAAGTAGAGCAAATGCCCGCCGTCGTCCACGACCGCAATGGCGCTACCTGGCGCGCCGTTGGAGTTTGCGAAAGCCACGGCGGCTTCGGCGGCCTTCCTCGCGCCTTCAAGGGTGAGCGTGGATTTGATCGCCACGTCTCCACCGGCAAAAGCAAGGGCAGCGCTGGTGACGGTGAGCAGGAAGGCCAAGACTACTCTGTTCAAGGGCGTGTTCATGGTCTGTTGGTTCAAGGAGGAATGAGGGAGGAGTTCAGAATCCCGGCCAGTCGAGGTCACTGGGCATCGGGGTTCGTTCCAGACTGGCGTTGTGAGCTGTCATCGAGCCACCGCCCATTGGCGGGAGGCGGCGACTCAGACTGGTGTAATCGTAGAAACCGGGCCAGGTGAGCGGATACTTGGAGTTTGCCATGGTCCCGGCGGTGGCATGTTCCACCAATCCAGGCCAGTTGCGGTCGGCCATGTCAAGGTTTCCACGCACGTCCTTGTTCCAAAGCTCCACGGCCTTCTTTGAATGCTGGAGAATCAGGCGGTCATCCACGATGGACCAAAGGTTCACATCCACCGGCTTGACCTTGTTGATCGAAGCCGCGTAGCCGCAAAAGCCGCCGAAAGCAGGCGCGTATTTCGCCGGGCTCCGCTCGAAGGTCTCGCGGTGCTCTTGCGACACAAAATGATAGAGCGCGCCGTTGTAAGTCGCTTCGATCTTCGGGTCGCCCTTGGCGGGCTTGCCGTCGGTGAAATAGCTAACCGGATCGCGGCCTTCGAGCGCAACACCTTTGCGGTTGATGTTCACCAGCGTCTTGCCGCCGGTGCCATTGCGGATGAGCAGGCCGGGCCAGTTCTGATCGGCTTTGGCGAGGTTGCCTTTGAGGTCGGCGTTGAACTTGTCGTAGGCCTTCTTGTTGTGCTGAAGGATGAGGCGGCCGTCGATGATCTGAAACCACTCCGGGCTGATGGGCGAGAGCCGGTCAATGCTCGCCGCGTAGCCGCAATAGCCGCCGTAAGCGGGCGCATACTTCGCGGGATTCGCGTCGAACAGGGCTTTGTGTTCCGTGGAGGCGAAGTGGTAATTTGCACCTTCGTATTCGGAGGAGAACTTCGGGCTCCCCTGCGCCGGTTTGTTGTCCGTGAAGTAAGCCACGGCGTCGTAGCCGAGGATGGCGACGCCGTTCCTGTTCTTCAGAACGAGAACCTTGTGGCCTGGTTCGTGGTCAGCCAAGGCAGCGCCCGCCAGCGAGAGCGCCGCGACCAATGTGAAGAGCGTCTTTTTCATTGTCAGTTTCGTATTGTTCGGTTGTTGCATTGTTGTGCGTGAGTGAGTCGGGCTGGGGCGGAGAACCTTTCAACAGTTCGAGGCCGCCGCCGTGTAGCGACTCATTCAGCGTTCACCGTTGAAGTCAGAACCTCGTGACCTCGGCTGCTACCAGGCTCGACCAACTGCAAGGCGTGCCCGTCCGAATCCCGGACGATGACGCTGCGGCTGGCGTCTGAGTGATCGCCCGGCACAGGCACAACGCGGGTTGAGACGAACTTGGTCTCCCCTTGACGCAGTTGGCGGGCGAAGTCGTCCAGCCCATCGACCAACAGCCGCGTGTGCCAAAAGACGAGGTCGTTCGCCTTGACGTTCGCGGGAAGTGCCCGCCCGCCCGGTGGAGCGAGGTATTCGAGGAATTCGATGCCCGGCCCGCGCTCGGCCCGCAGTGCGGTGATGCGCAGTCGCGCGCCGAAGACTTGGTTCAGATGCTCCTGCTCGACGCCGTAGTTCTCCGCCCCGCCAACCACGCGCATTCCCAGCAGGTCGCGATAGAAAGCAAGGCTGCCGTCGGTGTCGCTCACGACAATGGCCGTGTGGTCGATGCCAAGGAACACGTTGGTGGTGGACCGCTGCCACTTCGAGTCGCCCTTGCCCGGCGGGAACCAGATGATCTCCAGCACGTGGTCCTCCGGGTCGAGGAAGTAGAACGCTTTGATGCCGCCCGCATCCTTGTTCCACGCCGGCAACGTCTGCGGCGCGGTGGAGACGTGTTTGACTTTGTGCCGACGCAGATGCGCGTAGGCCGCGTCCATGTCGCGCACCACGATGGCGATGTGCTGAAACCAATGGTCAAAGCTGCGTGAGTCCGCTGGGATGGGACGGCCCTTCTTTGCCAAATGCTCCGTGAGCGTGATCTGCTCGTCGCCCAGCTTCAGCTTCGCGCTGTGCGTTTGCGTGCTGCTCAAGCCGAGCAATTCGTCCGCTGCGCCCGGAGCGGTCCTCGACTCCGACACTTTCTCGAACGGCAATATCCTGGTGTAGAACTCCAACTCGCGGTCGAGGTCACCGACCGTCAGCCCAATCGCTCCGACCTCGCGCACCGCGGCCCGCAAAGACAGCGATGCGGCGAGAAACACAAGGAGCAGCGTGAGCGTGGCACCCCATTGGGTGCGCTGTCTGGCAAGAGTCGGCTCATTCATCGCCAAGTTGGTCGCGCGAGAACCGTGCTGCTTACGGGTGAGTTGGAGCGTCGTCACTGCTTAGCGCGCGAGCCGCCGATAGGTCGCAGGGTCGGCACGGAGGATGAGCAGCTCGCCCTGGCGTTCGACTTCGCCGGTGATTTGAACCGGTTCGGCGACGAGGTTCAGGACTTGTTTGTTCACTGGCCGGCCGTCGCTGGAGACGAGCAGAAAGTAGAGCGCGGGGCCGTTGGTTTGACGCACCAGCAGCACCGGCGGGATGCCGCCGCTGATGCAGCGAATGGCGCACGCGCGGTGCGGCGTGAGTTGCCCTGGGTTCATCACGCCGAGGTAGCATTTGCTGTCCACGATTTCACCGATGAGTGTTTGCTCGCCGAGATTGACTGGCGCTGTGGTGGAAGCGCTGGCGATAAGTTGACTGGGGTTGTCCTGCTGTTGGATGGAGTCGCCGATGACTTCGATCATCGTCTGGTTCCCACGGTAGATGAGGGTTCCCTTCAAGTTCACGGATTTACCGTCAAGGCGCCGGGCGAGGCCGGCATCGAGTCCGAACTTGAATGGCTTCACCAGGTAGTAGCTGGAAAAAGAAGTCTGACCGGTGACCGCTCCCGGTCGAGGAACGAGGAGATGCGGATAGGGCTGGCTTCGCAACACGCCGGAGAACGACTTGACCTTGCCCCACTCGAACACGCTCACGCCAATAGTGCGTTGCGCCACGGCAAGCAGCACGGCCAGCACGACAGCGAAGGCGAGCAAGAATGCAACGGCCCGGCGCACCTGTGAGCCGATACCTGAAGGCGCTCTTTCTTCCCAGCCGATGTAGAACTCGTCGTTCATCTTTTCGCAGCAGCCGAGGTCGCGAGGCTCCTTATCTTTCCGAGGCTGAAGTCAGAGCCTCCTCAAGTCGGCTGCTACGAGACTCTGCTTCGACTGGCGCCGGTTCGGCCCGAGTGCCAGGCGGGTTCGGTTTCGGACGAACGAACACGCGACCGTGCCTCACGCGCACGTTGAAGGTCGGCACCTTTTCCACGAACGGCGGAGGCGAGGCACCGGTGTCGGGCAGATACTGATAGCCGTGCCACGGACAGGTGATACAGCCATCGAGGACCTTCCCTTCGCCCAGCGGGCCATTTTGGTGTTGGCAGACATTGGAGACGGCAGAGACCTTTCCGTCGTATTTGAAGATGGCGACGCGCTCGCCGGACAGACAGATGATGCGGGCGCGCTTCTCCAGGATGTCAGCAACGGCGCAAGCATCAACGAAGCCGTCGTCGCCAGCGGCGCTATCGGGGGCGCGGTCGGTCGGAACTTCTCTGAATGCGGCGGCGATGTGCAATCCAAGCACAACGACCAAGCCGCCTCCGACGGCCAAGACATAGACCGGGTTCACCTCCGCCTGCAACACACCGAACGCGACGTGCAACACGAGCAGGGCGTAGGCGGCATAGACGAGCATGTGGAGCGACTTCCACACCGGCGCGCTGAGGTTCGCGAGCCAGAAGTCGTGGCTCGTCGCGGCCATCAGCAGCAGGATGACCAGCGCGAAGAAACCAAACGGCTGGAAGGGCACGCCCGCAATCGAACCGGTCAACGGGCTGCCTTTGAAGACGCTCAGGATTGGGTTGGTATCACCGCCGGCGTGGTAAGTCACGACGACCAGTGTGGCGTGAACCAAACCCAGCAGGCCCGTCGTCACTCCGGCGTGGCGGCGATTGTAGAGCAGCGGGAGGAACTTCGGGTTCAAGCGGCACAGCGGCCCGATGCACAGGACGACGTGGAGGAGAATGAACGCTGCCGCACCGAACGCGCGCATTAGCAGGATCTCGCCGGTGACAAAGGGGAACAGGACTTTGGTCGACACCGTGAACAGGACGAGAAACGCTCCCACGCCGCCCACGAGCGCGAAGTCGTAAATCCGCTTCTGGCGATTCCACCGAACGGCTTTGTATTCCAGTCCCATCGCGCCAAGGGTTGAAAGGTTGAAACGTGAAATCGTTAAAAGGTGAGCGGCTTCGAGCGGGCGACGATCTCGTGATCGGCCAGGCTGTAGAGGATCAGTGAGCCAGCCTGTTGAGCGGCTTCGGCAGGCAGCGGCAGCGGGCCGTTTCGGGTAAACGCACCCAGGAAGACTGCGTTGTCCGGGAGCGCATCGTTCAGTTTCGGATCTCCGGGCACCCAGTACACGATCACGTCGGCCCGGGCGATGTCTCGTGCCGCGATGAGTTCCACTGCCAGGCGATTCGTTTTCCCGGCAAGGAGGCGCGCGCGCATGGGCGGTTGCGTCCACAAATCATCGCGCTCCCAGATGGTGGAGTCGAACTGCGGCCTCTCGCCGCCGACCGCTGAAGGAAGCGCAGCCATGACGGGCACCGGCTTGCGCGCGGCGACACCAGCGGCAAAGGCAAGCGGCAACACGAGCGCCAGCGCGCAGAAGATCACACGATGACGTTGGCGCAGGGGGCGGATCATATTCGCGCCACACAGCGATGCGGGTTGTTCTCCGCCGGCGGCTCGCGGATGCCTTTCATCCAGCGATGCCCCAACAGCGGCCAGAGAAGAACCGTGCCGGGGATGATGAGCACGCGAAAACCCCAGCTCGCATGGGCGGCGTGCGGGTCAATCCGGTTCACACCGACGACCGCGAACGGGATGGCAAAGACGAAACCGCAGAGCAGGTAGATGCCGGCCACGATGAGACAGGTTTGCGCGATCATGAGGTGGTTCCTTTCTCAACTCTTGCCGAACACCGGTATCGCCGCGCCCGTGATTGCACGGGCGGCGTCGGACGCCAGAAACAAAATCACGTCCGCGATGGCGGCAGGCTCGACCCACTTGGCGAAATCTGCGTCCGGCATGGCGGCGCGGTTCTGGGGCGTGTCGATGGTGGACGGCAGGATGCAATTCACATTGATGTTCGACGTCTTGAGTTCGTCGGCCAGGGCTTCGTTCAGCCGCAACACCGTGCTCTTGGAGGCGCTGTAGGCCGCGTAACCGGCGCTGCCCGCCAGGCCGTCGCGGCTGGCCACGGTAATGATCCGCCCGCGCTGCTGTTTCAGCATTTGTGGGACGACGGCCCGGCAACAGTTCAGCGTCGTGCGGAGGTTGACGTTGAACAGAAAGTCCCAATCCGCTGGGTCTGTCTCGTGAACGGGCTGGCCGCCGCGCCAGGCGCCGACGGTATGCACCAGTACGTCAATGCGCCCAAAGCGCGCCAGGGTATTCTCGACCAACTGGCTGAGGGAGGTTGCGTCGGACAAATCCACGCCGCCCGCCAGAAAGTGGTGCGGCGAATCGGTGAGGCTTTTGAAGACGTCGCGCAAGCGGTCGGGCGACCGATCCACCAGCACGGTGCGGTGGCCAGCGGCTTGAAAGGCCTGAGCCGCGGCGAAACCGAGATTGCCAACTGCGCCCGTGACGATGGTGACGAGGGAAGTGCGTGGCATGGGGCTTCCTTGAGTCACGGGACGGCGCAGCTTCTCCCACCGTGCTTCTCGTAATAGCGCTGGTGGTACTCTTCTGCTGGATAGAAGGCGGACGCCAAACTGATCTCGGTGCCAACATGCTGACCAGAGTGCTTCTGTTCAAGCCGGGCAGCCGAAGCGCGAGCGCCGGCCTCCTGTTCTGGGGCTGTGAAGAAAATCGCCGAGCGATACTGGTCGCCCTCGTCGGCACCGATGCGTTGCTCCCTGAACGGATTGTGTTTCTTCCAAAACACGTCGAGCAACTTGTCGAACTCCACCTGCGCGGGATCGAATTCGACTTCCACTACTTCGGCATGACCCGTGGTGTGGGAACACACGTCTTCGTAACTGGGCTTCTTGGTGTGACCGCCTGCATAACCGGCACGGGTAGCGGCGACGCCTTTGACCTCGCGAAAGGCTTGCTCGACGCCCCAGAAGCAGCCTGCGCCAAACAATACTCTTTCGCGCCCTGGCTTCGCCAACGGACGCTCGTGGAACGAAAGCGCGTCCGAGTTGATGCAATAGCGCAGTCCGCTTGGCGCCGGACCGTCCTCGAACACATGGCCGAGGTGAGAATCACAGCGCCCGCAATGCACCTCAGTGCGGACCATGCCGAGGGAGCTGTCGCGCGTTTCGCCGATGTTCTCCTTCGCCAGGGGCTGGAAGAAACTCGGCCAGCCGGTACCGGAATCGAACTTCGCATCCGAGCGAAACAACGGCAGGCCGCAACCGATGCACGCATAGACGCCGGTCTTGTGGTTGTCGTGGAAGATGCCGCAGAAGGCGCGTTCGGTACCGTGGGTGCGGGTGATACGATACTGCTCCGGCGTGAGTTGTGCGCGCCAGGCAGCCTCGGACTTCACGACCTTGGGCAAGGTCAGCGGTTCAGTGACTTTGCCGGAGGCGTCGAACAGCCGGACAGTTACCTTGTCTGTAGTCATGGTTTTGGCGGTCGGGGTGGAAACCAGTCGTACGCCTGCGGCCGTCACGGCTAGGGCGGCGAGTGCGATGATGAAGGGCGGTTTCATGTTCCCTCTAGGCGAAGGCGACCTCTCGCCGGCTGCGGGCAGCAACTTCCATCGTCGTTTCGCGCTCCGCCTGAGCTTTGACGCGTAGCCGTTCCAGGAGGTGATCACCCACCCGCAACGCGTTGGCCATGATGGTGAGCGCAGGGTTCACAGCGCCGCTGGAGACGAAGAAACTCGCGTCCACGACGTAAAGATTGTCCACCTCATGCGCGTGGCAGTTCACGTCGAGCGCGGACGTCTGCGGGTCGGTGCCGAAACGAATCGTGCCATTCTGGTGCGCCACGCCGGCGAGCGGGATGCGTTGACCGGCGTAAAGACTTCGCGCGAACAGACCCTCGTGACATTCGTGTCCATGCAAGGCGCACTTGGTCTGCTGCTTCATCAGGCTCTTGAGCTTCCCGGTGAGCCGCTGGTGCCCTTCCTCGTTGTTCGGTTTGTAGCTGAGGACAATGCTCCCCTCACGGTCCAGGGTGACGCGGTTGTTCGGGTCCGGCAGATCCTCGCTGGTGAGCCAGAAGTCCAGCGAGTGCTTGCCCATCAGTTCCAGGGTCCAATGCGGGGCAATCGCGGGGGCGCCAGCCTTGAGTGTGTCGCCGTCCAGCTTGCCGACGAAGGAAATGTGCCCCATGGGAAAGGCCCACTCCGGTGAGCCGAGATAGTAATCGTTCACCGAAAGCGTCTTCTGGAACACGGTTGGGTTGGGACATTTTGAGATGGCCATGAGCACGGAGTTGACGTGGCCCATGTAGTGGCGGCCGACAACGTCCGAGCCGTTGGCCAGGCCGCGCGGGTGTTTGTCATTGGCCGAACGAAGGAGCAGCGAAGCGGAGTTGATGGCGCCGCAAGAAACGACAACGATGTCGGCGGAGAGTCCCAGCTTTGCTCCGTTGCGTTCGACGATGACATTGCGGACCTCGCGCCCGCTCGGCGTCGTTTCCAGGCGCGTCACCTTCGCGTCGGTCATGAGCGTGACGTTCGGATACTCCAGCGCCGGGTCCACGCAGCAGACTTGGGCGTCGGCCTTGGCGTTGACGAGGCACGGATGGCCGTCGCACGTGCTGCACCGGATGCAGGGGCTTTGGCGCGGGTTTTGTTCGTTGAGCATCACGCCCAACGGGGTGTGAAACGGCTTCAGGCCGAGCCGGGCAAAGTCGTCACTCAATTGCTGGATGCGCGGCTCATGGCTGACCGCCGGATGCGGGAACGGCGCGCTACGCCACGGCTCGGTGGGATCTTCGCCGTGCGCGCCGTGAACGTGGTAGAGGCGCTCCGCTTCGGCGTAGTAAGGCTCCAGGTCGTCGTAAGAAATCGGCCACGCGGGAGAGAAACCGCCGTGGTGGCGGGTTTCACCGAAGTCCTCCTTGCGCAATCGGAACAATGCCGCGCCGTAGAATTTCGTGTTACCGCCCACGTAGTAGTTCGTGTGCGGATGCAGGTCCTTGCCATCCTTGTCCCGCCAGACTTCCTTCGCGTGATACTTGCCCTCCTGGTTGACGGCTTTGGTGCTCCAGTTCTCTTTCTCGCGCGGCACGTACGGGCCACGCTCGATGAGCAGGATGCGCTTGCCGCTGGGCGCGAGCCGATACGCGAGCGTGCCGCCCCCTGCGCCGGAGCCGATGATGATGACGTCGTAGTGATCGTTCATTGCTGTATTGGTCGGAGGCCAGGAGGTTTGCTTACGGGAAATCGCCAAAAGGAAACCCGGCGCCGAACTCCAGCGCCGGGTTTGTGCCGCAGGTTCAACGGCTGGCTATGGTGACGGGATGTTCGAACGAGGCTTCGCCGAGGTTGGCCTCGGCCCAGGCGCACCAAATCTGCACCTTGGCGATGTCCGGCACATAGGAGGGCAGGGTGATGCTCTTGTTGATCTGGTCGCCTCTGAGCCCGCCGCCCTTAATCTTGAGCTCTTGCAGCAAGTAGGTATTCCCCTTCGAGTCCACCACCTGCCAGTGCGGGTCCGGGGTTTCGGGCACCTGGAAGTCAGAGGAGAGGGTAAGCACGTTCTTGCCGTCCTTGACCGTGTGTGTGACGGTCCCATTGTTGGCCTTGGCTCCCTCGAACTTGGTGCTGGTATGGCCTCCATCCGCCAGCACATTCGCGGCGGTCAGCAGCGCAAGTCCAGTCAGAGCGGCGAGGATTTTCGATTTCATATTCGGTCCTGTTTCGATTTGGTTTGATGTGTTGGTGGTTCGTTTTGTCTTGGCCGTGCGGTCCACCCGCCAGCGGCGAGTGATGGTCTGTCGCAATGGAAGAAAGAACTTTACAGCCCTTCGTCACCGCGCTGGCCCAGTGAGGGCTACCTCGGCGATCTCACCCGGATGACCACAGAAGATGCAGCGATGGCGAAGGCTGTGTTGCAGCTTGGCGCAGCCCACATGAGCCAGCCCCCTGGACAACCGGAACATCTCCACGGCGCCCAACATGCCCAGCGCCGGTGCGGTGAAGTAGAGCCACCACGCCGTCCACACGCCGCTCGGCAGCGCAGACGCGACTGTGCGCGCCGGGTTCATGCTCATGCCTGACAACGGCGCCTCGAGCGTGATGTAGAACGCGACCAGCACGCCGGCGAAGACACCGGTGAACCGGGCAAGTCGCGGCATGTTCGTAACAAGAAGCACCATGAGCATGAGACCACACGAAATGGCCGCTTCTGCGAGGAAGGCGATCACAACTCCGGCGGAACCAGGCACCGTCGCGACGTAATTGACCGACGGATCGGAAAGCACTCGCCCGAGGCACAACTTCACCAGGAGCACGCCGCCAGTGCCGCCCAGAAACTGCGCGATGATGTAGAAGACAGCGTCGGGCGGTTTCACTTTGCCGAGGCGCAGGAATGTCAGCGTCACCGCGGGATTCATGTGCGCGCCAGACTGCTGTCCCCACGGCGAGTAGATCAGGCCCACGGCAGTCAAGCCCATCGCCAGGCCGATCAGCGCGCGGCGGATATCGGCGTCAGGGATGGCGCGGTGGATCGGCGAGCCGGGGTATTCCAGCAGCGCCGTAAACAGCGCCGCAGACACCATGAAGAGGCCGAGCAGCGCCGCCTCCATCAGGTATTCGGGCCAGTGTTGGCGGAGTGAACTGAGCATGGGAACTGGCGAGACGATTCCTCGATGAACCTCGCAGGGAGACTCGCCGACTCAAACCCGCGCTCGCTCGCACTCAGTGTTCGAGGAGCATGGCGTCACCTGCCGATCTGGTTTCCGCCTCGTGCTCGCGCCGCTGCGGCAACGAGCGGTCACCGCCCCGGCGCGTGGCGCGTGGCATGGCCGGCGCTTTCATTTGTTCCCGTCGCGGCTGAAGCAGTTTCGCGATCAAGCCAGTCCAGCCGGTCTGGTGCGACGCGCCCACGCCGCGTCCGGAGTCGCCGTGGAAGTATTCGTGGAAGAGCACGTAGTCACGGAAATGCGGATCGGTCGCGAGCTTCGGGTGATACTTGAGGACGGGGCGCTGGCCGCTTTCATCTTTGAGGAACAGGCGGGTGAGGCGGCGCGAGAGTTCGCAAGCGACTTCGTTGATGGTCATGAAATGGCCCGAACCGGTCGGACACTCGACTTTGAAATCGTCGCCGTAGTAATGGTGGAACTTTTGCAGCGACTCGATGATGAGATAGTTCACCGGCATCCAGATGGGGCCGCGCCAGTTTGAGTTGCCGCCGAAGAGGCCGGAGTTGGATTCCGCCGGTTGATACGTCACTTCCATCGTGCCGCCGTTGACGTGGAATTGGTACGGGTTCTCGAGATGTTGTCGGGAGAGGGCGCGCACGCCGAAATCGCTGAGGAACTCGGTCTCATCGAGCAAACGTCGCAGAAGACATTTCATGCGATGACCACGCAGCAGCGAGAGCAGTCGCCGCTCACCTATGCCCGGCTCATGCCAGCGCGACACGAGCCTGGCCAGGTCGGGCCGGTAGTTGAGGAACCATTCGAGCCTCTCGGCGAACTCGGGCACTTCCTTGAGAATGGAACAGTCGAGCACCTCGACCGCGAAGAGCGGGGTCAAGCCCACCATCGAGCGCACCTTGAGCGGCACGCTCTGGCCGTTGGGCGTGTTGAGCACGTCGTAGTAGAACGCGTCCTGGTCATCCCACAGGCCGATGCCTTCGTCGCCGATGTTGTTCATCGCCTCGACGATGTGGAGGAAGTGCTCAAAGAACTTCGTGGCGATGTCCTGATACACCTGGTTGTGCCGCGCGAGTTCCAGCGCGATGCGCATGAGATTCAGGCAATACATCGCCATCCAACTGGTGCCATCGGCTTGGTTGATGAAGCCGCCCGTCGGCAACGGCGCGCTGCGGTCAAAAACGCCGATGTTGTCGAGTCCCAGGAAGCCGCCTTGGAAAATGTTCCGCCCCTGCGTGTCTTTGCGGTTGACCCACCAGGTGAAGTTCAGCATGAGCTTGTGAAAAACGCGCTCCAGGAAGGCGAGGTCGCCGGGGTCCTCAGGGTTCGTGGCGCGGCGTTGCCTCCGGTCCATTTGGAAAACGCGCCAGGTGGCCCACGCGTGGACAGGTGGGTTCACATCTCCAAACGCCCACTCGTAGGCAGGAAGCTGGCCGTTCGGGTGCATGTACCACTCGCGCGTCAACAGCACGAGTTGCGACTTGGCGAACTCGGCATCGACCAGCGCAAGTGGGATGCAGTGAAAGGCGAGGTCCCACGCGGCGTACCAGGGATACTCCCACTTGTCCGGCATTGAGATGATGTCGGCGTTGTTGAGGTGAGTCCATTCGTGATTGCGGCCGTGCTTGCGCTCGGGCGGAGGCGCCGGCTCGGTGGGGTCGCCGCGCAACCACTTGGGCACGTCGTAGTAAAAGAACTGCTTGCTCCAAATCATGCCGGCGAACGCCTGGCGCTGGACGAGCCGCGCGTCGGAGTCCGCGATGTCCTTCTGCAACTCGGCGTAGAACTCATTGGCTTCACGGCGGCGTTGGGCGAGGATGGCGTCGAAGTCGGCGAAAGCCGGTAGCACAGGTTTCCAACCTGCCGTATCGCCGATTTCCAGTCGGCCGGCTGCTAGATCGCTTAGCGACGTTCGGTTTGCTTCAACGCTCGGCAGGCTGGAAGCCCGCGATACAGCAGACTTGGAAGTCGGCGCTACGAGGCGAAGGCGGACGCTCGCTGACCCGTCCACCGGCACCGTGAGCACGTAATGCACCGCCGCCTTCGTCCCGATTTGCTGCGGGTTCACCGCAGTGTTGTTTCCGGCGACCACGTAATCGTGGAACGCGTCTTTGAAATAGCCTTGAGCACCGTTCTGGCCGAACAAACGGTGACCGTTTGTTTCATTGTTGCAGAACAACAGTTCAGGGCGGTTGTCGCAGCAAAGCCGATACTCCCCCAACTCGGCGTGTTTGGCTGCGATGGCGCCGTCGTGCGTCACACTGAGTTCCGGCTTTGCTGCGCCGTGCTTCCACGACCACGTATTGCGAAACCAAAGCTGCGGCAGCAGATGAATCGTGGCGGCTTCCGGGCCGCGATTGTGGACCGTCACCAGCATGAGGATGTCGTCAGCCGAGGCTTTGGCGTACTCGACGAACACGTCGAAATAGCGGTCGTCGTCAAAGATGCCCGTGTCCAACAATTCAAACTCCGGCTGGTCTTTTCCGCGACGGCGGTTCTCCTCCACGAGCCGGGCGTAAGGAAATCCCCGCTGCGGATACTTGTAGAGCATCTTCAGGTAGGAATGCGTCGGCGTGGCGTCCAGGTAGTAATAAAGTTCCTTCACGTCCTCGCCGTGGTTGCCCTCGCCGTTCGTCAGGCCGAAGAGACGTTCTTTCAAGATTGGATCGCGGCCATTCCACAAAGCGAGCGAGAGGCAGAGTCGCTGCCAATCGTCGCTGAGACCGGCGATGCCGTCCTCCCCCCAGCGATACGCGCGGCTGCGGGCGTGATCGTGGGGGAAGTGATCCCAGGCCGTGCCGCCCGGCGAGTAATCCTCGCGCACCGTGCCCCACTGGCGCTCGGAGAGATACGGTCCCCACAGGAGCCAGTTCTCACGACCGGCGTTGGCTTCAGCAAGCCGCCGCCGTTCCGGGTTCGCTCCGCCGTTGTTTTTCATACGCGTTGGAAATCTACACTGCTCCCGGCGTCCGGCTGGAATTTCGTACGCAAACCGTCCACTCCGCCGGAAACCAGCGCCGTGGTACGCCCTGCCTTGCTTCGAGGCTGTTTGCTGTTCGGGTTCGGCGTTTCGGCAAGGATCGCGCGATCCAGGCGAAGAGCCTCGCCAACAGACCACGCCTGCCAGGGACACCCGCGCGGCGTGTGCGGCGAGTCGGCGTCGGCGATTTCGGAGACATGGCCCAAGCCGGCTTCGTCGAGATGAGCGAGCAACGGCTTCAAGAACCGGTCGCGCGCTTCGCGCCTGGCCGCGACGGTGCTGCCGCGCACGCGCACCCAGGCCTCCACGAATGGTCCGATGAGCCACGACCAGACCGTCCCTTGATGATACGCGCCGTCGCGTTGCCAGACTCCGCCCTCGTAACGCGGCGCGTAGCCGGGTTCTCCCGGGGCAAGCGAGCGCAGGCCAAGCGGTGTGAGCAACTTCTCTTCGACGAGCGAAACGATTTGCTTTGCGCGCTCGCCTTCGAGCAGCGGGAACGGTAACCCGCCGACGGCGAAGATTTGGTTCGGGCGCAACGTGGCATCCGTCACCCCGGCGCGATGGTTCGCGTCAATTACGTCAAACAGGCAGCCTCGTTCGGCGTTCCAGAACCTCTCGCGGAAGGATTTCAGGCCGCGCGCGAAATGCTTCTGCCAGCCGGGCGAGAACTGGCTGGCGATTTGGAGCGCGTTGAGCCAGAGCGCCTGGATTTCGACCGGCTTGCCCGTGCGCGGCGTGACGACCCATTCGCCGACTTTCGCGTCCATCCAGGTGAGTTGGACACCCGGCGCGCCCGCGGCCAGCAGGCCATCGGTGTCCGCGCGGATGCCAAAGCGCGTGCCCCTCGAATAGCCTTCGAGGATCGCTTCGACGGCGTTTTGCAGCAGCCGCTTGTCTTCGGCCGAAACGACGCCGCCGCTGCCATTGGCCGCTTGGAGCAGCTCATGGACGGCGACGATGAACCACAGCGAAGCGTCCACGGAATTGTATTCCGGCTGCTCGCCGTGGTCGGGAAAGCGGTTTGGTAACATGCCCTCGGACACACTACCGGCCCACGCGACCAGAATGTCACGGGCGTCTTGGAGGCGGCCCGTCGCGAGACAAAGCCCGCGCAGGGCGATGAACGTGTCGCGCCCCCAATCCGTGAACCACGGGTAACCGGCGACGATCGTTTTGCCGTGCCGGCCAGTGACAATGTAAGCATCCGCCGCGCGATGCAGGCGCGAAGGGAAGGCCGCCCGGCGCTGGCGTTCCTGATCTCGCAGGTCGTTTAGAAACTTCACAACGGACAACTCCCGCTTGAGAGCGAACGCGCGTGAAGCGGAGACTGTCAGCACCCACACAGCCTCACCGGCGGACAAATCCCACTCAAACACGCCCGGCGAGGCGAGGTCCTCAGTATCGTCAAGGCCACGGGCACGCTCCTCCTCGTAGAGAAAATTGCGATACCAGAGCGGGTCATGCGCGTAACGACCGTTGGAGCTGTGCAGCGCATGAATGCCCGGCACTCCGTCGTAAGGCCGCCACAGGATTTCCTCGCCGCCGAGAGCAGGATCGAAACGGAAGGCAGGATTCTCCTTGTGCAGACTGTGGTAGTCGCGGCCGGAGATCAACGGACGAATGAACAGTTTCACATTCTTGTGCTCGGCCAGCAGTCGCCAGGTCAGTGCGGTCACGCCACCATGGCCACTCACGAAAATCTCATGCGCCAACTCCGTCCCGTCTTCGCAGCGAAACGTCCATGTCGGCCACGGCTCGGCTGAAAAGGACTCGATGCGTTGCGCGCCATCGGGATGAATCACCCCGGGCGCGTAGTTCTGCGACGTAAGCGCAAAGCGGCCAGCCGGTGTTTCAATCCAAGCCTCGTAGCCGTTGACCAAAACCAAGCGGCCCGTGGGGGGCGTGATGGCGGTGAGCAAGTGCGCATGGTAACGGCGCGTGCGGATGCCGCTGACCGTGCCGCTGGCGAATCCACCGCGGCCGTCGGGTTCGAGCCATTCTTGGGATTGCGGATAGATGATTGAGGATTGCGCGTTCATTTTTGTTGTCAGCAGCAGCCGACGTGAGGAGGCTCGGTTCTTCCTTTGTATGCAATGGTTGCCTTGTGTTTGAGAAGATTGAGCCTCCTTACGTCGGCTGCTACGAGTTGAGAGTCTTAGCCTCCGGTCTCAAAGCCGGGATAGAGCGTCATGCCGCCATCCACGAAGATGGTCGCGCCGTGGATGTAGTCGGAGTCGTCGCTGGCCAGCCACACGGCGGCACGGCCAATGTCCTCGGGCTCGCCGATGCGCTTGTAGGGAATCAGCTTCATCAACTCCCGATAGGCTTCCGGCGTGCCCCACGCCTCCATGTTGATGGGAGTTCTGATCGCGCCGGGCGCAACACTGTTGACGCGGATGCGATGCGGTGCGACCTCCTGGGCGATGCTCTTCATCATGAGCATCACGCCGCCCTTGCTCGCGGCGTAGTTCACGTGGCCGGCCCACGGGATGACTTCGTGGACGCTGCTCATGCAAATGACCTTGCCGGCGGCGCAAGAGACTTCCTTGCGAATGCCACGGCGCTTGAACTCGCGGATGGCTTCGCGCGAGCAGAGGAACTGCCCGGTGAGATTCACGTCCAGGACGAACTGCCAGTCGGCCAGCGTCATCTGATCGATAGGCGCGTCCTTCTGGAGGCCAGCGTTGTTGACGAGGATATCGATGGTGCCGAATTCCTGGATCATCGTTTTGAACATCGCCTGCACCTCGTCCTCCTTGCGCACGTCGGCGCGATGCGCGTAAGCCTCGGCGCCGCAATGCGTGGCCTCTTGCACGACCTCCTCAGCGGCTTCCGGACGCGAAACGTAGTTGACGACGACGTCTGCGCCGGCGTGCGCCAGGGCGATGGCCACGGCCTTGCCGATGCCGGAATTGGCGCCCGTGACGAGGGCTTTCTGGCCCCGGAGCACCTTGTTGATGGGCGGGGCCGGCATCACGGCCTGGGGCAGGTTCTCGGCGCGCAAGTGGTCGCGCATGAGACTCTCGTGGGAGAGTTCCGGTGTCGGCATGGTCATGGGCGCATTCATGTTATCGGTCTGGTTCTGGCAGCGTCACTGCGTCGTGGAAGTGTGTCGCGAGGAACTGAGAATCCTTACAACCCATTCAAACGCGCTTGAGGCGCGGCAAGTCCAGTGGCATCGAACATCGGCACGATTCGTCGCCCAGGCAGTTTTGTTGTAAGGAGCACAGCGGGTTGCCGACCAACCTCCAGCAAAGGTCGCAACGTCAGTCGGAGTGACTGAGCAACGACGAAGATAAAACGCCGCCCGCGCGGCACCGAACATTTTCATCCGTGTCGAACTCGAAGAACATCGCGAAGCGGGCTTGGGAAAACTGGCTGAGGACTCTGCTGCCCAATTGCCGGCAAGTGACTCGGCTCCAATCCCAGAACGGAGACCGTTCACTCCCGCTGGCTAACCGCTTCGGCATGAAGCTGCATCTGCTCGTCTGCAATTGGTGCCGGCGTTACGGCAAACAGGTCCGCTTCCTGCGCATGGCGCTGCTGGACGCGCAAATCTCGGAACTCACTCCGCCAGCCACGCTTTCGGGCGACGCTCGTGAACGACTAAAGCGATCGCTCCGCAACGTGGCAAAACCATCTCCAACTTCGTTGTGAGGTCCTGCCGGCAGAGTTGACCGACGGAGAATGGCGTCAGTGTGCCAGCAGCATTTCAGATGTTTGGGGCAGCTCCACCGCCCTTCAGAAACCGCTTTATGAAAACTGAACTTGAGCCTATCCATTTGGTGACCTCCGGACTCGGCACCTACGGGGTTCGGCTTGCCCGCGACGGCAGCGAACTCCACGCCGCCCAAGCGCTCCGTTACATGGTCTTCAATCTCGAGTTGAACGAAGGTCTGACGGAGTCCCATGTCACTGGTCTTGACGCGGACCCGTTTGACCTTGTGTGTGACCACCTCTTGGTCGAACACACGCCGACGGGCGAAATCGTCGGCACCTACCGGCTTCAGACCGGGCTTTCGGCCGCCGCGCACCGTGGCTACTACAGCGAACAGGAATTTGATTTCCGCCCCTTCGAGCCGCTGCGCGCGGAGATGATCGAGTTGGGCCGGGCCTGTGTCCACTTCCACCACCGCAACCTGAGTGTGCTGGGCCTCTTGTGGAAGGGCATCGCTGACTACGCGCGCGCGCGCGGTGGACGCTACCTGTGCGGATGTAGTTCCATCACGTCGCAGGATCCGGCGGTGGGTGCGTCCGCATTCGCCGACCTCTGCCGGCGGCACCTCGCCCCTCCGTCGTTGCGCACGATGCCGCTGCCGGCATTCGAATGTCCGCTCACCCACCTGTCCGACGAGCCGGTTAAAATCCCAAAACTGCTGCGCGCTTATCTGGGACTCGGCGCGAAGATTTGCGGTCCGCCCGCGCTGGACCGCGAGTTCAAGACCATCGACTTCCTGACCTTACTCGACTTGGAAGCTCTCCCCCCGCTGGCCCGCCAGCGCTTCCTCGGATGAATCTCGAATCCACAGCGGCAACTTGCGACGTTACGGCGATCACTGGCGAACCCTCCCCATTCCGCTCGTATCTCCGTAGCCTCACACGATTGGCTTGGTTGGGCGGCGAGTTCATCCTTGCCGCCTTGGACTACGTCCGCCATGTCACGTTCCAACGCGAGTTGCCGGACGCCGTCGCGCGCGCTCTGTGGCTCCAACACGGCTGCCAACGGATTTTGCGGGTGTCCCACGTCAATCTCCGCGTCCTCGGCCCAATTCCCACGACCGGCCTGCTTGTCTGCAACCATCTCAGCTATCTCGACATTATCGTGCTTGGCGCGCTGGCGCCCGCGATCTTTGTCGCGAAGCTCGATGTGAAGCACTGGCCGGTCTTCGGCTGGTTCGCGTGTCTGGCTGGCACGGTCTTTGTCCACCGAGAACGCCGCAGCGATGTGACTCGTGCCAACGCCGACATCCAAGCCGCTCTGAACACTGGCGTCTTGGTCGTGGTCTTCGCGGAAGGCACCAGTTCCGATGGAAGCACGGTTCTGCCGTTTAAGTCTTCCCTGCTGGAGCCTGCCGTTCGTAGCGACCACCCTTTGTGCGCCGGATGCCTCCACTACTTCCTTCCGGACGGCGATGCAGGGGAGGAGGTCTGTTACTGGCGGGACATGACGTTGTTGCCGCATCTCATCAAGCTCCTCGGCAAACGTGGAGTGAACGCAACCGTCGCCTTTGCCCCACTCGGTGAAAGATCCGCCGACCGCAAACTCCTTGCCCGCCAACTGCGCGCCGAAGTGCTGAAACTGAAAGCAGCCATTCCAGAATGACCGAATGCTACTATTCACTCTCAGTGACGACCTTCTGTGTGGTGCCGTCATTGGATTCCAGCGCGTGCCTGAAACTGATGAGGGCTTGGTGGTGATGCGCTTAGTCCCTTAACCTGACAAGGCCCGCCCGTGTAGGCGTCCCCGTTTAGTTCTACTTTTTAATTTTCTTCTGGACCGCTTGTGCGGGTTTGATCCACGGGAATCCTGTGGCGCGTGTTCTTGTCCCTCGTCGCGCTCTGCATGGCTTATGTGTCACCACGGTTCTCCCTCCTGAAGTTGAACGCCCTCCAAATCTGCTCTTCACATCGCTCAGGCGTGCGCAGGATGGTCTTGCCCCAGAACGTCAAAACCAACCAGCCCTGGCTCTGCAGATGATTCCTCTTTTGCGCGTCAGAAGCGAGGCGTTCCGGCGAGCTATGGTAAGCGAAACCGTCACAGTAGATCGCGATCTTCTCGTTCTCGAAAGCAAAGTCCGCGACGGTGATAAGAACCTCCCCCGAGCGAAACTCCCTTTGCCTCGTCGGCTCTGGAAGACGCCGCTTGGCACGGATGGCTTCCAAGAGTCGGCGCTCGATCTCCGTGTCCTGCGTTGGCGGTGCCTGCCGGTTCTCCGTGAGCCAAGCATTCGCAAGCCGGGCAGCGTCGCCTTCGTTGCCACGGACAGGGCCTTCGATCCGTCCATGCGCTGCAAAATGGAGCAAGGCGTCCAACACAAGGCGCTTATCAAGCAACGCGTGCATGGGCTGGTTGCGATACGTCTTGAGACAGCCGTAACAAGCACTTGAGCAACTGTGCCCCGTCAATCGTTCCCATGATTTCTGGCCCCAATCCTGGAATCGGCTGGCCAGCGTCTCCAGATACCCGGCACCGCCAGGCGCGGTTTCATAGAATGTCAGAATGGCGCCGCCGTTCCCATCCGTGTGATGAAAGAATTCAAGTTCGCCGGCTTCCAGTTCCAACAATTCCACTGCGCCAGCGACCAGTGCCGAGCCCAGCGTCACGCAGAACTCCTTCAGCTTCTCTGGGGGAAAGAGTGCCTTTGGCAACGGCATGACAAGCGTGTCCGCGTGAAAGCGATGCCCCAGAACGTAGATGCGCGGCGTGCCGTGGCAGCGGCGGGTATGGTCTTCCTGCCATCGCTGTAATTCAGACGCAGAAAGGCGGGCCGGCAAGTGCTGACCGCATTCCGGACACAACTGAAACCTCTCGCCTTCTCCGCCGAAATTCGGCGTTCGTCCCCAGTTGGTGACCAATAGGGACGCCTGGGGGCGCAATTCCAGGGCTGCGAGTGGGTATTGATACAGCGTGACTTGCGCCCCACCTCCCCCTGGCAGCAAATGGGTGCGTCGCTCAAAGTAAACGCGTTGGCGGCTTTCTTCCGCACTGGTGATGTTGGTGTTCTCCTCCGCCTCGAAGGACTCCACAAAAGCGACGGATGCCGACTCCCCCAATGCCGTCTGGCATTGCGGGCAAGCGTTGTGTGGCTCATCGCTCGCCCATCCGCACTGGCCGCAAAACACATAGCTCTGCACTCGCCCAGAAGTCTCCAAGTTACCGCCTTGACCGGTGCTCCGACTGGCCCCCTCGAAGCAGGCGCGGATGCTCTTGAGTTTATGCCCGTTCGCATAAACGAGGCTGCCGGGAGCGAACTCAAACAAAGCGATGGCCGCCGGTCGCCGTAGCGGCGGGGTGTCATTCACGCCCGGCTCTAGGTCGAACGTGTCCGTCGGGAACTGATAAGAGGGCAAAACGCCCGTCTCGGCCAGATAGGCCAGGACGTTCGCTTTGTTCGGGTCCGTCGTCAGTTCGCGGAAGGCGCGCTTGCGTGCAGCCGCGCGTTGTTCGGCCCGGCGGTCAGCGGTGAGCGTTCGATATAGGTTGAACTCGTCGGCCAATCGCCGAATGCGTGCGAACCACGAATTCAGTATTCGCTCCAGCCGCGTGTCGAATTCTGCTGTTGTCTGTTGGAAGAACGCGGCCTCCGGCAGATGAAACACCTCCTGAGCACGCACCGTCAGTTCCCCACAACGTTGGCACAACTCGTCCCGCAAGCCCTGTAATTTGGCGAGGTCAAGCTCGCGAGGATTATCCAAGTCATCCACGAACTCACTCATCTGCCCCGGCAGGTTGGCCGCCAGTTCCTCCAGAATCAGGGAGCGGACGTGCCGGGCGAGCACCGTGCCTGGGTCCAGTTTCACGGCGGGTGGTCGGAACTCGCCCCGCACCAGCCACGCTGGGTCTTCAAAGCAGTGTCTGTCGTGCGGGTTGACCCCGCAGAAGGTGGACACAAACCCGATCCGTTGACGGCGCCCAGCGCGCCCCGCTCGTTGCACATAGTTTGCAGGTGTCGGCGGGGCGTTGCGCAACAGAACAGTCAGCAGTTCCCCAATGTCCACGCCCAACTCCAGCGTCGGACTACACACAAGCGCCTCCAGTCGCCCTTGTTTGAAATCGGTTTCCCGTTTCGCGCGATCGTCGTCTGAGATCTGGGCCGTGTGCTCGCGCGCGGCCAAGCGGCGCGGAACTTCCGTCGTATAGAGGCGTTCGTAGTAGCCGTCCGTGCGCAAGCCCTCCAGCCGCAGGTCCGCCTGGGTGCCTGAGCAGCGTGCCGTCGCAAAACACGCTGTGCCGGCGTAGGGTCGCCAAAGCTGACAACGCCGACAGCGGCGCCCCTCGTGTGCAGGAAAAAGCCGGATTACACGGGCAGCCACTTGTAGTGGCACTCCGCCGGCAGCCCGCTGCGCAATTTGGCGCGGCAGAAAATCAGGTCGCACCAACACTGTCAGTTCGGTAAGCAACGGCACGATGGCGCGGATGAATTGGGCCGCGCGCTCCCTGTTTCCGACCGCTTTCTCGACCAAACGCGGAACCGTAGGCATACCTCCGCGCTGCGTGTCACGGACGAGAGGTTTGAAAACCGTCCCCTTGCTGCCGCGTGCCGCCTCGCTGCGATCAAGCATGAAGAACACGACGCCGCGCTCATGCTCCGGCACGCTGATCGAGTAGGGTTCAGCCATGAGACGCGACCACGGGGAGCGCGCAACATCGAGATAACGTTGGAAGAAATGGAACGACACCGCACGTTGGCGCCGCATCGTGTCGAGGACAGCGCGGACCAGAGTGATTGCGTCCGCTACCGCCAAACCTGCCGCCTCACATGCGGAATTGAACCTTGCGTCCCGCGCCAACTCGTCCAGGAATTCGTAACGCACTTCCACTAAAGCAAGGTTTTCCAGCGAAGCCCGCTGATTGACCGCCCGGCAGAACTCCCCGGCTGCTTCAAACTCCAGCGCCTGTCGCCAGAAACCCTGTTGCTCTGCCGTGAGGCGGCGGGAGGCCAGTTGCATGTCTTGGAACTTCTCCAGCAGCCGATGTCCGATGTCTTGAAGTGCCACGCCGCCTGCGCCTGCCTCCTGGACAATGCGGTTCAACGCGTGCCGCACCGCAAAGAGCCGGTGCTTGTCGTTCATGTAACCAGCCTGATGGGCAGCCTCCTGCCGGTTATCGGCGAACAAAAGCAGTTTGCGGAATTCGTCCGGCAGCCGCTCCAAGTGATGCGTCGCCAACACCGATCCCGACGAAGCAGCACCGGATCGCAACAGTGTGATGATGTCACCGCGCGGATACATGCTGTTGCACACGGGACAAGTCGAGGCACGCCCACGAAGCAGCAATTGCTCGCGCACAGTTTCCGCAGCAGCAATCGGGCGTTCCTCGCGAACATGTCCCGTCGCGTGGTCCACCCACACCGGTTTCAAGCGGTTGCGCCCTGCGGGCCGGCGTCTGCGCTGCTGGCCGTTTCCTTCCGCCTCGCCTGGTTCTTCTTCGCCTTCCTCGCCCTCGAAGTGAACACGCGCCGTGATGAAGCCCGTGTCCTCGTCGCTTTGAAACGAGTCGTTCGGATAGGTCTTGGTTTGGTCCTCCGCATCGAAGCGGACCTTGGCAAAATCCTGCCCGCAAGTTCGGCAAAGCGCGGCTGGACGCACAACGCTGTGGCAATTGGGGCAGGTGTCCGCGCCGTTGCGGACCAGTGTCCGACAATCTGGGTTGAGGCAGATGCCCACGTCATAAACCCCCTGGAAGAAGCTGTGCAGCTTGGGCCGCAGACTGGGTGCTTCGTCGTCATTCGCCACGCTGCCGACGAGCAGATACGCCTCAATCAATTCCCGCAAGCCCTCGTCTTCGGGCAGGGAAAGGCCGGGGAATCGCCGCTTCACCGCCTCGACAAGTTCACTGAGGGACCGTGGCTGACGGCACTCTTCTTCCAAAAGCGCGACCAACTCATTCCCGTCGAGCATGTCCGAGACACGCGCTGCGAGGTGCCCTCTCATCGGCGGCGTTCGTCCCGTGATCCGAGCTGCCAAGGCTAGAACCTGCCGCTCATCGGCTGCGGGGACTCGTTCCAATTCATCCGATGTAATCCGAGGGAAGGGCGGCGTATAAACCCGAACCGGCGGAGGCTTCGGGACTGTCGTCTCGCCGATGATGTCCGCGATTTCGAGCAACTCGCCGAAAAGCGTGGATGCAAACCGCGCCAGCGCCTCATCGCCGCCCGCGTCGCTCGTAACCGTGGCCGACGTGCCCAAACAATGGAGTTGGCCGGTTCCCAGCCCAGCCCGGCCTTTGAGGCGCCGAATGAGGCACGCGATTTCCGTCGCCAGCGCGCCACGGTAGGAATGGATTTCGTCCAGCACCAGCCAGCGAAGGGCCGGCGTGAACAGGGCGCGATCAACCTTGCGCACCAGAAGGAACTCAAGCTGCTTGTAGTTGGTCAGCAGAATGTCGGGCGGGTGGGCGCGGATGTCATCCCGTCGGACAAGTTCGTGATCCTCCAGCGGTTCGCCCAGCGTGCGGCTCGTGCTTTCGCTTTCCCCGGTATACATCGCGAACGTGACCGGGACACGCGAACCGCGCAGCAGTTCCCGGAGGCGGACAAGCTGGTCGTTGGCCAGGGCGTTCATGGGGTAGAGCAGGATCGCTTTCGTGCCCGCCGCTCCCGCCGCCTTTGCTTCCAACACTCCCGACAACACCGGCAGCAAAAACGCCTCCGTCTTGCCGGACCCCGTGCCCGTCTTGACGACGACGTTGCGGCCCGCGAGCGACTGACGCATCGCTCTTTCCTGATGCAGGAAAAGCGGGTGGATCCCGAACTTCCAGTTGAAGCGCGTCAATTCACGCGGTCCCACGTTTTGCGCCACGAGTTCCGCCAACGGCTGCCCCTTCGCGAAATCCTGCGCCAGCGTCACGTAGGGGCCTTTCACCAGCACCTCGGCTCTCTCGACGTGTTCATCGAACTGCACGCGCAGGCGCTCATCCGCCAGCTTGTAGGTGCTGCGGAGGAACCGCCGATACTCGGCAATCAAGTGCCGCACGCTTGTGACAACGGAAAAGCTCATCATCTCAATCCCAATTGCAGGTCTGTCCGAAGGCCGGCCAGCCATTTTTCGGTGAAGTGCCGCTTCCACTCGCGGGAAGCCCCGGTTTTCCGCGCCATCGCCTCCAGCGAGACAAACCGTTCCAGCACCCCAAGCTCGCGGCCTGCCTTCACTGCGCCGGCATCACCAGACGAAATCACCCAAGCGTCTGGCCGTGCGAGCGCATGAGCCAGCAGGTGCCGCTCGCCCTCGTCAATCTGATCGGCACTCGGCAATTGCTCGAAGAGCGCGGCCAGTTCTGCGCGGCTCACGGCCGCAATCTCCGCGCCGGCCCGCAAGGTGTCGGCGTCCACCGGCACGTATCCCACGCGCCGTTTGTAGCCCGAGGCGGCTTCCTCAGCGCACTTCTCCACGGTGACGACGCGCCACGCCTGGATGAGCGCCTTCCAGCAACTCGTTCTGAAGGCTTCAACAATCACGTTCGTGTCCACGAGGACGACTTCCTTGGAAGTGCTCATCGGGCTTCACAGGTCGAACGGCGGCTCCATCCCGTGGGCACGGAACAAATCCTCCAAGTCCTCAATCGTGCAACTGAGCAAGCCGGCCGCGCGGCGGACTGAGAGCTCACCTTTGTCCAGCGCCCAGTGCAGCAGCTCCACAAAGCGCCGGGAATACAGCTTGGGCAAAGAACGCTCCCCCGGCGTGCGCCCGTTCCAGGTCAGCCGTGCCGGGTCAATCTTGAGCAACTCATTCTCCGCTGTGAGCAGTTCCGCCTGCTCTAGGCGCGTCTTCAGCGCCAGCGCCGTCACGCCCAGTTCCGAAGCGGTGTTGTTCAACCAGGTGTGGATGTCCTTGGAGCCGCGATTCTCCCAGAGCTTGCGGAGCGTGGTGGCGGGCATCAAAAGAGCGCCCGCAAAATTGTCCGCCAACTGTTCGACTCGTCGTTCGCGCGGTGTCATCTCCGCCGTTTCATCGTCCCACTCCCGCGGCGGCATTTCCTGCCACGTCAAAATGTGAAACAACTCGTGCGCGAGATTGAAGCTTCTCCGCCCGTCGGGTTCACGGCGGTTGATGAACACCGTGTTCAACTCCGGCAGCCGGCACGCCGCGCCGGAGATGCCTTCCGGCGGGTCCATGTGGAGCACCAACAATCCGTGCTGCTGCTCCACCACTTCGCTCAGACGCTGAGCCGGGAACTCTCCCAGATTCCACGCCAGCGCCAGTTGTTCGCCTGCCAGTCGGGCCTCCTCCCAAGAACTGCGTTGCGTCAATTTGAGCGCCAGCGAATGAATCATGTGCGGTTCACCGCGCAATTCGCTCAGCCGCCAGTAAGTGACCACCACCTGGCGCGCCCGTTCCGCGAAACTCTCCTTGGCGGCCGGGCTGGCACCGCGCGCACGCCAGGAGAACTCGCCCTCACCGACGAGCCGAAAGCTGTCGGTGAAGAAATCCATCGGCAGTTCGAACAAGTCGGTCAGCCTCATCAATTCGTCCGCCGCGAGACGGCGCTTGCCCGCTTCGAGGTTCGAGAGGATTTGGCGATCTTTGAAACCCAGTTTCTCGGCCAGCAGCGCTTGGTTCCAACCCTTCGCTTCACGGGCAAAGCGAATCCGTTGGCCAATCATTCGCAGGACACGTTCGAGGCGCAGGTCGTTCATGGCTCAAAACCTAACCAGCATCCATGCAGTTGCAAGAATAAATTGCGTAGTTCAACAAGCAATACTCGACGGCTTGAAAGCCCAAGATTGCCAAAGATGGCCATGCCGGCTATTTTCCTCCCATGATTACGCAAGCACTCAACGTGAATCTGACCGCTGAACTCCGGCGCTACGTCAAAGAACAGGTGCGCGCCGGCCGATACCAGAATGAAAACGAAGTCGTGCGCGACGCCATCCGCCAGATGCAGGAGCGCGAGATCGAACAATTCGAGCGCGTCTTCGGCGACTTTCCCGGCGCACCCCAGGGCGAGCCTACGGACGAAGATCACGCCGCCATCAAGGCCGCCATTCAGCGCCACCGCAGCGGGAAACAAACCGTGCCGACGGCATGACCACCGTCGTTTTCGACACCAACACGGTCGTCAGCGCCATCTACTGGCCGCAGAGCACGGCGCGGCGCTGCTTGGCGGGATTGGCCCGGCGTTGGTATACGGTGGCCGTGACTGCCGAAGTGTTTGTCGAATATGAAACCATCGTCGCCGAGTTTCAGCCCCGCTTTCCCGCCTGCAACAGCGCCGGTGCGCTGGCCTGGCTTCGCCTGAAAGCCGCCTGGGTCGAGCCGGAGCCGTTGGGCAAAGGCCGGAGCCGCGACCCGAAGGATGATCCGTTTCTCGCCTGCGCCCTGGCTGCGCGCGCGAAATACCTCGTCACGCGCGACGACGATTTGCTCGCCTTGGGCAAGCCGTTCGGAATCGAAATCCTCACGCCGGCGCGATTCCTCGTTTGGCTGCGCGAAACCCACCGGCCTGGGAATTGAGCGAAACAGGGGCTTCAGAGCCAGCCCTTGAATTTCATTCCTACGAGCGTCCGTTCGATAAACTCCGGCCCGAATTCCTGGCGGTCGGCTTTGTGCGCCCATTCGGGCGAGCTTTCGAGATGGTGGAGGACAGTTGCGCTGTTCACCGGCTGGCCTTGGGCGACAAGTTCCTGCGCGGCGTAATGCACCGTGGCCCACCGCCCCAGCGCCTCGTCGCCGTAGGTGCGGAAATGTTCCAGCACCGCCTCGGCTTTCTGCGGGTCGAAGTAGCGCCCGAAGAACTTCTCGCACTTCCCGATTGAGTCGGGGACGAAATCGGTTGCCGACACCATGCGCAACCAGTGCTGCTGGCGCAGGGCGATGTCCTCGGGTCCCTTGTAGCGCAGGCTCGGATCGTAAGGGCCGGCGGCCTGCTTGAGATGATTCTTGAAGAGGCCCGATTTCTGGTCCGCTTCGATGAAGTAAAGCAGCTTGCCGACGCGCAACCGTGAGGCGCGGACTTGCTGTTCGTGCAATCGTCCCACAACCCACGTGAAGACGACGGCCTGCTTGAATTCGTCCGACGCGCCCTTCCGGCCTTTGGTTGCTGGCGCGGCGACTGGCGCTAGCTCGAAGCCGGGCAGGAAATCCGAACCGGGCAGGCGCACGATCTTGCCTTCCTCTTGGAGCCACTCGGCGACGCGCTCGCGGAGGAATTTGTGGACTGCGGGCCGCTTGCGAGCGAAGACGGGAAACGAGTTCAGGATGTGCTCGAAGTCTGAGGCGTCGAGGCCGTAGGCGAGCGCGACGGCTTTGTTGCTCTCCCAAAGTTGCGGCCAAAATTCCTCGACGGCGGTGATGTGCTCCGCTTGGCGATCCCAAGCACAGACTGTCGGCACTCGCGGCAAAGTGTTGGCGACCGGTGCCGGGGGCACGGGCATAGGGCGCAAGTAGGTGAAGCTGATGCTCGTTCCCGCCGTGCGGAGGCGAAGCGCGTAATCGAAACAGAACGAGTTGAAGACACTCAGCACGGCCTCAGCGTCAACATGCTTTGGAATGACTCCAGAAAGCTTGTGAGACGCTGACGAGCCAGCGGGCAAGATGGCGGCAATGCAAGTGCGCTGGTTTGTGTTGCTCGCTGTTTCTCGAAAAACCAAGACCGGTTCGAGCAGCGGCTCTTGCTCGTGCTTTGATTTGGCGAGCGATTTCTTCAGCCACCACCGAATTGGCTTGGTGCCGTAAAGGAATTGTTCGATGTGTTTGCCTTCGTAAACAGGCGCAAAGCCCTCCGCCTGCATAGCTCGAACAAGTTGGGAGGGATCTGCCGGCACAGAACTGAGAACATCTCTTGGGTTAAACAGCTTCCCAGTGGCCGGGTTCGTCCACAGGTCTTTGTCACGCGCTGCGTTGTAAGTGAATTTGTGGGCGTAATCCGTAAACAACTCCACTCCCCACGAGCCATGCTCTTCGCTGCCGAGCCTGATCGCGCCGCGATACATCTTGCGGACGATCTCCTGGTCGCGTGGCCCGCGGTATTCCAGCAGCGCGAACGTTTCCGGCGAAAGCTTCTCGATTTCCTCGGCGGTGAACGTGACCAGCGGCCACTTGGATTCGTCTTCGAGTTCAGCCACGTCGTGCCGCATGAACACGGCGCGGAAGCTGCGCTCTGCGGGTTTCTGCTTGCGGCAGGCGAAGCATACGAACTTGTAGCGAGAGTCGATGGGGAAAATCTTGTGGCGATTCTCGAAGCCGAACATCGAAACGATTTGCGCCTCCTGAAACAGCCAGCGCCGGAGATTCACGCACCCATCGCCATTGTAGAACACCGATGGCAGCAGGAGTCCGACGCTTCCGCCAGCGCGCACCGATTGGAGCGACCGCTCTACGAAATACTTGGACAGGTCCTCGTGCGCTGCCTGCGTGCGTCCCTCCGAAAGCACGAAGTCGCCAGAGCCACGCAAGATCTGAAGCGTGGTTTTGACGCGCTTCTCGTAAGCCGCGAACTCAGCGGGCAGTGCCGGATTCAGGCCGTGCAACTCAGCAATCCGCTGGTCGAGATCGTTGCCGGAGAGCGCGCGAAGGAAGATGTCGTGCCTGCCGTAGAACTCCTGCCGATCCGGCAGCACTTTGTCCCAGGGCGGATTTCCGACCACCACGTCAAACCCGCGCTTCTCGCCGAAGAAGACTTCGGGGAATTCCAGTTCCCAGTGGAAGAACCGCTCGCGGTCGCGCACTTCCTCATATTTCGTCCACCATTTCTGCGCCGCCGCGAATTCCGCGAGATTCCCGACTGACAAAAGCCCGGCCCAGTCGCTCCAGATTTCGGGCACGAACGCGGCGGCACTTCGCAGGTCGAACAGCAGCCGGGCCTGCGGGAGGATTCCTTCCGCGCGCTTCAGGCGGTCGGCCTTGTATTCGTATTCCTCCGGCGTGTCCTTGTGGACGTCCGGCGGCAACGGCTGGTCAATGAGCGAGCGTTGCTCCAGCGCCTCCGTGATGAGCCGCTGGACTGTCACCTCGAACAGGCCGCCCTGGTCCTTGCCCTTCTTGTCGTCCAGCGCCGGATGCGGCGGCGTGTGCAGCCGATCGAGCCGCGTGCCCAGGAGCGAGTTGCCGGGCCGGATGTGGTGTGCGAAGAAGCTCAGCAGCCGGTCGCCAGCGAGCGATTCAATCCAGAGCGCGACCTGCGCCAGTTGCACGGCGGTCGGATTCAGGTCCACGCCGAACAGGCACTTCTCGACGATGCGGCGCTTGCACCACGCCTCGCCTTCCGTCTGCCAGCGCTGCCGGACTTCCGGCGTGAGCGTGCGGTCGGGGTAGAACTCGACGGGCGGCTCGCCCTTCAACTCGCGCTGGTAAGCCGCCAGCAGCCGCGCGCCCAGTTCCCGCGCCGACGAGGAAATGGGCCGAGCCGCAAGCGAGGTCGATGACGCGCAACGACTCAATCTCCGCCGCCGACTTGTCTTCGACCAGCGCCTCCAGCGCCTTGCGCACGAGATAGCGGACGATCTCCTCCCGCGTGTAATACGACCCGCTGGCTTTGCGGGCCGAGCCGGGCACGAAGTAGAATTCGCCCGCCTCAAGACGACGGAGCAACCGCGCTGCCGCGCCACGTTTGACGCCCTTGTCTTCTTCCACTTCGCCTTCGGCATCATCCTCGTCCTCGCTGTCCTCGGCGTCAGCGATTTCGTCCACGGCTTCCACGTTGTCAGGATGCAGCGCCGCCGCCTCGGTGCCTTGAACAAGCTCGGCGTCGCCCTTCAGGTGAAGGTCCTTCTGCTCGCAGAGCCGTTTCAACTCCGAGGGCGTGAGCACAAAGTCGCGGCCCTGCACGACGGCTTCAATCATCGTTTGCTGGGCGGTGCGCGGTTCGTATTCGAGCAAGCCTTCATACACCGAGCCGAGTTGCTCGATTTCCAGTTCCCGGTAGGAAACGCGCTCACGCCCGACGCCACGCCGGGGTTTGGTGGTGGTGAGCGTGAGAATGAGCTTGCCCGAGAACCTGTCGGAGAGTCGAAGCTTGGTTATGAGTTGACCCTCCGGCGTCTTGTCGCTGAACAGCCGACCGCCACGCGGCGGGATGTTTTGCAGGCCCGGCATCGGCGGCAATCCTTCGTCGTAGATGCGGAATAGCGCCTGAAGCTGCTGCCACCGGCCAAAACGATTGCCAGCCAACTCTTCTTCGGGAACCCACAGCAGGCCATCCACGAGTTGCTCCATCGAGTAGGACTTTTGGTAGAGGCCGTGGGTCTGCAACCGTTCATCGCGCGCCTCGGCGTAGAGGACGAACAGCAGCCGGTAGAGTGTCTGGAGTGCAGTGTCGCGCAAGACGGCCAGCTTCGGCGTCTCCGGGAGAGCTTCGGGCCGGCTGCGGATGTCCTCCAAGAATCCGCGAATCAGGATTTCGGCGGATTGAAAGACGGCTTCCTTCAAGCCCTCCGACACCCGCGCGCTGTGTTTGCGCGATTCGATTTCCAGCAGTTCGATGGGTGCCGGTGTGCCAGCCTTGGCGGCGAAGTTGTCCGCGTGGAGCACGCGATAGGCGACCGTGAGCGAATCAACGTCATCAGTCTCGACTGCGGTGACAATGGAGAAATCGAGGGACGCACCTTTGGCGCCTTCGCCGGGCTTCCGAATCAGCCGCAGCAGGCTGGGGGTGATGATGAAGCCGTAGCCGAGCTTGTGCTGGAGGAGAAAATCTTCAAGGGCGTGCCGAGTGGTGCGCTGATCCAGAGCATCTTCTTTCGGGCAGAGCAGGAGCGCCGCGATGGGCGTGTTCATCCCGGCTTGAGCGGGAGGCTGTCCTTCTGTCGGCGCTTCGTCCGGCATCCGGGTCAACAGGCGCAGACGCGGCTCGTCGTCGTTCTCCATGATGTGGAATCCCAGCGTCTGGCCGAGCAACGGGCGGGCGAATCGTTCGCGGAGTTGGCTCAGGTCGGGAGCCTCGAAACCCTCGATACGGTTGCGCAATTGCGTTAGCCGCCAGAGAGCCTTTTCCGCTTGGGCTTTGGTCAGCTTCGGCCCAGTGCCCTTCTTCCCGGCGAGCATCGAGCCAAGCCAGTAGTCGGAGAAGAAGCCCCGGACGTTGTGAATGGAGTTAAGCGCCATGCTTGCCCTCCGGTGGGAAGATGAACACAACGCCCAAAGGCTGCGGCGGCTGAGGCGCGGCGACTTGCTCGAACCTGGCAATCTCCTCCAGCCGACGTTGGTGGAATGTGTCCACCGCTGCGCGCTTGGCCTTGAAGCCATAGACCTCGCGCTTGTCCAGGAGGAGTTGCTGCTGCTCGACGCTCAGTTCCGCCGCCTGCTCCTCGGCGGCGATTTCGGTCAGGCGATCCGCGCGATAACGGGTGGCGTCCTCGCGCAACACGGCAGCGAAAACCCGGCGGGACCCAGTGGCACGTTCGGTCTGCTGTTGGAGGCGGGCGAAGGCGGCAGCGGTGGCAGTTTGCTGCATGGCCGGGAACTTGGCATCAAAGACGCGCGCGACTTCCGACCAGGGCACTTCGCCAGGCGGGAGGATCGTGTCGAGCGCGGCGATGGCTTGGTCTGGATCCAGGACTTTGCCGCCAGCGTCAATGGGGACGCTGACGAGTTGTCCGTGCTGGTGATCGTCGAGGCTTAGGAACGTGAACACTGCATACGGCCCTTGGTCGGCGTAAGGATGCCGGCGCACCGCGAGGCGGGGAGAAGACGTGTTCGCACCGTGCGGCACGGTGAGCTTCCGATGCGCCTCGTGGCTCATGGCCTGAAAAAGCGGATGCAGCCGCGTAACGAACTCGACGTCGCGGGCCGGATACACGATGGCCACGGATCGGCGGAAGGTCAGGCACGGATACCCCTCCTCGACCTGCGGGCCGAAGAACTCGCGCGGTGTTTTCAGGACGTAGGTGTGCGGGATCGCGGCCGGTTTCAGGGCGGACTTCAGCGCCGTCAGCATGAACTGCTCGAACGCCGTATCGTCGGCCATCACCGGGTCGGCGGAAAGGGTGTTAGGGTTGATGGCCTGGCCGTAACCCACACTACCGCTGAGGAGCAGCGGTGCGACTTCACGCAGGAACTGGTCGCGGCCTTCGTCCAAGCGGCTGAGAATCTTGTCGCCGACGGCACCGGAATCTTCCTCGGCGTCGAGCCGGGTGAGGGCTTCGTCAATTCGCTGGCCGGCGAGGATGCCCAGGATGTCAGGCGTGGAAACCTTGTCGGACTGCATCCGCGCGATGCGCTGCACCAGGCGGTCGAGAATGCTGTCTTCCGGCGAGTCGGGATAGAACAGGTAGCGGACAATCGGCGCGCGGGTCTGGCCGTGGCGGTCCACGCGGCCGTTGCGCTGTTCCAGCCGGTTCGGATTCCAACTCAACTCGAAATGATAGACGCGACGGCAGAAGCGCTGAAGGTTCAACCCTTCGCTGGCCGCGTCCGTGGCGAGCAGGAGGCGCTTGCCTTTGGTTTCAAACTCAGCCAAGCGGGTCTGACGCTTCTTACTGGAGAGGCCGCCCGTCAGTTCAACGAAACAATCCCTCAGCGTGGCGTCCGCTTGGATCGCGGTGCGAAGCGCATCCAGCGTGTCGAGGTATTCGGTGAAGATGATGGCCTTCTCGTCGGGCTGTGAAAACACGTCCGCTTTGAGGTCAGCAATGAGTGCGAGGAGTTTCGGGTCGGGCTTCGATGCCACACGCTCGATCAGTTTCTTGATCTCCTGGAGTTGCTTCTTCTCGCGGTTACGTTGCTGCGTTTCCTTCGAGACGGCGGAGCGGACGACACGCTCGGTGATGCGTTCGTGGGACGATTCGCTCAAGGGCAGGTCACCTTGGAGTTCGCGAACTTCCGCGCGAGTGGGTGCTTCCTCCGGCTGCCCGCGGCTGGCCAGAGCATCCAGTCGCTTTTCGACGGTCTTGGTCAATGCCGCCCGGCTGGAGAGCATTCGTTTCTTGATGATCTGCATCGCGAACGTGACCAGTTCGGCGTCGTCCGTGTTCGCGGCGGCGGCAGCGGTCTTAGCGCAATAGGCGGAGACCTTCTTGAAAACGGCTTTCTCGTCATCCGACAGGTTCGACACCGCGATCTGGCGGACAGGTTCGCGCGGCTGGAAAGCGGGGACTTTACTACCCCGCCCGTCGGTTTTCGTGATCTCCGGCTTGAGGCGCCGAATCATGCTCCGGCCAACGCGACGGGCGATGACCTCGCGGTCGCCGACGAACGTGGCGTCCGTTGGTTCGATGATTTCAAGCAGTGAGCGGAAGCTATGGCTGTAACCGTTATGCGGGGTGGCGCTCAGGAGGATCAGCGCCCGCGCGTGTTTCCGCAGTTCTGGGCCGAGCCGCGCCCTGGCAGTCAGATACGGGCTGCGCGGTGTGCCGGATTCGGCCAGGTAGTGCGCCTCGTCCACCACGATGACGTCCCAAGCGGGTTCAAGCGCGCTGCCCATGACTTCCCGCTTCTTGAGGTATTCGATGGACGTGATGACGCGGTTCAAGAAGACCCACGGCTTGATGCCTTCAGACAGCCGGGTCTGCGCCCGTTCCAAAGCCGCCGCGTTCTCGATGGCCTCGAACTTCAGGCCGAACTTGGCCAGCATTTCCTCCTGCCACTGCGCAATCAACCCTGGTGGCACAACCAGCAGGATGCGCTTGCCCCGACTCCGGGTGATCAACTCCAGCAGGCAGATGCCCGCCTCAATGGTCTTGCCCAAGCCCACGTCGTCCGCAATCAGGAGACTTTGCCGGGGCAGTTGCAGCAGCCGGGCAACCGGCGCGAACTGGTAGTGTTCCGGGGAGATCCGCCCGCCGTAGAACGCGGCAAACTCCCCGTCCTGGAAGGCAGCAAACCTCACCGCCAAGTGAGCCGAGCACCAGACCTGGAACGGCGCGACCGCCGCCTTGGAGAATGGCGGTGCGTCTTCCAGCAAAAGCTGGAATGCCTCGGGAGGGCAGAGAGCTTGCAACCTGTCGCCTGAAACCAGGTCGAACAGGTTGAACAATCTCTTGCCTTCCGCCACGTCGGCCGCCGACTCCACGCGCCAAACGCGATCTCGCAACAGAACACGCGCCATGAACGGGCAGATTGAGCCGGAATAGTCCGCAGATGTCGAGAAGGGACGGACAGTGAAAAGAGTGTCTGCTGAGAACGGAGGTTCCAATGGCCTTTCCGAAGCGGGCCGTTCACTTTCGCGCTGCCGCAGCGCAAGAGCGGTAGGGCCAGCGGCCCGCCGCCTGGAATCGCCTTCTTCTCCTGCCCCATCGCCTACTTCGGCGATGCGTTCAAACCCGGCGGCGGTGAGTCATCGAAACCGAGCCGCTGGTAATCTGCCTCGGTCCAATCCTCAAGGTGATGTTTACTTCCGGGACGGAGATGCTCGTCTGGCGCAGCGTTCTTGGGGGGCTGGAGGTTGGCGAGCACCCAGTCCCATGGCTTGTGCGCGAAATACGTCCCGGCCCTCGGTGTCCGGTGGAACCCGGCAAAGCCGTTCTTGGGTCCGGCCAGCGGGAGCGACATCAAGTCAGAGGCCCGCAGCGGCGGACCAAATTCCCGCTCAACCCAGGAGGCTGTTTCCAAGTCGTCAGTTCGTAAAGCCGTTTTGTGGCTGCAAGCGGCGGAGAGTTCCTCGGCGACTGGTGAGCCGTAAAGCCGCCGAATTTCTTCAATCCTCCGGAAGCCAAGCGCCACGCAAACCTCATTGGAACGGCCTCGTTGCATCAACGCAGGCAAAGCATCAAGCCGGCCAGTTTCCGAAACGTCGTCGAAGAAGAACCAGGTGCGCCGGGATGCAGATTCTTGCTGCCTGAGGATGAGGTAAGCAAGGCAGCCGATAATGGTCTGGTTGATGAGGACAATGGATCTGTGAAAGAGGGGGTTGTCTCCGAGCAGGATCACGCTCTCGTTATGAAGCCAGCGGTCCAAGCTGAGCTTTTCGGAGGCGTGGTGCCAGCAGGCAGCAATGACCTCGAAGGGGGCCAGTTTGGTGGCGCTAGTGGAGAGAATGTTGGCGCAGGTCTGTTCTTCGTTTAAGAGCAACTGCGCCGCCGCGCTGATTTGCGGATCTCGTGCCAACAATGACAGTAGGTGCTCGCGGTTTTGCATGGCGAGCAGAACATCGCGCAGCGTCCATTTGCCGGGGGCGGTTTTGATGAAACTCTGGCAGACGGCAACAAGAGTCTCGCGAGCGGCATCGGTGAAGAACGAGTGAGCGGACATGTCCTCTAGGATGAGGTTGGCCGCTAGCTGCCGTGCCGCCAATTGCGTAGTGATGTCGGCAGTGATGTCTCACGCGGCTCCTGGCCGGACAAAAGGATTCAGGATGTGGATCGGGCAGCGGAGGTTCATGCCGCGAAGCACCGAGTTCATGGTGCCCTTGGCGTCATAGACAACTGCGCGGTGGTTGAAACCAAGGCCAATGGTTCTCAGCGCCGACTGCATGATCCGCCGCGTGTCACTGCGCGGTAATACACCGTAAAGCCCAGCGTGCCGACGCCGATCAGGGCGAAGAAGAAAAGTTTGAAGTTCACGGGTCGTGCTCTTGGATAACGGAACCAAGCGTGACTTGTGGAACTTGGACGCACGGATGCGCAGCACAGTTCTGTGGTCTTCCATATCCTCCATCGTCAAACGGAGCAACTCCCCCAGGCGCAAACCGCAGGTGTAGAGCAGCACGATGGCGAGGCGCAAAGCTGGGCCGCGCTGCGGGGAGACGCTGGTGGAAGCCAGGGCGGAGGCCTTCGCGAGCAAAGAGGTGATCTGCCCCAACTCCACGATCACTGGGATGACAGCGGGCTGGAGTTTGGCCGCCCCGTCCGTCGAGGGAACAAAACAGTCCGGCTCGTGGCGGCGGCGATAGAGACAAAAGCGACGCAAGAGGTGATACCACTTGTGGCGCGTGTTGGGGTGGCGATTTTGGAGCGTGTTCAACCACCGGGCAAAACCCTGAGCCTGGAGATCGCCCGCCCCGTGGCGCTGCACATGGTGGAGCAGAAGCGGCAGCAACCAAGCTTCCTGCCGACTGCTAGCCCAACGCACGCTTATGCGCGAGGAATCGATGGATCGCCCGGGCCAATCGCGGAGCTATGCTGGGCGCACTCATGCCGCACCTCCTTCGGATCGGCTCCGGCGGGCGACAGGCAACGCGTCCTCCCGCAGTCCCTCGGTTTGCAGCCGCAAGTAAACAGCCGTACTGGCCAGACCGTGGTGGCCCATGAGATCCCCGATGGCTTTGATCCCGACGCCGCGGGCGAACAGCCGCATGGCAGACGAATGACGCAAGGCATGAGCCGAGGCGTGCGCGATGGGCAGTCCACTCTGACGGGCCCGATCCTTGAAGGCTTGACTGACGGCGCCTTTCGTCATGGGACGACTCGGAGCCCCGGCGCACAAAAAGAGTTCGTGGCGCTGGCTTGCCCGTCGCCCGTCGCGCAAGCAGCGCCGCAGCAGCTCCAGCGTCTGGTCCATCAACGGCAGTGCCAGCCACGAATGGGTCTTGAACTGTTCGACGAGGAGGCTCCGGGCGGACCAGTCGATGGCATCGACTGTGAGGCGAGCGATCTCGGCAGTTCGCAGGCCGCAGTGGGCCATCAAATGCAGCAGCATGAAGTCCCGCCAGCCGGTGCGGCCCGTGCGCGGGATGGAGCGCAAAAACCGCTGGAGGAGCGGCCAGTCCAGCGCTCGCGGGGGTTGTTCCGCGCGGAAGCCCACCGGCCGATCCAACGCATCGAGTCGATTGGGCAGCAGGCGCTGTTCGAAGCCGTAGCGCAGAAAAGTGCGCACGTAGCCGATGCCGGTTTGCAGAAAGCCTCGTGACACGCAGCGAGCCCGCCGCTTCCAATGCTGCTCGATCCGGGCGGTCGTGAGTGGCGTTAGCGACTGGCCTTGCGGCAAGGCGGAGCGTAGCAAGCCTCCGACTTCGGCCAGGTGTTGCGTGATGGTGGCCGGAGCCAGCCCGCGCACCTCCGACAAATAGCGCTGGTAACGCGCCAGCAGAGACGCGTGCGGACCTGTCTCTCGCTGAGGCGTGAGACGACCGACAGATTGGAGGAACTCGCCGAAACGACGACGAGCGTGCTGATACCAACGGCGATGGCACCGACGGCGAAAGGCGCGTTCCAATTCCACGACCGGCCACCGGCCACCGGGAGCCCGACCAGATGCTTCGAGCGCGCGCATGACCCGAAACACCAGCCGTTGCCCATAGCGGGCAGGATACTCGTGTTGGAGCAACCATTGGGCAAAGGCCGCAAGGTCTTCGGCATGGGGGGAACGTGTATAGCGGGCGTGAACCTGGACAAAGAGTTGATGAAGTGTAGTCATCCCTCCAGCAAGGGCGGACGAGGCGGTGGAAGCAATCGTCCAGTTATGTGGAGCAAACCGCATCGCCGACACACAATGACGGCACTGCCGCGCAGCAACTCCACACAACTATTTACTCCACATAACTTCAAGAAAACCTGATTCGCGGTGGGGTATCGGACTTCCACCGGGACAAACGCGGGAAGCTGCGCCATCCGGGGCATCGACTCCAAGGTGAGTCTGAACAAGGGCCTCTGGGGTCTGGCGGAGCAACTAGCCAATGGGCAGCCGTTGGCACCGGTGGAAAGCGTCACGCTTTCGGCGTGAGATCCGACCGTCGGCCCGCGGTTTTGTGCAAGGTTCAGCCAAGCGATCTCGCTGGTGGCCGAGGTGGTGCGGTTGTTAGCACGGTTCTTCCGAAGGTGACAGGGCTTTGTGGATTGTGCCCGGAATCAATCCTCCCATTTCTGCCCGACTTCTCCAGTGCTCTCGATCACCTCCACCTCCCGGCCACCGCGCCACTCGCCGTTTCCAAGCCGCGTTGCCTCCCAACGACATCTCCTTGGGCGAAGGCCGTCATCCCCTCATGAATCGGCCCCCAGGCGGAGGTGCGGCGAGCGGCGGCGACGGTCTGCGAGCCTCCCAGCTCGCGTCGCCGCCGGTCGCCACGCGTCACGGACTTGCCGTGCCTCCGCCGGGGGGGGCCTGGGTCATCCTCTGACGGAAGGCCGCGGCCAGTCCTCTGGTTGGTAGATAAGTTATGCGAATATTTACTGGACAGTCTTGTAGATAAGTCATACTTTTCGCGTAGATGAATATTACGCACATCATTTCTCCGCCGGGCTGCGCCAATGGCGCTTGCCCCTCTTTCCTGTTCACCGATGCCGGCCACGTCCTGATCCAAGGCGCGAAACTCGCGCCCCCCGACCGCGCCGGTCTGGAGGTGCCGGGCCACGAAGACGTGGTTAGCATCCCCCGCGAGGTGTTCGACGCCTTGCTCCAACAGTATCGGCGGTAACCCCGTCCCAGGGAAAAGTGTCCCGGACTCTCAATTGCCGGGCCGAGTCGTCCGACCTTCCGGCTCAAAGGAGGCGGTGAGAGGCGACCGTCTCCATCATGGTGGAGGGGGAAATGGAAGATTACGGGACGGCTCTGTGGGAATGGCTGCGGGCGGTGGACGTGCTGGCTTGGGTGAACGTGGGCGGGCTGTTGGTGGCCGGAGTGGGCATTAGTCTGACGCTGCTGCAACTGCGCTTGCTGCGCCGGCAGTTAAAGCTGGATGCCCTAATCCGTATCATGGACTCGAACCGCGCCATCGTGACGCTGGAGTTTGAGCATCCGGCGGTCTGGTCCGCGCTTCAGTCCAGCGCGGCCCTGCTGGCGGAGGAAGTCCAGGTGCGGCGACGCTACCTGCAACTTTGGACCAACCACATGCAAATGATCTGGGCGGCTTGGAACTTGGGTTTGGTTTCGGGGCGCGAGTGGGAGGCTTACCGGCGGGACATGGCGGATTTCTTGCGGATTCCCGCGTGGCAGGAACACTGGGCCAAGGTGGGCCAGTTTTACCCCAAAGGCTTTCGGCGGCTGGTCGGCAAGCTGGAACAGAGTCAGGGAGACCGGTGGAAAAGGATGAGGATTGTTCAACGGCACAATCCACAAAGCCGCGTAACCTTGGCAAAAACCTCTGGCACACTAACCCCGGGTGGGGCCAGCGGCTTTGGTCGTGCTGTCCACTTCCTGGTGTTGGGAGAGAATCCAGGAGTGCGTGTGATCCGCCACTTTGCCCAGCAACAAGAGGTCGTCTCGCCCGAAGGATTCGGTGGACTTCCACTGGTCGCCGTCTTTGTAGAGGCGGTTGAAGGTGGCGTTATAGCGAACGCCACTTTCGGTGTCGTTTCTCCAGACTGCGGCTTTGATGGAGCCGAGCCGGACTTCATGGATGGGTTTTGTTTTTGCGTTTTGCATAGGAAAATCTGGGTTCATCAATTCGCGGTCACTGTTCACAAGTCCTCCGTCGTGAAAAAGGGGGTTAACCGAACAAGAAGATTCTACCATTCTTTGCAGCCCTAACCAAGAGGGCCGACAGGAGAGCAAATTGACGAAGCCATTCAGCCGGTTGGAGGGCATTTCAGAAATCCTCCGGCAGCAGAACGGTGGTGCGGTTTTGATCCGCCTCGGTGATGACCCAGAAGCGGGTGCCATTGGCAGCGCGATAGGCCGAGAGCACGCGGCAACCATCCAACCGTGCGCGGCGGAACTGGCGCCGGTCACAAACGCCCGCATCGCCCCAATCGCCCCGCACATGCCGCCGCAAGGCGAACATGACGTCGTCCAAAGTCAGTTGCGCTGTGGCCTGGTCCGTCACCACGACCTGTCCCAGCCGAAACATCGGGCCTACATCCAATTGATACATCGCCTGCTCCTTGTTTGCCAAAATCACCTCGCGGCCAGAACGGCTGCTGCTTCGAGTCTGTCCACACCTTCGCTGTCGTCCATCGCCAGAACTCTGGGTTGGCGGCGGGCCTTCCCATCGCGGCAAGAAGAAGGCTGGGATTCAAAACTCGGAGCCTCCGACGCGGAATCCCACGAAAATCCGTTCGCGTCGTCCTGGGCCTCCGCATCAATCTGACTGGGCGCTTGATTCTTGGTCAGGTCGAGATCGTCTTCGATTTGCTGCTGGCGTTGGGCCAATTCGGCAAGCCGTTTGGCATACTCGAATGGCGTGTCCACTTGGGCTTGAGTGTCAGCGAGGCGTTTCCGTGTGTCGGCGATGTTGCGCGTCAGAGTCTCTGCGACTTCTTCAAGATGTTGGATGGTGTGTTCGACAGAACGGATGGTGCCGTGAGCGGTGTCGGTGACTTTCGCGATGTAGGTTGTGGCGCCTTTGAGAACGATCTCCGGTCCTTGCATGAAGTTGTCGGCCACGAAAACTTGGAAGCCGGCGATGCTGCCCACCGGCCATTCTTTGCGCGTGCCGCGCATCCGTTCCGCCCGGCGCAATAACAACTCGCCCGCAATGCCCCGGTCCCGAATTTCCTGGCCCTCGATGGTCATCACGAATTTGTCGCCGCTGGTATCTTGCCGCGCGATGAGGTCGCGCTGCACGTCTTCGAGCCGTTTCTCCAAGCGTGGGAGGTCGTCGGTGAGATGGCGAACGCGGCTGCGCAGTTTATACATCGTTTCTTGATGCTCACAGTGGAGACGGCTCAACCGCGCCACTTCAGCGTCAATGCGGGCTTTCTCGATCACCATCGGATTGCCGGAGGCGATGGCTTTGACTTCGGCGTAGGTCAGGGCCGCGCCGTCCACGTCCTCGATGCGTCGCAGGTCGCTCTCGCCGGTCATCACCTGGCCGATGAACTTGGCCTTCGTTTCCAGAGTCTGCCACATATAAGCGTCAAAGGATTCTTCGGTGACGTAACGGTGGATTTGCACTTCGGGATTCGTGTTGCCTTGGCGGAGGATACGGCCTTCGCGTTGCTCGACATCGGCAGGGCACCACGGAGCGTCCAAGTGACGCAGAGCAATCAATCGCTCCTGCACGTTGGCCCCGGTGCCCATTTTCTGAGTGCTGCCGAAAAGAATGCGGACTTTGCCGGCGCGCACGTCGCGGAAGAGTTGCAGCTTGGCGGCGTCGCTGTCGTGGTCCTGGATGAATTCGATTTCGGAAGAAGGGATGCCGCGAGCAATCAACTTGTCCCGCATGTCTTCATAAACCGAAAAGCCCTGGCCGTTGGTCGGAATGGACAGATCGCAGAAGACCAGTTGCGCTGAGCGGTTGGCCTCTGACTCGCGCCAGATGCGCTCAATCTCGCCGACCGCATGGTTCACCTTGCTGTCGGGCAAGTCGGGCAATCGCGAGTCATGGAGCCGCAAATCCAGCGCGGCTTTGCGTCCGTCCGTTGTCATCAGCAACATGTTGTCCACGCGCGGGTCCACGCGGCCCGTCTTCAACGCTTCCGCCCGCTCGACCAGCGATTGCACAATCCGCTTCAACTCTGCTGAGCATGGGGCGCTGACCACATTGGGTTTGCCGCCGCGCAAATCGGGCACCGGCAGCTTGAGCATCGCTTGCGTTTGAATGTCGGCGGACTGGCGGAACATCTGCATCAGTTCGGGAACATTGATAAATCGCGCGAAGCGCGTATGGAGCCGATAACCGGAGCCGTCCGGCGCGAGTTCCATCGCCGTCACTGGTTCGCCAAAGGTTGCGGCCCACGAGTCGAAGTGTGCGACGCTCTGCGTCTTGAGCGTCGCCATCTGGAGATACCGCTGCATGGTGAACATCTCGGCCACGCTATTGGCAATCGGGGTGCCCGTGGCAAACACCACGCCGCCGCCCCCGTTCATGCGCTGGACTTGGAGCACTTTCAGGAACATATCGAAAGCGCGTTGCGAGGCGGTCTGCGGCAGGCCGGCGATGCGCGTCATTTTCGAGACGTAAAACAGATTCTTGAAATAGTGCGCTTCGTCCACGAACAGGCGATCCACGCCCAGTTCTTCAAACGTCAAGCCATCGTCCTTCTTGTCATTGGCGGCGAGTTCCTTGAGTTTGCCTTCCAGTTGCTTCTTGGCCCGCTCCAGTTGCTTGATGATGCGGGAGTCTCCGTCCTTGCGCTGTTGCTCGATGGCTAATTGCAGCTCGCGCAGACGCTCCTTGAAGAACTCTTCCTGTGTGGCCCGCGCCACGGGAATCTTCTCAAAGCCGGAATGCGTGACGATGACGGCATCCCAGTTGCCCGTGGCAATGCGGCTCATCAAGGTCTTGCGCTGGTTCATCTCGAAATCGTCTTTGGTGGCCACGAGGATGTTGGCACCGGGATACAGCGCGAGCAGTTCGGAAGAAAACTGGCCGAGCATGTGATTGGGCACCACGAAGAGCGGCTTGCGGGCCAGACCCAACCGCTTCAACTCCATTGCCGCCGCACACATCACGAACGTCTTGCCGGCACCGACGACGTGAGCCAAGAGGCAGTTGGGTGACTGCAAAATACGCCACACCGCGGCTTTTTGGTGTGGCCGCAAGAAAATGGCGGGACTGGCGCCGGGGAGCGTCAAGTGATCGCCATTGAAGGTGCGCAGGCGAGTGTGATTGAACTCGTCATTGTATTTGCGGAGCAATCGCTCGCGCCGCTCGTCGTCTTGCCAGACCCATTGCTTGAACCGCTTTTTCAATTTCTCCTGCTTGTCGCGGGCCGCTTCGGTCGCGGGGCCGTTGATGACATCACGGTCGGTGTCCGCGTCGTGGTCATAAACCGTCGGAACGCGAAGGTTCAAAGCGTCTTCAATCAACTCCAGCGCGCTGCGGCGATCCGTGCCCCATTCGGTGGTGTTGGCGACACTGAATCGCACGCCGTAGCCGCCGCGGGCGATCCACAGGCCCAGTTGCGGCGCGTGGCTCACACTGATGCCGTCCTCGCCCAGCACTTCTTCGATGAACCGCTGGACATCCTCGGCGGGAATCCAGGTGCTGCCCAATCGCGCGTCGATTTCGGTCGCGTTCAGATCAGCGGGCTGGACTTGTCTCAGCGCTTCAACGTTCGGTTGGAACTGTTCGTCCACCAGCGTGGCAGCTTCGGCAGCCGCCAACTTGGCGCGCACGTTGCCGGAGAGGTAATCGTCTTCGGTTTCCCAGCGTCTGGTCTGCGGATTGAGGAAGATGGTGCCTTTTAAATCAGGCAAGAACTCGGACGGTTTTCGATGGAGCAAACCGGCCAAGTAATCGAGGTCCACACAGCCACGCTCGTTCAGCGTCACCAGTAACGCTTCCTGCGGCGTGC
>JACRJZ010000085.1 GCA_016219875.1 Verrucomicrobiota bacterium | reverse complement strand
CCGGACGGTTCAGACGGGGTCGTGCTTTCGGGTTCGGCCTCGCGGCCTCTTCCCAGACCCAGCTTTCGGTCGTGAACAGTCCAATTCGACCGGCGGGACTCGCACCCGCGTGGCGGCCAGCTTCACCGGCGCACACCCGAAATCCTAAGTTGGCCCAGCGCTCGGAGTGCGGCCGTCCTCGGCCGCAGGGACTTTCACCAAACCATGGCGCGAGAGCTTCCTCACGCCGCTTCCGGTGGCAGGTTGCTGTGGCCACGGACGGCCACTCTCCACACCCGCTCCGACATCGGGATTCGGGCTGAATTGGAATGCGGCACTCAGTCCTCACCTTCACCGATGCACTACGGCGTCCAGCTTCGGCCACAAGGACTGCCAGTAGCGTTTCTCGACCGCATAGACGTCGAGGGGATCACGATCCGAAGACTCCGCCGGCAGCACGCCGTAGCGTTTCATTTCCCGCACCCATTCGGGGCGTGGACGGAAACCAGGCATGTCGAACCGCTTGATTTCTTCGAGCTGCTTCTTCGCCTCCGCAATCGCCGCGAGCATCTTCACGTAATCGGGATCGGCCGTGGTCTTGAACACAGCGACGACGGAGTTGGTGTTCTCTTTGTCGGCCCGGCACAGCGCCAAGCCGCCCGCCTCCTTGGCCAGCGCGGCCAGCAGGAGGGGCGATTTCTCCGGACGCGTCAGGTTGTAGAGCAAGTGGCGCGAGAACCGGCGGCGCGGATCGTGGGGCGACATGTCTTCCCACGGCGGGGCCACAATCTCATCGCAGACGCTCACCGGCAGCGTCCTCAGGCCGGTGTGGCAAGAGGCGCAACGACGCCGAATGGATTCCATGGCGGTCTGCGTACTCGGCCACGCCTCGGCGCTGCGATCGAGAGTGTTCTGGTCGTAGCCGCCAATCATGCCGCAGCCCAGCGCCGCATACGTGCCGGGATACGGCGCGCCGATGTCGATCCAGAGACGCACGGTCTTCTTCTCCAGCGGGGACAGCTTCACGTCGTGATGGGCCGGCTCCAGCTTGGCCATGAGCGCGCTCCCGCCGCTGCCGAGCTTGCGCGGCGCGTAACTGCTGATGGCCCGGTTGCGGCCGTCAGCCAACTGGTCCCGCGCCGTGAGCGTGAAGTAGCTCAGCGAGTAATGCGGCCCGCGGTCGCCGCTCAGGACAACCCCGCCCTGGCGCTGGTCGCAGTCGTGGCACTTGAGGCAATGGCGGTCGAGAATCGGCTGCACGTCGCGCGGGAAGTCGAGCACCTCCGGCACGTCGGAGATCGGCGTGAGGCGGCTCGGCTCGCGAGCGAGGGCCAGGAGGCGGCGCCGGTTGTCCCACGCCGGCGGCTTCACGCGGTGTTCGTGGCAGCCCACGCAGCCGGTGGTTTCGCCCGGCATCAAGGTGGTGAAACTCTGCATTCGCTTCACGGCGAGGTCCTTCTCGTCCAGCGCCACGAAGAACAGACTCCGCAGCGCGGGCGCCTCGAAGCAGGCCGAGCCGTCCGCCTCCACCGGCACCGTGCCGAGGATGCGTTCGAGCGTGAACGTCCCGCCGTAGCTCAGCGGTTCCATGCCGCCGGTAAAGTTGATCGGCTTGGGGAGCGTTTCCAGGACGAGGAGCTTCTTGATTTCGCCCGGCTTCACGCCCGCCATGTTGCGTCCGTCATAGACGTTCGCCAGCACGAAGCGGCCCGTGGGTTCCGCCGGGTTGGCGCGCGCAGGAATGACGCGCTCGCGTTCGCGCGCCGCCATCGGCCGTGGCTCATGCGCGAGCAGGCCGGCCTTGATGTCGGCGGCAGGAAGTTGGCCCAGTTCCAGCGCGTTGCCGCTCCCATCCACCAGGACGATGGAACTGCCGCGCGCCGCGAGGAAACAATCTTCGGACAGCGCCCACGGATCGCAGAAATCCTGCCCGGCGGTGATGCGCTTGGCGAAAGACTGTGCGTCCGGGCCGCCCTTGGGATCCACGACCGCAATCCAGCCGGCGTGTTCGGTCTGTCCGTGGCCGGGCGAGAACGACGCCACGATCTTCTCCGTGCCAGGGATGGGCTTCGCGTCAATCATCACTACGCCGGGATGCAGGTTGCCGAAATAGACCGTCTGGCCGGTGCCGTCGGGATTGGCCGTCCAGAGGTGATGGTAGTGAACCTGGCTGCGGTCCACGTATTCCCAGCGCGTGTAGAGGATGCGCCCGTCGGGCAGCGGCCAAGGCGTGTTGTCGTGCTCGTTGTTGCTGGAGAGGTCGCGGATGTTCCGGCCGTCGGCGTCGCAGCGATGCAGCACGGCCACCTGGGTCGTCCAGCAATTCACCCAGCGCTTGGCCCGGCTGGAGACAAAGACAATCCCGCCGTCCGGCAGATAACTCGGCTCGATGTCATCGAACGGCCCGTCCGTAAGCTGCCGCAGCCCGCTACCATCGCAGTTGATTTCGTAAAGGTGGAAGTTCTCCGTGCCGCCCTGGCGATAGGCGAAGAGGATTTTCCGGCCGTCGTAATGAACCTGCGGATCGCGGATGCCGCCCTGGGGATCGTCAAGCAAGGTGGCGAGTTGGCGGTTTTCAAGGTTGAGCCGATACAGCTTCGCGCCGTCGCGATAGAGCTTCTCCGTGCCGAAGTAGGGCTTTTTCGAGGCGGCCGCGTAATAGCCGAAGTTGGCGTACCAGTGCTCGCCCACGACACGCCGCGCGGCAAAGACGATTTCCTTGGCGCCCGATTGAGTGATGCGCGCCAGGGTTTCCCGCATCTGCCGCGCCCGCTTCTCTGCCGTCGCTTGCCGTGCTGAGGTCAGGACCGCCACCACGTGGCTCTCTGGAAATTCCACCTCCCAGATCGAGACATGGCTGAAGCCCTTCGGCTTGAGCGCGCTGATGCGGACAAACCGCCCGCGCGCCGCGAGTCCGCTGAATTCAGTTTTGCCGGCCTGGCCGCCGGTCTTGCGCAGGACGGTCCTCCAAGCGGTTCCAGTCTCCGAAGTCTGGATTTCGTACTCCGTCGCACACGCCGTCTCCCAGTGGATGACGATGCGGTCGAACGCCATGACCGAACCGAGGTCGAATTGCAGCCAAGCGGGCAAGCGCGCCTGACCGCCGCTGGCCCAGCGCGTGTTGAGATCGCCGTCGAAGGCAAACTCGGCGCGGTAGCTGTCGTCATAGACGGAAGAGGCGGTGATGAGTGCGGACTCGGCGAAAGAGGAAAAGGACGCTTCGGCAGCCAGCAGGGCCGCCGCCGCGAACGAACACTTCCTGAAGATGAATCGAAGCGGGTTCATCGTTGGCGGCTAGAGTACGGAACGGGCGGCCCTGTCGGCAAGGTTGCCTTGCGTTGTCTGAGCCTCTTTCAAAACCGTAGCCGCCGACGTGAGGAGGCTCTGTTTCCCTTGAAGTTTGAGCCTCCTCACGTCGGCTGCTACCGAGTTTTGAAATTGCCTCGTCTGTTGCTGCATTCGGGCGAAGGTGTCCTTGATGGTCTGAGCCGGTGCGCGGTCCAGCAGGCTGAAAAGAACGATGGCCAGGCACGACAGGCCGAAACCCGGAACCATTTCATACAGTCCCCACCAAGCGCCCTGGCGCCAGATAACGACCGTGAGCGCACCTGCGAGCATCCCGGCCAGCGCGCCATTGCGGGTCATGCGCGGCCAGAGCACGGAGAAGAGCACCACCGGCCCAAACGCCGCCCCGAAGCCCGCCCACGCGTAGCCGACCAGGCCCAACACCCGGCTCTCCGGGTTGGAGGCGATGGCGAGGGAGATGGCGGAGATCATCAGCACCATCGCCCGGCCGACCCAGACGAGTTCCGTCTGCTGCGCGCTCGGACGAAGGAACGATTTGTAGAAATCTTCCGTCAGCGCCGACGAGCAGACGAGCAACTGGCAGGACAGCGTGCTCATCACCGCGGCGAGAATGGCCGACAGCAGGATGCCGGCGATCCACGGATTGAACAGCACTTGCGACAGCGTGATGAACACAGTTTCGCGATTGGCCTGCACCGGCGCCGCCTGCTCCGGGTGCGCGGCGAAATAAGCGATGCCGAAGAACCCGACCAGCACCGCGCCCAGCAGGCAAAGAATCATCCACGTCATGCCAATCCGCCGCGCGTTGGGGATCACCTTGATGGAAGACGCCGACATGAACCGCGCCAGGATGTGCGGTTGGCCCATGTAGCCCAGCCCCCAAGCCATCAGGGAGACAATCCCAATCCATGACGTGCCACGAAACCAGTCGAGGCGTTGAACATCCACAGCGCGAATCGCATCAAGGGTCTGGTGCAGCCCGCCCGCCTTCACCAGCACCACCACCGGCGCGAGCAGCAGCGCAAAGATCATCAGCAACGCCTGCACCGTGTCCGTCCAACTCACGGCCAGGAACCCGCCAATGAACACATACACAATGGTGGCGCACGCGCTCGTCCACAGCGCCACCGGGTAACTCAGGCCAAAGGTCCGCTCAAACAACCGCGCCCCTGCGACCATCCCCGACGCGCAGTAGATCGTGAAGAACACCAGGATGACCACCGCCGCCAACACCCGCAGCAGCCGGCTCCGGTCCTCGAAGCGATACGTGAAATAGTCCGGCAGCGTCAGCGCGTTGCGCGTGAGTTCCGTATAGACGCGCAGCCGGCCTGCCACCAGCGACCAGTTGAACCACGCGCCGAGTATCAGGCCCACGGCGATCCAGCTTTCCGACAAACCCACCCCGTAGAGCGCTCCCGGCAAGCCCATCAGCAGCCAGCCGCTCATGTCCGACGCGCCCGCGCTCATGGCCGTGACGAAGCTGCCCAACCGCCGTCCGCCCAGGATGTAGTCCGACAGATTCTTCGTTCTGCGCCACGCGGCGAAGCCGATGCCGACCATCGCAACGATGTAGATCAGGAAGGTGATGGTGGTGGGGTGCGTCAGGTTCATGGCTGGATGACTCCGGGGTCGGCACCGTGCCTAAATTCCACAGCCCTGACCGCTTTCCATTTGCGCAGGAAAAGTGGGGGCATGGCTCTTGTACTCAAGAACCACCGCTCATTTCTTCCCGCCGGTCATGGGAACGAACCGCACGGCCAGCACTGCTTGGCGCAGCACCTTCCCCTCTTTCTTGGTCAGCAGGTAGAGGTTCTGGTCGTAGATCGGGCCGACGGGGATGATCATGCGCCCGCCTTCCTTAAGTTGGTCGATGAGCGGTTGCGGCACTTCCTCCGGCGCGCACGTCACGATGATCGCGTCGAAAGGCGCGGCTTCGGGCCAGCCCTTGTAGCCGTCGCCGGCGCGGACGTGGACGTTGGTGTAGGCGAGACGCTTCAGGTCCGCTTCGGCGCGGCGCGCCAGCGGCTCGATGATCTCGATGGAATAAACCTCCTTCACCAGCGCCGCGAGCACCGCCGCCTGGTAGCCGGAGCCGGTGCCGATCTCCAGCACCCGGTCGGTGGGCCTCGGTTCCAGCACCTCGGTCATGTAAGCCACGATGTAGGGTTGCGAGATGGTCTGCCCGTGGCCGATGGGCAACGGGTGATCGGCGTAGGCCCCGTCGCGCGCGTTCTCCGGCACAAATTCGTGCCGCGGCACGCGGGCCATCGCCGCCAACACCTGACGGTTCGTGATGTCGCGTCCCGGCGCAGCCAGTTGCTCGCGCACCATGCGCTGGCGCGCGGCGGTAAAGTCGGCGGCGAAGACGCTGAACATGGTCAAATGCAAAGCCACGGCGGCCCGGCACAGGCCGCTCGCGAGAAGCTTGGAACCGGCTCCGCTCATGGCGGGAAGCTACGCGGATGGACTCGCCGGAGCGAGAGGAAAAATGGGCGTGGACTCCTTGCCGCGGCCAGCGGGCTTACGCGGCGGAGCGACGGGAAAGCGTTGAAGGGTTGAAGCGATGAAGCGTTGAAGCGGCTCCAGCATTGGGCCGAAGCCAGCCCATGAAACCTCTTCAACGCTTCAACGCTTCAACCTCACTCGAGAGTCTCGCGGGCCAATGGTGGCGGCCGAGTTCCACCTCCAGGCAACGCAACGGCGTCAACTCCCGCTTGGCAACGCGCCCGCCATCGGCGATAAACGCGCCCGCACACCATGCCTGCAACAAACAGATTCAGGTTGTCGGCGAGGGCCGGCGGCGGTCGCGGCTCGGCGGTCGCCGTGCTTTTCTTCGCCGTTTTCTTCGGAATGGGCCTGCTGTTTGTCTGGTTGGTCGGGCGCGACTTTGTGCAAGGCGCGCGCACCCGCTCCTGGCCCGCCACCGAATGCGACGTTCTCTCCAGCCGCGTGGCGCAGCCCGAGGGCACGGGCCGCAGCGCCGTGGGCTTCGTGGTCGAGGTGGAATACAGCTATTCCGTGGCCGGCCAGGTCCACACTTCCCGCCGCGTCACGTTCAAGAACAAAAACTTCGCAGACTACGCCCAAGCCCAGCGACTGGCCGACCGTTACCCCGCGGACACCAAGGCCGTGTGCTACGTCAATCCCGCGGCGCCGGACGAAGCGGTGCTGCAGCGGCCCAGCCTGTGGATGGGACTGACCATTCTGTTTCCGCTGCTCTTCGTCGCCATCGGCGGAGGCGGACTCTACTTCGTGGGACGTGGCGCGCTGCGGCGTCTCCGTGGCCAGGGCGAGGACGCCGCCGCGGCCAGCAAGCCGTTGTCCGATGCGGCGGGAAGTCGAGGCCCCAAGATCGTTGTGGCGTTTCTGAGCTTCTTCGTCGTGGTCGGCTTGGTCGCGTTTTACTTCGTCGGGGTGCGGCCCGCGTGGTCGGTGCTCCGGGCGCGCGACTGGATCGAGACGCCGTGTGTCGTCCTCTCCAGCGAGGTCCGCAGCCACAGCAGCAGTATGGGCGGCAGGACCTACAGCGTCGCCATCTTCTACCGTTACGAAGTGAACGGGCGCGAGCACCGCTCCAATCGCTACAAGTTCATGACCGGCTCCTCCAGCGGCTACGAGGGCAAGGCCGCAGTCGTCCGTCGCTTTCCGCCCGATGCGAAGACCGTCTGCTGGGTCAACCCGCGCGACCCGGGCGACGCGGTGTTGGAGCGCGGCTTCACCGGCGACATGTGGTTCGGCCTGGTCCCGCTGCTGTTCGTCCTGTTACCCGGTCTGGTTCTCTGGGGCATGGGGAAGGCGAACCGGAAGCGGGCGTGGGAGGTGCGCTACGACTCCTTGCGTCCGCCGACCGCTCTCGCGAGAGCAAGGGCCTCGGCCTTGGCCGGTGACGACTCGGAGGCCCTCCACCGCGTGCTGAAGCCCGGCGTGTCGCGCGGCGCCAAGCTCGTGGGCGCGATTCTCGTCGCCGCCTTCTGGAATGGGATCGTGTCCGTGTTCGTGACGCAGGTCGTCCGGAGTTGGCTGCAGCATCGCCCGGAGTGGTTGCTGACCGTGTTCATGCTGCCGTTTGTGGCCATCGGCCTGGTCATGATCGGCTACGTCTTCTACGTGCTGCTCGGCTTGTTCAACCCGGTGCCCAGGCTCATCGTCTCGCCCGGTTCGCCTGCGCTAGGCGGCACAACGGAGGTGACCTGGGAACTCCGCGGGCGCACCAGCGTGCTGCGCGGCCTGCGCGTCTTTCTGGAGGGGCGCGAAGAAGCCACTTATCGGCGCGGCACCAGCACCAGCACCGACAAGCACGTCTTCGCCACCCTGGAGTTGGCCGGGACGACGGATCGGCGCGCCATGGGCCGCGGCACGGCGCGCGTGACGATTCCCGCCGGACTCATGCACTCCTGGGAAGCTCCCAACAACAAGATCGTCTGGGCGCTGCGCGTGGAAGGCGACATCCAGTGGTGGCCGGATGTGAAGGAGGAATTCCCTGTCACCGTCGGGCCGCAGAAGCCGGTGACGAAAGGACAGCCATGAACCAGCTCCGCATCGGCATCCGTGAAGAGCGAAGGATCTTCCAGCCCGACGACGAACTCGTGGGTGCAGCCGGTTGGGAATTGGACACGCCACCGAAATCCGTCGAGGTGCGGCTGCTGTGGTTCACGCGCGGCAAGGGCACCGAAGACGTGGGCGTGGTGGACACGGTCACATTCGAGAACCCCCAAGCCGCCGAGGCGCGCCCGTTTCGCTTTCAGCTTCCTGCCACGCCCTACAGCTTCTCCGGCAAGCTCATCTCCCTCCTCTGGGCGGTCGAACTCATCGCCTTGCCCTCGAAGGATTCCACGCGCGCGGAATTTGCGCTGGCTCCGGACGGGCAGGAGGTGCGACTGGACCGTGCATGAAGGCCCTTCATGCGCGCCTGCGACAATCCGTTTTCCACTGACCGCGTCCAGGGCGTGCGCTACCGGCCAGTGGGCGCGACGTGGAAGGATTTGCTGTCGCGGCTCGATGCCCTCGACTTCCGCGCAGCGATCGTCGGCCCCAAAGGCACCGGCAAAACGACGTTGCTCGAAGACCTCGCGCCCCGATTGCGATCACTCGGCTTCACGCCCAAGCCACTGCGGCTGGACGAAGAGCACCGGGTGTTCCCGGATGGGTTCTTGCCCAATTTCTTCGCTGACCTCGGATCGCGCGACATCATCCTGCTGGACGGCGCGGAGCAACTCCCGCGCTGGCACTGGTGGCGTTTCCGCCGCTGGAGCCGCGAAGGCCGCGGACTGATCGTTACGGCTCATCGGCCCGGCCTGTTGCCGGTGCTCATCGAGTGCCGGACCACGCCGGAACTTCTGGACGGCGTGTTGACGGAACTGCTCGGAGAAGTCGGGCCGGAGCTGCGCGAGCGCGGGCGGCGATTGTTCCAGCAACATCGGGGCAACCTCCGCGAAGTGCTGCGATCTCTCTACGATGATTTCGCGAGGCGACCGGAGGGAGCTGACATCGCCTGATCCCGACGGCTGACAACGCCCTTCAACAAAGCAGGCGAATCGTGAGCTTCCTGCAAAATCGTGGCAGCCGACGTGAGGAGGCTCTGTTTCCCTTGAAGTCTGAGCCTCCTCACGTCGGCTGCTACGGGGCTTTGAAATCGCTTCTCGTGGCCATGCCACCGTAGCGCAGGCTTTCCAGCCTGCTGTATCGCCGGTTTTCTAACCGGCGACGCACTCGAACGGAACCGGCCTCGGACCTTCTTGGGGCGTCTTGGAGCTTCGCCGGCCTCGCCGACAGGAAAGTCGGCGATACGGCAGACTCGAAAGTCTGCGCCACGCAAGCCGCAGACGTGCGGCGCAGTGTCATTCCCGAGACGCCCCTCAACAAAACAACCAAGCCACGGTCCATCATTTCACTTGTGCGCCCCCGACCAAACGCCAGACTCCCGCGCCTCTGAAGAGAACACCGTGATCGCTTCGTCTTCAACCACGACCGCCCCGCGCCTTCCGCGCGTGCTCTGCGTCGCTATGGCCGCCCAGTTCGCCGTGGGGGGCGCGGTGATTCCGTTCGTCACACTGCTCCTGCGCGACCGCGGCCTCGGTGTGGGCGACATCAGCCTGATCCTGGCCGCGTCGTCTTCCGCCATGCTGGTGTTCCCGTTCATCTGGGGAATGCTGGCGGACCGCTTCATTCCGCTGGACCGGTTGTTCATCTTGCTGAACCTGGGCGCGTGCGGCTCGCTGGCCTTGCTGGCGCGGGAAACGAGCTTCGCCGGCCAACTGGTCGCGTTCACGCTGCTGACGGCGTTTCTGAATCCCAACTTCATGCTGGTGGGCGCGCTGGCGTTTCATCATCTGCCAAAGCCACAAGAGCAATTCGGCAAAGTCCGCGCTTGGGGATCACTGGGCTGGATCATCCCCTTCCTGCCGATCTCGCTCTGGGTCGCGCCGGGCCGCTCGGCGAAGCTGGACTTCGTGCTCTACGTGGGCATGGCGATGGGCCTGGTGATGGCGGCGGTGAGTTGGAAGTTGCCGCACACCGCGCCCGGCGCCTGGCATCGGCACCCGCACGGCGGACACGAGCGATACGGCCCCGCCTTGCGCCGGCTGCTCACGAATGGCAACTACGTCACGTTGCTCCTGGCCTATTTCTTCCTGGCCGGCTCGTTTTCGCTGCTCACGTTTTACTCGCTGCCGCTGTTGGAAGACCTGGGCGTGCCGCGCGCCTGGCTGGGACCAGCGCAAGCCATTGGCGTGGTGTTTGAATTCGCTCTCTTCCAGTGGCAACCCGTGCTGTTGCGGCGCTGGAATTACACCGCCGTGATCCTGGCGGGCGCGCTGGCCCTGCTCGTGCGGCAATGGCTGTATGCCACGATCAGCGACGTGTGGGTGCTCTCGTTCAGCTACGTCTTGGTGGGCGCGGTGGTGGTCTTGAGTTTTGCCGGCACCAGCCTGCTGGCCAACGCCCTCGCCGGCCAGGAGGTCCGTTCCACCGCTCAGACACTGCTGGTGTTGGCCGGCTCCGGCCTCGGCCCGATGTTCGCGAACTGGGCCGGCGGCCGGCTCTCCGCGGTGTTCGGCGGCAGCCTGCGACCGGTGTTCGCCTTCTCCACCGTGCTGGCCGGGCTGGCGGTGGCGCTCCTGGCTTGGCGCGGGCGACGCTTGAATCAGGCCGGGCACAGCCGAGTTCCAGCAACAGCCCAATGAACAAACCGGTGAGCCTCTTTCAAAAGTGTAGCCGCCGACGTGAGGAGAGTCGGCGGCTACAGAGTTTTGAAATCGCCGGCGGTGATTCGCCGGCCCCAGCCTTGCGCTCACACCGCGATGAAGACTAAGTTCCGTCCGGCTGGACGATCCAGCGCACTGACGATTTGACAACTGAACCAACGAACACGGCCACGCCACAAGCTCTCAACCCTCTCCCCCATCCCACCATGAGCACACGAGTTCGCTTCGCCCCCAGTCCGACGGGGTTTCTCCACATCGGCGGCGCCCGCACGGCGTTGTTTAACTGGCTCTTCGCCCGCCACACCGGCGGCAAGTTCATCCTCCGCATCGAGGACACCGACACCGCCCGCAACACGCAGGCCGCCGTCGATGTCATCCTCCGCGGCCTGCACTGGCTGGGCATCGACTGGGACGAAGGCCCGCTCACCAGCGACGCCACCGGCCCGGACAAAGGCGACCGCGGCCCGTACTACCAGTCCCAACGCCGGCAACGCTACGACGAGCGCGTGCAGGCGCTGCTCTCGCACGGCTTGGCCTACGAGCACGAGGGCGCGATCAAGTTCCAGATGCAGCGCGAACCAGTCGTGATCCACGACCTCGTCGTCGGCGAAGTGAAGCGCGATCTGACCGACCGCGAAGCGCAGGACCCGGACTTTGTGATCGTGCGCTCGGACGGCCAGCCGGTGTTCCACCTCACGAATGTGGTGGACGACCTGGACATGGGCATCACGCACGTCATCCGCGGTGAAGACCATCTCTCGAACACCGCCAAGCATGTCTGCCTCTTCAAGGCTTTCGGAGTCCAGCCGCCCAAGTACGCGCACATCCCGCTGATCCTGAATCCCGACGGCACCAAGATGAGCAAGCGCGACGTCGGGGCGACGATCCAGACCTACATCGACGACGGGTTCGTGCCCGAAGCGGTGGTGAACTACCTCTGTTTGCTCGGCTGGTCGCCGAAGAACAACCGCGAGATCCTGCCGATCTCAGAGATCATCGAGTTGTTCGACCTGCCGCAAGTTCTCCGCCACAACGCCCGGTTCGACATGGAGAAGCTCAAGTGGATGAATTTCGAATACGTGCGTACGATGAGCGACGACCGCTTCCATGAACTTGCCGTCCACACCTTCGCCAAGGCCGGCCTCGACACGAACCAGTATCCGCTCGATTACGTGAAGAAGGCCATCGACACCTGCAAAGGCAAGATCAAGCTCTTCAACGAACTGCCGGGCTACGCCGGCTTCTACTTCACGGAGGCAGTCACCTACGATCCCGAAGCGGCCAAGAAGGATTTCGTGCCGGAGAACCAGCCGCGCCTGCAGAAGCTCCGCGACGCCTTCGCCCAAGTGAAGGACTTCAACTACGCCGCGCTCGAAGCCGCGCTCAAGAACACGGCGGGAGAACTCGGCGTCAAAGCCGGCGTGCTCGTGCATCCCGCCCGGCTGGCCACCACCGGCAAGACCAGTGGCCCAAGCCTGTATCACTTGCTCGAGGTGCTCGGCAAAGACCGCGTCCTGGCCCGCCTCGATCGGGCGCTGCAACGGGCAAGCTGACACCGAGCACAAGCCAGCCTTGACATCGGCGGCGTCGCAGTGGCAGTGTCGCCGCCGTCAGCAGAGATGGCACGGTGACCTCTCAACCCGTCTCCTTGTCTTCTGCTTCACGATGCGTGTCCAAAACCAGACAGTTCCGTTCGCAACTATGAACACTCCGTCATTCCTCCGTCTCGCCCGATCCAACCAGGCTGGCGCTCTGCGTCCGGCCCGCCCCTCAACCCTCATTCCGCGCCGCGCTGCACGGCCCTCCTGGCGGGCGCGTCTGGCCGCTGCCGCCGCCCTAGTCGGTCTGGTGGGCGGTCCTTCGGTCTTCGCCGCGAACATCCTGTGGGTCAGTGACGCCTCCCCGCTCGGCTTCAGCGGGCCGGGCACCAACTTCACCGACCAGGGCTTCGTCACGTTGCTGCAGAACGCCGGCCACAACGTCAATCGCTACAACGGGCCAGACAGCCAGAACACGAACCTGACCCAGGTGGAGATCGACGCCCTCAACACCAACGACCTGATCATCGTCGGCCGGGCGAACGCCAGCGGACAGGTCCAGGCGCCGCAAGGGCCGCAGTGGAACACCAACATCACCAAGCCGCTGATCTGCATGAGTCCCTATTTGGTCCGGCCCCAGGGGAACCGCTTTGGCTGGTTCACCGGGGACGTCGGCCCCGACGACATCCCGACCGAGTGGAGCGCAGCGAATCCAGAAAGTGCCGCCGCCGATTTCCTCTTCGGGGGAGTCTTCATGAGCGGCACGAACACGGCAGCACTTTACGAGGAGCCCATGGACCGCAACACGAGCCATATGCTGAATGCTCCCGTCGCCGGGGGCATCGTGTATGTCAAAGCCATCTTTGCCAATGAAAACATCGTGGGGGGAGGAAAGACCAACACCGGCTATGCGATCGTGGGTTTCCCGGCCGGGACGGCGGTGCGGACGGGATTGGACATACTTGCCGGCTACCGCATGTTCATCGCGGGCGGCACGCGTGAGTCGGCGGCCGCGCCCAACGGCATTCCCTTGTACACCGGCAGAGAGAACCTGACTCCGACCGGTGAAGACATTTTCCTCCGCGCCGTGCAATTGGCTATCAACAACGGCGTGGCCCCGGCCACCGACCCTAACGCGCCGGTCGATTTCACCAGCCAGCCGACCAGCGTCGCGGTGGCCTTGAACACCCCCGTCAGCTTCTCCGTGACGGTCACCGGCGCCGCACCCCGGCTCTTGCAGTGGCAGCGCGACACGGGCGACGCCGTCACGTTCACCAACATTCCTGACGCGGTCACGGTCTTTCCCAAGTCCACCCTCTCCCTGGCGAGCACCGCGTTGGCGGACAACGGAGCACGCTTCCAGGTCGTGGCCTCGAATGCGTTCAACATGGTCACCAGCGCCGTGGTCAGCCTGATCGTCACTCAGGACGTGACGCCGCCCGTGGTGGTGTCGGCCGCGAGTCTGGACGGGACCAGCATCGTGGTCCGCTTTGACGAGTTGCTGGACACCACCGGAGGCACGTCGGTTGATACCGCCAACTACACCATCGACGGCGGTACGACCCTCGGACCTTCCAGTGTCGCGATCCAGCCTGACGGCAAATCCGTTTACATCACGGTGGACGGCGGCCTCCTGGGTTCCACTTTCACGCTGAACATTGCCAACGTCGGAGACCAATACGGCAACATGCTGCCGCAAGAGGGTGTCGATCTGGTCTGCACGAACGTGGGGTTGGCGGGCGCCGTCGTCGGAGCCTTGAACCCCGTAGGCACGAACGACGTGGGGAGCGGTTACAGCTTCAAGGTCAGTGGCGGCGGCTTGAATGTCGCCGGCACGATCGACCAACTTCAGTTCCTGTACAAAACGGTAAACGGAAACTTTGACGCCCGCGTGCGGGTGACCTCGCTCGTCGGGACGCCGGACCATTTGGAAACCACCGCCAAAGCCATGCTCATGGCGCGCGTCAGCACCGCCACCAATGCCGGCAACGTGACCGTCTCGGTGACGCCACCGGCCCCAGGCGATGATTCGATCAGCACCACCGTACGTGCCAGCACCGGCGGCTCCACCGCCAATCTGGGTTCCGTAGCGGTGCCGAACGGTCTGCCCAACGCCTGGCTGCGCCTCCTCCGCGTCGGGAACCAGTTCACCACCTTCCGCAGCGCCAACGGAGCGGAGTGGACGGTTCTGGGAAGCACCACTGCGGCTCTGGGCGCGGACTTGCTCGTCGGCGTGGGCGTCGTGTCCCACCGGAATGGGAAACTGGTCACGGGCACGTTCAGTGATTTCCAGATCGTGCGGCTGCCGTCGCCGCCAACGATTGTGAACTCCGCCAGCACGCCTGGGATTTTCTCCGCCGCCCTGCTGACGGAGGCCAATTACACCTACACCATCCAATACAAGGATGCCGTCACCGCCCCTCAATGGGGCATCCTGACGAACCTCACCGGCGATGGCACGCTGCGGACCTTTGCTGATCCCGGCCCGCTGCCGCCCACCGGAAGCCGCTTCTATCGCGTCGTCAGTCCGTGAACTGAGACCATTTGAACCGTGCAAGACCGGGCGCTTTCGCCCGGTCTTTCTTTTCTACATCGGATAGTCCAGCGCCTCGGCGGCGCGGTCTTCGGCAAGCCAGGCACCGGTGAGACAGCCGTCAAGCTTCAGGCAGCCAGAGCCTCTCCCGACCGCTCCAGCCACCGGTCGAAATCTTCGGGCTTCCTAAAGTCGCGAATGCGAGCGAACTGCCTCCGCTCCAACTCCACCGGCAACCTCATCGGGAGAGTGGTGCCAGCCACCACCACGAGGATCGGCTTCTCCAAAGCCCAGGCGGCGCCGAGTTCCTGCACAACCCAAGGCGAGGTAAGGGAGTCCGGGGAAACCATCAAGACGAACAAGTCGCTCTTGACCAAGGCGTCCTTGAGCTTGGCCTGCCAATTCTGGCCGCCACTGAGATCGTCCGTCGAAAGCAGTCTGACATCACGCCGCGCATTCAGCAGACGCCGCAGCTTGTCAGCATGGGCTGCGTCTTTGCGGGCGTAGCTCAGGAAAACATTGTGAAGGCCGGTCATACGGTTCTTGATTTCTGTGCTCGGTTTTTCACGTCGGCAAGGTAGGTATCAAACTCGTTCAGGTCAACTGCCCGGCAGTTGGCGATCACATTGGGCAATTCCTTGGGCAGCACCTGATCCATGACCGCCACCACCCTTTTCCCCAACACCCACGCCCCCGCAATTTCCACCAACACCCACTCGCGGTGGAGCGAGTTGCGGGTCAACAGAACCACGAGTTCATCGCAACGCCGGAGGTTCTCACGGATAGTCTCAGGAATGGAGTCGCCGCTCTGAATATCTTTCTCATCCAGAAAAGTCTTGAGACCGTGCTTGCCTCCGGCAGCGTCAATCAGTCTTGCCAGTTGGCGCGCCATCCACCTGTCCCTCGACGAGTGGCTGATAAAGACCAAATAACCGCGATCGGATTTCCGGCTCTTGGGCATTTGCGTTCGAGGGCCGGATGTTGCCCTTCGGTCCAAAGGCCATCAAGCGAATCTTCACACCCGTCCTACATCGGATAGTCCAGCGCCTCCGGGATCATCACCTTCGTCAGCGCCTCGGCCGCGCGGTCTTTGGCGAGGCGGGCGCCGGTGAGACAGCCGTCGAGCTTCACCCGCTGACGGGCGAAGGCCTCAAGGCCCGTGAAACACACGCACGGGCCGGCTTTGACCGGATGCTCCTGGCCGGGTTCGGTCACGTCGGAAACCGCGCGGGCGCTGCTGGCAATACCGGGGATCAAGCCTTCGAGCGCGTCGAGGTCTTCCGCCGCGTAGCACGCGTGACAGCTTTCGCCGGTCCAGCCGGGATGTTGGTTGTAGCCGAAAACCAACTCGGCGCAAATGCGGCCCACTTCGCCGGAAGCGCGGGCGGCCTGGACGTGGGCGAGGTCCGTGTAGAAACCCACCAAGCCGGGCAAGCCATCGGCGAGGTTCGGATTGGCCGGGCCTTTGGCTTCCAGCTCCAGCACATCGAGAATGAGTTGGCGGGCGGCGAGGAGCCAGCACAGCGCGTCCGCCAACGCGAAGGTCACGCCCTGGCGCGTCTTGTGGTAGAGCTTGGCGCCGTCGGCGTCGAGGGCGGTCTGGAGGTGGCCGAACGTCCAGAACCACATCTGCATCGCGGTCGCCAGGGTGCATGCGCCGGTGCCAGGCTTGTCGCTGGCGATGCGGCGCATGTCGGCGATCCACTGCTGATACTGGGTGAGGAAGACCTCGTTGCCCATCGTGACGGAAAGCTGGAGCCGCTGCACTGCTTCGGGGCCTTCGTAGGTGGCTTCGAGCTGGGCGTCCACCCACTTCTGCGCGAGGAATCCCGGACAGTCCTCCGTGATGCCGTAGCCTCCCATGAGGCTCACGGCTTCGCGCATCATGGTCGCGCCGTGGCCGGTGTTCCACAGCTTGCAGGCGGGGCAGAAGACATTGGCCAGGGCGTCCAGTTGAACGAATCGGACCAATTCGTCCGATTCAAGCTGGGCCAATCGCGTCGAGTCGCGCTGCCCGGCAGGACGGGATTTAAGCTGAAGGAGCTCCAGCGCCTCGGACTGCTTCTTCGCCAGCTCCCGGAACGCGGCGCGGCCAGTCAGCTTCTTCTCTTCCAGAATCCGCTCTTTCACTTTCTCCAGCGGATCAAGCTGGTCGAACAAGCGCGCGGCCTCGAAACCCAATGAGGCGCTGGCTTCGCCCGTGGCCCACACGTCGATGAGCCGGTGCAACGAATCCTCCTTCTGCTGCAGGCCGAGGTCGTGGCGCGGGGTGCCGGGCGCGCCTTGGCCGCCGCGAAAGCGCGACCGCTGGTAGCGGATGACCGGCTCAACGGCGGACAGCAGCTTCGCCGAGGTCATCAACGCGACCGTCACGCGCGTGCGGCGGAAGACGGCTTCGATGATTTCGCCGTGGCTGTACTTCGGGACGATGACGCCGTCCTTGACCGTGTAGCCGCCAATGATGCGGCTGGCTGGGACTTTCAGGTTGAAGACCGGATCGTGCGTTGAGGAAAGCTGGTGGACGAGTTTCTTGGTGGGCGTGCCCCGGTCGAACACGCCGGGGTCCGTCTCTTCCAGAATGATCATGCAACTTGTCTTGATGCGCGGGTCGTCGGTTTCGACGGCGGCGGTCACGACGTTGGCGTAGCCCATGTTGGTGATGAAGCGGCCGCGCTTGTCCACCTGGAGGAGCGGTTCCTGCCCTTCCTTCCATTCGGCCACGCGGACCTTGCCGCACAACATGCCGGTTTCCACGCCGACAAACGGCAGCGGCTCGGTGAGCGCGAAGGCGTAACGCCACGGCTTGCGGTCTTCGCCCGGTTTCGCTGGGACGGCCTTGCTCATGTAGTACGACCGCTGCTCCGGCGTGCCGCGCTCGTGAATGGGTGACAAGCCAAGATTGCCCGCGAGGCTCGCCGTGGCGGAGCCGGCATCGACCCAGGAGAGTTCAAACGCCAGGAGTGCCAACGCGAGGTTCTTCGGTCCTTCGATGAAGCCGCCATCCGCCGGATCCATGAACGCCGCCGTGATGCCCGACTCGTCAAAGTGCTTCAGCAACTCGGCCTTGGCGGGCGTCCAGTCGTGGGTGTTGCGCTCGCCGTTGGCCACGGCGCGGGCGACGGGGCCGCGGGCGACGGCGCGGGTGGACTGCACGATCATGTGGAAGTCGTAGCGGTCCGCGAAGCGCCACAGGAGCTGGCGCACGTCGTCGCCGGGCAACGTCTGCAAAGCGGGGGCGGGCGTGGGCGGAGTCGTCTGGAGCGTGATCGGAGCGTCCATAGTGTCGGCGGTCAAAGCGTCAAAATGTTCAAGCGTTTCAGGCTGCCTGGCTGCTTCTCTGCGGCAAGGCGGTCAAAGGCGGGAAGAGGTTTAAGGGGCGACCGCAGGCGCGGCAAGACAAAGGTGCAGAACAACGCATGCCGGAACGCATCGGGACTTCACTCCGCAGTTGAGTCTTCGCGCGCCACCGGGCATTCTCCGGTGCGCATGAACTCAGCACCCGTGATCGCTTCTTCCGACACCCTCGGCTGGATGGTTCGACGTTGGCTCGCCTCCGCCTTGACCCTCGCCGCCGTCTCCGTCGCGCTTCTCACTCCATGCGCGCCCGCCGCGACCAGCGACTCGCTGACCGCGCTCGACCGCTACGTGGCGGCGCCGGACACGAACTACTCCTTCCGCCTGGTCAACACCGCGCCAACGGCGCAGGGCAAAGTCTTCACGCTGGAAATGACTTCCCAATCCTGGCTCACCACCAACGAGGTGAACCGCACCTTGTGGCAGCACACGCTGTTCATCGCCGTGCCCAACGAAGTGGCCGGTCCCACGGCCTTCCTGATGATCGGCGGCGGCAACAACAAGAAGGACTCCAAGAAAGGGCCGGACGGCAATCTGCCGCGCCTTGCCATCGAAACCAAATCCGTCACCGCCGAACTGCGCCAAGTGCCCAATCAGCCGCTCGTCTTTCACCAGGATGGCCAGGAGCGAGTGGAGGACGACCTGATCGCCTACACGTGGGACCAGTTCCTGCGCACCGGCGACGAGCGTTGGCCGGCGCGCCTGCCGATGACCAAGGCCGTCCTGCGGGCCATGGACACGATCACGGCTTTCTGCGCGAGCGCGGAAGGCGGCGGCGCGAAGATGGAGCGGTTCGTGGTCGCCGGCGCCTCCAAACGCGGCTGGACGACCTGGGCGACGGCCGCCGTGGACCCGCGCGCGATCGGCATCGCGCCCATTGTGATCGACGTGTTGAACCTGCAGCCCTCCATGAAGCACCACTACGCGGCCTACGGCTTCTGGGCGCCGGCGGTCCATGACTACGTCGAACATCACATCATGGAGTGGATGGACACGCCGCAGTTCCAGGCGCTCGCGCGCATCGAAGATCCTCTCTCCTACCGCCAGCGTTTCACCATGCCCAAGCTCCTCCTCAACGCGGCGGGCGACCAGTTCTTCCTGCCCGACTCGTCGCAGTTCTACTGGGACGACCTGCCTGGCCCCAAGTTTCTCCGTTACGTTCCCAACGCCGACCATTCACTCAAAGGCAGCGACGCCTGGGACACGTTGCAAGCGTTCTATCAATCCCTGTTGACCGGCACAGCGCTGCCCCGCCTCAACTGGACGCTGGCCGAGGACGGCTCCATCCGGGTCAACGCCGCCGATCCGCCGAGAGAAGTGAAGCTCTGGCAGGCCACGAATCCCAAGGCGCGCGATTTCCGGCTCGAAACACTCGGCCCCGTCTGGACCAGCACGCCGCTGACGCTGCAGGACGGCGCCTGCACCGCCCGCGTGCCGGAGCCGCCCCAAGGCTGGACCGCCTTCATAGTGGAGTTGACCTATGCCGGCCTGGGCGGACATCCGCTCAAACTGACCACGCCCATTCGCGTGGTCCCGGAAACCGTCAAGCATCGCTTCGTGCCCGACTCCACGAAGAGGCGCGGGCGGTGAGCCGGCGACGGTCAATCGCCCAGCAGCTTCTTCAAGGCAGACCGCGCCGCGTCTTCCCGCTTGGTTTCGCCGGCCTTGGGTGTCCAGAGGCGCTTGGCCATGTCGAAATACTCGCAGTAGTTGGCCACGTGCTTTTCCTCCACCGGGTCCGCGCGGCGTTCGCGGCACTGGTAGGCCACGGTCGTGTCGTAATACAGGCAGTTCAGGCAGACCTTCAGGTCCCGGCCGCACTGGGAGCAGGTTTCGCTGCGGCCAGGCGAACGGTTCGGAAGATACTCCGTGCCGCAATGATGGCAATGACGTGTCGCACTCATCTTCTCGCTGGCGCGGGAGTGTGCGCGGGATGGAGAAGAAGTTCAACGTTCAAAGTTCAAGGTTCAAAGTTCGAAGTCCTCGGAAGGACAGGGGTGCATCAAGCTCCCATCCGCCACACTTCGTAGCGCAGACTTTCCAGTCTGCTGTATCGCCGACTTGTAGTCGGCAGGGCCGTAAAACTCCTAGCCTGCTGGGCTAGTCCAACGCTCGCCGGTTGGAAAACCGGCGCTACGACAGACTCGGAAGTCTGCGCTACGGACGCCATGGGACCGAGCTTGAGGCAGCCCTGTCGGAAGGATTGCCCTCGCCTGCCCCGCCGCTACACTCGCCGCCCATGTCTGCGAAGCCGAACATCGTGGTCCTCGACGGCCACACGCTGAACCCCGGCGACCTGAGTTGGGACCCGCTCCGCGCCGTGGGTGACTGCGTCATCCACGAGCGCACAACGCGCGACGCGACCGTGGCCCGCGCCGCCGCCGCGGAGATTGTGCTGACGAACAAAGTCGTGCTTGACCGCACTGTCTTATCGGTGCTGCCGCGGCTCCGCTACGTCGGCGTCCTGGCCACGGGCTACAACGTCGTGGACCTCGCGGCGGCCCGCGAGCGGGGCCTCGTCGTGACCAACGTCCCGGACTACAGCACGCGATCGGTCGTCCAACTCACCTTCGCGCTCCTGCTCGAACTCACACACCACGTGGGCCGGCACACGGAGAGCGTGCGCGCGGGCCGTTGGAGCCGCAGCGCGGACTTCTGCTATTGGGAAACCCCGCTGCTCGAACTCGACGGCCTGACGTTGGGGATCGTCGGCTTCGGCCGCATTGGCCGCGCCGTGGCTCAAGTGGGGTCGGCGTTCGGCATGAAGGTCCTCGTCCACACGCCACGGCCGCCCGTGCCGGCGCCGCCGGGCATTGAATTCACGGCCCTGGAGGATTTGTTCCGACGAAGCGACGTCGTCAGCCTCCACTGCCCGCTCACCGCTGACACGCAGCACCTCGTCGATGCCCGGCGTCTCGCCCTCATGAAGCCCAGCGCCTTCCTCCTCAACACCGGGCGCGGCCCGCTGGTGGACGAAACGGCCTTGGCGGAGGCGTTGAACTCAGGCCGCCTCGCCGGCGCGGCCGTGGATGTGCTTTCCAGCGAACCGCCTCCGGAGAACCACCCGTTGTTGACCGCCAAGCATTGCGTCATCACGCCGCATTTGGGCTGGGCCACCAAGGCAGCGCGCGAGCGGCTGATGCAGACAGCCGTAGCCAACGTCCGCGCGTTCCTCAGCGGCCAGCGGCAAAACGTCGTGAGTTGAACCACGCCAAGGCCAGTTCCAGCGGCGGCGCGACCGAGTGAAAGAGTGATGCAGGGGATTACTCTTCTTTCCGGTTTACTCCGCCGGGCCGCCTTGCTAGCGTCCGCCCATGTCTGAAGTTGCAGAATTCGTAAATCACGGGGCGTCGATGGTCACGCCCACCCTGGTGGACAAAGTCCTGCGCAACCTGCCCCTCTGGAAGGTCGAGTTCACCCAGCTCGGCAGCCCGCTGTTTCCTCACCTCCCCAAGCAACTGGAATTCCTCGCCGATGCCGTCGAGGACTTTGCCGAGGGGGCGGACAAGGAACTTCCATACTTGGCCGGGGCCCAGGCAGCGTTCGCCTTGATGTACGTCCACAGGAAAACCGGCATCATCCCGGGCACCTTGCCCGCGATGGCCAAAGTGGACAATTCCAGCGTCGTGCGCGCGGCGCTGATTCAGAACGAGAAGGCCTTTGCCGAGTACGCCAAACGCCACGCCATCGAGTGGGCGACCGTCACCAGCAAACCGTGACGGTTGGGCCAAGGCCGGTCCTCGAGGCAATTTCATGAACCCGTCGCGGTTACTTCCAGTAAAGGAACAGCGATAGCAGACGCCCGCCTTCGCGGCGCAGGATGCAAACGTATTCCCGCTTGTAGTTGTCGATCTGCGCCGTGACGTGGACCTCGAAGGTGGAACTGCGCACGTCGCCGTATTGCATGAAGAGTGGCGTCAGTTCCGGCCGCCCGACCTTCATGAGCGCGCGATTGACTTGGTCCACGGACAGGTACGGCATGTCGTCCTCGGTCCCTTCCACGCCATCCAGGCCGGCGCGTTCGCTAACGACGGCGTTGGCCACCATGTCGTCCACGTCCAAAATGGGCGGCGGAAAATCCCGATGCAGGAGCCGCAGCGTGTCCGTGTTGGCTGTGTTGATGTTGAGGCGGCCGGTCGAGAGCGTGGTGAACAGGTCCTTGAACCCGATCGGATAGGTCGGCTCCTCCAGCGTGCCGTGGCCCAAACCGGGGAGCCGGGGCATGGACCGGGAGTAGGTCACGTCGCCGCCTGAACCGTAGAACATGGCCGGCGTGATCCCGTTGATCCGCATCAACTCGGTCAGGTCGTCGATCGGCCCGTTCTTGGCTTCGTGCGGCGGATCGAGGGACAGGTAGTACCGGCTCTCGGTATCCGTGGAGCCGATCTGGGTTTGGTCGTCCGGGTCCATCCAATCGAGGATGGCGTTGACGATCCGCGATCCTTCCGCGGCGTCGATGTTCATCAGGGTCAAGGCCTGTTCCAGCGGCCCGCGGTTGTCCGGGCGGATGGTGTTGATGTTGAACTTGCGCTCCAGGTCCACGATTTTCACCGAGAACCTCCCCCGGCCCAACTCATACTCCTCCTTCAACGAGGTGCCGGCCAGAGGACCGTTGGACTCGCACAAACTCCCGCCGCCGCCGGCCCAGATTTGATTGAGCGCATCCACCGGCTCGCACTTTTGCGCGAGAATCCACTTCGCCCGCTCGACCCCGGAGCGCCCCAGCCATTCGAGCTCGGCGTCCATGCTCGCGTTGCGTGCGAGTTTCGTCTCCACCTTCATCGAGTAGGCGAACCCGCCCGCCAGCATCATGAACGTGACCATCATGAGCATCACGATGATCAAGGCGATGCCGCGCGGCTTGGGTTGGAGCGTGATGCGCATGGTTTATCTCGTGATCGGCGGCTGGCGGAGGCCGCCCCCTGGGAAGACGCCCGGCGGCAAGCCACCTGGCGGGATTCCTCCTGGCGGGATTCCTCCAGGTGGAATTCCTCCCGGCGGCATCCCCGGCATCATGGGCGCCGTTTGGTATTGGCCCGGGATCGCCATGGCGGGCATGGCGACGGTCTTGGTGACGAGGTCCTGCGGCGCTTGCGAGTTCTGCATCTTGCCCAGCCCCACGGCCACCCGCACCAAGTGGGGCAATTGATTGGTCTTCGCCCACTCGGCCACGTATTCCTTCTTCTGGTCGTCCCAGAATTCAAACATGAACAGCGTGACATCCTGGGCGAGTTGCAGCCGGTAGGGTTTGATGTCGTGCTCCTCCGCGGTGTCCGCCACGAGCATGGGCATCTGCGTCATGATCAGGTTGCGGTTCTCATCTACGGAGAATTCGATCCGCCGCACCACCGTGTCGCCATAGCGGCCGACGCCGGGAAACGTGGCCGGCAGCCGGGCGACGAAGCTGAGCGACTGCTTCTCCGAATCTGCCAGGAAGTAGTAACGCATCCGTTTGGGTTTGGCGCTGGCGCTGAACATCTGGGCCGTGACCAGCGCTTCTTCGATGGCCCTGATCGAGATGCGCGCCCGTTGCGCCTGCGCCGCCGCGCTCAAGCCGGCCTTGCTGCCCTGCACGATGGCCGTCCACGTCGCGTAGATGCCGACCATGATGAGGCCGAAGATCGTCACCGCCATCAGCACTTCGACGATGGTAAAGGCAGCCGGAGCGTGGCGGGTGGTCTTCAGAGGCAATTGCAGAACCTCGTAGCAGCCGACGTGAGGAGGCTCACTCTGATTGCAGATTGCAGATTGCGGATTGCAGATTGGAAACGGAGCCTCCTCACGTCGGCTGCTACAGTTTTGCACGAAGCTCTTCATTGGGTCCCCGGAATGGGATGCACTCCCAGCCGGCTGCCGGTGCCGCCAAACGCCTTGCCTTTGGGCGAGCCAGGCCGATGCAGGAGAATGCTCATGGTGCTGATCACTTCATGCTTGCCCACTTTCTCCGCCACGGTGAAATCCACCTGGAACAGGCTGTTGGTCCCCACTTCCGCGGTCGCTCGCTCCCAGCGCGCGCCAGGGTAGAAATCGCCGAAGTCACCGGACTCGATGCCTTCCTCCAAGATGGTGTTCGTGGCGGCGAATTCCGCGGCCAGCATTCCCACGTCCGCGTGCCGCACCTGCAACGCCCGCGCCGCGCCGAGGCTCGTCACCACCAGTTCCAACACGGCAAACGACACGATGCAGAAGATGCCGATGGCGATCAGGACTTCCAGCAAGGTGAACGCCGAAGCCACGTCGGCTTGACCACGGACCACGGACCACGGACCACAGACCGCTGGCTTCTGGCCTCTGACCTCTGACCTCCGACCTCTGGCTAAAATCCTCATCGCTCTCTGAACTTGTAAGGATCGGTTTCGAAATCCGCCATGCCGGTGACGACTTCCAGAAAGATGTTGCGGCGCTCGCCTTTGTCCGACAGCAGCACGATGCTCATCTCGTCGCAGGTGCCATTGGGATAGAACCGCACGCGGGCCTCTTCGTCTTCCGTCCAGTCCTCGCCGTTCACGCCCAGTCCTTCAATGATGATGCTCGATGAGAGCTTGGCGGAGAAGCCCGCTCCACCGCCAGAGGTCGCGGGCCGATCCAGCGGTGTGGTCGCCGTCATAAACGCCTGCGTTCCCCTGGTGTCGTCGTCCGCCCTCACGGTCGCCGCGCCCACGGAGAAGCTCCGTTCCGCGGGCCGGATGCGCAGTTCCATCGTTGCGCCGTCGAGAATGGCCCGCGCCCGCGCATGGCTGCACGCCTCCATGACATCGCTGGCGGCCTTGCGCATCGAGTCCTGGTGCATGTTCTGGTAAAGCGACGGGATGGCCACCGACATCAGCACCGCCATGATGCCGACGGCGACCATCAACTCGATCAACGTGAAGGCCCCTGTCCCTGAACTCTTCCTTAGCGGCGGCTCGGCAGAGCGCCGCGATTCTTTGGAAACAGAAACAGCGGCGCTCTGCCGAGGCGCCGCCACGCCGCGCGCCAACTTTGAACTTGGAACCTTGAACTTTGAACTTTTCACCGGTTGATGTTCGCCGTGATGGAGAACATGGCCGACAGCACACTGAACAACAGGAAGCCCACCATGACGGCCATGACGATGATGAGCGCCGGCTCGATCAGGTTCGTCATGACGCGCAACGCGATGGACAGCTCGTTCTCGTAAGTCTCCGCCACGTTCTTGAGCGCGCCGGGCACATCGCCCGTCTCTTCGCCGATCTTGATCAAGTCGATCATGAGTTGGGGAAAGATTTTGCTCTGGGCCAGCGGCAGCGCGAGGCTCTTGCCGTCCGTGACGGCGTCGCGAGTCTTGGCGATGGCTTCCTTGACCACCCGGTTGGGCACGATCTGCTCGGTGATTTGCAGCGCCGTGAGCACGGGCACGCCGTTGACCAGCAACGTCGAGAGCGTCCGGGCGAACTGCCCAAAGATGTTCAAGCGGATCACCTTTCCCAGCACGGGGGCGCTCATCTTCCACTCGTCGATCTTGCGCTTGCCGTCTTCGGTGGCTTTGAACCGTTGCCACAGCACCACGATCGCAATGACGACCAGGATCAGCACCCACCAATAGCTGCTGAAACCGTTACTCAAGCCGATCAGAAAGCGCGTGGCCCACGGGAGCGGAATTCTCAAGCCTTGGAAGATCGTGAGAAACTTCGGCAGCATGAAGGTCATGAAGAAGATCACGATGACCACGCCCACGCTCATGACGATGGCCGGGTAGATCAACGCCGCGCCAAACTTCGACTGCACCTCCGCGAACCGCTCGTAGTGCGACGCCAGCCGCCGCAACACATCGACCAGCGCGCCGGATTGCTCGCCCGCCCGCACCATGTTCACGTAGAGGTCGGAGAAGATCAGCGGCTGCTTGCGCATGGCCTCGGACAGGCCCTTGCCCTCCATGACATCCTGCTTGAGTTGCTTGCTGATCTCGGAGGAAATGCCCTTCGACTCCAGGTGGGTCATGCTGTTCAACGCCACCGTCAGCGGCATGCCGGCCTGGAGGAGGTTGGCCAACTGCTGGGTGTAGGTGGCCAATTCCTGGAGCTTGGGCTTGCGCTGACGGTTCATCGCCTGGCGGACGGCCAGCGGCAGCAGGTTCGCGAGACTCGACCTGCCGCCGCCGTTGGACCTCTCCGCCGCGGCGGCTGGCACCGGGGCGGCGCCGCCCTTCATGGCGTCCACGACCACGGGGAACAACCCCATCTTTTCGATTTGCAGCAGCGCTGCCGCGCGGTCCACCACGTCCAGGACTCCCTGGACGATTTCGCCGGACCGCCGCCGGGCCTTGTAAGAAAACTGAGCCATAACGCGTTTGACTTCGGTAATTAACCCGTCGGCGGGCAAAAGTTGCAAGCGGCCATTTGGTGGAAGGCCGCCGTGCCTCAGTCCGCCGGAGTTCGATCGAACGAAGCGGTGACGAGGAAGGCGGAGGCGATTTCAAAACCTCGCAGCAGCCGACGTCAGAAGGCTCACTCTGATTGCGGAATGCAGATTGCAGATTGCAGATTGGAGTCAGAGCCTCACGTCGGCGGCTCCAGTTTTGAAAGAGGCCCAGCGGAAAAGCTGTTCAATCCACCCATCCGCGCCTAAAGGAGATGGATGATTTGGCTGGAAGATATGAACTGGCAGATGACGCTGCTCTTCCTGCTCGCCCTGTCCTTGCTGTTCTTCGTGATGAAGCTGGTCGCGCTGCTCGTGGCACCATCGCCCGGCGGCGAGCGACCGTTTCGGTTCTGGATACTTCCTTCACCCAAGTCACTGAGGCGTTCTCTGCCGGTGACGAACGTTCGTCAGGTGTTGTTTCGGGCCGCCCTGTTATTCGGCACGGTTTCTCTGGGTTATTGGATTTACTGGCGGCTTGTCGGCGCCTTTCACGTCCGGGGAATTCCCCTCAGTTATCTGGCGGCGCCCCTGCTCTTGCTCGTCAGTGAATCCCTGGTGGCGGCGATGACCGTGCTCTGCCTGCCCGGCGGCCGGCTCTTTCCGGCCTTGCACGAACGCCCCTGGGCCGCGCGGGGTGTCGCGGAGTTTTGGGGCCGGCGGTGGAACCTCTGGTTCCGCGATTGGTTTCGGGACGTGGTGTTCGTTCCTTTGCGCCGCCGGCCGGTGCTCGCGCTGGTCCTGGTTTTTGCCGTCTCCGGCCTCATGCATGAGTGGGTCATCAACGTGCCCCTCTGTTACCTGACCCGGCGAGCGCTCTTCGGGTCGATGATGATCTATTTTCTCCTGCAAGCCGCCGGCGTCCTGTTGGAGCGGCACTGCTTGAAAGGCCGCTCCACCTTGAGGCTTGGATTTGCCTGGGCGGTGGTACTTGGTCCTGCGCCTCTGGTGCTCAATGAAGGGTTGCTGCGGACGCTGCATCTCTGGCCGGAGTAGTCCCTTCATGATAAAAATGTGGCGCAAAGTGAGCCTCTTTCAAAACCGTAGCAGCCGACGTGAGGCTCTGACTCCAATCTGCAATCTGCATTCCGCAATCAGAGCGAGCCTCCTGGCGTCGGCGGCCACAAGGGGCTGAATCCAAAGACGGCGGCCCTCGTCTGAGGAAAGTCACTCCGAGGCGTAATGAACGTGAATAACGAAAAGCCGAAGGCCGCTGTCGCGATCCGCACGGCTTCCAGCGCGACGCCGCTGGCCGCCGCCGGTGCCAGCGGGACCGGCCACCTCTCTTCCGATTCACCATCCAGCAAGGCCCCTCCATGCACGACCCCACTTCGTTGAGCAACACCCCGCGCGCAGAAAAGGAACCCGGACTTTCACGACGCCGTTTTCTGGCCCGATCCGCGGCCGTGACCGCACTGAGCATTGTGCCTCGGCACATCCTGGGCGGGCCGGGCCAAGTCCCGCCGAGCGAGCGAACGACGCTCGCCGGCATCGGCCTGGGCGGACAGGGGCTGCAAAACATGGTCGCGTTTCAGGCGCTCCCGGAAGTCCAAGTGGTGGCCGTCTGCGACGTCAACCGCGGAGGCGGCGGTTACATCTCCTGGAACTGGTCACAGGGCACGGAGGCGCAGCAGTGCGGCCGCGAGCCGGCGCAGCGGTTGATGAAGGAGAGCTACGCCAAACAACAGCCGTCCGGCCAGTACCGCGGCTGCAAGGCTTACAGCGATTACCGCGAACTGCTCGACAAGGAAGACGTGGACGCCGTGATGATCGCCACGCCGGACCACACCCACGCCGTCATCACGATGGCTGCGCTGAAACGCCGCAAGCACGTCTATTGCGAGAAGCCGCTGACCTGGTCGGTGCGGGAGGCACGCCAAGTCACGGAGGCCGCGCGCCAAGCCAAGGTCGCCACACAGTGCGGCAACCAGGGGCAGGCCGCCGAATCCGCGCGCGTCGTGCGCGAGATCCTCGCCGACGGCGCCATCGGGGCGGTGCGCGAGGTGCAGGTGTGGTCCCCGGCGCGCTTTTGGAGCTGGCCGACTTGGGAAGGCCGCCCGCCGGAGACTCCGCCCGTGCCTGAAGGCTTCGATTGGGACCTCTGGCTGGGTCCGGCGCCTTATCGTCCGTATCATCCCGCGTATCATCCGTGGACCTGGCGCAACTGGCTCGACTTCGGCACCGGCCTGCTCGGCGACCTCGGCTTGCACAAACTTTCCACTGTCTTCAAGGCGCTGAAGCTCGGCCATCCCGTGAGCGTGGAGGCGAGCGCCACGAAGTTGAGCAACGAGACTTTCCCCCTCGGCGAGATCGTCCGCTTCGAGTTCCCGGCCCGCGGAGAAATGCCGCCGGTTACGTTGACTTGGTATGACGGCGGACTGAAGCCGCCGCGCCCGCACGAACTCGATCCCGATGATCCCATGCGCGACGTGCTGTACATCGGCGACCGAGGCAAGCTCATGGGCGAGCGGCTGATTCCCGAAACGCGGATGGAGAGCTACAAGAAGCCGCCCAAGACATTGCCTCGCTCACCGGGCCAGTACCAGGAATGGATTGCCGCGTGTCGCGGCGGCCCTCCGGCCGGCTCGAACTTCCTCGACCATTCCGGCCTGCTGACGGAAGTCTGCCTGCTGGGCAACATCGCCGTCCGCCGGCAGAAGCAGCTCCTGTGGGACGGAGCGAAAATGGAAATCAAGAACGACCCCGGGGCCAACAAGCTCCTGCATCGCGAGTATCGGCAAGGTTGGACGCTGTGAGGCCGGACGAAGCGTCGCGCTCCATGGCAGGCCGGCGCGACGACAACTCGTGGAGGCACCGGTTCGTTGCCGGAGCGGCGCGGATTTGACTGTCGCCCGGTTCGCACCCAAGCTCTCGGCAGGCTGACCGATGCACGCGATTACTTTCCTGCAAGACCTGGCCGTCGTGATGATCGTGGCCGGACTGGTGACGGTGGTGTTTCACCGTTTCAAACAGCCGGTCGTGCTCGGCTACATCATCGCCGGAGTCATCATCGGGCCGCACACGCCGCCGGCGCCCTTCATCCACGACGAGGCCGCCATCCGCACCCTCGCGGAACTCGGGGTCATCCTGTTGATGTTCTCGCTGGGACTCGAGTTCAGCCTGCGCAAGCTGCGGCAGGTGGGCGGGACGGCGTTCATCGCTGCTTTCCTCGAAATCCTGCTCATGATCTGGGTCGGCTACGAGATCGGCCGGGGGTTCGGTTGGAGCACGATGGACAGCCTCTTCCTGGGCGCGATGCTCTCCATCTCCTCCACCACGATCATCGTCAAGGCGCTCGCCGGGTTGGGCAAGACCAAGGAGCGGTTTGCCGAGCTGATCTTTGGCATCCTCATCATCGAAGACATGCTGGCCATCGTGATGATTGCCTTGCTGTCGGCGATTGCCATGACGGGGACACTGAGCCTCGGGGCCGTCGGCCTGACGGTAGGGAAGCTGGCCGTCTTCCTGGTCGCGGCCTTGGTGGTTGGGTTGTTGGCGGTGCCGCGGTTGCTGGGGTATGTCGCCCGGTTCAAGAGCAACGAGATGTTGCTCATCACCGTCTTGGCCTTGTGTTTCGGCTTTTCGCTGCTGGCGGCCAAACTCGGCTACAGCGTGGCGCTCGGCGCGTTCATCATTGGCGCGGTGGTGGCGGAAGCCCGGGAGATCGGGCGCATCGAAGTCCTGACCGAGCCGGTGCGGGACATGTTCAGCGCCATCTTCTTCGTGGCCATCGGATTGTTGATCGACCCGAAGATGCTGCTCGCGCACTGGCGGCCCGTCCTGGTCGTGACGCTGGCCGTCGTGGTGGGGAAGGTCGTCACCTGTGCCTTCGGCGCGTTTGTGGGCGGTCACGACAGCCGCACCGCTTTGCGCGCGGGCCTGGGTCTCGCGCAGATCGGCGAGTTCTCCTTCATCATCGCGTCTCTCGGCCTGACGTTGAACGTGACGAGCGAGTTCCTCTACCCGATTGGCGTTGCGGTGTCCGCCATCACCACGCTCCTGACGCCCTATCTCATCCAGAGCGCCGACGGCTTGGTGAACGGGTTTGGCCGCCTCGCCCCGCGGTCCCTCGTGAATGCGCTGGCGCTGTACACCCGCTGGGTCGGACAACTCGGCGCCCAGCGGCACCCCAGCCTGAGCACCGCGCTGACCCGGCGCTGGTTCGGACAGATGGCGCTGAATGCAGTGCTGATGGCTGCCGTGTTTGCCGTCGCGGTGTTCGTGGGCCAGCGTCCGCCCGGCTGGCTGGCCAATCGGGGGCTGGCCGAGGAGGATCTCCGGGCCGCCCTCTGGCTGGGCGCGGTGGTGCTCTCATTGCCCATGCTCATCGCCACCTTCAGAAAACTGCAGGCGCTCGGCCTGCTGGTGGCTGAGACGAAAGTGACCCCGGCCGCCGCCGGCGAGCGCACAGCCGCCATCCGCGCAATCGTGGCGCAACTGGTGCCCATCGCCGGGACGGCGGCGCTGGGCCTCTACGTGCTGGTGCTCAGTTCCGCGCTGCTGCCACCGTTCAAGATCGTAGTGGTCATGCTGGTGGTGGTCGGGCTTATCACGTGGTTGCTCTGGCGGTCGCTCATCAAGGTCTATTCCAAGGCCCAGGTGGCATTGCAGGAAACTCTCACCCAGGCGCCGCCGCCACGCCACGCCCATGCTCCGGCGGCCCTGCCCTCCCTGCTGCGCGAAGCCGACTTGGAATCCGTGACCATCGCCGCTGGATCGTCTGCGGCCGGCAAACTGATCCGCGAATTGCAGCTCCGCACCCAGACTGGCGCCAGCATCGTCGGCATCGACCGAAACGGCGCCAGCCTCGTCAATCCCGGACCGGACGAGGAACTGCAAGCGGGCGACCAAGTGCTGCTCCTGGGCACACGCGCTCAACTCGATTCGGCGAAGGCGGCCTTCTCAACGCAGGCGTGAGCGAGGTTGGCACCCACCCAACCCGGCGGGCCACTGCCGTTGAATTAAGCAACGGCGGTAGGCACTTCATCGCAATCATGATCTTACTCTTACTCGCTGAAGTGCTGGGGAGATTAAGATTACGATCAAGATTAAGAGCAGGAACCTGTCGGCTTGGCTGTGCCGCTGGCCTTAATTCAACGGCGATGACCCGGCGGGCCTTGGGGCAAGCGGGACCTGTGCGGACTTTGCACAGTCCGCACATCGGGCCACGACACAATGGCGCCGGAAACTTCTGGAGGCATGCGAACTCGTTGTTGCCATCGCCTCAGCCGGATCCATGCAGTAGGACAGGCGTCGCGCCTGTCTCTGGCTTTATAGGGAAGAAAAGTCTCGACGGGAATCTCCCCGGTCGGGGAAGTCACTCTTCGGTGAGCGAGAAGTGGGAAGATGGAGACAGGCGCGACGCCTGTCCTACGTGCTTGGCAGCGTTTCCGTGAAGATTTTCGACGGCATCGTTACGCCTCAGAGCAGTCCCAGTTCCCTGGCTTTGAGCGCGGCTTGGGTGCGGTCCAGGACGCCGAGTTTGCCGAGGATGTTGGTCATGTGGTTTTTCACCGTGCCCTCCGCGAGATCGAGCGCGGTGGCAATCTCCTTGTTACTCATGCCGCGCGCGAGGTGCCGCAGCACTTCGCACTCGCGGTCGGAAAGCGGTTCCACCAGCGCGCGCGCGGCCACGGGACGCGCCCGCGAGAGCCGGCTAAACTCCGCCACCACCTTGGCGGCAATGGACGGTTGCAGGAACGATTCCCCACGCGCCGCCGCGCGGATCGCTTCCACCAGTTTCTCCGAGGCCACATCTTTCAACAAATAGCCGACCGCGCCGGCCCGGAGCGCGTCGAAGACCTCCTCGTCATCGTCGAACGTGGTCAGCACGATGACCTGGCAGCGAGGGTCGGCGGCCCGCACGCGACGCGTGGCTTCCACGCCGCCCAGCACGGGCATGCGCAAATCCATCAACACGACTTGCGGCTGGAGCGTCTTCACGCGCTGCACGGCCTCTTCACCGTTGGCCGCCTCGCCCACGATTTCGAGAGTGGACTGGACCGACAGCAAGGTGCGAAGCCCTTCACGAAACAAGGCCTGGTCATCCGCCAATAAGATTCGGATTGGCTTCGGCATCCGTGTCAAGCATGACGCTGGTTTCTGCTACGCATTGTCCTGCCGGTTACTCCTCGATGAGTTCGACGATACTGTCAGTGTCGATCGACACGTGTTGTGACTCGCCGAAATGAACGATCACGTGATAGTCCCTGGGAGCGCCAAAGTCCCTCGGCTGCGTGAACCTGTATTGGATGCCGTTGTTAAGCCGCACGGTGAACGGCCGGAAGGGCTGGCGCTCGGCCAAAGTCTTGATGTCTGTAATCTTCATAATCAGATGCTAGCTTTCCCCGTTGCCCCTCGCCAACTGAAAAACCCCACCGCCCGCGACGGTTTCATGGCCTTCGTTTGCTTTCCAGTGAGGGTTCATCCCGGCACCTCGACTTCCAGGGTGAACCCCGCTCCGGGCGTCGTCCGCACGCGCACTTCGCCGCCCAAGAGCTGCGTCCGCTCGCGCACGCCGAGCAAACCGAATCCGCCCTTGCCCTCCGCGCCGGGCGCCGCGCCCGCGCCCGCGTCGCTGACACTCAAACGCGCCTTCGCCGGCGTGCGAAAATCCAGGACGACCCGCGCCGTCGGAACGCCGGCGTGCTTGCGCACATTGGTCAGACCTTCCTGCCCGGCGCGGTAAAGGGTCAGTTCCGCTTGCGGTGACAACGTCCGCGCTTCACCGAGCACCTGCATCTCCGTCGCCAGACCCGCGGCGCGGCTTTCGTCCACGATCTGCCGCAGCGCGTCGGCCAGCGATTTGTTGTCCAGCGGCGAGGCGCGCAACGCGGCGACCGAGCGGCGGATTTCCTGCAAGCCTTCCTGCGTGAGCGCCTGCGCCTTGTCCAGGGCGTCGCGCGCGCGGACCGGGTCGTGATCGCGCACGGCGCGGGCGGCCTCGATTTGCACGTTCACCACGGTCAGGTAGTGGCCGAGGCTGTCGTGGATTTCGCGGGCCAGGCGGTTGCGTTCGCGCGTGGCGGCCAGTTCCTCGGCCTGCACGGCGTATTCACGGAGCTTGCGGTTGGCGTCACCGAGTTCGCCGGCCAGCCACTGCACTTCCTGGCGCGCCTTTTCTGAACTGACCGCCAGCAGAGTGAACACCAGCGTGAACAAGACCGCGAAGGAGAATTGCAGCAGCACATTCGGAATCGGTTCCCAGCCGTACCACCAGACGAGGTCGAAGGCCATGACCGCCATCGTCAGCAGCGAGACGACGGCAATGCCGAAGCGCGGGAGCAAGATGACGCTGTGCGCCACCGGCGGCAGCAGCACCAGCCACAGGAGCGGGCCGCCGCGCCCTTGCACACCCAGGCCGTAGAGCAGGCCCGCCAGCCCCAGTTGCACCGCGAAGTAAAGCACGGCCCCCACCCGCCGGCCCGGACGCCACAAGGACATCGTCGCCGCTCCACGATCCAGCAAGAGAAACCGCACCGCGTCCCGCAATCCGTGGAGACTCCAGACGATGTAGATGATTCCGACCAAAGCCAGCGCGGCAATGCGGGTGGTGGACCACAGGCGGAAATCCGCCGCGATCGCTCCCGCCACCGCCGCCAGGACCATGACCGCCATCGCCAGTTGCCCCGCGCGGACGGCGAGTTTCTGCCGACGCTGCATTTCCGAGTCCGAGGGCAACGACACCGGCCAGACGGTCGCGAGGAACTCCTGCGCGACGATCCGCGTTGAGTGGTGACCGGAGGAATCGTTCACGGCGGCATCCTACCCGTGCGCAGCCCGCCGCGTCATGTGTCAAAAGTCACGGTCAGCGACTCGCTCAGGGTGGATTCAAGAAGGAGCGCGGGCAGCCTGCCCGCGTGTTTCTTGAATCAGCCCTGGCGACTCGCTGGTCATGATTCAACCCCTGCCGCCATTGTGCCGATACAAAGTCCGGTGCCCATGCGCCTGGGAACAGATTCTGGCCGGCTGAAATTCAGGCCGGCTGCCATGCGGCTCAGCGTTCTGCTGGCCGGAGCACTTGCTTTTCTGTCGCTGCCCGTCCCTGGGCTCGCCGCGGAAGCGGCCGTCCCGGGTCGGTTTCTTTTCGTCGTCGATACCACGTTCTCGATGGACCGCCTTAAGGTCCAGGCCCAGGAGGCGGTGGCGCAGATGTTGACGAACGGACTGGACGGATGGCTGCACGACGGAGACACGTTTGGCTTGTGGACCTTCGACACGAGCGTCGATGCCGGCTATCCGATGCAAGTGTGGACCGATGCGCAGAAACACGCGTTGGCAGCGAAAGCGTCGGCCCACCTGAAGAAGCAACGGTGCGAACGCCAGGGCCGCTTCAGCGTGCTCATCGCCGACGTGCAAGCCGTGGTCCGAGCCACACGAGATGTCACGATCCTCATCGTCACCGATGGCGAGGACGCAATCCGCGGTACCCGCCACGATGCGAGCATCAACGTGGCGATGAAGCGCGTCGGGCCGGAAATGCGCGCGGCCCGAAAGCCCATCGTCATTGCGTTGGTCGCCCAGGGCGGCGATCTCACCAAGTGGGGAGTGAACTCGCCGGAGATGCTCGTTCCCCTGCCCGCTCCGCCGACATCGCCTCCGCCCGCCGAACCCGTCATCTCTCAACTCCAGCCTAGCTCGCCGGCGCTGCCATTGGCGGCTCCACTCCAAACGAACGCACCGCAGGAAGCAGTCGAAGCCGGTCCTGCGCGGAAAACGGACCCGGTCCAGCCAGCGAAGATTGCCGCCGCTGTGCCCAGCCCGGCTGCCAGCACCAACCCGACCCCGGCGCAACCGGCTGAAGCGCGCGAACTCGGACAACCCAAGCCGGCCCGCGCCAACGTGCCACCGGAGTCCACGAAGTTGGCCGCGGTTCCCGCACAGCCGGTCAAGGCCGCGACCAACCAGCACGGACCCAGCGTCCGACCCAGCGAGTCTCCGACACACGAAGCGTTGGCGAAATCGGACCCGCCACCTCCGCGACTCGCAACCAAGCCGGAGCCGGTTCCGTCCGCGCCGCCGTCCAACTCTCCTTTGCCGTCCGTTCCAACGTCGGTGGTCCTGGTCACGAACCAGGCTGTGTCCGGAACCCTGACCAGCCTCCCGCCCACTAGCACTGCGGCTCCAACGTCAGCAACATCGACAACTTCGGAACCTCCCGTGATCGTCCCTTTGTCTATGGCCACGATTGAGGCTGCTCCGGTTGACGGAAGCGCGGCTGCGTCCTCGCCCACCCCGGCCGCCACGCCTCCTTCTCCGAGTTGGCTGGTGATGGCGTTGTCTGGATTTGGTTGCGTCCTCGCCGCTCTCGGGGTGGGGGTTCTCTTTTGGCGCAAGCGGCATCGCATGCCGGAGCACAGCCTGATCACGCGGGGTTTGTCGCTGGACGGGAAGTGAACTGACCCAAATCGCCGGGTCTGGGGACCCGGCCTACAGCTCTCGCGCGGCCCTGTAGGCCCGGTGCCCTCACCGGGCCGGGCACGTCATTTCCGCGGGACCAGGAGCTGAACCCCAGACCCTCACGGCTTCACGCCCGCGTTGATCGTCATCACGCCACCGAGCAGAGGGATGATCCGGACCTCCGCGCAACCGAGTTCACGCATCTTGGCCGCCACGCCGTGCTGGGCCGGATAGTGATGGAGTGATTCGAGGATGTAAGCGTAAAGCTCGGCATCGCCGCAGAAGAGTCTGCCGAACAGCGGCACGCACCAACGCAGATAGGCGAAGTAGAGCCGACGCCACGCCACGTTGTCCGGCCGGCCGAAGTCCAGCACGAGCAAGCGCCCCCCCGGCTTGGCCACGCGCCACATTTCGCGCAAGCCCGCTTCCCACGAAGAAAGGTTGCGCAGTCCGTAGGCGACGGTCACAGCATCGAAGTGCGCGCCGGGAAACGCTGTCTGCATGGCGTCGCCTTGCATGAATTGCGGCCCGCGTCCGGCTTTGAACTTTGAACCTTGAACTTTGAACCTCGCGCGCGCGACCGTGAGCATGGCTTCGCTGAAATCGAGACCGACGACTTCCGCTCCCGTGCGCGCCAAGCGGAACGCCACGTCCCCGGTGCCGCAACAGAGATCGAGCGCGCGTTGGCCCGGCCCGACCGCAGCCAGCTTGACTAGGCGGAGTTTCCAGAGGCGATGCAGCCAGAAGCTTTGCAGATCGTTGATCAGGTCATAGCGCGACGCGATGGCGCCAAAAAGGTCGCCGACCTTCGCGGCCCGCCGTTCGCCCGGATCGTAGAACTTGTTCGCCATGCGCGGGACGGCGTTCACGAGCCGGCGCGGGAACGCTGCAGGATGTGCCGCGCCGCGGCCTCCACCGCCGCGGCCAGCTCGCGCGGGCGCACGACTTGCGCTTCCCCGGCCCAGCCCAGCACCCAGCGCTTGATCTCCGCGAGGCTCGAGAGCTTCAGCCGCAGTTCCACGCCGCCCTTGGGCAACTCGCGGAGTTGTTGCGACGGATGCCAGCGTTTCTCGCGGACATAGTCCGCCACTTCTTCGGTGAAGCGAATGACGACCTGGAATTCGCCGTGGCCCGAATGGACGCCAAAGCTGTCCCGCAGCCGCTTCTCCAAGGAGAACTTTTGCGGGCGGAGGAACGTCTTGCCGGTCTGGGCGATCTCTTTGATGCGCGCCGGAACGAACGTGCGGATGTCCTGCCGCAGGTGATCGAAGGCAAAGAGAAACCACTCGCCGTTGATGTTCGCCAAGTGATACGGATCCACGATGCGCTCCTCGGTCTGCGTGCGGCCGGGCTTGCGGTAGAGCAGCCGAAGCTGGCGCTTTTGCGCGGCGGCCCGGGCCAGGGCGTCGAAGATTTCCAGGTTCAGGACCGGTTCCGCGCTGATGCGGAAGGAAATCGTCCGGTCCCAGTCCGCGAGGTTCAGCGAGACCGTGTCCGGCAGTGCCCCGGCCATTTTCTTGAAGGCGCTGACGAGTGGTTTCTCGAAGTTGGTGCCGCGGTACTGTTGCAGGGCTTTCTCCGCGACCAGCAGGGCAAACAGTTCGCCTTCCGTGATCTGGAGCGAGGGAAAGGAACTGACCGGTTCGGTGTAGAAATAGCCGAACTGCCGGGTGTCGTAGGCGATCGGCAAGTTCATCCGGTCGCGCATGAACTCGATGTCGCGAGCAATGGTCTTGACGCTGACCTCCAGTTCGGTGGCGAGCGTGGTAGCGTTCGGGCGCCCGCCGCCGAGGATCGCCTGGTGGATGCGCAACATCCGCTCCAGGGGCGGGCGGGAAGCGGAACGTTCTTTCACCACGGAAGACTTCGCGAGCACTGCTCCGTTGGCATGTTCATCCCCTCGCGAAGGGATTCGCGCATCCCAGCAATCGAAAGCAAGTAGAGGCAATTCCAAAACTCGGTAGCAGCCGACGTGAGGAGGCTCAAACTACAAGGGAAACAGAGCCTCCTCACGTCGGCTGCTACGGTTTTGAAAGAGGCTCGGTAGAGGGAGTCGTTTTCGGAACCTCGCGGGTGTAGCAGCGTCTCGGCAGAGCGCCACACTCTTTGCGCCTGAAATGGAGAAGGGCGGCGCTTTGCCGATATGCTGCTACGCCCGCGGTGAGAGATGCGGGCTCGCGTTGTCATGGCGTCAAGCTGCGGAACCTTTCAGGGGTTGTCAACAGCGGAGGGGCTCCGGAGTCTTCACGCCAGCTTCGACAGCAACTCGTCGTTCGTCTTGTGCTTCTTGCACGCCTGGACCAGCGTTTCCATCGCCTCGACGGGGTTTAGGTCCACCATCATGCGGCGGAGCTTGCGGACGGCTTCAATGTGCTTCGGGGGAAAGAGCTTCTCCTCTTTGCGCGTGCCGCTCTTCGGGATGTCGAGCGCGGGGAACAAACGGCGGTCGGAGAGCTTGCGGTCGAGGATCAACTCCATGTTGCCGGTGCCCTTGAACTCCTGGAAAATCAGTTCGTCCATGCGGGAGCCGGTATCGACCAGCGCGGTTGCGATGATGGTCATGGACCCGCCGCCTTCGATCTTGCGGGCGGAGGCGAACATCTTGCGCGGAATTTCCAGCGCCCGCGCATCCACGCCGCCGGTCATGGTGCGCCCGCTGCCGCCGTGGACGCTGTTGTAAGCGCGGGCGACGCGGGTGATGGAGTCGAGCAGCACGAACACGTCCTTGCCGGCTTCCACTTCGCGGCGACAGCGCTCGATCATGAAGCGCGAAAGGCGGACGTGGGTTTCCAGGTCCTGGTCGTTCGAGGAAGCAACCACTTCGGCCTTCACGGAACGTTGGAAGTCGGTGACTTCCTCGGGGCGCTCGTCAATGAGCAGCACCATGACATGCACATCGGGATGGTTCGTCGTGACGGCGTTGGAGATCTGTTTGAGGATGGTGGTCTTGCCCGTGCGCGGCGGGGCGACAATGAGGCCGCGCGTGCCCTTGCCGATGGGCGTGACGAGATCAATGATCCGCGTCTCAATCAGGTCGGACGCCGTCTCGAGCTGGATTTTCTCGATGGGATCGATGGTGGTGAGGTTCTCGAAGCGCACGGTCTTGGTGTACTCCGAGAACAGAATGCCATTGACCTTGTCCGGGCTTTTGAGCTGGGCGCTGGTGCCGCGATGCGGCGGCTGCAACGTGCCCTCAATGTGGGCGCCCTCGCGCAGGAAGCACCGTTTGATGGTGTCCGGCGTGACAAAGACGTCCGCCGGCTTCGGACAGAAGTGGTTGTCGGAGGTCCGGAGGAAGCCGAAGCCCTTTTCCGACAGTTCAAGATAGCCAGAGCCATTCTCCGGCGTGCTGTTGGCGTCGTTGCTCATAAAATGCGTGTGCGTTGTTGACGGTCTGGTGAATCCAGAAAAACACTGACGAACTTGTGAATAATCTTTGGGGGACCTTCGGTTCATTTCTACTGACAAACACTACCCGGTGGAACCTCGGTCAGACCTTCAACGGCGCAAATAAAGTTCAAACCGGCCCCGAACGCAACAAGAAATTCTGGGTTTTTCGAGGCCCGGCGGACGCCTCGCCGCCAGGGTCGAACAGGTGCTACCCGCGGACCTTTGGCCCGCGAAGGCTCTGGGCAGCCCCCTCACCCACCCCGCAGGCAGCCGCTCCCCCTTCAGACGCCGGCCTCGAAACCGGCTGCGGTCTCCCGCGCCTCACGGCGAGCGGAGGCGGTAGAGCCGGTCGGGGTGATCGGCGAGGACAATGACCAGAGGCCCGGCGCGTTCTTCAAACGTTCGAGCAGGCGCGCGTCCGCGGCGGGGAATTCGTAGTGGTCCAACTCTCGCGCCTTCACCCACGCAAAGGCCGGACAACCCAGCGCTCGAGGTTCGCCGCGGACCAAGCGGCACAGGAAGAACTCCAGGTGGACAGTCTTCTCCGGGTAGTCGTGCGTGACGCGCTCGAACACGTCGCCGACCTCCACCTCAATCCCCAGTTCCTCCCGCAACTCGCGCGCGAGGCACTGCTGGAACGTCTCGCCGGCGTGACGTTTGCCACCGGGGAATTCCCACAAGCCGCCGAGGTGGGCCTGGGCGGGTCGCTGCGCAATGAGGAGCTGGCCCTCGCGGAACAGGAGTCCGGCCGCCACTTCGACTTTAAGCTCTGGACCTTGGACCTTGGACACGGCGTCAACGCCCGACGCTCTTGTAGATGAAACCGAGTTGCTCCATCTCGGCGAGGTCAAAGAGGTTTCGGCCGTCGAACAGGATCGGATGCGTCAGCGCGGCGCGGGCCTTTTCGAGATCGAGCTGCTTGAACTCCGGCCACTCGGTGGCGATGACGAGCGCGTCGCAGCCTTCGGCCACGGCGTTCATGTCCTCCACGTAAGTGACGCCGGTCAGGATGGCTTTCGCTTTCTCCATGGCCTGGGGATCGTGGACGCGGAGTTTCGCGCCTTCCTTCTGCAACCGCTGGCAAAGGTCGATGGCCGGCGACAGGCGCACGTCGTCCGTGTTCTGTTTGAAGGCCAGCCCCAGCACGCCGATGGTCTTGTCCTTGAGCACCCACATGGTGTCCAGGATTTTCTTGACGAAGCGGTCCATCTGCTCGGCGTTGATGCGCTGGACTTCCTTGAGCAGGCGGAAGTCGTAGCCCAGTTGCTCGGCGATCTTGATGAAGGCGCTCAAGTCCTTCGGGAAACAACTGCCGCCGAAACCCAGGCCGGCTTCCAGGAACCGCCGCCCGATGCGCGCGTCGAGGCCGATGCCGTTGGCCACTTCCAGCACGTTCGCGCCGGTGGCCTCGCAGACCACGGAGAGCGCGTTGATGTAGGAAATCTTGAGCGCGAGGAAGGAGTTGGCGGCGTGCTTGATCAACTCGGCGGAGTTGATGTCCGTGACCAGCACGGGCGCGTCAAACGGCTCGTAAATCTGCTTCATCGCGGCCACCGGCCGCGGGGTGCGCACGCCGACCACGACGCGATCCGGCTTCATGAAGTCCTCGACCGCGAAGCCTTCGCGCAGAAACTCCGGGTTGCTGACGACGTCAAACTCCACCTTGGCTTTGCAGTAGCGTTTGATCGTCTCGGCCACCTTGTCGCCGGTCTTCACCGGGACCGTGCTCTTGTCCACCACGATCTTGTAGCTGGTCATGGCGCCGGCGATGTCGCGCGCGACGCGTTCGATGAAGCTGAGATCGACCGCCCCGTCCGGCAGCGGCGGGGTGGGAACGGCGATGAAGATGACATCCGACTTCTCGACCCCTTCCGGCGTGGAACTGGTGAAGTGGAGCCGGCCTGCCGCCACGTTCTTCCGCACCAACTCCGCCAGCCCCGGCTCATAGATGGGCATACCGCCGGCTTTGAGGACGTTGACCTTGTCTTCGTTGCTATCGACGCAGACAACCCGGTGGCCGGCTTCGGCAAAGCAGGTGCCCGTGACCAGTCCCACATATCCCGTGCCGATGATGGTGAGCTTCATAATGACTGAGCGGACCCGCTTCGTTTCAGCCCCACCGCACACGCCCACGTCCACTCAGGGCACCGGCGCGGGTGCGGGCACTGACGCGACCCCACCCTATTTGGCAGCCGGAGCGGGGGTGGCGACCGGAGGCGGCGTGGCCGCGGGAGGCGGCGAAAGCTTGATGACTGGAACGTTGGTCCCGGCAGCCGCGTTCGTCCGCACGACCGGAGGCGCCCCTGTTGGAGTCACGCTGATCGGCGGTCTTTGAGTCACGACGGGTGGCGTGTTGGTCGGCGCCAACTGCGGATACTTCACCAGGAGCGCGTGTTGCCGTTGCTGCGCTTCTTGCGCGCCAGGACTGAAACCGCCGGCGGTCGCCGCCTTCACCATCTTGTCATACACCTCGAGGGCTTGGGCCGGCTTCCCGGTCGCCTCGTAAAGCGTGCCGAGGTGGAGACGCGCCTGGTCGGCATTCGGATCGCTGGCGTAGCGGCGGGCGAAATCGTCGTACTTGGCGATGGCCTCGTTGGTCTTGCTCTGGGCGTCCAGGCAAACCGCGACGCCATAGACGGCCTGAGGAATCCACGGGCTCTCCGGATGCGCCTTGGCAAAAGCTTCAAAGCCCGCTTGCGCTTCCGCGTACTGGCCCTGCGCGAAGAGAAACGACACCCGGATCAACTCGGCGCGCTTCCCGGCGGCCGTCCCGCTGTAGGTGGCGGCCAGCTTCTGCAACTTGTCCGCCGTGTCCGGCGGGACCGGCTCCGACGGATGAGTGGGGACCCGAATGGCGGACAGCGCCATGCTCGCAGCGAGCTCCTGCTCTTTCCGGTGCCACGACATGGTCGCGATGACGCCGATCACTGCCAACACGGCCGCGCTGCCGATGGCGACGCGTTTCTTGTTTACTTCCAGCCAGCCCAGAAAGTCGTACAGGGCTTCAGATTTCTGCGTTCCAGAGTCCATAAAGGGCGGACATCTTCCGGGCGGAGATCAAAAACGCAAGCGCGAAATCATGGACGAATTACGCGCGTGCGCGAACCGGACACCCCCGCCGTAGCGCAGGCTTTCCAGCCTGCCGTCGCGCCGACATTCTTGTCGGCAGGCCGTCCGCCACGATGCGGGCGGCCGAATCTCTCGCACGCCCCGCAGGCTGGAAAGCTTGCGCCACGGCAGACCGGAATGTCTGCGCTACGGCGGCAGGGCCAAGTTGCGTCCGTCGAGTTCCCGGCCCCAAAGTTGACAGGCTGTTTGTCGCCGCCCATGCTCGGCACGTGCTTGATGAAGCCAATCCGAAGTCAGCCGGATGCGCCGGCTCTGCCACCATGACCAACCGCGACCGTTTTCTCCGGGCCTGCCGTTGCCAACCCGTGGACCGGCCCCCCATCTGGCTCATGCGCCAGGCGGGCCGCGTTCTGCCGGAATATCGCGCGCTCAAGGAAAAGCATTCCTTCCTCGAACTGGTCCGCACGCCGGAGTGGGCGATGGAAGTCACGCTCCAGCCCATCCGCCGGTTCGACTTCGACGCGGCCATACTGTTCAGCGACATCCTCGTGATTCCGGAGGCGCTGGGGCAGCCCTACGAGTTCGTCGAAGGCGGCGGCATTGAGATGGAACCGCTGCGGACGGCGGCGGAAATCGACGCGCTCGACGGTGCCGCGGTGCGCGAACGGTTGGACTACGTGCCGAGGGCGCTGCGTCTGATCAAGGAGGCGCTCGGCGGCCGGACGGCGCTGATCGGTTTCGCCGGTTCGCCGTGGACGCTGGCCAACTTCATGTTACAGGGCGGCGGCGCGAAGGAATACGTCAAGGCCAAGGCGCTGTTCTACTCGGATCGCGCGTTGTTCGACCACTTGCTGCGCAAGCTCACCGACGCGGTCACGGAGTATCTCCAGATGCAAATCGAAGCCGGGGCCGAGGCAGTGCAGCTCTTCGACAGCCTGGGCGGGCTGACCACAGACCACGTGTTCCGGGACGCTTCGGCGCGGTGGATGGCGGAGATCATCCGCGCGCTCAACGATCGCGTGCCGGTCATCGTGTTTTCCAAAGGCACGCACGGCAACTGGAACGACCTCGTGGAAAGCGGCGCGCAGATCGTGGGCGTTGACTGGACGGTGCGCCTTTCGGAAGTCCGCGCCCGGCTGCCGGAAACCGTCGGCGTGCAGGGCAATCTTGATCCCTTCCTTCTGACCACCACGCCGGAGATCGTCGAAGCGGAGGCCAAGCTGCTGCTGCGTGAAATGCACGGCAGCCTGGGCCACATCTTCAACCTCGGACACGGCGTTCCGCCCACAGCCAAACTGGAAAACGTGGAGAGGCTGGTGAATACTGTCCGCGGCTTCGTTTGATCTGATGAGCACACTGAACGTCGATCTGGCGCTGGTGAAAAAATACAGCGTGCCTGGACCGCGGTACACCTCGTATCCGCCGGCCACGCATTTTACGGACCAAGTCAGCTTCGACGCCCTGCGCGGCCCCATCGTCACCAACAACCAGACCGCCGCCCGCGACCTCTCGCTCTATTTCCACATTCCGTTCTGCTACATGCTGTGCTGGTATTGCGGCTGCACGACCGTCATCACCACGAAGCAGGAGCAAAGCGGGACCTACCTTGACTATCTGAAGAAGGAACTCGACCTGATGGGCCGGTACCTCAACCCGGCGCGCAAGGTCGTGCAAATCCATTTCGGCGGCGGCTCGCCGACGTTTCTCCAACCGGACGAATTCCGCCGCCTAGCCGACCTGATCCGCTCGCGCTTCAACGTGGCGCCCGACGTGGAGGCGTCCGTCGAGATCGACCCGCGGCGGCTCACGCGCGACCACGTCAAGGCCATGCGCGAGTTTGGCTTCAACCGCGCCTCGCTCGGCGTGCAGGACTTCGACCCGGCGGTGATGAAAGCCGTCCACCGCATTCAGCCGCGCGAGTTGGTCGAGGAAGTGGCGGGCTGGATTCGCGAAGCGGGCTTCATTTCGCTCAATCTCGATCTGATTTACGGCTTACCGCTCCAGACGCACGACTCGTTCGCCAAGACGCTGGACGGAGTGCTGGAACTGAACCCGGATCGCTTCGCGGTGTTCAACTACGCCCATGTCCCGTGGATCAAGCCGCACCAGAAGATTTTCAAAGACGGCGTGCTGCCGACCGCGGGGATGAAGCTGGACCTGCTCAAGATGACCATCGAGAAGCTGACTTCGGTGGGCTTCGCCTACATCGGCATGGACCATTTCGCGAAGGAAACGGACGAACTGGCCGTCGCGCAAAAGCAGAAGACGCTGCAACGGAATTTCCAGGGCTACAGCACGCACGGCGGCGCGGACATCTACGCTTTTGGCATGTCGTCGATCTCGCAAGCCGACGGCATCTACTGGCAGAACCAGAAGGAACTGGAGGATTACTACCGGATGCTCGACGCCGGCCAGACCCCGTTCGAGCGGGGCTACATCATGACGGACGACGACCTGATCCGCCGCCAGACGATCATGCGTCTGATGTGCGATCTGGGCCTGGACTACGCCGCCATGTCGCAGAAGCTGGGCCTGAACTTCACGGACTACTTTGCCAAAGAACTGGCGTCGCTCGACGACCTGGAAGCCGACGGCCTCGTGCAGCGGACCAGCGAGGGCCTGACGGTGACGAACGAAGGCCGGCTCCTCATCCGCAACCTCGCGATGCGCTTCGACGCCTACCTGGCGCTGGAGAAAGAGCGGCGGTATTCGAAGACGATTTAGAGGGAGTGTGAGGGAGTCTTGAAACCAGGCTGGGTGCGAATACAATAGACGCTGCTATGACAACCATGATGCAAGAAGAGGTCGTCTCGGTGCGGTTCACGCTGCGGGAAAAACAGGCGCTGACTTCGACAGCCACGCTTCTGGGGACGCAGGCCGGGAAGTTGGCCGCGGCCTATACCAATGAAGGCGTGCGCCGGTCCCGCTTTCCGGCGATTGAGTTCCGGGACGGGCAACCGGGCCGCGTGGCCTATCTTTACGGGAGCCGCTGGCCGGTGTGGATGGTCGTCGATCTGGTGCGCAGCCTGGGCGGGAACGTCGAGGCGGCAGCGCAACACCTGGAGCGGCCTGCCGCGCTGGTGAAGATGGGGCTGGCCTACGCGGAAGCTTACCCGGAGGAGATCGAAGCGAGCCTGGCCTTGCACGCGGGGCGGGATTTCGCAGGGCTGAAAGCCGAGGTTCCCGAGCTGGAAGCCCTGTGAAGGTCCTGACCGACGAGCACCTTCCGCGGGAAGTGGCCGCGGCCCTGCGCCAGAAGTGGCCCAGTTTCGACGCGGTCAGCATTTTCGACACGTCTTACCGAGGGCTGCCTGATCCGCCCTTGCTGGAAATTCTCGACGCGGACAAGCGCGTACTGGTGACGCGGGACGTGAACAGTGTTCCGCGGCACGCCAAAGCGCGGCTGGCGGAAGGGAAGACGCATGGGGGTATCATCCAAACGGCTTCGGCAAGACGACGTGCGGGGGCTGATTCGGCGCCTGATCGAAGTGGTGGAAAAGCACGGCGCGGAGGATTGGACCTGCCGCTCCGGCTGGCTCTGAACTCGAAAAGATGAAAGCACAGATTCTTCAAGTGTGAGCGCACGCCCAATGACCGCTTCAACCCTTCAACCCTTCAACCCTTCAACGCCGCTCCCCATCGCCATCATCGGCGCCGGCATCACGGGACTCACCGCGGCGTTTCGCCTCCAGCAAAAAGGCTTGCCGGTCACGGTCTATGAAGCCAGCGACCGCGTCGGCGGCGTCATCCGCAGCCTCCGGCTAAACGGCTACCTCGCAGAGTTCGGTCCCAACTCGATCCTCGAAACCTCGCCCAAGATCGTCTCGCTGGTCCGCGACCTCGGCTTGGAGGGCCGGCGCATCTACTCAGACCCAAACGCGGAGAACCGCTACCTCGTCCGCTACCGGCGCCCCATCGCGATGCCAGCGTCGCCGTTCAAGTTCTTCGGCACGCCGCTTTTTTCCTGGAGGGCCAAACTGGCTTTGCTGCGCGAGCCGTTCATCCCGCGCAAAATCTCGGCTCACGAGGAAAGCGTGGCCGAGTTCGTCGTGCGCCGCCTGGGCAAAGAGTTTCTCGACTACGCCATCAACCCGCTTGTCGCCGGCATCTACGCCGGCGACCCGGCGCGGCTTTCCGTGAAGCACGGCTTCCCGAAGCTCCTGGCGCTGGAGGAGAAGTACGGCTCGCTGATCAAAGGCCAAATCTTCGGCGCGAAAGACCGCAAGAAGCGCGGCGAGGTTTCCAAGCAGGAGGCCAAGAAGCTCTCTTTCGACGAGGGCCTGCAGGTGCTGCCGGACACGCTGGGCGCCGCGCTGGGGAACGCGCTGCAGTTGCGGGCGACGGTCACACTCATCGAACAGACCGCTTCCGGCTGCGCGCTCACGGTGTGTCGGGACGGCCACGAGCAGCGCCACGACCACGCGGCAGTCCTGTTCGCCGTGCCCACCTACCAGTTGCCGGAGATTCGCTTTGCCGCCGGACAAGAATTGAACACAGCGCTCCTCAAGAAAATCCACTACCCGCCCGTCGCCAGCGTGGTCCTTGGGTTCCGCCGCGCGGACGTGGCGCACCCGCTCGACGGCTTTGGCATGTTGATCCCGGCGGCGGAAGGGTTCCGCATTCTCGGCACGCTGTTCTCGTCCTCGCTCTTTCCGAACCGCGCCCCGGCGGACCACGTCACGCTCACCAGCTACGTCGGCGGCGTCCGTGCGCCGGACCTGGCGCTGCAACGCCCGCCAGAGTTGGTGCGAATGACCGTGGAAGATCTCCGCGTGCTGCTGGGCGTGACGGGCGAGCCGACCTTCCAGCACGTCGTGCTCTACCCGAATGCCATCCCGCAATACGAAGTCGGCTACGGCCGCTTCAAGGACTTGATGAGCGCCATCGAAACCAAGGCGCCCGGCCTCTTCTTCGCCGGCCACTACCGCGACGGCATTTCGTTGGGCGACTCCATCGTCTCCGGCCACGACGTGGCGGAGCGGATGGCCGCCCGCTTCAACGCTTCAATCCCTTAAAGCTTCAACGTCCTCCATGTCTCAGAAAGGCCTCCTCCTCGTCAACCTCGGTTCGCCCGCCTCGCCCTCCGTGCCGGACGTGCGGCGCTACTTGCGCGAGTTCCTCATGGACGGACGCGTGCTGGACGCGCCGTGGCCGATCCGCTTTGCCATCGTTCACTTCGCCATCCTGCCGAAGCGGCCCGCGCAGTCGGCGGAGGCATATCACAAAATTTGGACCGCGGAAGGCTCGCCTCTGATCGTGATGGGCCGGCGCGTCCAAGCCGAGCTACAACAGCGGCTGAAGCTGCCGGTGGAACTCGGCATGAGGTACCAGGAGCCGTCCATCCGCGGTGCTCTGACGCGCTTGCGGGAGGCGGGCGTGGAGGAGGCATTGCTCATCCCGCTCTTCCCGCATTATGCGATGTCGAGCTACGAAACCGCCGTGCTGCGCGTGCAGGAGTTGCTGCCGAAGGTCGCTCCCGCCTTGCGGCTCACAGTGCAGCCGCCCTACGGCGACGATCCCGACTACATCAAGGCGCTCGTCGGCAGTGTGGCCGGTTACCTCAAACAGGACTACGACCATCTGCTGTTCAGTTTTCACGGCGTGCCGGAGCGGCATCTGAAGAAATCCGATCCCACGAAGCGCCACTGCTTGACTCGGGAAAACTGCTGCGACGAGCCCAGCCCCGCCCACGCGACCTGCTATCGCGCCCAATGCTTCAAGACGGTCGCGGCCTTCGTGCGCGCAGCCGGCATCGCCAAGTACTCCATCGCCTTCCAGTCCCGGCTCGGGCGCGATCCGTGGCTGAAACCTTACACCGACGTGGAGCTGGGCCGGCTCGCCGCGCGGGGCGTGAAGCGGCTGCTGGTGATGTGTCCGGCGTTCGTGGCGGATTGCCTGGAAACGATTGAGGAGATCGGCATCCGGGGCGCAGAGACGTTCCTCGAAGCCGGCGGGCAGGAGTTGGTCCGCGTGCCTTGTTTGAACGATCACCCGCTTTGGATCGAGACGCTGGAGAAGTGGGCGAGGCGCTTCACTGGCTAATAACACAGCGCGGACTTTCAGTGAGGAGGTTCTGACTTGCTTCTGATTTCTGGCCTCTGAACAGAGCCTCGGGACTCCTGAGCCTGTGGAAATGACGTGGCCCGCCCGGTGAGGGCACCGGGCCTACAGGGTCGCGCTAGAGCTGTAGGCCGTGTCCCCAGACCCGGCGGTTGGGGATCAGCGTTGTTCCGCGCGCCCTCAACTCCCAGTCTTGGGATCAGGAATCCTGAGCCTCCTCACATCGGCTGCAGCGAAGCTTTTTGAATAGCCGAACCGAGGCCAAGTCTGACTATCAACGCAAACAGCCAACCGAGACTCGAACTATGAAACAGCAATCCCGTGCAAGAACCTCGTTTCTGACACTTAGACTCGCCTTCGCCATGCTCGTCCTGTCCGGCGCCAGCGCGTTGGCCCAGCGGCCAACGGGCGCGTGGCTCTGGCAAATCGGCAAACCGGACAACGATGACCGCGAGTTTGCGCTCGCTCCGAATCGGTATGGAGAGCTCCGGCAGGACGCCTTGTTCGTCATCGGCGAGTCCGACGTCAAACGCGACTGGCCTTTTGTTCAGCCGGGTCCCGGCGATCCCTGGGCAGGCATGAAGCCACACACGTTCTCCATTGTCTTCGGCTTGAAAGCGCCGCTCCCGGCGGGCGAATGCAAACTGACCCTCGATTTGGTGGACACGCATCGTGGCCAGCCGCCGGAGTTGGGGATTCGGATCAATGGCCGCCAGTTCAAACATCAGACTCCACCCGGCGGCGGCGACGAATCCATTCACGGCCAGCCCGCCAAGGGCCGGGAGCACAAGTTCGAGCTCGCATTCCCCAGCAGCCTGCTTAAGGCCGGCGGCAACGAGATCGCCATCACCACGCGCACGGGGTGCTGGATCCTTTACGATTGGGTCGGCTTGGCCACGCCCGCCGGCGCCGAACTGGGCAAAGTCACCGGCACGATCGTGAATTCGCTGGACTCCCCACCAGCGTTGGTCGAGCGCAACGGCCAGTTGATGCAAGTGATCAACGTGGCGATCCGCCACTTCGATGAGCCGGTCGAAGCCGTGGCGAAAGTGGACGGCGCGCCTGACACCAAGCTCTCGCTCGGCGCCGGCGCGCGGAACTTTGAAGTCGTCGTGCCCGCAGTGCAAAAAGAGTCGCCCACGCGAGTGTCCGTCGAAGTGGCCGGCCAGACGCTCGCCGCGCAAGCCATCACCCTCAAGCCCGTTCGCAAGTGGGTGGTCTATTTGCTCCCGCATTCGCACGTCGATATCGGCTACACGCACGTCCAGACCGACGTGGAGAAAGCGCAGTGGAAATATCTCGAGATGGCGATGGACGCCGCGAAGAAATCCGCCAACAACCCGCCCGGCTCGCGCTTCAAGTGGAACGTCGAAGTCCTCTGGGCCGTGGACAGCTACCTCCAACAGGCCACGCGCGAACAGCGCCAGCAATTTTACGACGCGGTGCGCGCGGGGCAGGTCGGCCTGGACGCGCTTTACGGCAACATGCTCACGGGTCTGTGCCGGCCGGAAGAATTGCTGCGGCTCCTGCGGATGGGACCAGAGTTGGAGAAGCGCACCGGCGTCCCCGTCGAGTCGGCCATGATTACCGACGTGCCGGGCTACACCTGGGGCGCGGTCCCCGCCTTCGCGCACACCGGCGTGAAGTATTGGTCCATCGGCCCGAACGGTGGCGACCGCATCGGGCACACCATCGCCGCGCGGGGCGACAAGCCCTTCTGGTGGCTCGGCCCGAACGGCAAGGACAAGGTGCTCGTCTGGATGACCGGCACCGGCTACTACCGCGTTTTCAGTTCGGCGGACAATCTCCTGAACTACCTCGGCCAGCTTGACGCCAAAGGTTATCCCTACGACTTCGTCCAAGTCCGCCACTGTCTCGGTGACAACGGCGCGCCCGACGTGAACTTCGCGGACACGGTGAAGAAATGGAACGATACCCACGCCTATCCCAAGCTCGTCATCGCCACCACGGCAGAGATGTTCCGCGACTTCGAGAAGCGTTACGGCGACAAGATTCCGACGGCGCAAGGCGACTTCACGCCTTACTGGGAAGATGGCGCCGCGTCGAGCGCGCTGGAGACGGCCCTGAACCGCGCCGCCGCTGAGCGGCTGGTACAGGCAGAGACGCTCTTCGCCCTGTTCAATTCGCCAGCGTATCCGCTCCGCGACTTTTATCAGGCCTGGCGCAACGTCGTGCTCTACGACGAGCACACCTGGGGCGCGCACAACAGCATCAGCCAGCCGGACGCGCCATTCGTGAAAAGCCAGTGGGCGATCAAGCGACAATTCGCGGTGGATGCGGACCAACAGTCGCGAAAGCTGCTGGCCGAAGCCGATGCCGCGCGGGGCAAGGCGGTAGGGCGCGACGCCCCTGTCGCGCCGCAGCGGCAGGCTCAGGGCAGCCCGCCCGACCCGTCGGAAACAGCCCCAGCCATCGATGTCATCAACACCCGCGGCCACGGTTGGGCGTGGGAATTGGTGGTCGTGCCGAAGGAGCTCTCGCGGGCCGGCGATGGCATTGCCGGCCGCCCGGAGAACGAAGCCACGGTGGTGTCGCAACGCCTGACTTCCGGCGAGCTGGTGTTCCGGCTCTGCACCGGCGGCTTGCGGGTGTTTCGCTTCCAGATCACTCCGAACGCGCGCGATGACTCCAAGTTCTCGGCGGCACGGGCCGAAGGCGCCACGCTCCAGACGCCGCGCTCTGCCGTCGCCAAGGCGCTTACCTTGCGCCTCGATGAGAAGACTGGCGGCATTGCGAGCTTGATCTACGATCGCCGCGAGCTGGTGGACACCAACGCCCCCACCGCTCTGAACGATTACTTCTACCTCCCTGGCAGCGACCTCAAGGGCCTTCAGCGCAACGGCCCGGTGAAGATTTCCGTGAAGGAGAAGGGGCCGCTCATCGCCTCGTTGCTCGTCGAGTCCGATGCCCCGGGCTGCAACAAATTGACCCGTGAATACCGCCTCCACGCGTTGCGGAATTACATCGAGGTCATCAACACCGTGGACAAGAAAGCCGTGCGCGCCAAGGAAGGTGTCCACTTCGGCTTCGGCTTCAACGTGCCCGGCGGCACCGTGCGCATGGACGTGCCGTGGGGCGTGGTGCGCCCGGAAGCCGACCAGATCGCCGGCGCGTGCAAGAACTGGTTCACCGTGCAGCGCTGGGTGGACATCTCGAACGACAAGTTCGGCGTGACATGGATGACGCCCGATGCGCCGCTCGTCGAGGTCGGCGGCATCACAGCCAACCTCATCGGCTCACTCCCCGACCCGCGCGCTTGGAAGAACAAGATCGAGCCGTCCACCACGATCTACTCCTGGGCCATGAACAACCACTGGCACACGAATTACCGCGCTGAGCAGGACGGCCCGACGGTCTTCCGCTATTTCATCTGGCCGCACGGACGCGGTTTCGACGCCGCCCAAGCCGCGCGCGAAGCCGTCGAGTTGAGCCAGCCGCTCGTGGTGCTTCCCGCCCGCGGCGACGAGCCGAAAGCGCCGCGCCTGTCCGTCTCCAACCGCGATGTCCAGGTTTCCGCCTTCAAGCCCAGCGACGACGGCAAGGCGCTCATCGTCCGTCTCTTCGGCGCCTCGGGCCAAGACCAGAAGACCGAACTCAAGTGGGCGGATCCGCAGCCGAAGTCAGTTTCCTTGAGTGGCAACAGCGAGCGCGCGGGCCAGCCCATCAGCGGGGCCATCGACGTGCCAGCCTGGACCATCGTGACCGTGCGCGCGGAGTTGCCGTAAGCGTACCCGACGCCTGGTTTTCGCCTACCCCGCCTGCGTTTGCGGCAGCCGCGTGCCGCAATGGTGACAGAACCTCGCCGTCGGCACGCAGGTCGCCTCGCACGCCGCGCACAACTGCTGCGCCGCCTTGTGCCGATGGTGGATGACGAGGTTGCGCACGTAGGGAATCCACGTGAAGGCGTAGGCGAAGATGAACACCCAGTCGCCCAGGTGCAGCCCATAGACGAACAGGAGCAACGCGCCGGCGAGGCTGAGCCACCAGAACGCGCTCGGAATCACCACCTGCCGCCGTTTCTCCGTGAGGTACCACTGCACGATGAAGCGTGAGAAGAACACCGCATTGCCCAGCCAGCCCACGGCCTTCCAGGCATCCCAGTGGCTCTGGCTGAAGACGTCGGCCATCCCGATCCAGTGGCAGAATGAGTTCATGACGCCCGCAGATTTAGCCGCTGCCGGCCCAGGGTGACAAAACAAAACGAAGACGCGGATGGCGGATAGGCGCAACCGGACACCACCGCCGTAGCGCAGACTTTCGAGTCTGCCGTAGCGCCGGTTTTCCAACCGGCGGGCGTTGGACTAGGCCAGCAGGCTGGAAGTTTCACGGCCCTGCCGACTGCAAGTCGGCGAGACGGCAGGTTGGAAAACCAGCGCTACGAAGTGCGGCGGATCGGAGCTTGAGGCGACCCTGCGGCGAACCAAAGCAACGTCATCTCGCGTCCGCCGCGTCCGCTCCCGATTCTTTGCGGTTCACTTTGCCGCGGCCATGCGACACTGTCGGCGGCGATATGAACAACAAGCAGCTTTCCGGCAGGACAGCGCTCATCACCGGTGCCAGCAAAGGACTGGGCAAAGCCATGGCTTTGGCGTTGGCGCAAGCGGGGGCGCAGGTCGCGCTGGTGTCGCGTGACTTGGACAAGCTGAAAGTCGTGGCGGAGGAAGTGCGCGGCTTGGGCGCCGTCGCCGAAGTCTTCCGTGCTGACGTGACAGACGAGGCGCAGGTCGAGCAACTCCGCCGGGACGTTGTCGCGCGCTTGGGACGGCTCCACGTCCTCATCAACAACGCCGGCGTGAACGTGCGCAAGCCGGTCACGGAATTGACGCTGGACGACTGGCGCTTGGTGCTGGACACCAACTTGACCGGCGTGTTCCTGATGTGCCGGGCGTTCGTTCCACACATCAAGGGCCAGGGCTACGGTCGCATCCTGAATCTGACTTCGATCATGAGCCACGTCGCGCTGGCGGGGCGCACGGCCTACGCGGCCAGCAAGTCGGGCCTGCTCGGTTTCACGCGGGCGCTGGCCCTCGAACTGGCCCCGGAGAAAATCACGGTGAACGGGATCAGCCCCGGGCCCTTCGCCACGGAGATGAACCAGCCGCTCCTGGAGAACCCTGAGTTGAACCGGGAATTTCTGTCCAAGATTCCGCTCGCCCAGTGGGGACGGCCCGAAGACATCGGCGCGCTGGCGGTTTATCTCTGTTCGGAGGAGGCGGGATTCATCACCGGCACGGACCTCCTGATCGACGGCGGGTGGACGGCGCAGTAGGAGTAAGGAATTGGAAATCGAAAATTGAAAAATGCAAATTTCAAATTGACGGAGACGCGCCGCGGATTGAAGCCAGCAGACAATTTTCATTTTTCACTTTTCCATTTCCAATTTTCAATTCCCTGCGAGCCGCCCAAGACGCATGCCGGGCCTTCGGCCTACTGCTGTACTGAGCGAACAGCCTATGCCTGACATCGTCCTGGCCACCTTGAACGCTAAGTTCATCCACTCGGCGTTCGGCTTGCGCTACTTGATGGCGAACCTTGGCCCGCTCCAGTCGCGCGCGGCGCTGGCGGAGTTCGACATCCACCAGCGCCCGGTCGATGTCGCCGAGAGCCTGCTGGCCCACGGGCCAAAGATCATCGGCCTCGGCATCTACATCTGGAATGCCGCGCCCTCCACGGAATTGGTCGCCTTGCTCAAGCGCATCATGCCGGAGGTGACGGTCGTCCTCGGTGGCCCCGAGGTCAGCTACGAAACCGAATCGCAGCCCCTCGTCCAACTGGCTGACTTCGTGGTCACAGGCGAAGCGGACCTGAAATTTGCCGAGGTCTGCCGCCGGATTCTCGAGGGCCAGCCTCCCGCGGAGAAAATCATTCCCGCGCCGCCGCCGGAGTTCAGCCAACTCGCGCTGCCCTACGATCTCTACACGGACGCCGACCTCGAGCATCGGATCATTTACGTGGAAGCCTCGCGCGGGTGTCCGTTCGAGTGCGAGTTCTGCCTCTCCTCGTTGGACATCCCGGTGCGCCAAGCGCCGCTGCCGGATTTCCTCGGCGCGCTCCAGCGGTTGCTGGACCGCGGCGCGCGACACTTCAAATTCGTGGACCGCACGTTCAATCTGAACCTGGCCGCCAGTCGTGCGGTGCTGGAATTCCTGCTGGCGCGGCATCGTCCGGGGTTGTTCTTCCATTTCGAGATGGTGCCGGATCGGCTGCCGGCCTCGCTGCGCGAGGTCATTGTCCGGTTTCCTCCGGGCGCGCTGCAGTTCGAGGCCGGCGTGCAGACGTTCAACGAGGCAGTGGCCCAGCGCATTCAGCGCCGCCAGAACTACGCGAAGCTGGCGGAGAACTTCCGCTTCCTGCGGCAGGAAACGGGCGTCCACATCCACTCCGACCTCGTCTTCGGCCTGCCCGGCGAATCGCTCGAGAGCATGGCGGCGGGCTTTGACCGGCTCGTCGCGTTGCGCCCGCACGAAATCCAGGTGGGCATCCTCAAGCGATTGCGCGGCGCTCCCATCGCGCGCCACGCCGACGAGTGGCAGATGGCCTACAGCCCGAACCCGCCGTATGAAATCCTGCAACACCGGCTGGTGGATTTCGCCACGATGCAGAAGCTGAAGCGCTTCGCCCGCTACTGGGACTTGGTGGGCAACAGCGGCAACTTCGTCGAAGCCACGCCACTGATCTGGGGCGCGGGTTCTCCGTTCGCGGGTTTCTGGCGTTTCAGCGAATGGCTCTTCGCCCAGGCTGGCCGCACCGACTCCATCGCGCTGTTGCGGTTGATGGAATGGCTGTTCCGCTTCCTCACCGGGGAATTGAAGCTCGATCCGCGCCTCGCGGCGCCGGCCCTGTGGCACGATTACCAACGCGGGGGACGGAGCGACAAGCCGGGTTTCCTGGTGGCTCATCTGTCTGAGGTGGCCCCGCTCCAGGCCACGCCGCGAAGCCGTTCCCTCAAGCGGCAGGCGCGGCATCAAGCGTGAGTCATCCCGCCCTGATCCGCAACTGGTTGGTAGCCCCGCCCCGAATTGAACGGGGATCCGCGGTTTAGGAAACCGCTGCTCTATCCATTTGAGCTACGGGACCACGACGCCCGAACTGTTCGGTGGATTTGGGGTTTAGCCAAGTGAAAAATCCAGCGCCTCGGGGCCGTTCAGGGATCCTTCTCGAATCGGCCCTGAGCGGCGCGGCCAAGCTGTGGCATACTGCTGCCCTATGGCAAAACTGAACGCTCAGCAAATCAAAGCGGCGCTCGCCGCGGTGCCGGCGTGGACCAAGCATGGCGCCGTCATTTCCCGCACCTACGAGTTCGAGGATTTCCCGGCCGCGATCCAATTCGTGGACGCCGTGGCCAAGCTGGCCGAACGCGCCTGGCATCATCCCGACATCGACATCCGCTGGAACAAAGTCCGGCTCGCCTTGACGACCCATGACGAGGGCGGGTTGACGGCGAAGGATTTTGAGTTGGCTGCGAAGTTCGACCAACTGACGGGCCAGCGGACGCGGAAGTGATCCGGCTCAGCCGTGTCCATGCAATTGAGGGAACCACGAAAGACACGAAACACACGAAAAGAAAGGCCGCCACCGGGTCTGACCTGGACGTGCCCGGCTCCACCAAAAGGTGGCCGCGCTGGATTCCCGCTCTGATCTTTCGCGCCCGCGGATGGCTTCGGTTCCCCTTTCGTGTTTTTCGTGTCTTTCGTGGTTCAACTGCATTGTTCTGGCTCAGTTCCCCGCTTTCGCCCGCTGCGCCTGGAAGAACGCCCGCAGCAGCCCGCGGCATTCCTCTTCCCGCACGCCAACCGTGATCTCACTGCGATGGTTGAGCGTGGGCATCTGGAGCAGGTTGATGATGCTGCCGGCCGCGCCGCCTTTGGAATCGGAGGCGCCAAAAACCACGCGGGCCAAGCGCACGTGGACGATGGCGCCGGCGCACATCGGACACGGCTCCTTCGTGACGTAGAGCGTGCAATCGGTGAGCCGCCAGTCGCCGACGGCCCCTTCCGCTTGCGTGATCGCCAGCATCTCGGCGTGCGCAGTGGCGTCCTTGAGCAACTCCACCTGATTGAAGGCGCGGGCGATGATCCGGCCGTCGCGCACGATGACCGCGCCCACCGGCACTTCCTCCGCCGCGCCGGCTTTGGCGGCCTGGCGCAAGGCTTCGCCCATGAAGTAGTGGTCGCTTTCGAGGTCGATGATGGGTTCGGAGGCCACGGGAAGTTCCAAGCTCCAAGTTCAACGTTCAACGTTCCCGGCTCGAAGCGCGGGAGGCTGGAGTTCCTCCACGGTCCATTCGTTGCGGCCATCGGCGTGGCAGTGGCAATGCGCGGCGAAGAAGCCTCCGCGGTGTTGCCAGAACAGCGGCCAGAGTTGCTCGCGGTCGGTTTGGGGAACTCGCAGGGACGCGACCTGCTCTTTGGCGAAGAAAGCGAAGCGGCCTTCGTGCATCGGCGGCGGACAAGTGGTGAGCCGCCGCTTCACTTCAAAGAGGAACATCAGCCAGTGGCTCTGGCCCTGGTAACCGTGTTCGCTGACCAAGCCCGTCAGGTGCAGGTCGCGGGGCGCGAGGGCGATTCCCAGTTCCTCGCGTGCCTCGCGGCAGGCACAGGCGTAGGGCGATTCGCCGGTGTCCATTTTGAGCTTGCCGCCGCAGGGGCTCCAGAGGCCGAGGTTCGGCTCCTGCGCCCGCTCGAGCAGCAGGACCTCGTCGCGCTCGCTGAAGCAATAGAGCAGCGTGGAAATCGTGTATGGCAGCGCCACGCGCGGAGTGAAGCAGGGAACGCCGGGCAGGGCAAGGGCGGGAGAAGCGGGACAGGTGGGAGGCGGGATGCCTCAAGTTCCGTCTCATGGTGTCCGTAGCGCAGACTTTCGAGTCTGCCGTATCGCCGGTTTTCCAACCGGCGAGCCGACGAAGCTCCAAGACGCCGCACGAGGGTTCCAGGCCGGTCCCATTCGAGCGCGTCGCCGGTTGGAAAACCGGCGCTACGCCGCTGTCGCGCAAACTTTCGGCGCGACGAGACGAGGGCATCGCGTGATGAAGTCTGAGCACGACGCGGACGTCCATTCCTCGTATGACAACCAGCGCGAAACCAGCCGGCGTTTCTCGATCTCAGGCTCTGGCACTCTTCACCTCCCACCGATGGCGACACCTCATGGTCGCCGCCACCGTGGCTTGGCTCGGGCTGGCGGGCCTGAAGTCCGTCTCGGCCACCGTGGAACCGAGCCAGTTGCCGCTCGTGCGGAAGACCCACTTCACCTACCTGGGCGCGTTCGCCTTGCCGCAAGGCGATTTCGGCGGCTCCCGCTTCGGCTACGGCGGACACGCGGTCACGCCATATCTCGACCCAGTCACCAGCCAGCAGACGCTCTTCCTGGAAGGCCACGCGTGGTATCCCGGACAAGTGGCCCAGGTGGAGGTCCCGTCGGAGTTGGTGAACAGCCGCGACTGGGAAAGCCTCCCCGTGGCCAGGGTGCTGCAGCCGTTCGCCGACGTGACCGACGGCCGGTTCGGCAGCCTCGACGGCGATGGTTTCGTGTATGGGATGTTGCCCTACAATGGCCGGCTCATCGTTGGTGCTGCGATCTACTACGACGGCGCGTGCGTCCAGGTGAATTCCCACGGTCGCTCCGGGTTGGACTTGTCGGTCTCCAACGACTTCCAAGGGCTTTATCCGATGACCGCCGCGGCGAACCCACGTTCGCTGGGCGGCTACCTGACGCCCATTCCCATCGAGTGGCGCGCACTGTTCGGCGGTCCCGCGCTGACGGGCAACGGCGGCCTCGCCATCATCAGTTGCAGTTCGGCGGGACCAGCCGCGACGGTGTTCGATCCCGATGCGGTTGGCGTGTCGAATCCGATTCCCGGCGCCACGGTCCTGTTCTACCCGCTGGCGCATCCGCTCGCGCTGGAAAACAGCCAGAATCCGCTCTTTAACTTGGCGACGCATTTCGCCGGCCTCGCGTTCCCGCCACAGAGCCGCAGCGTGCTCTTCATCGGGCGGCACGGCACCGGCCCTTACTGCTACGGCACGGGCGGGGCCAGCGGCGGCGACTGTTACGATCCGGCCGACAGTTCCAAAGGGACGCATGCCTATCCTTACCAGCACCAAGTCTGGGCCTACGATGCCAACGAGTTGGTCCAAGTGAAGCGCGGCGAGAAGCAGCCCTGGGAGGTGGTCCCGTATCAGGTCTGGTCGCTCGACGACCTCGACACCAGCGGCGAGGCCGATCTGGCTGGCGCCGGCTTCGATCCCGCGACGGGACGCCTCTATCTCGCCCAGAACTACGGTGAAGAGCCACGCATCGACGTCTATGAAATCCGCGTGCCTGCCGCCTGCCGCGCGTGCGAGGCGCCGCCCCTGCCGCTCACGGGGACGCGCCTCGTGCCGGTCGCCACCGAGCCGCAACTTCAGGCCGCGATGGGCAGCCTGCGGCACGGCGACACGATCCTCCTGGCCGACGGCACTTACGTGCTCACCAGCAGCCTCTATGTGAATGGCCGCAATAACGTCACCCTCCGCGGCGCCGCCGGCTGCACGAACGTGGTGCTCGCAGGCCGAGGCATGGACAACGCCAGCCACGGCGGCGTGCTGTTCGGCATTTGGTCCAACGGCACCAACACCACGATCGCGCACCTCACCATCCGCGACACCTACGACAACAGCGTCATCTTCAATCCCGGCGCGCAATCTCCGCGCCTCTACAGCGTGAAGCTGCTGAACGCCGGCTCCCAGTTCATCAAAGCCAACGTCTCCGCCGTCACCAACGGCGTGAACCGCGGCGTCGTCGAGTGGTGCTGGCTCGAATACCTGTCGGGGCCGCCCTCCACCGATCACGGCGCGGGCGTCGGCTACTTCAACGGTATCAGCGCGCACGCCGCCCGGAACTGGATCGTCCGCGGCAACGTCTTCAAAGACCTGCACAACCCAGACACCGCCGCGTATCTGTGGAATCCCGCCGTGCTCATGTGGCGGCGCTCCGCCGACACGGTGACGGAGCGGAACGTCTTCATCAACGTGGACCGCGCCATCGCCTACGGCCTGGAGAACAACGGCTCACCGGACCATGCCGGCGGAGTGATCCGCAACAACTTCGTCTATCTCACGCCCGGCCTGATGAGCGCGGCGCGCCGGGCGAGTTCCGACGCCGCAATCCTGGCCTGGAATTCTCCGGGCACAGCCATCGACCACAACACGGTGCTGGTGAACAGCAATGTGTCTTACGCGGTCGAGTTCCGCTTCGCCGACACCACCGGCGGCGCCGCGCGCCACAACCTGGCCGACGCCCCGATCCACCTGCGCGACAGCGCCACGGCCACGCTCACCACCAACTTGCTGACGGCCAACTCCAACTGGTTCGTGAATCCGGCGGCGGCCGACCTCCACCTGCTGCCCTCGGCTACCAATGCCATCGACAAGGCGCCGCTGCTGGCGTCGGTGACGAATGACCTCGATGGCGAGACCCGTCCGCAAGGAACCGGGGCCGACCTCGGCGCCGACGAAATCGTCGCCCGCCCGAAGATTACGGCGGTGTCGCTGGTGAACGGCAATCTCGTGGTCCGCTTCACCACGTTGGCAGGAAGCCTCTACAGCCTGGAAGCCGCCAGCGACCTCGTGAGCAGTGCGTGGTCGTCCGCGATAACTAACTTGATTGGCACCGGCGGAATCCTCACCGCCACCGACACCAACGCGACCGCGCGGACGCAGCGGTTTTATCGCGTCAAAGGAGTCGATTGAAAATCCCGTAGCGGCAGGCCGGAGCCCCGCCGTTACAGGCCAAGCCGAAACGAAGCAGCCGGCGGGGAAGACCGCGTTCCAAGCGGCGCTTGACGGGACTGAAGATCGTGCTGGCCGGACTTGAAATTCGACTTCCCTTTCCTCGAGTCCGTCACACAATCGTCGCATGAATGCCTTATTTGTGCGTTGCCGGATGAGTCTGGCGCTCGTCACGGCGACGATCTTGTTGAGTCTGCAAGCCACGGGACAGTGGGTCGCTTACAACGACCACAACGGCGGCGGGGGCACCGCCGCCAACGTGACCACGTACTCTTTGACCCAATCGGGCACGGCGGGGGAAACGGTGGGCGGGCCGCTGTGGAACTCCGACACCGGCGGAGCACTGCCGGCCGGAGTGTCGATCACTTCGGTGGGGATGGTAAGTGGCGTCAACGGGACTTCGCAGTCTCCCCGCACCGACACGCCGGCCGACCAGATTTTTGCCGGCAGGATCGACTGGGCCTCCAGTGCTCTTTTCTTCGGCCCGGACCCCTACGACGCCGCCGTCGCGATCACCTTTACCAATTTGACCCCCGGCCGCAAATACCGCTTCCGGGGCACCAGCATTCGCGGAAACAGTTACGCGGGTCGCTGGGCATTGGCCACCCTGGCGGGGGCGAGCAGCGCCACCCCGGCCCACCTCACTGGAACCGGCACGCCGGCGTCGCCCGGCATCGTGACCAACGGCTGGTCCCCGTACGGCGACGCGCTGGCGCCGGTCACCCAAGCGGCCTGGAACTGCGGCGAGAATCAGTGCGGGGACGTCATCGGCTGGGACGACATCGTGCCGGCGGGCACTTCGTTCTCGGTGATTTGCTCGAACTACCACGCAGTGTTGGCGAGCGGGGCCGCCGTGCCGGGAGGCACCGTGCAAGACACCTACTGTTACGCCATCAGTGCCTTTCGGATCGAGGAAGTCCTCGCGGACGGCCCGCCGCAAATCACGGCCCCGATGCGTCATCAAACCAACGTGGTCGGCACCGCAGCCACGTTCAGCGTGGGGGCCGGTGGCACGCCGCCCTTGGTCCATTACTGGTACACGAACAACGTCCTGGCCCTGACGAGCGGCAGCGGCGCCTTCACCAGCGCGCCGCTGGCGCTGGGCAGCAACTTCCTCTGCACGGTCATCGTGAGCAACGCCGTGGGCACGGCCACCAACAGCGCCTTCGCCTGGGGCGTGGCCAACTCCCCGCCGGCCGTCAGCCTCGCCAGCCCGGCCGACAATGCGACGTTCGCCGCGCCCGCCAACATCAGCCTTGTGGCCGCCGCCACGGACGGCGACGGCACGGTGGCGCGCGTGGATTTCTACTCCGGCGCCGCGCTGCTGGGCACGGTTTCCTCCAGTCCCTTCAACTACGCCTGGAACAATGTCGCGGCGGGCAACTACACCTTGACCGTGGTGGCCACCGACAACGGCGGCTTGAGCGCCACCTCGGCGCCGGTCAACATTTCCGTGGTGGCCAGCACCTACGGCGGGCTGGAATTCAACGGCGCGGGCAGCTACGTGACGTTCGGCATGGCGCCGGCGCTGGGCGCCGCCCAGTTTACGTTGGAAACCTGGTTCCGCTGGACCGGCGACGGCCAAGTCGCTTCCTCCGGAGCCGGCGGCATTACCGGCATCCCGCTCCTCACCAAAGGCCGCGGCGAGTCGGACGGCAATAACCGCGACTGCAACTACTTCTTCGGCATCCGCCCCGCCGACAGCGTTCTGGTGGCCGACTTTGAAGACATTGGCTCCTCTCCGAACCCGAACAACCACCCGGTTTCAGGCATGACGCCGGTCACCCCCGGGGTGTGGCATCACGCCGCGGCGACCTACGACGGCACCAACTGGCAACTCTTCCTCGATGGCCTGCCGGACGCCTCCGCCTTCGCGGGCGCGCTGCCGCGCTTCGACAGCATCCAACACGCCGCGCTGGGCACCTCGCTCACTTCGGACGGCCAGCCGCAAGGCTTCTTCGCCGGCGTGCTCGATGAAGCGCGCATCTGGAACTACGCGCGCTCGGAAGCGCAGATTGCCAGCGCCCGTTTCCTCCAAATCCCCAACGCTTCGGGCCTCGTGGGCCGCTGGGCGCTAGATGAACCCTCCGGCGCCATCGCGCATGACTCCAGCGGCAACGCCGTCGATGGCACCCTCGTCAACGGCCCTGTTTGGGTGGCGGGATATTCCTTTGCTTCGCCGCCGTTGGTGGCGCTCGCCTACCCGACCAACGGCGCCACGCTCTTCAGCCCCGGCACCTCGACCCTCAGCGCCTCCGCCTCGGACCTCGACGGCACCGTGACCAACGTGGCCTTCTTCGCCGGTACCACCAAGCTCGGTGACGACGCGACGGCTCCGTTTGAGTTTGCCTGGAGCAATCCCACACTCGGCTACTACGCGTTGCGCACCGTGGCCACGGACAACAGCGGCCTGAGCACGACCTCAGCAGTCGCCAACGTGGTGGTCCAGAACGCCATCGTCCAACTCACCAGCCCGACCAACGGCGCCAGCTACATCGCGCCCGATCCCGTGGCGCTCGAGGCCAACGCCTCGGACAGCGGCGGCGCCATCACGCTGGTCGAGTTCTTCGCCGGCGCAGTCAAGTTGGGCCAAGACAGCACGCGGCCATTCAGCTTCAGTTGGGACAGCACGGCGGGCAGCCACGTGCTCACGGCGGTAGCCACCGCGAGTGGCGGCATCAGGAACACCTCGGCGCCCGTGAACATCACGGTCACGCCGGCCGTCACGAACACCGTGGCCCCGACGATCATCGGCGTGGTGCCAACGCGAGGCGCGAGTTTGTCCAGCCTCACCTTCATCCAAGTCACGTTCAGCGAAATCGTCACCAACGTGGAGGCCGCCGACCTGTTGGTGAACGGATCTCCGGCCACCGGCCTCAGCGGGATCGGCTCGAACTTCGTGTTCAGTGTCACGCCGCCGGGCCTCGGCGTGGTCAACGTGACGTGGACCACGGGCCACGGCATCCGCGACCTGGGCCGGCCGCCGTTCCCCTTCAACGCCGCGGGGCCGGGTGCGACGTGGAGCTACACGATCGTGGACAGCACGCCGCCCGTCGTGGTGGCGAAGAACCCTCCCGCCGACGCCGTGGTGACGAACCTCACGCAAGTCGCGGTCACGTTCAGCGAACCCGTGGCCGGGGTGAATGCGGACGACTTGCTCATCAACGGCAACCCGGCCATCAGCCTCACGGGTTCGGGGACGGATTTCACCTTTGCGTTTCCCCAGCCAGCGGCGGGCGCCGTTTCGATTTCCTGGGCGGCCGCTCACGGCATCACCGACCTGGGCTCGCCGCCGAACGCCTTCGACGGGACCGGCTCCGGCGCGACCTGGAGCTACCTGCTCGACAACCGCGTCGTGCTCGTGGAATCCAACTCCAACTGGCAACTCTTGAAAGCCTACGCCGAAGCCTCTTCACCCATCGACGCCTGGCGACAACTCGGCTTCGACGACACCGCGTGGAGCAACGCGCCCGCGCCGTTCTTCTACGGCGATCCTTACAACGGCCCCGCTAACCCAGGCACGCCGGTGGACGACATGCGGGGCGGCGCTTACAGCAGCATCTTCTTGCGCTCGCGCTTCTTCGTGCCCAACGCCGCGGCCGTGTCGAACTTGTTTTTCAACTTCCAGTCCGATGACGGCTGCATCGTCTGGATCAACGGCTTCGAGGTGCTCCGCTACAACATGGCGGGAGGGGACATTCCCTACGATGGCTCCGCGCCCCAGGCCATCTTCGAGCCGACCCAAAGCGGCGCGCCTTACCTGCTGGCCGACTTGAGCAGCTACACCTGGACGCTCGCCGACGGCACGAACGTGCTGGCCGTCCACGCCTTCAACAACCAGCCGTTCAGCAGCAGCGACTTCGGCTTCAACGCCCAGCTCTACGCCTACGCGGCCGACGCCGGTGCGACCGCCCCGCGCCTGCTCTCGGTGACGCCCTCGGCCGGCAGCGTCTTTTACCTCACTAACATCACCGTCACGTTCACCGAGCCGGTTGGCGGAGTGAATGCCGGCGATCTTCTCATTAACGGCGTCGCGGCCACCAGCGTGAGCGGCGGCAGCAGCAACACCAGTTACACCTTCAGCTTTGCCCAGCCGGCCTACGGCGCGGTGTCCGTCACTTGGGCCGCCAACCACGGCATCACGGATTTCGACACGGCGCCCAAGCCCTTCGACGGCACCGCCGCCGGCTCCACGTTCCAATACGCGCTGCTCAATCCGAGCGCGCCTGTCGTCGCCTCCCAGAATCCAGTGGCCAGCGCCACCGTCACGCAACTCACGCAGATCACCGTCACCTTCAGCGAAGCCGTGACGGGTGTGGACGCGGCGGACTTGATGGTCAACGCCGTGGCGGCCACCGGCTTGAGCGGCTCCGGTTCCACCTACACTTTCACGTTCACCCAGCCGGCTTACGGCGCGGTGAACATCGGCTGGCGGTCGGCGCACGGGATCAAAGACCTGGAAGTGCCGGCGAACGACTTCGACGCAACGCGGCCCGGCTGCACCTGGAGCTACACGCTGCTGGACCAGACGCCGCCCGCAATCGCGTTCCGCAATCCGCCCGCCAGCGCGCAAGTCACCAACCTGACGCAACTCACCGTCACCTTCACCGAAGCCGTCAGCGGCGTGGACGCCTCCGATCTCTTGATCAACGGCGCTCCAGCCAGCAGCGTCAGCGGCGGCGGCGCAAGTTACACGTTCAGTTTCGCCCAGCCCAACGCCTCCGTCGTCAACGTCACTTGGTCTGCGAACCACGGCATCCGCGACCTCGCTGCGTCGCCCAATTCGTTCAACGCCACCGCGCCCGGCGCGACGTGGTCCTACACCACGCCGGACACCGTGCCGCCGACGCTGGCGAACCTGAACCCGCCGGCCTACGCCACCGTGCGATCGTTGTCACAGATCAGCGTGACGTTCACCGAGCCGGTGGCCGGCCTGGACGCGGCCGATTTGCTCATCAACAACGTCCCCGCGCAGAGCGTGAGCGGCGCCGGCGCGGGGCCGTACGTGTTCCAGTTCCCGGCGGCGCCCAACGGACTCGTCACGGTCACGTGGGCCGTCGCGCACGGCATTCGCGATCTCGCCACGCCGGCCAATCCCTTCGTCCGAAACGAATGGGCTTACACCGTCGATCCCAACGCCAGCCCGGTGGGCAAAGTGCTGATCAACGAAATCATGTTCGATCCTCTCGGCGGCAACGTCGCCGACGAGTGGATCGAACTGCACAACGTTTCGTCCGATCTCTTCAACCTGGCCGGCTGGCGGTTCACGCGCGGCGTGGATTTCACTTTCCCGAACGCGACGATTCCCGCGGGCGGCTACCTGGTCGTGGCCGCCAATGTGGCGGCCTTCCAGGCGAATTACCCCGGCGTCGCCAACGTCGTCGGTGGTTGGATCGGGCGCCTGGCCAACAGCGATGAGACGATCGAACTCCAATCGCTCCTCGGTGAAGGGGTGGACAGCATCCACTACGCCAGCGAAGGCGATTGGGCACGACGCGAGCGGGGCAGCGGTGCCAGGGTGGTGACGAGCATCACCCGCAGCGGCACGACCGCCACCGTAAGTCTCTTCGGCCACGGCTACACCCCCGGCGACGTGGTCCAGATCTCCGGGGCAGACCAGTCTCAGTACAACGGCCTGTTCACGGTGACTTCCGCCGGCTCGGCCGCGTTCACCTACAACGTGCCCGGCTCGCCGGCCAGCCCAGCCACGGGGCATATCTTCTGTCGCTTGATCGTGGACAGCGGCTCCGCAGGCTGGTCGTGGTTCACCGCGGCCGGCGGCTTCGGCAGCTCGCTGGAGTTGATCAATCCAGCCCTGCCGAACACCGCCGGTCAGAATTGGCTGGCCAGTACGAACCTCTCCGGCACGCCGGGCGCCCCGAATTCCGTGCGCGCCACCAACGTCCCACCGTTCCTTCTCGACGTGACTCATTTCCCGATCGTGCCGCGCTCGTCCGAGTCGGTGACCATCAGCGCGCGCGCCCTCGATGAACTCACCAACGGCGTCGCCAACGTCACGCTCTTCTACCGCAACCACACCGCGAACTACGGCGCCAATCCGCCGGCCTTCAACGTCGTCCCCATGCTCGACGACGGCACGCACAACGACGGCAACGCCGGCGACGGTCTCTACGCGGCGACGATCGGCGCGCAGGGCAACCGCACGATCATGGAATTCTACGTCCAAGCCACCGACCTCACCGGCCTCTCGCGCACTTGGCCGGCCCCGGCCTGGAACACGAACCACACGTTCGTCCAGCGGGCCAACGCGCTTTACCAAGTGGATGACGAAGCGGCCGCGGCCAACATGCCGTTCCTGCGGATCATCATGACCGGCAGCGAGAGCGCCGTCTTTCCGCCAGCCGACACCAGCAGCGATGCCCAGATGAACGCCACCTTCATCAGCATGGGCGGCGACGGCACGAAACTGCGCTACAACACGGGCATGCGCATCCGCGGCGCGGGCAGTCGCGGCGGCTTGCCCAAGAACTTCCGGGTCAATGTGCCGACCGACAATCGCTGGAACGGCATCACGGAGATGAACCTCAACAGCCGCTACGTCCATGCCCAACTGGCCGCCAGCGTCCTGGCCCAAAAAGCCGGCTTGGCCTCCGCCGATGCGCGCGTGGTCCAGGTCCGCGTCAACGGCCAGAATCTCGGCAGCGTCGGCATCAGCTTCGGCTGCTACGTCCTGGTGGAGCCGATTGGGGCGGACTGGGCCGCCAACCATTACCCGCTCGACGGCGAGGGCAACGTCTATCGCGCTTCCAAGTATCCCTGGAACGCCAACCTCGATTACCTCGGCACCGACCCGGCGGTTTATTTCGGCCAGACCGGCGCGGGCTACTACAAGAATTCCAACCGGAGCGAGAACGATTGGACCGATCTCTTCAACCTGACCTACGCCCTCTCGCCGAATACGTCCGACGCGGACTACGTGCAGGCCGTGAGCACGAATGTCAACGTGGAGGAATTCTTCCGCTACTTTGTGGTCGTTAATTTCTTCGACTACATGGAAACCTCCATCGCCCGTGGCGTTGGCGATGACTACGCCATGTATCGCGGCCTCGTCGATCCGCGGTTTCGGCTGATCGGTCATGATTTCGACACGGTTCTCGGCCAGGGCGACACGGCGGGCAGTACCAGCCGCTCGCTCTGGTCCATGGTGGACAGCCCGGCCACGGGGGATCCGTCCATGCGGGCCAACTTCCTGGAGCGCTTCATGCGGCACCCGGCGTTCGCGCCCACTTACTTCCGGCTCTACAAGCAGCAACTCGATACGACGTTCTCCCCGGCGCAAGCCGCGCCGCTGCTCGACCAGATGCTGGGCACTTGGGCGGCGGGCGCGCTGCCGGCGATGAAGCTGTTCGTCACCAACCGCCACAGCTACCTGCTCGGCCAGATTCCGCTGGCCCTCACGGTCGAGAGCACGCTGCCCACGGCCAACGGCTATCTCTACACCACCGCCGGCTCGGCCACGCTCTCCGGCTACGGCAACATCATCGACACCCGCCGCGTGCGCGTGAACGGCGCGCTCGCCGACTGGACGGCGTGGCAAGGACGTTGGAACTACACCGCGCCGCTCCAGCCGGGCCTCAACCGCGTGCTCGTGCAAGCGTTCAACTCGAATGACGTGGAGATTGCCCGCGCTTCGGTGGAAATCTGGCGCGACGGCGTGGCGGGAACTATCACCTCCGGCATCATCGCCTCCGATACGGCCTGGAGCGCAGCGAATGGGCCGTACAACGTCACCGGCAACGTCACCGTCAACAACGGTGCCACGCTGACCATTCAGGCGGGCACCACGGTGTTCTTCGGCTCGGGCGTGAATCTCACTGTGGCCAACGGCGGTCGTTTGCGCGCGGAGGGCACAGAGACGGCGCTCATCCGCTTCGCCCGCGTGCCGGGCGGCGCGAACTGGGGCGGCCTCACCGTCAACGGCGGCGCGACCTCGCCGGAGACGCGCATCGCCTACGCGCATTTCGAGGGCAACGGCTCCACCGCCATCCATTCCACCAGTGGCACCGTCTTCCTCGATCACCTCACGTTCGGCAACACCGCGGTCCAGTACGTTTCGCTCGACGGCTCCTCGTTCGTGGTCCAGGACTGTGTCTTCCCAACGGCGACGGCGGGCTTCGAGTTGGTCCACGGCACCGCAGGCATCAAGGCCGCCGGACGGGGCCTTTTCCTGCGTAACTTCTTCGGCGCGGCCATCGGCTACAACGACGTGATCGATTTCACCGGCGGCAACCGCCCTGGCCCCATCCTGCAATTCCTCCACAATGTCTTTATTGGCACCGGCGACGACCATCTCGACCTCGACAGCACCGATGCCTGGATTGAAGGCAACATCTTCCTCCACGCCCACAAGAACGGCTCACCGGACACTGCCAGCGCCGTGAGTGGCGGCGCGGACAACGCTGACACTTCGCAAGTCACCATCATCGGCAACCTCATCTACGATTGCGACCAGGCCGCGATGGCCAAGCAAGGCAACTTCTTCACGCTCCTCAACAACACCATCGTCCATCAAACCCATCAGGGCGGCCTCGACACCGACGGCGCGGTCGTGTGCCTCGCCGACGACGGCACGGTCGAAGGCGCGGGCATGTATCTCGAAGGGAACATCGTTTATGACGCCGAGAAACTGGTGCGCAACCTCACCAGCGCGACCGTCACGTTCACGAACAACCTTCTGCCGCTCACTTGGGCCGGGCCGGGCGGCGGCAACTTCATCGCCGATCCGCTCTTCCATTACGTGCCGCAGCTCGCGGAAACAACGGGCTTCACTTCCTGGTCTCAAGCGCAAGTGCTCCGCCACTGGTTCAGCCTGCGCGCCGATTCTCCCGCCGCCGGCCGCGGCCCCAACGCGACCGACCTCGGCGCTCCGCTTCAACGCTTCAACGCTTCAACGCTTCAACTCTTGAGCGGCGTCAGCCTCTCCGGCGAGCCGTCCGGCGTCACTCGTCGCACGACGGCCACGCTGACCGTGGGCCAGAACGCCGCCGGCTCTGGCATCCCCACCGCTGGCTGGCCCAATGGCTCCGGTTACACGCATTACCAATGGCGGCTTGATGGCGGCGCGTGGAGCGCGGAGACGCCGATCCGCACGCCGATCAGTCTCTCCGGCTTGTCCAGCGGCCCGCACACCGTCGAAGCCAGGGGCCGGCGCGACGCCGGCTTCTACCAAAACGACGCTGTCTATGGCACTGACGCCTCAGTCACCGTGTCGCGCACGTGGACGGTCAACCCCACCGCGTCGCCCGTGCGCCTGAGTGAAATTCTCGCCGCCAACGCCGGCGCCGTGACGCACAGCAACACGACGCCCGACCTGATCGAGCTCTACAACGACAGCAGCGCGCCCTTCGATCTTTCGGGCGTGCGCCTGACCGACGATCCGCAGGTTCCCGGCAAGTTCATGTTCCCCGAAGGCGCGAGCATTCCGGCGAACGGCTACCTGGTCGTCTATGCCAATAACCCGGACGGCACGCCGGGCCACCACCTCGGCTTCAACCTCAACCAGCAAGGCGAAGCGGTTTATCTCTACGACGCCGTCCAGAACGGCGGCGCACTGCTGGACTCCGTAAGCTTCGGCCCGCAGATCACGGACCTGTCGATCGGGCGCTTGGCTTCCCTCTCCGATCCGATGGGAGAGGGCCAGGGTGAGGGCTGGGCGTTGACCGTGCCCACCTTCGGCGCGCCGAATCGCGCGGCGGCGCTCGGCGACCCGACGCGGCTGCGCATCAACGAATGGCTCGCGCTCGGCCAGATGCCGTTCGACAACGACTTCATCGAGCTGTACAACGCCGACCCGCTGCCCGTCAGCCTGGGCGGGCTTTTCCTGAGCGACGAGATCCTCGGCCAGCCGGGCCGGCACCAACTCGCCTCGCTCAGTTTCATTCCTGGCCGCGGCTACTTGCGCTACATCGCCGACGCCGATCCGGCCCAAGGTCCGGACCATTTGAACTTCAGCCTGAGCGCCGAGCAGGGCGCGCTTGGGCTCTACTTGCCGGACCTCAGGATCGTTGACTTGGTTCTCTACCAGCCGCAATTCCTGAACATGTCGCAAGGCCGCAGCCCGAACGGCTCGACCAGCGTCGCCTATTTCGATCAGCCGACACCCGGCGCGCCCAATCCGCTCGTCACCGCCACCCCGCAAGGCAACGCGCTGGTCCTGAACGAAGTGCTGGCCATCAACGCCACGCTTACCGTGACCGTCGGCACGAACGTCGTCACGCCCGACTGGGTGGAACTCTACAACGGCACCGCCAACACCATCGCGCTGGCGGACTTCAGCCTCACCGATGATCCCTTGCAGGCGCGGCGATGGGTGTTTCCGTCGGGCACGCAACTCGCGCCGGCCGGGTACTTGCGCGTGTTGTGCAGCAGCAGCCTGCCCGCTTCTACGAACCAGCAGCCGAACCTCAACACCGGCTTTGGCCTCAACGGCAACGGCGGCAGCGTGTATCTCTTCGACTCGCTGGCCAACGGCGGCAGCCTCCTGAGCGCCATCACCTACGGCCTGCAAGTCGCCGATCTCTCCATCGGCCGCGTGCCGAGCGGCGGCACCAACTGGACGCTCACCGTGCCCACGCCCGCCACGGCCAACACCGCCGTGCCCACGTTGGCCGATGTGGCGAACCTCAAGGTCAATGAGTGGATGGCCGATCCAGGGCCGGGCCAGGACGACTGGTTCGAGATCTACAATCCCAATCCGCAGCCCGTCGCACTGGGCGGCTTGTGGCTGAGCGATGATCTGAACCTCCGCACCAAGCATCAGATCGCCGCGCTTTCCTTCCTCGGAGTCGCCACCAATGCGTGGGCCAAGTTCGTCGCCGATGGCAACACCGGCGCGGGCGCGGACCACGTCGGCTTCTCGCTGCGCGCGGCCGGCGAGGCCGTGGGCATCTCCACCATCGGCGGGGCGCTCATTGACGGCTACGCCTTCGCCGCGCAAGAACAGGGCGTCTCGGAAGGCCGTTTCCCCGATGGCGGCAGCACCGTGGTCCGTTTCCCCGGCACGGAATCGCCCGGCGCCTCCAACTACCGTCGGCTCACCGACGTGGTCATCAACGAAGCCCTCACTCACACCGACCTGCCGTTGGAAGACGCCATCGAACTGCGCAACCTCACCGCCCAGCCCATCGACCTCAGCGGTTGGTGGCTGAGCGATGACAACGGCACGCTCCAGAAGTACCAGCTTCCGTTCCCCACCCTCCTGCCGGCGAACAGCTTCCTCGTCGTGTACGAAACGGCCTTCACCAATCGCGACCTGACGGCGGTGCCGTTCTCGCTCAGCTCGAAGGGGGACGAAGTGGTCTTGTCCGCGTCCGCCGGCGGCCAACTTACCGGCTGGCGCACGAGCGTGAAATTTGGCGCGGCCGAGAACAGCGTGTCCTTTGGCCGCTACGTCACCAGCGTGGGCAAGGAGGAATTCGTGGCCATGAGCGCCCGCACCTTTGGCGCGGACGATCCGGCCACGCCGGCGGAATTCCGCACCGGCACCGGTCGCACGAACGCCTACCCGAAAGTCGGCCCCGTGGTCATCAGCGAGATCATGTATCACCCGCCCGACCTCGGCACCAACGACAACGTGCGCGACGAGTTCATCGAGTTGCACAACCGCACCACCGTGCCCGTGACGCTCTACGATCCCAATTACCGCACCAACACCTGGCACTTGCGGGACGGCGTGGACTTCGACTTCCCGACCAACCTCGTCATCCCAGCGGGCGGCTACCTGCTCGTCGTGAGTTTCAATCCCACGCTCGATCCCGTCACGCTGGCGGCGTTCCGCGCCAACTACGGCCTCGGCACGAACGTGCCCATCGTCGGCCCGTACCTCGGCAAGCTCGACAACGGCGGCGAAGCCATCGAGTTGAAGAAGCCTGACGCCCCCAACACCAACGACGTGCCCTACATCCTGGTCGAGCAAGTGAAGTACGCCGACGCCGCCCCGTGGGACCCGCTGGCGGACGGCGGCGGCTTCTCGCTCCAGCGCGTGACGGCCTCGCTCTTCGGCGACGACCCGGCCAACTGGACCGCGCTCGCGCCGACGCCCGGCTCCGGCCAGTCGGTCAATCCTGACCTCGACGGCGACGGCATGCCCAACGACTGGGAAACCGCCTACGGCCTCAATCCCAACAGTTCGCTCGACGCCAACCAGGACGCCGACGGCGACGGCCTGACGAACCTCCAAGAATACTTAGCCGGCACGATCCCCAACGATCCAACGAGCGGGCTCAAACTCCAGATCGTGGCCAGCGGCCTCGGCGCCGAAACCAACGCCGTCTTCAACTTCCAGGGTGTGGCCGCGAAGACCTACACGGTCCAGTTCTCCGGCGCTCTGCCCGGCGGCTGGTCCAACCTGATCAACCTCGACGCGCGGCCAGTCACCGGTTTGGTCTGGATCACCAACCAAGTTCCGTCCGGCACGGGGCAACGGTTCTACCGGGTCCTCACGCCGAGGCAGCCGTAGCCTCAGCCGTAACGATGCCGTCGAAAATCTTCACGGAAACGCCGCCGAGCACGTAGGACAGGCGTCGCGCCTGTCTCTGACTGCATAGGGAAGAGGAGTCTCGACGGGAATCCACCCGGTCGGGGAAGTCACTCTTGGGTGAGCGAGCAGTGGGAAGATGGAGACAGGCGCGACGCCTGTCCTACGTGCTAGACTGGCCGCACCGTTCGGTAACTTCCGACGCCGGAGGGCCCACCGACGGGAGTGTCGATGTGCAGCGCCCTTCACGTGAGCTTCTTTCAAAACCGTAGCAGCCGACGTGAGGAGGCTCAAACTTCAAGGGAAACAAACTCTCCTCACGTCGGCTGCTACGGAGTTTTGAAATCGCCTCACGTGTCACGCCTTACGCCCCCAGCGCCCGCTGATACCACGGTCGCGTCTGGTTGCAGACCTTGCAGACGGAAAGCATGACCGGCACTTCCACCAGCACGCCCACGACCGTGGCCAGCGCCGCCGGCGAGTCCGCGCCGAAAAGGGTGATGGCCACGGCCACGGCCAGTTCGAAGAAGTTGCTCGCGCCGATCAACGCACCGGGCGAAGCGACGTTGTGCTCCACGCGCAGAAGGCGCATGAGCAGGTACGTCAGGCCGGAGTTGAAATAGACTTGGATGATGATCGGCACCGCGATGAACAGCACGGCGACCCAACGGCTGGTCAGGTTCTTCGCCTGGAACGCGAAGATCAGCACCAGCGTCAGCAGCAGCGCGCCGATCATCACCGGATGGAACTTGGGCAGGAACTTCTGCTCGAACCAGTCTTTGCCGTGCGACTTCAGCAGCGCCGTGCGCGTGAGCCAGCCCGCGGTGAGCGGAATGACGATGAAGACCACCACCGAGGTGATCAGCACTTTGGCCGGGACGGCTACGTTCGCCACGCCGCAGAGGAACATCACGATGGGCGCAAACGCCACCAGCATGATCAGGTCGTTCACCGCCACTTGGACCAGCGTGTAGGCGGGATCGCCGTCGGTGAGGTAGCTCCAGACGAACACCATCGCGGTGCAAGGCGCCGCCGCGAGAATGATGAGGCCGGCGGTGTAGTTGCGGGCTGTCTCCGGGTCGATCCAGGCGGCGAAGACGTGCTGCATAAACACCCACGCCAGCAGCGCCATGCCAAACGGCTTGATCAGCCAATTGACGAACAACGTCACGAGCAGGCCCTTGGGTTTCCGCGCGATGCCGCCGATGGCGCTGAAATCCACTTTGAGCATCATCGGGTAAATCATCAGCCAGAGCAGGACGCCGATGGGGACGTTCACCTGCGAGCCTTGGCCGAATTCAACTTTGCTCAGCGCCGCCGTGAGACCGGGCAGGAGTTTGCCCAGCGCCACGCCGGCGATCATGCAGAGGAAAACCCAGAGCGAGAGGTAACGCTCGAAGAAGGCGAGGCGTTTGGGTTCAGCATTCATGAACAACACTTGGCTGGTTTCTCCACGGTCTTGGAGGTTCCTGGGCAACACGCCGTCTCTGGCCGGGGCGCAAAATCGCCGTGCAAAAATCGCTCCGCCAATTCCAGGACGGCCCGTGCCGGGGCTTGCTTGACCGATTGGGCCTGGTTCACCGCCAGCGTCATGTCCGCCACTGCCACGCCGAGTTGGCGCGCCTGGTCGTAATGGTATTTGAAGCACGGCTCGCAGTTCGCGGCGATGGCCGCCCCGATGGCAACCAGTTCGCCCACGGCCGGCGAATATACGGAGCGTCCGTTCGCTTCGGCGGCGGTTTCGGGTCTCGGGGAAGGACTTCTCCGCGCTTTCACCTCCAGGCTGGTGATGAAGTCGCCGGGATTCGTGCCGGCGGGCAATTGCTCGACGATCTTGCGGTAGAGCGGATCGTTCCAGTCGGTCATGACGTTGACGTAATCCGGCTTGGGCGTGAGGACGAGCTCTGTCAGTCCAGCCTCGCGCGCCATGCGCTCGGTCTCGGACACGAGCACGGCGCCCGCCACGCAGCCGATGAGCGCCTCGACCATCTTCGCGATGGCCGGCGGCAGCGGTCGTAAGAGCGCGAGGTCGGACACAGCGACGCGCCCGCCCGGCTTGAGCACGCGGGCCATCTCGCGCCAGACCTGCGGTTTGTCGGGCGAGAGGTTGATGACGCAGTTGGAAATGATCACATCGACGCTGGCGTCGGCCACGGACAGATGTTCGATCTCGCCCAGGCGGAACTCGACGTTGTCCAGGCCGGTCTGCTCGCGATACTTCGCCACGTTGCGACGCGCCTTGCTCAACATGTCCGGCGTCATATCGACGCCGACGGCGCGGCCCGTCGGCCCGACCTTGCGGCCCGCGATGAACACGTCGAAGCCGCCACCGCTGCCCAAGTCCAGCACCACCTCGCCAGGTTTGAGCGCGGCCAACGCGGCGGGATTGCCGCAGGACAAACCCATGTTCGCGCCTTCAGGCAGGGCCGCGAGTTCGTCGGTGGTATAGCCGATCTGCTTGGCCAATTTCTCCGCATCCGCCGGTGCGGAGCCGCAGCAGGACACGCCGGGGCCGCAACAGCCCTGGCTGGTGCCCACGGCGATCTTCCCATAGCCATCCCGGACGGCCGCGCGGACGGCTTCCGCTTCGTCAGTGAATTGGTTCGTGCTCATAAATTCTTCGTGAGTGGTTCGTGTCACTTGGCAGGAGCAGTCAGACTCTGAGGCAGCATCTCAACGAATCTCCGAATCTCGTCCCGCACCCGCCGGTAAATCGCCAGCTTGGCTTCTCCGTCCGGCAGCCCGGTAGCCAGTTTCGGCGGGTCGTCGAAGCCGACATGGACCACCCTCACCTTCCCCGGAAAGATCGGGCAATGCTCGTTCGCGTGGCCGCAGACGGTGACGACGTAATCGAACTGGACCGGCCCAAGTTCCGCGACCGTCTTGGACCAATGCTTCGAGAGGTCCACGCCCGCTTCGGCCATTACCTGGACCGCGTGCGGGTTCATGCCGTGCTTCTCGATCCCGGCGGAATACGGCTCGATCACGTCCCCCTTGAGATGCCGCGCCCAGCCTTCAGCCATCTGGCTGCGACAGGAATTGCCGGTGCAGAGGAACAGGACTTTCACTTTCGGAGTTGGCGTTTGCATAATTCGGCAGGGTCGCACTTCAGCACTTGTTTGAGCCGCTTGGCGTCCGCGGTCGCGCGCTCCTGGTCTGCGAGGGACTGGCAGACCCAATCCAACGCTTCGCGCACGACCACGGGCACGTCCTTGCCCGGCAACTTGTAGTAAATCCAGCGGCCGTCCTTGCGCGACAAGACGAGGCCGGCCTGGAAGAGAATCGACAGGTGCTTGGACACCGTGGAGGGGGCCAGGCCGAACAACTCGGTGAGTTGGCAGACGCACAACTCGCCGCGCCGCAAGGCCAGCAGCACGCGGACGCGGGTTTCATCCGCCAGCGCCTTGGTGACGTTCATGAATTCACGCATGGCTGTAAATCTATATTTCGCCAAAAAACGAAATATAGGTAGCCGCGGTCCTGTGGCCTGTCAAGTGCCGCGGCGGCGCCGGCCGAGGGAACCGGGACCCTCACCCCGGCCCTCTCCCATCCGATGGGAGAGGGAGGACCACGTCACGCGCTGAGACGAAACAGGCGTCTTGATGAAGTGGGTCTTGATTCACGACGACCGCGTGCCGCGTGTTCCCTCTCCCGTCGGACGGGAGAGGGTCAGGGTGAGGGGCGGGGTGCGCGGCGCTCGAGGCTGCTGAAGCCCCTCGCCGGCGTCCGCCTTGGTTTCCCGAAATGCCGTGATGTCTCCACCTTTCAGATACGCGCTCGGAACAGCCAACTTGACACCGCCCGGCTTCGTCCTGACTATCGCCCCACGTTTCACAGCAAGAACCGAAGTTGAATTGCGCCTATGTCGAACCAACCCCAAGCGGCTGCCGGCCCGAAGCCCAGCGTCTTTGAAGGAGTCACTGTCTATCACTGGCTGGTCCTGATTCTCGCCTCGTGCGGCTGGCTCTTCGACTGCATGGGCCAGCGCATTTTCGTGCTGGCGCGCGAGCCGGCCTTGCGCGAATTGCTCGGCGCGACGGCCAGCGACGGCGACGTGAAGCTGTGGGGCGGTTGGGCGACGGCGGTCCTCCTGATCGGCTGGGGCACGGGCGGGATCCTCTTTGGCATGATGAGCGACAAGTACGGCCGCGTGAAGGCGATGCTGGCCACGCTGGTGGCCTACACCGTGTTCTCCGGCTTGTCGGGGCTGGCCCGCAGCGGCCTTGAGTTCCTCATCTACCGCTTTCTGTGCGGCATGGGCGTGGGCGGGATGTTTGGCGCCGCCACCACGCTGCTGGCCGAGAGCGTGCCACCGCGCTTCCGCACGATGGCGCTGGGACTCATGCAGGCGCTGTCCGCGTGCGGCAACATGCTGGCCTCGGCGCTGAGCCTGGGCATCACGCCGGGCACGGAGAATTTCTGGGGCCGCTGGAGCGGCTGGCAGGTGCTCTTCTTCGTCGGTGTGGCGCCGATCATTCTCGCGGTCCCCATCCTGGCGATCCTGAAGGAGCCGGAGCCGTGGAAGAAAGCCAAGGCGGAAGCGGCGACCGGCGGCGCGGCCAAGAAAGTGGGGTCGATCCCGGATCTCGTCCGTCATCCCCGCTGGCGACACAACCTGATCATCGGCGTTTGCCTGGGCCTCGCCGGCATGGTGGGGCTGTGGGGCATTGGGTTTTTCTCGCCGGAACTGATCACAACAGCGCTGAAGAACCGGCCCATCCAGGCCAGCGAATTCTCCAAACCCGGCGCCGTCTGCATCGGCCTGAAGGAGTCACCCAACGCCGCCATCGTTCATCTCAAGGCGCTGTTGTCTCCCGACGTCGTCCGCCGGGCGGAAGCGTGGGCGGCCCAGCCCAGCGCCTTTCCTGAGGAGTTGCGCGTGGCTTTGCTGAATGACCTGAACCGCCTCATCCAGGACGGCAGCCTCTACGAGGCCGAGGCGTTCAAATCCCTTTCGCTGAAGAAAGGCACACAGAAGCTGGTGCAGTTGGTGCAGAGCAAAGGCGAGAAGCGGGATGTCGTCTTTCTGAACCGGCAACTCGTCGAGCAAGTGTTCCCCGGCGCGGTTGCCGAACTCCTGCGGACCATCGACAAGAGCAAGGGGCGCGGCACGTTTGTCCAGGACATCGGCTCGCTGTTGGGGATGCTGACGTTCACGTTCATCGCGGCGCGCTTCAGCCGGCGGGGCGCGTTCCTGTTCGCGTTCTTGTTCGCGTTCGTGGCCGTCGCCGGCACGTTCTACGGCCTGAAGACTGAGGCGGACATTTACTGGATGCTGCCGCTGGTGGGCTTTGGCACGCTGTCGTGCTTTGCCGGCTACTCGATCTACTTCCCGGAAATTTTCCCGACGCGGCTGCGCGGCACGGGCGTGGGCTTCTGCTACAACACGGTGCGCTACCTGACCGCTCCGTTTCCGTTCCTGCTCGGCTGGTTGAGCACGATGATGGAATTCCGCACGGTGGCGGTGCTCATGACTTCGATCTACTTCGTCGGCATTATAGCCTTGCTCTGGGCGCCGGAAACGAAAGGCGAGCCGTTGCCGGAGGACGACTCTCCCTTGCCCAGTCCGGCTCCATCCGGACGCGCATGAAAACGCTCGTCGTGGTCAGCGATGTTCATTACGCCGGCCCGACGGAGATGGCGCGGAAGGGTTTCGAGGCGCGCTCCATTCAGAATCCCTTCCAGCGCGCCCTGGCCCAAACCTATCGCGGCTTGGTCTGGATGCGCGATCCGCTGGCGCACAACGGCCAATTCGACAAATTCCTGGCAGCGGCGGGCGATCCTGATCTCGTGGTCGGCAACGGCGATTACTCGGTCGATAGCGCCTTCGTGGGGCTGGCGGACGACGGAGTGTTTGAGACGGTCGCGTGGTGTTTGGACGAGCTTCGGGGCCGTCACGGTGAGCGCTTCCACTCCACGATTGGGGATCACGAACTGGGCAAGATGAACCTGCTGGGCGGCGCCGGCGGACTTCGCCTGGAAAGCTATCGCCGCGCGACGGAGCGGCTCGGCCTGAAGCGATTCTGGACCATCGAGGTGGGAAGCTACTTGCTGGTTGGCGTCACCTCCACGCTCGTGGCGCTGCCGATCTATGCGCCGGAGATTCTGCCGGAGGAACGGCGCGGTTGGGAGGAGTTGCGCGCCGCGCACCTGGAGGAAGTCCGCCGCGCCTTCGCCAGCCTGCGGCCCGCCCAGCGCGTGCTGTTGTTCGCGCATGACCCCACCGCGCTCCCGTTCCTGGCGCAAGTGGACGAGGTGCGCCGGCACCTGGACCAAGTGGAGCGGACGATCGTCGGCCACTTGCACTCGAACTGCATCCTCCGGCAAGGCGAGATGCTGGCCGGGATGCCGAACATCACCTTTCTGGGGAACTCCATCCGCCGGTACAGCGCGGCGCTGCGGCGGGCGCGGGACTGGAAGCCGTTCCACCTGCTGCTCTGCCCTTCGGTGTCAGGGATTCAGTGGCGGAAGGATGGCGGCTTCCTGCGGATCGAATTGGAGGAGGAGGCACGGCAACCGCTGAACGTGACGCTGCATCCGTTGCCGTGGGATTGACGTGGAAAAAAAACATTCCCCTGCTTGCATTCCTCCGCACCCCGACTATCTTTCGCGCACTATGAAAAAACTCATTGTTGTTCTGACTCTCTGTGCGTTCGCTCTCGCGCCGTCTTTGGTCGCGGGCGAAGGCTGTTGTGACAAGGCCAAGGCCAAAGACAAGGCCGGCGAAAAAGTCGGCTGTCCCGCTGGTGGCGACAAGAAAGGCTGCTGCCCGAAAGAGGGCGGCGCCAAGGAATGTCCGGCCGGCAAGGAGAAGGCTCCGCCGAAGGCCTGACTCCGTCCCCCGCTTCACGATCCCCGCTGGTGAACGCTGGCGGGGATTTTTTTTCCCTCTTCAGAGGCGATTTCAAAACTCTGTAGCAGCCGACGTGAGGAGGCTCAAACTTCAAGGGAAACAGAGCCTCCTCACGTCGGCTGCTACGGTTTTGAAAGAGGCTCTTCAGAACACCACCAGCGAGCGCACCGGCAGGCCACGCAGCTTGCTTCGTCCGTTGAGGAAGCCCAGTTCGATCACGAAGTTCACTTCGAGGATGTTCGCCCCCGCTTTCTTCAACAGCGCCGCCGCCGCCGCCGCGGTGCCGCCGGTGGCCAGCACATCATCGATGAGCAACACCCGCGCGCCAGGCTTCACGGCGTCTGTGTGGATGGCGATGGTGTTCGAGCCATACTCAAGATCGTAGCTCTCCTCAAGGGTCTTCCAAGGCAGCTTCCCCTTCTTGCGCACGGGCACGAAGCCGCAACCCAGCTTGAGGGCCGTTGCGGCCGCGAAGATGAATCCGCGCGCATCGATGCCCACCACTGTATCGACAGCGCCGGGCTGGAAATCCGCGGCCAGCAGTTCGATGCACGACGCGAAGAGCTTCGCGTCCGCCAGCACGGGCGTGATGTCCTTGAACTGCACGCCGGGCTTGGGGAAATCCGGCACCGTGCGGATGGCGGCGGTGAGTGCCGCAATGGCGTGGTTGGAGGAAGTCATTTCTTCTGCGCCTCGATCTTCTCGATCATTTTGCGGAGCTTGCGCAGGGCGATGTTCTGAATCTGCCGCACACGCTCGCGGGTGACGCCGAACCGCTCGCCCACTTCCTCCAGCGTCTTCTCGGTGCCGCCATCGAGGCCGAAGCGGTAACGGAGAATGGTTTCTTCGCGCGGATCGAGCGTCTTCACCATCTCCCGCAGCATCTTGGTGACGGTCTTGTCTTCCAGGTGTTCGTAGGGCGTCCAGGCGCTCTCGTCTTCCACGATCTCGCCAAAAGTGTTCGTGTCGTCGTCGCCAATGGGGGCGTCCAGCGAGGCGGGACGGATGGCGGCGCTGCGCATCTGGGCCACGCGATGCACCGGGATGCCCATCTCGAAGGCCAGTTCTTCATCGGTCGGCTCGCGGCCAATTTCCTCCTGCAGCTTCATCGCCAGACGGCGCATCTTGGCGATTTTGTCCACCAGATGGACCGGCAGGCGGATGGTCTTGGACTGGTTGGCGAGCGCGCGTTTGATGGATTGCTTGATCCACCAAGCGCCGTAAGTCGAGAGCTTGCCACCTTTCGAGGGGTCGAACCGCTCGACCGCTTTCATGAGGCCGATGTTGCCTTCGCTGATGAGGTCCAACAACGGCAGGCCGTAACCTTCGTAGTCATGGGCGATCTTCACCACGAGCCGGAGGTTGGCCTTGATCATGTGCTCGCGCGCCTTCTTGTCACCCTTCTTGATCCGGGCGGCCAGTTCGATTTCTTCCTGGGGCGTGAGCAGCGCCACCTGGCCGATTTCGCGCAAGTAGAGTTTGATGGCGGTGTCGCCGTCGTAGCTGCCGCGTTCGCGGGTGGCCTCGGCTGTGACGCTCGGTTCGCGCGGAACCAGAGGAGCATCCTCCAGTTTCATGCCCTTGGACGCGGGCGATCCGGAGTGCGCCTGTTCACTGGGCGCCGCCGCGCGCGGCGGCCGGGCTTTCCGGGGCCGGCCTGACTTGGCGAGGCCACGGCTGTCGGGGGCCTGGCGAAGGTTCTGGTTTGATGACGATGCAGCCATACGGGTCAGAGGATTAAGTGCCGGCTTCTTTGCCCGCAAGGAAATTTAACCGCGCGGCATTTTGCAGTTCCGTGACAAATGGCCTGACGCTCCGGGCTAGCTTCGGGTAAAACGTTCGCCGCACCATGATCCCGAAGCCGCAACCGTCCGAACCGAGCCAGCCCCGATTCTTCTGGCAGGGCGTGCTCATCCTGCTGCCCGTCGCTGTGCTGGTGGTGGTCGGATGGATCGCGTTGCGCCAGGACAAACGCCTGGTGGAAGCGGAAGCCCGGCAGCGCGCCCAGGACATTGCCGAGGAGGTCGCGGACAAAATCTGGAACGAAGCCACTGCCCCCACCGCCGCCGAGTCAGGGCCGTCGCTTTCCTTCCGCGTGGATTCGACCGGTCGGCTGGTCTTCCCGCCGCCAGTCTCTGAATGGCCCGTGCCGGAGCCGTTCGACTTTTCCGAACTGACACCCGGCCAACTGCAACTCTGGCAGGACGCGCAACTCGTGTCGCTCGGACCCACCAATTCCGCCGCGCGGGAGTTGTGGCAAAAGTTCATCGAGTCCCAACCGCCGGAACGCTTCCTGGCCGCGGCCCGGTTCT
>JACRJZ010000084.1 GCA_016219875.1 Verrucomicrobiota bacterium | reverse complement strand
TCGTGTTCATAAAACCGACCGGAGAGGAACCGACACGGCGGGCCGCAGCCACGCCCACGCGCTCAAGAAACCATCATCAGAAGACTAAAACAAGCATCGAAAAGATGTGGGTAATGACAAGGGTTGAAAACCTGCGCTACGGTGTCAGCCCTGCTTCAACTCCTGCACGAGTTGCCGGTCCGGGCCGAAGATTTTCACGGAGAGCGGAAGGTGGCCGGGGAGCGAGTGCGTGGCGCAGCCGAGGCAGGGGTCGTAGGCGCGGAAGGCCATTTCGACTTTGTTGAGCAAGCCCTCGGTCACGTTGCCGCCTTTGATCAGGCCCTTGGCGGCGCGTTCGACGCTCATGGCGATGCGGGCGGCGTTGTTGCCGGTGGCCACGACCATGTTCGCCATCGTGATGCAGCCGCGTTCGTCGGTCTGGTAGTGGTGGAAGAGCGTGCCGCGCGGGGCTTCAACGACGCCCATGCCTTCTTTGGGAATGTTCGTCGGGACGCGGCGGACATCCGGGCTCGTAATCTCGGGATCGTTGATCAGCTGTTCCATCCGCTCGGCGGCGTAGATCATTTCGATGACGCGCGCCCAGTGGTTGGCGAGGGTGTGGTGGACGGGTTTTCCGCCGAGGGTCTTGTACATTTCCTCGTAGGCGGCCTGAGCCTTGGGGGTGGCCATGCCGTCAGCGGCGTTGAGGCGGGCGAGCGGGCCGACGCTGTAGATGCTGGAGTCGGGGCCTTCCACGAAGCCCTTCCATCCGCGGCTCTTGAGGAAGGTGAACTTCATGTAGCTCCACGGTTCGACGTGTTCGGCCACGTAGTCGCGGTATTGCTGCGGAGCAAATTTGCAGACTTCCTTGCCGTTGCAGTCCACAACGCGGATTTTGCCGTCGTAGAAATTGACCTTGTTGTTCTCGTCCACCGTGCCCATGTAGCAGGTCTTGTGGGTGTAGGCGTCGGACGTGATCATCTTCACGTAGTCGGGGTTGCCGAGCACGATCTTCTTGAAGATGTCCAGCGTCCACATGGCGAACTCGACGCCGTCCTTGGCGAGTTCCTTGAACTTGGGCAGGTCTTCGGCCTTGAGGGCCTTGCTGACGCCGCCAGGGAGGCCGAGGACGGGATGAACGACTTTGCCGCCAAAGTAACTTGTGATCTCGCGGACGCGGCGGCGGGTGGCGATGACTTTTTTGCCGGCTTCGAGGCCGACTTTGCCGATGACGCCGACGATGTTGCGTTCTGCAGCGGGGGCTTCGGGGCCGACGATGAAGTCAGGCCCGCCCAGGACGAAGACGTGGAGGGCGTGGTCTTCGAGGGTGAAGGCGTTATAGACGAGTTCGCGAATCTTCCGACCGGCGCTGGTGGGCTCGACTTTGTAGAGATCGTCGAGGGCTTTGGTGCCGGCCATGTGATGCGCGGTGGGGCAGACGCCGCAGATGCGGCTGGTGATCTGCGGCATGTCTTCGGCGGGACGGCCCAGGCAGAAGACTTCGAAGCCGCGGAGTTCCGGCACCTGGAGGTAGGCGCGTTCGACGTCGCCCTGGTCGTCGAGGAAGATGTCGATCTTGCCGTGGCCTTCGAGGCGGGTGATGGGATCAATGGTGAAGTTGCGTTTGGCGCAGGCGTAGGCGGCGTTGGCGCGGAGGTTGCCCTGATTGAAGGCTTGTTGGGTGGCTTGGTCCATAGGCGTAAGATCGTTGAAGCGTTGAAGCGTTGAAGCGGAGTCCGTCAGTTCACGAGGCGGGGATCGAAGGTGAACACGGTTGGTTTGCCGATGTGGATGCGGCGAAAATCGGGGTGGGCTGGGTTGAGGAGGTAATTCAACTCTTCTGGAATGATCGCACTTGGTACGGCCAGCACAGCGGAGCGCACTTCTCGAATCCAAGCGTCGCCCACATTCACCGTGGATCGCGTGGGGCGCTGTTCCCGCCATTCTTCCGGCAGGGCTGACGCGGACAAACATCCCATCAGTCCGTCCTCCCAAGTGGCTTCGAACAGAAGGAAATGTTGGGCAAGTTCCTGGAAGGTTCGGCGTTGCACCATAACCTCAAGCGCGGCCAGGGAGCGATGCTCGCTCAGGTAAACCATCGCGTTGCCCGGGGAGTTCCACCGGGCGCCGAAACGCCTGGCCCCCTCGCCGGTGAAGGCATCGTCCCGCCGCCGCTCCGACACTATGCGCCATCCGCGAACCATCACGAATACTCCCCGTAATCAATCCGCCCCAGCAGATTTTCGACTTCGCGGGCGCCCGTTTCGGTTTCCGCATAGTTCAAGGGCACCGCCCAAGCTAGACCGTATTGCGGCTGCTTGAGCCAATCGCGTGCGGAGGTCTCGTCCTGGAAAACGTCCACCGCCTGGCTCATCAACCGCGCGTAGCGCATGAGGCGATCAGACTCGGCTTGGGTCAACCGCCCCTCCTGCCGTCGCCGGTGGAGGGTGGCCTTGGACATTCCAAGTTTGGGCGCGAGCTTCTCCAGCGGCAGGTCCAGCGCCGCTTGGAGGGCTTCCAGTTCATCGAAAGGCAGGCCGCTCTGCACAGCTTGGATCACGGCAGACGTTCCGCGGAGAGCTACGCCGTTCTTTGTGGCGTCGGCATGGACATGAGAGGCAACAATGCCCGCCCAGGGAAACGACTTGGTGCCGTTTGCCTTCTTCTTGCTTTGTAGTTTTGCTGTTTTCATTTGAGACTATGTATCGTCTCAGATGGAACTGCGGTCAAGCAGGTAGATTCACCTTCCGGCGGAGGATGCTCTTCGCCAGACCGTAGCGATAGAACGTGCCGATCGGGTCAGGGATGGTGTCGAGGGTCTTGTTGATGCCTTCTTCATCCTTGGCCAGGATGTTGGAGCAGAGGCTGGACATCATCTTGGCACCCTGGTCGGTGACGCGGGAGGTCGGGCCGAAGCAGCCGGTGCAAGGCATGCCGCCGGTGGTGCAGGCGCCTTCGCAGCCGGCGCGCGTGGACGGACCCATGCAAATCACGTTCTGCGCGAGAAAGCACTTCTCGGGATCGAGGAGCTTATGGTGCGGACGGACGAACTGGGTGTAGTCCCAGACGCTGGGTTTGGAGGCTTTGCGCGGGCATTCTTCGCAGAGGGCGGCGTCGGGTCCGATGACGGAGCCTTTGGGCGGGAGCTTGCCTTCGAGGAGCGCGGTGACAGCGGCTTTGGTGATCTTGGGCGTGGGCGGGCAGCCGGGGACGTAGTAGTCCACATCGACGACCTGGTCGAGCGAGCGGACGACGTTGTGAAGCTGCGGGAGCTTGAGCGTGTGGCCCTCGTCCGAGCAGGAAACCTGCGGGTGGACCTTCTTCTCATTCACCATCGTCGGGCATTCCTCGTAGTTGAACTTGAGGATTTGCTCGCGCGGGAATTGGTTCGCCATGCCGGGGATGCCACCGCTGACGGCGCAGGAGCCGTAGGCCAGAAGGAACTGGCTCTTGCGGCGGAGTAGGCGGGCCATCTCTTCCTGTTCGGTGGAGCGGATCGCGCCGTTGAGGAGCGTGGCGGTGATGGACTTGTCGGGCATGTCCTCGATGGACTTGTATTTGAAATCCATCGCGACGGGCCAGAGGACGATGTCCACGGCTGCGACGACACCAAGAATATCCTCGGCGAGATCGACGACGGTTTCTTCACAGCCTCCGCACGAGGCGCACCAATAAAAGGCAACTTTGGGTTTAGACATGAGCGACCTCTTTCTTTTGAGGTTGGGCGTGGGCGCAGCAGGGAGCGCCTTGGGCGGCGTCAGCGGCTTGCACGTGGTGGGTGAGTTGTTCCATCTCTTTGTCCCACTCTTCAAATTTCTGCGGCATGCCGAGCGGGCCGAGTTCGGTGACCTTGGTGACCATCTCGTTGATGACGGTTTTGACCTTGGCGCCTTCGGCGGCGCTGATCCATTCGAGGCGGATGCGGTCTTCTTCGACGCCCATGTCCTTGAGCATGCGCTTCAGCATTTCGAAACGGCGCAGGCACTTGTAGTTGCCCTCGGCGTAATGGCAGTCGAAGGGATGGCAGCCGCCAATGAGAACAGCGTCCGCGCCCTTGGATAGCGCGTCGAGGATGAACTGCGGGTCCACGCGGCCCGAGCACATCAGACGGATGACGCGGGTGTTCGATGCGTACTTGAGACGCGACACGCCCGCCAGATCGGCGGCGGTGTAGGTACACCAGTTGCAGAAAAATGCCACGATGCGTGGCTTCCATTCTTTACTCATAGGCAAGGACTCCCTTGATTTCGCTGAAGATTTCTTCGTCGTCGAACAGGTTTTGGACAATGGAGCCGGACGGGCAGGCGGCGACGCAGGTGCCGCAGCCTTTGCACAGGGCTTCGTTGATCGAAGCCTTGCCCAGAGCCTCGTCGAAGGTGATCGCGGTGTAGGGACAGAGCGGGAGGCAGGACTTGCAGCCGCAGCATTCATCGGCGAGCACGAACGCGGTGTTCGGCTCCTGCTCGATGTGCCCCTTGTCGATGAGGGCCATGCACTCAGCAGCGGCGGCACCGGCCTGGGCGACGGTGTCGGGAATGTCGCGCGGTCCCTGGCAGCAGCCGGCGATGTAAATGCCGTCGTTGAAGGTGTTGACCGGCGCGAGCTTGGGATGGCGTTCGAGGAAGAAGCCTTCGCTGCCGCAGCTCATGTTGAACAAGCGGCGGACATCGTTGGAGTCGGAGTGCGGTTCGATGCCCGTGGCAAGGACCACCATGTCCACCGGGATGCGGCGGACGTAGCCAGCCAGCGTGTCTTCCACGCGGATGACGAGTTTGCCTTCCTCTTCCTTCGTGAAGGCCCAGTCGGTGACTTCGCCGACGCGCCCGCGGATGAAGTGATTCCCCTCTTCGAGGAGCTTGTCGTAAAATTCCTCGTAGCCTTTGCCGGGCGTGCGCATGTCGATGTAGAAGTTATAGACCTCCGCACCGGTGTGCTCCTTCAAGAGGTGCGCGAGCTTCATGGAATACATGCAGCAAACGCGCGAGCACCAGCGGTTGGTCTTCTTGTCGCGGCTGCCGACGCAGTGAATGATGCCGATGCTCTTCGGCTCGGTCTTGCCGTCGCGCAGGACGACGTGGCCGCCCGTGGGGCCGGAGGTGTTGACGAGGCGCTCGATTTCCAGCGCGGTATAAACACCGGGATACTTGCCGTACCCGTATTGCGGAATGCGCTTGGCGTCGAAGGTTTGGAAGCCGGTGGAGACGATGATCGTGCCGACTTTGATGTCCAGGAGCGTTTCCTTCTGCGTGAAATCAATGGCTTTCTTTTCGCCGCAGGCTTCCACGCAGGTCTTCTTGCACTTGTCGGTGAGAACACTGCGTTTGAAGTTCAGGCAAACCTCCGGGTCAATCAGGACGACCTGCGGCGTGGCCTGTGGAAACGGAATGTAAACCGGGCGGCGCTTGCTGAGGTTCTCGTTGAACTCGTCCGCGAACTTCGGCTCCTTGAAGACGCAATGGGAAATGCAGTCCTGACAGCCGGTGCAGAGGTCTTCGTTGATGTAGCGGGGCTTGCGCTTCACCGTGACATCGTAGTTGCCCACGTAGCCAGACATCTTCGTCACTTCCGAATAGGAAAGCAGCGTGATGTTCGGATGCGAGCCGACGGCGGACATCTTCGGCGTGAGAATGCAGGCAGCGCAGTCCAGCGTGGGAAACGTCTTGTCGAACTTCGCCATGTGGCCGCCGATGGACGGTTCACGCTCGACCAAATAGACCTTCTTGCCCGCGTTCGCGAGCGTCATGGCCGCGTGAATGCCGGCGATGCCGCCGCCCACGACAAGCACGTCGGGATGGATGGGGACTTTTTTCTGCTCAAGCTTCTTGTGCTTGGCCACGCGCGCGATGGCGGCTTGAGAAAGGCCCTTGGCTTTTTCGGTTGCCTCCTTGCGGTCAGTGTGAACCCACGAGTCGTGCTCGCGGATGTTGACCATGTGGAAGAAGAACGGGTTCACCCCCCCCGCCTCGACCGCGCCACGGAAGGTGTGCTCGTGCAAGAGCGGCGAGCAGGAGGCGACGACGATGCGGTTGAGCTTGTGCTCGGCAATGTCCTTTGCGATCAGCTCCTGGCCGGGATCGGAGCACATGTATTTGTAGTCGCGGGAGAGGACGACGTTGGGGAGTGTCCCCACGTATTTGGCGACGTCCGGGCAATCCACCATGGCGGCGATGTTCGAGCCGCAATGGCAGACGTAAAAGCCGATGCGAATTTCTTTCTGGTTCATTTCCATGTGAATCACTCCGGGAAGACTGGTTTAGGTGGCGACTGGCTGGGCGAAAGCCGCAGGCAGCGGTTTCATGGGAATGAACCCACGATGCAAGCCCAGTTCGCGCTCGTTCATGCCGAAGGCAAGGCCCATCAACTGCGTGAAATAAACCGTCGGGATGCGGACTGATTCCCACTTCGCTTCGATCTTGTCGTGGTAACCGTCGAGGTTGAACTGGCAGAGCGGGCAGACCGTGGCAATCACGTCCGCGCCGCGCTTGAGGGCTTCCTTGAGAATGATATAGGAGCAAAGCAGGCCCGGTTCCGGCAGCGTGCCCGTAAGCGACCCGCCGCAGCAGCGCGTCTTCAGCGGGAAGTCCTTCACCACCGTGCAACCGATGGCTTCGAGCAGGCGGTCCATCGTGGTGGGGTTGTATTGGTCGTCAAAAGTGGAGTAAGGCCGGACGATCTGGCAGCCGTAGTACGGGGCAACCTTGAGGCCCTTGAGCGGGTTCTTGACGCGCTTCTTGATGGCGTCGAGGCCGATGGTGTTCACCAGCACGTCGAGCGGGTGCTTCACCGGGATGTTGCCGCTGTAGCTCAGATTGGCGACCTTGAGCGCCTCGTCCAGCACGTGATGGACTGACGGCGACTCGTGGATGTAGTGCTTGGTCTTGTTGAGGACCAAATAGCAAGCGCTGCACGGAGCCATCAGTTCGCGGTGGCCCAACTTCTCAGCGATGGCCAGATTGCGCGAGGCCATGACGCAGGCCTTGACTTCGTCCACTGCCATGTAGGCCGTGGCGCCGCAGCAATTCCAGTCGTCGAGTTCTTCCAACTCGATGTCGAGTGCCTTCATGACCGGCAGCAGCGATTCTTCGTAAGCGCGGCCGGTGCCCTTCAACGAACAGCCAGGAAAATAGGAGTACTTGACCATAATCAGTGAGCGGGTTTGCGCTTGGGTTTCACGTCGGTGAGCTTGTCGATGTCAATGTTGTCCACGGTTTCCATCATGCGGGCCAGTTCGCCCTTACGCTTGATCCCTTCGTACTTGAGCGAGAAACGACCGCGCATGAACAAGCCCAAACCGAGCTTCCACATGCCGATGGCGGCCAGCCAGTTCGTCTTGAGGAACATCCAGGTCGCGAGCCAGTTCTCGGTCACGCGGCCGTGGTTGTGGGCCATCTTGTGAAATTCTTTCGCAAGGACGGGAATGGGGAACTTCTTCGGATAAACCCCTTCATGGATGGCGCGCTGCTTCAGTTCATACATGATGTCCGTGATGCGAATCTGACGCGGGCACTCCACGGTGCAGGCGTAGCAGGAAGCGCAGAGCCAGATGGTGCGGCTGTGCAGCACCTCGTTCTTGAAATCCGAGCGCACCAGTTCCATGACCTGGCGCGGCGTGGAGTCCATGTAGATCGAGAGCGGGCACACGCCGGAGCACGTGCCGCACTGGATGCAACTCTCAAGCTGTTCGCAGCCCGGCACGCTCATGACCTCGCGGCCAAAGCCCTTCACCCGGTCTGACTCATATTTGATCGTTCGTAGCAATTCGGCCATAAAGCCTCTTGGGTTGTGGTTATCCGGTTGGTGAAATCTGAGTTCCCGTTTCGTTTCTAGGGATGGACACGAGCCAGAAGGACCGGCTCAATCCATCAGCGGATACAGGCGCGCACGCCCGGAGCGACCCGAAGGCATCACACCACAGCCGGTGAAGCTGCTGCTGTTGCGATCCTGTTTATGGCTGACAACTCGCATCTGTATCATTTCGGAAAGCACTCTCAATTCTGCAACTGCGAGGTGCTCAACATCGGTTGGCGAACATTTTACATTCTTTGTCTTCGACGAGTCAGCACCGCAAGTAACTAATGACCTCCGACTTCGGAACCGCCTGTCGGCCCGCGGCAAACCGGTGACCAATGATACGACGAGGCGCGCGGTCGCGAGGCGCTATTGCCAGTCGTCCTCATTGGCTGGGTCGCCCCAGAGCAGGAACGACCGGGCGAAGCCACGACACCGCATGGCGAAAAACTTCTCGCTCAGCGTGCCGCACTGGGAGTAATGATGCCGCCATGCAAAAGTCATTCCTCACGATGGCGTTGGCCGCGGTAGCCACTCTGGTGGGTGCCGCCGAGCCTGCCGCTGCCGGCGACTTTGTCCGCCTGGCACCGCTACGCTCGATCAAGATTGTTGCCCACGCCGCCGCCTATCCGGGCGGACACCACGATGCTGAGAACATCATCGATGGCAACCTTCGCACCGAATACTCCTCGGATGCCAAAGGCACCAACACGTTCATCGAGTTCGATCTGGGATCGCCCACGGCCCTCACGGCATTCCGTCATCGCGACCGCAACGATCCCGCCACCATCGCGGCATCCGAACTGAGCTTCCTCAATGAAGCCGGTCGCGTCGTTGCCACTGTACCCGTCACCCATGTAAACCGCCGCGGCGGAGAAACCTACCTGCCGTTCCAGTCCCCTGTCACTGCGCGACGGGTCCGATGGCGCGTCACCCAAGTTGGGGCGCGGCACACCACCGTGGGTGGCGCCGAGATCGCCTTTTTCACGGCGGGCGAGAGGGAATCCGCGCCGCGCGGAATCGCCGTCGAAGCCAAGCCAGTCCAGTTGCTGGAGCGCCGTGGCGGCAATCGGGTCCAACCAGTGAGACTCACCATCGATTATCCCTACGCCTCGCCCGTGGAGGCCATCGTAAAGGTCGATGGGGCTGAGGCCACCCCCCTGAACCTCAAGTTCGGCAGCCAATCGCTCGAAGTCACAGTGCCGGCGGCGGACGCGGAGAAGCAGGTTCGTCTCACAGTCGAGGCCCTGGGCCAGACGCTGATGGCGCGAACGGTCCTGCTCAAGCCTGTGCGTCCGCTTGACGTCTATCTGCTTCCGCATTCCCACGTCGATATCGGCTACACGGAGTTGCAGGCTGATGTGGAGAAGAAGCAAAACTCGAACATCGAAACCGGCCTCCGTCTGGTGCAGGCCACGGCGGGCTACCCGGAAGGCTCGCGCTTCAAATGGAACGTGGAAGTGCTCTGGCCAGTGGAGAATTACTTGCGCGTCGCTACGCCAGAGAAGCGCGCCGCCTTCCTCGCCGCCGTGAAGTCAGGTCAGGTTGGACTTGACGCGTTCTACGGCAACATCCTGACGGGCCTCTGCCGGCCCGAAGAACTGGTGCGCCTGATGAGCTACGCCACGCGGTTGTCCGATCTCTGTGGCGTGCCCATCGAGTCGGCGATGATCAGTGACGTTCCGGGTTACACTTGGAGCACCGTTTCGGCCATGCAGCACGCCGGCGTGAAGTACTTTTCCTTCGCGCCGAATTATTTCGACCGCATGGGCGGCACCATGGTGACTTGGCAGAACAAGCCGTTTTGGTGGAAAGGCCCCGACGGGCAATCACGGGTGCTCTGCTGGTGCCCGTCGCGCGGGTATGCGCTCGGACACCTGATCGGCGACGGCGAAGCGCTGGCGCGGTTCCTGCCTGACTACCTCGTGGAGTTGGAAACCAACGCCTACCCTTACGCCATCACGCACCTGCGTTGGAACGTGCATGGTGACAACGGCTCGCCGGACGAAAAAGTCGCCGATGTCGTTCGCGACTGGAACGCCCGCTACATCTCGCCGCGCCTCATCATGGCGACTACGGCGGAGGCCTTTCGTGCGTTTGAGCAACGTTATGGCAATCAACTTCCTGAGTTCAGCGGCGACTACACGCCCTATTGGGAAGATGGTGCCGCATCGTCAGCGCAGGAAACTGCCCTCAACCGGGCTTCCGCCGAGCGGCTCGTGCAGGCGGAGGCGCTCTGGGCCATGCGGAATCCAGGGCCGTTCCCTGCGACGGACTTTCAAGACGCTTGGCGAAACGTGCTCCTCTACAGCGAACACACCTGGGGCGCGCACAACAGCATCTCCCAGCCGGACATTCCGTTCGTCCGCGATCAGTGGAAAGTGAAGCAAGCTTTCGCCCTCGACGCCGACAAGCAGTCCAAGCAACTCCTCACCCAAGCCCTCGGCAGGCCGACGACGAGCAGTGCGCCACTCCAGCCAGCCCCGGACGTTTTGGCGATCGAGGTCTTCAACACCACATCGTGGGAACGCACCGATCTGGTGACGCTGCCTCCGGATCTTTCTTCCGGCGGCAACCGTGTGGTGGATGAACGCGGTCGCCCCGTGCTGTCGCAGCGGCTTTCGACAGGCGAACTGGTCTTCCTGGCCGACTTCGTACCGCCCTTTGGCGCAAAGCGATTTTGGATTGAAGTCGGAGCCACGCCGATGCGCGGCGACGTGAGAGCTGAGGGCCACACGCTGCGACACCCCGAATTCACCCTGCGCCTCGACGAACGCACTGGTGGCATCGCCAGCCTTATCAGCCGCCTTACGAAGCAGGAACTCGTCGATGCCAAGGCCGTCACCGCGCTCAACGACTTCTTCTACCTGCCTGGCTCCGATCTGAAAGGACTTCAGCGCGACCGCGCCGTGCGCATCAGAGTGAAGGAAAACGGTCCGCTGGTCGCCTCGTTGATCGTCGAGTCCGACGCGCCGGGTTGCCGCAAACTCACCCGCGAAGTCCGCATCGTCAGCGGACTCGACCGCATCGACCTCATCAACACCGTGGACAAGCTCCCGGTGCGCGCGAAAGAAGGACTCCACTTCGGCTTTGGCTTCAACGTCCCGAACGGCACCGTGCGCATGGACGTAGGCTGGGCCGTGGTGCGGCCCGAGGCCGACCAGATTCCCGCCTCGTGCAAGAACTGGTTCAGCGTCCAGCGGTGGGTGGACATTTCGAATGACCGCTTCGGCATCACACTCGCACCGGTGGACGCGCCGCTCTTGGAAGTGGGCGGCATCACCGCCAACCTGGTCGGATCGCAAACCGATCATCGCGTGTGGATCCAGCACCTCGCTCCCTCGCAAACGCTCTACTCCTGGTTCATGAACAACCACTGGCACACGAACTATCGCGCGGACCAGGAAGGCCCGACCGTGTTCCGCTTCGTGCTTCGGCCTCACAGCGGCTACGCGCCCGTGGACGCTGCCAAGTTCGGCGTGGCTTGCAGTCAACCGTTGCTCGCAGCGCGGGCCACGGGCAAGCCCGCACCACTGCCCCGCCTCGCTTTGTCTTCCGACAACGTCCTCGTGACCGCCCTCAAGCCCAGCGACGATGGCCGCGCTTGGATCGTCCGGCTCTTCGGCGCGTCGGGTAAGGCGGAGAAAGTGAAACTGACCTGGTCCCAACCCGGCCCGCGCCAGACGTGGCTGAGTGACACCAGCGAGAAGCCGCGACAGAAAGCCGGCAGCACCGTCGAAGTGCCGGGTTGGGGAATCGTCACGCTGCGGGCGGAGCGCTGAGCGCCATTCAAAACTGTAGCAGCCGACGTGAGGAGGCTCTGATTCCCTTGAAGTTTGAGCCTCCTCACGTCGGCTGCTACAGAGTGTGGAAATCGCCTCAGCAGAAAGCCGGTTTCACGATGTTGCACACTTTGCAGGGTGTGGAACACGCCGGGCCGCCTCATTCTTGGCAGAGCCAGCGTGGGATTCCAGGTTGAATCCTCAAGCCATTCCAGTGTCCCGCTCCTCTACCCGGCCGCGTCTTTCTTGTCCTTGGCCCGGGGCCGCTTCGTCTTGAAAAGCTCCATCTGGGGCTCGCGGAAGAAATCGTAGTTCTTCAGGATGCGGATGACCTGAAGCAGGTCCGATTTGAGGTAGTTCCGGTTGATTTCGATGTGTTCGATCAGGTCGCTGAGGATCGTGCGGAACGGGATCACGGCGTCCAGGCCCTTGGCTTTGAGCAAGTCGATGCTGTGCTGCCGGGCCTCGTCGCCGTTCGGCAGCGCCGGCACGACCAGGATTTTCGAGAGCGGCCCGTCGGGGCCGAATGATTTGGTGGCGTGCTCCGAAGCGCCGGGCCGGACAAAGCGGAAGATTTCAGGCGTGGCCGCCAGCAGCCCGGCGGTGAAGGTGTCGGTGTGCCAGCCCTTGACCACGACGATCGCTCGCTGCAACCGCGCGAGGTCGGCGGAGGCCAGGACGAACGGCAACGGCTCCGCGGAAGGCTGCGGCAGCGGGTTCAGCACGAAGAAGTCGATCTCGTCATCTTCGAGCCGGGAGGGGGCGATGAACTTGCGTTGCTGGCGCACGAAGAAGCCGTGCAACTCAAAGTACTCGCGGACGATGGTTTCGCTGACAGCAGGCATGGGGAGGAAGCGTGTGTCGGGTTACGGGGCGTGGGCTTCAGAGCGGCCGAGGACACGGTCGAGCAACTCGGCGGGGACTTTCTGGCCCCAGAGCACTTCGCCGATCCGCCGGGCCAGCACGAACTTGATTTCGCCGCCGCTGACTTTCTTGTCGAGCTTCATGGCCTCGAACAGGCGCGTGGTCTGGGCCGCCGTGAGCCGGATTCGGTTCGGAAGGCCGGCGGCGCAGAGCAAGTTGCCGATGCGGATGACATCGCGCTCCGGCAAGCCCAGCAGGTGCCGGGACAACTCCGCCGCCGCAGTTTGGCCGATGGCGATGGCTTCGCCGTGGAGATACTTGCCGTAGCCCACGGAGTTCTCGATGGCGTGCCCGATGGTGTGGCCGAAGTTCAGGATCGCCCGCAAGCCGCTTTCGGTTTCGTCCTGACCCACGACTTCGGCTTTGATCTGACAGCAGCGGGCCACCACCGCAGTCAGCGTGGCGGGGTCAAGCCCGACCAGTTTTTCCATGTTGCGCTCCAGTCGCCGGAAAAGGGCCGCGTCGTAGATGACGCCGTACTTGACGACCTCGGCGAGGCCCGCGCGGAATTCCCGCTGAGGCAACGTGCGGAGCGTGCCGAGATCGCAGAGCACGAGCTTGGGCTGATAGAACGCGCCCACGAGGTTCTTGCCCGCTTTGAGGTTCACGCCCACTTTGCCACCCACGGAACTGTCCACTTGGGCGAGCAAGGTGGTCGGCACTTGGACGAAGGCGAGGCCGCGCAGATACGTTGCCGCCACGAATCCCGCCAAGTCCCCCACCACGCCGCCGCCGAGCGCGACGACAAACGACTTCCGCTCCAGCCGATGCGCCGCGAGTTGGTCGTAGCAGGCCTGCACGGTCCGGAGGCGCTTGGCCGTCTCGCCGGCAGGCACGGTGATGCGCAGGCTCTCGAAGCCCGCGGCCGATAGACTTTCCTCCGCCGCTGCGGCGAAAAGAGGCGCCACGTTGGCGTCGGTAATGAGCGCGCAACGCCGGCCCAGCTTGAGCCGCCGGCATTCCATGCCCAGCCGCGCCAGCAGACCTTCGCCAATCAGGATTGAGTACGTCCGGTCCCCCAGCGGGACTTTGACAACGCGCATGGACGGAGGATAGGCCAGCACGGGCGTGCCGCAAGCTTTTGCATGGGGAGCCTCCTCACATCCAGGGCTGCATCAAGCTCGGTTCAGGAACACTCGTAGCGCAGACTTTCCAGTCTGCCGTAGCGCCGGTTTTCCAACCGGCGAGCGTTGGAAAAGGCCAACCGGCTGGAAGTTTCACGGCCTTGCCGACTGCAAGTCGGCGCTACGGCAGGTTGGAAAACCTGCGCTATCCGGTGCGCCGGGCGGGAGCTTGAGGCAGCCCGGCCTCACATCGGCGGCTACGGAGAGTGGGAATCGCCTCTGGAGACCGGCGGGAGCCGTCCTCCCTCCGCCGCCGCGCGGCTCAGTTCTCCGGCAGAAGCATGCTGAGGGGCGAAGGCTCGAAGACCGGGTGCGTCACGCCGTGCGGCGCGTATTCCGCCAGGTTGTTGACTTTCATCAGCGCCCGGCCGTTGAGCAGCGTGCCCTTGTTGATGAGGACGAGGTCGTCGTTGTCCGGCGGGCGCAGGGGCTCGGCCAGGACGTTGGCCAGTTTGATGTCGATGAGCCGTTTTCGGTGGAGGGGACTCGAGTAAGCGAAGACGGTGAAGCGCAGGTCGATGCCAGGGAGCGAATAGAGGGCGCGGGTGAAGGCGGCGTTGCGATGACACCGCTCCAGCACTTGGTCCACCGGCAGTGAATGGGGCACCACCGGCACGATCAGTTCCGCGCCTTTGGACTTGAAGGTGGACTTGAGCCGGCCCTGGATCATGTTCAGCGTCTCGCCAATGACATCGACGAGATCGTTCTCCGGCACGGCGGTGTCGGACGAACCCGTGAACAGTTGGTAAAGGGCGAGCGCGGAGGCCAGGTTGGTTTCCAGCAACAGGTCGAGCCACACCGACTTTTCCGGCAGGATCATGAAGTGGACGACATCAATCTCCGGTCGGAAGGCCTCGATCTGGGCGGGGTCTTTCACCGGCACGCCCTCGCCCAACATCATCTCCGCCAGCGTCTGCCCGACGAGACCCTCCATCTCGTCGGACGGACACAGGCTGCTGAGAACTTGGTGGATGACGGGAGTTCCGTTCACGCCCTTGTCTGGAAGCGGGGCCGGCGCCGCGGACGCGGGCGGAGGAGAAAGTCGGGTGCTCGGCGGGGCTTCGCGCGAGGATGCGGCGAGAGGCGCTGGGGCCGGCTCTTGTGCCGGCGCGAGAGCCGCGGGCGTGTTGGACGCACGGAGGATTTCGTCTCGAAGGCGGATTTCTTCCAAGAGCTTCTCTTGGTGTTGGACAGCACGGGCCGCAGCACGGAGCCGCGCCAGCAGGATGTCTCGATCGAACGGCTTGACGATGTAGTCGTCCACGCCCGCGTCGAAAGCGGCCACGGTGTCTTCCCGACCGCCCAAAGAGGTGAGCATGATGAGGTGGGGGCGATGTTTGGATTCCCAGGCGCGGATGCGCTGGCACACTTCCACGCCGCTGATGTCAGGCATCTGCCAGTCCAGGATGGCGATGCGCGGGCCATCGGGGCGCTGCAGTTCTTGCCAAGCCGCGGCACCGGTGCGGGCGGGCACCAGTTCGTGCCCGTCCTTCTTCAGGCTCATTTCGAGCAGCCGCAGAACTACCAGGCTGTCGTCCGCCACCAGAATTTTCATAGTCGTCTCGCCAATCTGTGGGTTCATCGATGCCGCGCGCTTTCCGGCGCACCCAGCGGGTTCATCGGCGCAGAGGGCGCGGACTTGATTTCTTTTCGCCGTCGGCGCGGGGATAATTCTCTAAAGCGGCGCGCCTTCTTGCCGATACCTCGCTGCGACGCACCACAACCGATGCCTCGCCATCACCGATCATGGACGACATTGTCAAAGAGTTTCTGGTGGAGAGCCGCGAGAACCTGGACCGCGTCGAGCGGGACTTGGTGGCGCTGGAGAAGGACCCGAACACGCCGGGGCTGATTGCCGGCATCTTCCGCGGCGTTCACACCATCAAAGGCGGCAGCGGCTTTCTCGGCTTGGCCAAGGTCGAGTCCGTCTCGCACGCCGGCGAGAACCTGCTTTCCCGTCTGCGCGACGGCAAACTCGTCCTGACGGCCGAAGCGGTCACGACGCTGCTTGCCTTGAGCGACGCTCTGCGCCAGTGCCTCGATGGCGTCGAGCACACCGGCCACGAGCCAGAGCAAGATTTTGCCGCGCTGCTCTCGAAACTGGCCGCGTTGCAGAGCGGGCAGGCGGCGCCTGTGGCGGCCAATCCGACCAATCCGGCCAATTCGACTAATTCGACTAATCCGTCCGATGTTGTCCCCCCCCCCGCCCCAAGCGCCAAAACCGAACCTGCCCACCCTGCCGCGCCCGCCTCTGCCCCAGCCACCTCCCCCGGCGCCGGCGCTTCGGAGAGCAACGTGCGCGTGGATGTCGGCCTGCTCGATAAGCTGATGGACCTGGTCGGCGAACTGGTTCTGGCCCGCAACCAGATCGTGCAGTTGACCTCCGGTCGCGAAGACTCCGCTTTCAACGCCGCCTCGCAGCGGCTCAATCTCGTCACCACCGAGTTGCAGGAGGAAGTCATGAAGACCCGCCTGCAGCCCATCGGCAACATTTGGAGCAAGTTCCCCCGCGTGGTCCGTGACATGGCCCAGGAACTGCGCAAACAGGTCCGCCTCGAAATGGACGGCCAGCAAACCGAACTGGACCGCACCATCATCGAAGCCATCAAGGACCCGCTCACGCACCTGGTCCGCAACGCCATCGACCACGGCATCGAAACGCCCGCCCAACGCCGCGAGGCCGGCAAACCCGAAACCGGCGTCCTCTTCTTGCGCGCCTACCACGAAGGTGGCCAGGTCAACATCGAGATCAGCGACGACGGTCGCGGCATCGACCTCGCGCGCGTCAAGGCCAAGGCGGTAGAGAAGGCGCTCATCACCCCCGACCAAGCGTTGCGCCTGAGCGATCGCGAGGCGCTGCAACTGATCTTCCTTCCGGGCCTCTCCACCGCCCAAAAGGTCACCAACGTCTCGGGCCGCGGCGTCGGCATGGACGTGGTCAAGACGAACATCGAGAAGGTCGGCGGCTCCGTCGATCTTCAAACCGAGAAAGACCGCGGCTCCACCGTCAAGATCAAGATCCCGCTCACCCTGGCCATCATCCCTGCGTTGATGGTGACCAGCGGCGGCGATTGCTACGCCATTCCGCAGGTCAGCCTGGTCGAACTGGTCCGTCTGGACGGCGGCCAAGCCCGCAAGGGCATCGAGACGATCATGGGCACGCCGGTCTATCGGCTGCGGGGCAACCTCCTGCCCATCGTCAGCCTCAGCCAAGTGCTGGGCAACGCCCCGTGCGATTTCTCCAAGGCGGAAGCCGTCAACGTCGTCGTTCTCCAGGCCGACGACCGGCAATTCGGGTTGGTCGTGGACCAGATCAACGACACCCAGGAAATCGTCGTCAAGCCCCTGGGCAAGCATCTCAAGGGTCTCGCCGTGTTCGCCGGCGCCACCATCCTCGGCGACGGCAAGGTGGCGCTGATCCTCGACGTGCTGGGCTTGGCGCAGAACGCCCGAGTGCTTTCCAAGACCCGCGAGCGCAAGCTGACCGAGCAAGCTGAAGCCACCGACGGCGCGCAACTTGCCCGCCAGAATCTTCTGCTCTTCAGCCTGGGCGAGGACCGCCGGTTGGCCATTGACCTCGGCACCGTCGGACGATTGGAGAAGTTCCCGCGCAACACCGTCGAACGCGCCGGCAGCCAGGAGGTCGTGCAGTACCGTGGCCAGATCATGAAGTTGATGCGGCTCTCCGACTGCTTGAGCTATCCCGGCCTCGACGGCGAGCCGGGTGACTCCATGCAGGTCGTGGTCTATTCCGAACACGGCCGCAGCGTCGGGCTGATCGTGGGGCGGATCCTCGACATCGTCGAAGACGCCGTCCGCCTTCAAAGCGACGATGCGCGCGCGGGCGTGCTGGGCAAGGCCGTCATCCAGGGCCGCGTCACGGAATTGATCGATGTGCCCGGCTTGGTGCGCAGTTTCAACCCGGAATTCATCAGTGCATGAACGACTCCTTCGACTCTGGTTTCCTGCAAAGTGCTGACGAGGCGCTGTCGCGCCGGCCGGAGTTCCCTCCCGCCAACCCGCTTTCCGAACTGACGGATGCGCCCGACTTCCAGCCCGACTTCCACCCTGTCCATGCGCCCCATGAGCACTGAAACCATCCACCGCGACCAGAACCAGTTTTGCACCTTTCACGTGGACCAGTTCTTCTTCGGGGTCGAGGTGAGCAAGGTGCAGGAAGTCGTCCGGCAACAGGCGCTCACGCGCGTCCCGTTGGCCCCGCGCGAAGTCAGCGGCCTGATGAACCTGCGCGGGCAGATCGTGACCGCCATCGACCTGCACCGGCGGCTGGGCTTGCCGGAGCGATCCGGCGGCCAGCCCTGCATGAACGTGCTGATCTCCACCGAAGACGGCGCGGTCAGCCTGCTGGTGGACCGGATCGAAGATGTGCTGTCGGTGGAACCCGACTCCGTGGAGCCGGCGCCGGAGACGCTGCAAGTGGAACTGCGCCGCTTCATTCGCGGCGTGAGCAAGCAGAAGGACCGGCTGCTGCTGATTCTCGACGACGCCAAGGCGATGGACCTGAGCGCGTGACTTGGCGAGTCGGGGAGCACGCCCGCCCTGGGCGTGGCGGGACGCGCCCCGCGTCCAGCACGTATGTGTTGAGCGTAGCGCAGGCGCTTTCCAGCCTGCCGTTTCGCAGGTTTTCAACCTGCGGGACGTTGTGCCGGGCGAAGGCGAGGACGAACTCGGCGTGTTTCTGAACTGGTCAGGCCCTGCCGACTGCAAGTCGGCGATACGGCAGGCTGGAAAGCCTGCGCTACGACGCTCAACACATGCGGGCGCTCTCTCCAATCGCTTTCGGAGTTCGCGTTTACGGCTGCTGAGGCGTGACGACGCGGTAGAAGCGGTGCGGGTGGAAGGCGGGATCGGCAATCCGCTCCGTGCGGTTCGTCGTTTGAGCGACCACGTCGGCCAAGTTGGACCAGGAAGAGGGCTCAAGCTGGTCGGTGAACTGGAGCGTGTAGGTCCGGTTGGAGACGGCTCCGAAAGCAAGGATGGCCCGGACGCTTTCGTTCGTTCCTTCAATCTTCAAGTAGCTCGCGGCGTTGGTCGGATCAGTGCCGGCCACGTTCTCTTCCCAGTTCAACATCCCGTCAGCGTCGGGGTCGAGCAGCCGATCCGAAGGGCTGTTGGTGTTGAACCCGTGAGCCGCTTCCCAGGCATCGGGCATCCCGTCGGCATCCGTGTCCGCCAGCGTGGTGATGTTGGCAAAGGTCGAACTGACGCCGGGCGTGGCGGCGTTCCTGAGCACGGCACGATACTGCAGCGTGGTCGCCACCGCCGAGGCCGTGAAGCTGAAGAAACTGGTGAGGGAATGGCCCACGTTGGTGACCAGCGGCGTGCTGCTGCGACGCCATTCAAAGGTGAACGGCGGCGGCCAGCCGGTGGCAATGGCGCTGAGCGAGACCCATCCGCCGGCCGCCACGCTCTGGCTGAAAGGGCTGACCGCGAAGCCGGGCCGGATGAGAGGTTGCAGCCAGGCGGGCGCGCTCAGCACAGTGCCCACTTCATCGGTGAGTGCCGCGGTGTATTCGCCCCAGTGGCCCGGCTGCACGTTGGTGATCGTCAGCGTATCGTTGGTGGCTCCAAGGATGGGCGCGCCGTTGAACCGCCACTGGTAACTCAACGGGGAGGCGCTGAAGGCCACGACCCGGAAGGTCGCGTTCGTCGCGGGCGCCGCTTGGGCGTCGGGCTTGATGCGCACCTGCACATTGGTCGGCTGTTGCAGAATCATCGCGGGCCAGCGCACCCGCAGTGTGGCGGCCCCGCTGAGCGCGGAACCAAACGCGTTGAAGACCACCGCCTGGTAGGTCCCGCTTTCCGCCGGTTGCACGCGGCTCAACTCAAGGGACACGTTCGTCGCACCGAGGAGCGGCGCCCCATCGTGGAGCCACTGAAACTGCAACGGCAGCGCGCCTTCCGCGCTCACGGTGAAGATCACCGTCTCTCCCGAAACCACGGTCTGGCTCGCCGGCGACGCGACGATGAATGGCGCTTGGCCAGCGACGAAGTCCGCGCCCGGCGTGGGCAAAGCTGCCAGCCAGTTGGTCGGGTCGTTGCCGTAGGCCGCGAACTGCCGGCGCTGCAGCGAAGGCCCGCCGCCGTCTGCGCCCGGTGGCCACGGCGCTTTGTCGTCATAGACCACCTCATCGACGGTGAGGTAGGCGACGCCGTTCGTGTCCGGCACGTCGGGCCGCTGCAACTCCAACCGTTCGCCGTTGTCTTGGAGCACGCCTTCGAAGGGGCCAAAGACCGGCACCGTTTCCGGCACGGCGTGCTTCGCGCGGAAGTCGGCAGGGTTGGTCGCGGCGATGAGCAGCAGGCCGTTCGGCGGAAGCAGAAGGTTCGTGGGGAACGTGAACCCGATCCCGTTCACGCGCCAAGTGTTCGTCGGCGCTGCCGGGTCGAAGAGCGGCACGTCCGAGGAGGTGATGTTGCGCAGTTCGATGAACTCGTCCCCTCCCGCTTCGGGATGGTACATGATTTCCGTGATGACGACGGGGCCGATTGCTGGTCCGGCATTCTCCGCGCCGAGCGTGAGGGCGCGTTGCGCCGGGTACTGCTCCTCGCCGGCGCTGTTCACGTAGCGTCCGAAGCTGACGCCATTGGCCGCGGCGCCGAAGTCCACGCCGTGACCGTAACCCAGGAACGTTCCCGTCGCGTCAGCGGCGGTGAGATAGATCGCATCCCCGGCGGAATTGAGCGAGAAGTTCAAGAGCGAACCGGGCACAGGATTGAAGTCCGCCTCGGTCAACACCAAGTAGTCGAAGGCTGGGATCACAGTGCCATCCGCTATGCGGAACTTCTTCGGCACCGCGCCGTCGTCACTCAGCAACCAGCCGCCAATGTCCACGGGCCGGTCCAGGGGATTGTACAGCTCGATGGCATCCACCTCCGGCAAGTCAGTGTGGGTGAGGATTTCGTTGATGAGGACGGGCTGCGTCAGGGGAGCCGCATCGTCCGCGCCGGGCGAGCCGCCGGCCTGCGCGCTGGCCCGCCAATGGGCACCGTTGTCGGAGTTGGGCGGCGCGCCGCTGGGGCCGGGCACCACCACCGAAAGTCCGTAGCCGTCGGCTGCCAGCGGCCAGGGCGCGCGGTCGCGGTAAGTCACGTCGAACACGGTGCTCCCTCCCGGCGTCGCCAGGCGGAGGGTTTCGCCGCCGTTGTCGAGCCGGCCCGAATAAACGCCGTGGACAGCTACGCCGGGATACTTGCTCTGAAACGCCGCGACGTTGCGCGCCAGGACGAAGAACTGGCCCGGCCCCAACTGCGTGCCGTTGGTGAAGGTGAACGTGATGCCGGCAGTAAACGTGAGCGCGCCCAGTTGCAGCGTGTTCGTCCCCGCGTTTTTGAGTTCGAGGAATTCCAGGTCGTCGCTTGTCCAGCCGTCCGAGGCCGGCGGGTTGTACATAATTTCGGTCACGGCGAGCCGCGTGAGGTCCTGGGGCGGGAAGAAGACCGCGGCCGCGAGGCCGCTCCAGTTCGTGCCGCTCTTCACCCGCGCTTGCACGAGCGTCTGTGCCGGAATGGCGATGGGCAGTTGGTAGGCTTGCGCGCTCGGCGCCACACTGCCGCCGGACGCGCGCGGGTCGGCGCCGTCGGTGGTGAAGTAAATCGCGCCGTTCGTGCCCGTGATGACGACGGCAAAGCCATCGGGAACCTCGCCGCCGTCTTGGTTGAACGTCGGGGGGCGGACGTAGTTGCTGTCGATCCAGTCCGCGCGCTGCTGGAGCCAGGTCTTCAACTGGCCAAGGCGGTTGGTCCACTCGGCGGTGCTCGGCATTCCGTTGAGGAGCGATTTCTCCAGCGTAATGTCGGCGGCTTGGCCGTCGATGATCGCGGCCATCGCGGCGTTGCTGAGCGGGCCGCGACGCAGCGCCCACCAGCGGTCGATGTAGAACTGCGCGAAGTCCGAGTCGGCGAAGAGCCGCGCGTACCACAGGCGCTCCGCGCGGTGCCAGAGCGAGCCAGTCGGGCCGCCCGAAACGTAGTAGGGATTCCAGTTGTAGTCCCAACAAGGCCCCATGCGGAGTTTGCCGTCATCCGCTCTCCACGGAAAGATGCTGATGAGCAGGCCATCGCCGTTCCGGGTCAGCACGTTCATGACGAAGTAATCGGCGAAGTCGAGCACGTCGAGATGCTTGCGATAGCCGTTGGTCGGGTGACGCCAGACGGCGTCGTTGTAGAGCACGTCCTCGAACTGCTGGAACCAGCCTTCGATGGCGGCCCGTTGGTTGGTGTTGATGACGTAGCCGCTGGGGTTGTCGAAGTTGAAGTAAGCGTTGTACTGCCGCGGCTGGTCATCGCCCGGCACCGGATTGTAGGCCATGTTCGGCGCCGTTTCGATGAGGCGATTTGCGCCCGCGGTGTGAAACAACCACGGCTCGATGGCGCCGTTGCGCGACGGCCAGCCGGTCTCCGGTTCGGGGTCCATGCGATTGATGTTGAGCAGCCAACTCCCCGTGGAGCCGTCTTCGGAGAGCCGCTGGAAATCCAAGCGGTCCTTGCCGCGCGCCACTTTCTCGATGATCGCATAGACGCCGCGACGATCCGCGAGGCGGAGTTCACCGCCGTCTTCGTTGACGAACGCTTCGACCCAACGAAAACGCACGGCATAGCGGCCCATGTTCTTGCTCAGCTCGTAGGCAAACGTGTTGAAGAGCAGCGCCGGGTCTTTGTTTTGGTCGGGATCCGGGAAGTAAAGCACCCAGTCGGCATGGGCCGGCATCCCGAGAGGCGAGACTTCCACTTCCTCGCCCTGCTCATCCATCGCTTCGACGCTGTAGGGCTTCTGGCGCCACTGGGTCGAGAACGCGCCGCGCCCGCGGATGCCCACGAGGCTCATCATCTGCGGGGCGTTGGTGAACGCGCTCGCGCCGCCCACGCGCTCGAAGGCCGCCCACGCCGCGGCCTGGCGCGGCACTTGTTTGATGCCCGCGCCGGTGCTGTTCCAGCCTTTCTGCTGAATGATGCCTGCGCCGAAGTTCTCGATGACCATGATGGGCAACGACGACGTGTAGCCCGCCAGCTCGGCGGCCAGCTTGACGTAGCTGGCGCCGCTCAGCCGGCTTATCTGGCCGAACGCCAGCGCCACGGCCCGCACATGGACGGTGTTGGTGACAAGAACCGGCCCCGCGTAGCGAAGTCCGTTAGTAGCGTTCGGCGTCGAGCCATCGACTGTGAAACGAATCTCCGCGCCAGGGTCAGGCGAGGAGAGCGTGACCTCGAAAGGCCCAGTGAAGAACCTGCTGAGCGGCGAGCATTGCGGCGCGGCGGGCGGAGGCCAGGCCTCGCTGTTGGCTCCGCCTGGCGTCGGCACCCCCATGAAACGCTCCACCGTCACGTCAGCGCCGAGGAGGCCGTAGGAGATGTCCGCGCGTTGCGGCGGATAGGCCGGCGCAAAGGCGTGGACCAACGCCGGCCCTGGCCCGACCAGCGCGAGGTGCTCGCCACCGTTGTCCAACTTGAAGTTCGTGTGCAGCGGCGCGGCCCCGTTCGTCCGATCTTTCCCGGAGGCGAACACCACCAAGTAGGCCGCGGGCGCGAGATCGACGCTGGGAAAGGCCCACTTCTGCGGTTGCGTCGCGTCGTCGGTCAGAAAATAACCGCCCAGGTTGACTGCGACGCTGGTGGGATTGTGAATCTCAATCCACCCGGAGAACTCGCCTTCCTCGTCTGCCAGAATCGACTGGTCGTCGGCCAGGAATTCCGAGATCACCAGATGGCCTGCCGGGTGGACGAGGTGCATCTCGACACTCGCCGTGCTCGCGCCAAAATCGTTGCTGGCCGTGAGCACGTAGGTGACCGCAGTGGCGGGCGCCACGTCGATGCTGCCCGCGCCCCCGCTCGTCTCGGCCGTGACATCGCCTACGGCCGGCGCGATGGAGAAGGTTTGTCCGTAGCTGACATTCCACGACAACGCGACGGTTTCCCCCGCCGCCACGTACGTCCGGCTCGCCGTAAACCGCCGAATAATGGGCGCGGGATCGACCAGCACCGTTACCTGGCCCGTCACGCTGCCGCCCGCGTTCGTGGCCAGCAGCGTGTAGGTCGTGGTTGAAGTGGGAGCCACCGTCCGGTTCGAGACCGCGGGCACCTCGGTTCCATTGAGGAACACGGCGGTCGCTTGCAGCACGCTCCACGACAACGTCGCCGTGGCCGGCGTGAAGATCACCGGCGGACTGGCCGTGAAGGAAACGAGGATGGGTGGACGCACGATACCGTGAAACGCGTCGGAGTGACGCTGGATGACTTCGTCCGCAATCATGTCGTCGTACACCGTGACCCGATAGATGACGCCGGTCATGCGCTCGGTGTTGCTGGGATTGGCGCCCAGCCAGCCCTGGCCGGCGGGCATGGCGAAGTTTGTATGGACCGCGGAGCGCGTGCCGGCCAGCACGCCGTTGACGAACAGCCTCATCGTGTGCGAGGCGGCGTTCCAAACGTAAGTGACGTGGGTGGGCGCCGTGGGCGAAGGCACATTCGGGTTGAACAAGTAGTCGGCCACGGTGAGTTGCGTAAAGCCAAGCTGGCCGGTGTTGTTATTCTGCTCGTAACGGAGGTTGCTGGACGTGTTGGCCCCCACGGCCAAGTAGGCGGAGTTGCCGCCCACGTTGGGATTGCCTTCGAGCACGAACTCCATCGTGACGTCGCCGGAGTTCGCGCCGAAGTTGAACGCGACCCGGTTGGTGCCCGTGAGGGTTTCCGCCGTCACCAGACGGGCCACGGGCGTCAAGCCACCTGCGGCATCGTCGGCGATGGTGACATCGTACATCTCCAGCGAGGCGCGAGCTGTTCCGAAGCCCAGGGCCAATGCCACTGCGGCCAAGCAGGTCTGTGACCGGCGGGAGCGTTGAATCTTCATAGGAGCGCTGGCCGCATTCCTCTCACGCCGCCGCCGGACTCGCAAGCCAAATGGAAAGCGCCAGCACCAGGAGGCATTCGCAAAACCCCGTAGCAGCCGGCGTGAGGAGGCTCAAATCTGCCGACTCTCAACTCTCATCCAATAACTCTCAACCCTCAGACAGAGCCTCCTCACGTCGGCGGCTACGGTTTTGCAGGAAGCTCCCCGGTGAATCTGGGAGCGGGGCCATAGGATTCAGGGAGGAATGGGAGAAAGCTGGGCCGTGATGGGCGGGACAACGGTTCAGCGAATCCCCTTCCTCCCTGAATCCGATGGCATCGGCCCTCCGCTTCCGTCTGCTGTGCCTCCCCCACGGTGCATCGCCGTTGAACTAAGGCCAGCGGCATAGCCAAGCCGACCGGTTCCTGCTCTTAATCTTGTTCGTAATCTTAATCTCCCCAGCACTTCAGCGAGTAAGAGTAAGAGTATGATTACGAGGAAGAGCCTACCGCCGCTGCTTAATTCAACGGCAGTGCCCCCACGGTGTCGGTCCCAGTATCAGCGGGATGCTCGCCCGTCAGCCACGCAGGCGACTGGCGGCCCAACTTGGTGGCCCAGCCGCCCATTGCCGGCGCGTCCTTCCGCCAAGCTGGGCGCGTCCTCCTGGCGTTTGGGAGCGGTTTCCGGGCGCGGGCCAGTGGGATGGCCCTCCAGGGTAAACTGCGACACCACGTTGTTGAGGTCCGCCGCCAACTGCGCCAATTCATTGGCCGCCGCCGCCGTGCTGGCAGACGCCTCCGTCGAACTCTGGGCCGCCTCCGACACGGTCAGGATGTTCTTCGCAATGTCCTGGCTCCCTTGCGCCGCTTCCGCCGAGTTGTAGGAAATCTCATTCGTCGTGACCGCCTGCTCCTCCACCGCGCTGGCCACCACGGATTGGATTTCGTTGATCTTCTTGACGATCTCGGAGATGTCCCGAATGGCCGTCACCGAGGTCTGGGTATCGGTTTGAATGGCTTCGATCTTGCCGCGAATCTCTTCGGTCGCTTTGGCGGTTTGCTTGGCCAGTTCCTTCACTTCGCCGGCCACGACGGCAAAGCCTTTGCCGGCTTCGCCCGCTCGGGCCGCCTCAATGGTCGCGTTGAGGGCCAGCAGGTTGGTCTGCTCGGCAATCGAGTTGATGACCTTGATGACGTTGCCGATTTCCGCGCTGCTTTGGCCGAGCTTGAGGATGGTCCCGTTGGTCGTTTCCGCCATCTGGGCGGCGTGACTGGCCACTCGCGCCGCCTCCGCGGTCTGCTTGGCGATTTCTTTGACGGTGGCAGTCATTTCCTCCGCCGCGGCGGCGACGGAGCCGACGTTCTTGCTGACTTGCTCGGCCGCCGAAGCCACCACGTTGGCTTGGGCGGAGGTTTCCTCGGCGTTGGCGCTGACTTGAGTGCTGGTGGCGCTGAGTTTCTGCGAGGAAGCGCCCAGCGCCTCCGCGTTCCGCGCCAGCTTGCCGATGCTCGCCCGCAACCCTTCCACCATGTGGTTCATGGCGTGGGCGAGCTGGCCGATCTCGTCATCGCGCCGAATGTCCAACTTCTGTGTCAAATCCCCGCGCGCCGCCCGTTCGGAAAAAGCGACGCCGAGGTGAAGCGGTTTAGTGATCGAGCGGATGCTCAAGAGGGCCAGCACAAAGCCGCTGACCAAACCCGCCGCAACCAAGAGCAAGGAGAGGGTCGTGAAGAACGCGGCCCGTGCCTCAGCCTTCCGTGCGCGTTGAAAGGCCCCGTCATCGTTCACCTTTTTCAATTTCTCCAGCAGTTCCTCGGCTTGGAGTTGGGGAATTCGGCACACCTCCAGCGCCTGACGTTTCATGGCCTCGCCGAGGTCGTTGGCCTGGGCGGCGACTTTCAGCATGGCGTCGAAGCGGGCAAGCGTTTGATCGGCCGCCGGCTGCATTTCTTCCGCGTAGGTCTTCCGGACGCCTTCCTCGTTGCCGGCCACCATCTGTTCCTTGGCCTTCTTGAGCGACGCGTGGAACTTCTGGTGGAAGAGGCTGATCTCCTGAAGGAGCTTCACGAAGTCCGGGTTCTCGATCTTCTGGTTGGCGTGCCACTTGCCGAAGCTGCAGCGGGTGTGGTCCTCGCCACCCTCAAAGGGCTTCCGCTCTTGGCACATATGCAGGAGCTGCTCTTCCAGCTTGTAGTGGTCGCCCCGGAAGCCGGCCAGGTCGCGCTCCAGTTGAAGCGGGTTGCCGATCTTCAGGGCCTGCACTGCGTGGAAGAGGCGGAGAAACTCGTCGCTCTCCTTGTGCCAAGTTTGCCACTCCGCTTGGAACTGCTTCCAGAGGGCGGCTTCTTCCTGGCTCTTGGGCAGCGGTTCATACGTCTTGAAGGCCTGCTCGGCCAGCGTGTGCGCCTTGGCCAACAGTTCTTCCTGGCGCTGGCGGATGGCCGGATCGATCCCCAGGTTCAGCATCGTGCGCTGCGCCGCCTTGATGCTACTCATGGCGTTCTTGGTTTCCATGAGTTCCTCCACGGCGGGCATCTGGACTTCGGCCAGGTCGCGCATGGCGGCGGCGTTGTGAAAAGAGCTGTAGCAGTTGGCGAGGCCAAGCCCGACAGCCACGAGGGTCAGCGTTCCGAATCCGGCGGCGAGTTTCTTGCTGAGGTTCATAGATCGGCAGGTTCGTTTCCAGGACGGTCAGTGGCTCAACCCCGCCGCAACCCCCTCACCCGTCCTGCGGAGATCCTTTCCCCGCGGAGGGAGAGGGACGGAGTGAGGGGGGTGCAGCTCATGGGCCGGCAACAGGATTCAGCCTCCAGCGGGGGGATGAAGCACTCGCGCGCCCTTGCGGCGCGGCCGGAGTCTGAACCAACTGTCGGAGCCGAAATCTTCATGGCAGGTCCATCGGCAAGAGCGGGCGCGGCTGAATTGGGGAGTTCCTGAAGGGCCTTGCGTCTTTCCTGAAGCCGCTAGGTCCTTCACCTAGACGCGCGCAGGAAGCGAACGTGGGCTGCAGAGTGAAGAGGGAAAGGTTGAAGAGGATTCATGGGATGGCTTTGGCTCGATGCCGAAGCCTCTCTAACTCTTCAACTCTTTCTCCCTGCAACTTGGCCGCCCAGCGATGCAGACCAGCGGCCGGCGGCGTCAGAGGGAAGTCAGCCCGATACGGATGGCGTGCTTGGTCAATTCCGCCACGCTGTGCGCGTCCAGTTTCTTCATGATCCGGAGCCGATGGGTTTCAATCGTCTTGGCGCTGAGGGCCAGCGCGGCCGCGATTTCTTTGGTGCTGCGGCCCTCGGCAATCAGTCCGAGCACGCCACGTTCGCGTTCGGACAGCTCGCGCAGCCCAGACCCGCACGGGGCTTCCATCAGCCGCTGATAGTTGGCGAACATGGCGGAGCACAGTTCGGGACAAAGATACGTCCGGCCCGCAACGGCCGCGCGCACCGCCCGCAGCAGTTCGTCGGAGGCATTGGCCTTGAGGACATAGCCGGAAACCCCGGCCGCCAGCGCCTGTTTCAGCAATTCCGCGTTGCCTTGGACCGAGAGGATGATCACGCGCAAGGACGGATGACGGCGCAGGAGTTGCCGGGCCAAGTCTGTGCCGTGCGCATCCGGGAGGCCAAGATCCAGCACGGCCAAATCGGGTCGCAGGCGCTCGGCCAGCGCGAGGGCACTCCGGGCGTCGGCTGCTTCGCCCACCACTTTCAGGTCGGATTCCCGTCCCAGCAGGAGGCGCACGCCCTCCCGCACAAGGGCGTGGTCTTCCACCAACAGGATTCTCACGACACTTGGCTCGGTCCGGGCAGGCATGGCGGTGAATCGGTCAGGCTCCTGGCCGGCTGTCCAGCACCTGGTGGAGGGTGCCGAGCATCAGGCTCCACAAGGCCACGACGATCAGAAAAAAAGGGTGATTCAGCAGCGACAAACCCAGCTTGGGGTTCCTCGGCCTCTGACCCGCTCTGTCGCTTTGCATCTGCATACTGGCCCTTCGGTAGTTCCTGCCCGACACCTGATCATCTGCGTTCCGCGGAGGCCACGTGGGATCGGGGGTCTTGCCACCTCACTCGAATCAGACACCACTGGGCCCCCGCCAGGTACTGCGCGCAACCTCTCGCCTCCCTGTAGTAGAGGCTGCGCTGGCGGCAGCGTAAATCGGCAAATCCCCGATTCCCCCATCGGGAAGATGCCTAGTGGCAGGAGGCCCGGGGGGCTGCCGCCAGCCGACCCAATGGATGCGGCCACGGGTGTCAGAAGCGACGCCTTCAGCGAGGCGATTTCAAAACCCCGCAGCAGCCGACGTGAGGAGGCTCTGTTTCCATTGAAGTTTGAGCCTCCTCACGTCGGCTGCTACGGTTTTGAAAGAAGCTCAATGGTGGCGATCTGTGATTTGACGCCGCACAGCACGTTCAAGCCCGCCGCCTGCCAGTCTTGAAGGACGAAATCCACGTTCGACAACTGGGAGGAAATCGGTGCGACAAAGGGGTCGCCCGCGTGGCTGCTGTGGCCGATGACGACGGCGGGACGGACTTTGCGGCTGGTCAGGTCGGTGAACGGAACCGGCAGGAGGACGACTTCATTTCTGGAGAAGCTCATTGAAGACCTCGTCGTCGGGATTGTCCCAGGTTCTGCGCAGAGTTTCCTCGGAAAGTTTCAGCCAAGCAGCCCGCTCGGAGTCCAGGCCCGGCTCCAACTCGCTCTGAATCGTCACGAGGACATGAGCCTGGTCCGGCAACGGAAGAACGCCCGGCAGCTTGAGCATCCCTTTCTCATAAACAGCCTCAACCGTGGTTGTCATGGCGCGAACCACCGTTGCAGAACGGCGTTGGCAAACGCGGCGGCAATCAACGGGCACACCTCCTTTTTCCGCGCTGGCTGCGATTGCGCGATCACCTCTCTTCCTTTCGCGCTGTCGTTGCGACGAAAAGCCAGTCCCCCAAGGCGACCGGAAAACCGCAGCATCGGGACTGGCGCTCAAGGCTTGATGGCCCGCACGTAGAGGTTGGCGAACTGGATCGGGTGGCCGTGGTTTTGCAGGGCGATTTTGCCGCGCAATGACACACCGGGCAGGCGCGCGTTTTCAATCACGGTCTTGTCGTTGAGCACCACGGTGAGCCGCTCGCCGACCATCGTGATGTGAAAGCGGTTCCATTGGCCGATGGGCGCATCGGCTTTCAGCTTGGGCGTTGCGCCGGCGCGGACTTCGGGCGGCTGGCTGGCGTCGGTGCGATAGCCCCAGACTTCGCCGGAGCCGACCGGCCAGCACCAGATGTTCACCTGGCTCTTCGAGGAACCCCGCAAGTAGATGCCGGAGTCGCCGGCGTCCAGGGCTTCGGCTGTCTTCGTCTTGCCGTCGGCGTCTTTCTCCTCAGAGCCGTCCGGCCTGATGACGGGAAGCTTCGCCTTCTGCGGCTTGGCCGTCCACCGCCAGTCCACGATCAATTCGAAGTCGCCGAACTCTTGCGCCGTCCAGAGGTCCTTCGACTTGCCGTCATAATCGAGGATCCAATCGTTCGTGATCCAGTGGCCTGCGTGTTCCGGCGTGTAATCCCAGCCCGTGAAATCAATGCCGTTGTAAAGGCACTTGAAGCCGCGATCCGCTTGCGCCACCTGGCCCGCCGCGAGCGGCGTGTCCGGCAATTCTTTGAGACGCAAGTTGCGGAAGTGGACCAGCCCGCCTTCGGATTCGAGGCAGATATAGCCCTTGCGCGGTGAAGCATCCCGGCCGCGCGTGACGACCTTGCCGTTGACGGCCAGCGCAATCGCGCCGTCCTGGCATTCGATGCGGTAGTGGTTCCATTCAGGCGACGACTTGGAGCGTCGTTCGGTGGGGTAGGCTCGGCCGGAAAACTTGCCAGAATTCTCTGGCGTCATCGTGGCGCCGTGAATGGGAAAGATGTCGCCGTGGCTCGTATAGCCATCGCCGTTTCTGCCATCCAGCACCTGCACCTCAACTCCGCGATGGAAGGGCTGTCCGCGCGCCGTGATGTCGTCGGCCCAAACGAAGATGCCGGAGTTGCCACCGGGCCGCAGATGCCGCCATTCCAGTTCGAGAACGAAGTTCTGGTACATCCGCTCGGTGCGCAGTTCACCGATGGGCTGGCCGGAACAGACGATCATGCCGTTGCTCACCGTCCACGTGCTGGGCGCGGTGTTGACGTTCACCCAGCCGGTCAAGTCGCGGCCGTTGAACAAGTCCACGAAGCCGTCGGCCGATCTCGCGGTGGGGGGACTGAGCAGCAGCACAACGACGGCGCAGGCCTGGATGAAGTAACGGGTGACAACAGCGGGGATGGTTTTCATGACGAGAGTTCCACAGGGCATCGGTTTGCGGTGAACGGAGAGCCTCTTTCAAGACTGTAGCAGCCGACGTGAGGAGGCTCTGTTTCCCTTGAAGTGTGAGCCTCCTCACGTCGGCTGCCACGGAGTTTTGAAATCGCCTCTGGATGAAGATCGTTTCGCATCACAGCTTGGATTTACCGCATCGCACGACAGCTTGATAGCTGGAAAGAGTCTCGCCTGCGGTCCAGGTGCGGTGGCCTGGCAGGTAGTTCAGGACCAATCGATCTGTCACCCGCCCGCGCTCGGCGCGATCCGCCGCAAGATAGGCCGTGCGCAGGGGCTGTTCGGATTCGATCACCAGCGCATCGTCCACGGCGATGTGTTTGGCAGCGTCCCAGTGCCACCGTTGACCGCCACCCGACGTGGCTTCGATCAACTTGGCATCGGCAGCCACACGTCGGCGGGCCGATTCGTAGATCCAGTGCGGATTGTTGAGGACGCCGATGAGGCCGGTGGCGATGTCGGCCGTCGTGATGTTGGTGAGGGCAACGAGTTTCTCCGTCATCACAAACGAACCGTCGGGTTCCGAGCGGAAGACGAGATGGGCGCGAATCGCGTGCCCGTGATCCACGGTCAAGCGGGCCTCGAAGCCATTCGCCCCATCGCGGACGTCGGCCTGTTGGAGTCGCAGGGGCAAGGCCGCACGCTCGCCGGCCAAGCGCACGGAGCCGACGCCGTTGCGCTCGTGCGGCGACACCACGCGATCCAGACGACGCGGCACGCACTGAGCCATGATTTTTGCGCCCCAGCTCACCGTGTGGATCGCGTCCGGCGTGCGACACAGCATCACCTTGGCCGAGTCCCAGCGGCGCACGCCGGCGCGTTCGCTGGGCGCGTTGGGAAGGTCCGCCGCCAATTGCAGCGACAGCCAGGCGTTGGCCAGCGAGCGGAGCAAGTCATGTTGCGTCGAGGCGAAGAAGTATTCCCCTGGATAGAACACAGCGCCGTTGGTCGAGCGCGCCTGCATTTTCTCCAACGTGTCCAGCGTGCGCCGCGTCCATGTCCAGGCGTCCGGGTCGCGTGCCCACACGGCCATCAACACGTGTTTGCCGAGCCACGAGGGATTGCGGAACAACTCCCAATCCTGGCCGTTCGGATACACAAAGCTGCCGTCAGGCAGGAGCATCCACTTCAGGTTTTCGTAGATGGGCGCCACGTTGAACAGCAATGCCTCCGGCTTGCGCCGACCACTCATCGCGAAATCCGGGGCGCAACCCAGCGACAGGCTGAAGGCGGTCATGTAGTCGGGATGCACGAAATCGTGGTTCTCCAGCGTGAAGTCGTCGAAGATGTTCGCACCGGTGAACTGCTCGCGCACGGGGCGGCCGTCCACCACGGTGTCATTGCGCTCGTCCGCGGGGCGGAAGAAGGATGACATCACCCATTTCTGGTGCGCCGTTTCCCAGCCGGCGCGGCGCGGGTCATCGGGCAGGAGCAGCATCGCCACAGAGAGAACTTGGCTGTTCCAGGCGTTCTCCTCGGCCTTGGTGTCGGAACGCATCTGGTGCGGCGGCTCGGAGCGGGCAATGCGGTCGGCTTCGTAAGCGACGACGCGCCGGACGCCTTCGCACAAATCGGCTGGCACCGCACACTTCGCGAAGTGTACGCTTCCGGCTTCGAGAAACCACGCCCCGCGCCCCAGCATCTGCGCCCAATGCGCCGACTGCCAGGCCTCGCCCCACTGCTTGCCGTCGCTGGTCGGGCGCGAGCCGGTGACGTGCGTGGTCACGAGGTAGCGCATCATCGGGAGGATCGTGCCGCTCAGGAGTTCGGTCCGGGACACGCCGGCGATTTTTTCGTCGTACGGGCCGAAGCAATGCAGGAAGGCAAAGCCCTCGACCGCGCCGGCGTTGGGCCGAATCCAATGTTCGCCGCTCTTGCTGTCGGTCAGCAGGCGCAACGTGGCGTCTTCGTTCCACGGACGCACGGTGCCGAGGAGGTAATGCGCCTGCTTTTGCGCGGCGCGGTAGATGCGGCCCTGCACTTCGCGCACCGAAGCCGGCGCCTCGGCGGGCAGGCGAAGTGGCATGGGCGGTGCGGCTGCGCTTGCATCGGATGCTGCCGGCACACTCGAAATCCGTTTGCCGTCAATGATCACGTCCAATTTGGTGACGAGCGTGCCGCCGCGGGAACCGTTCCAGATTTGGTTGCCGAACCAGACCCCGAGCACCTGGCTTGGCGGTGCCAGACCGCGCCGGGCCGCGTCGTCCAGGAACGCCTTCAAGTTGAGGCGCGGCGGGGCGCCTCGGAATCCTTTGATCCGATAGTGAATCTGGCCCGTGCCAGCTTGTGTCGAGACATGGCCATAATCGCGGTAGCCGTCGTTGAGGGTTTGCACCTCGGAGGCGGGGCCGTACCAGTCGAACCAAATCGCAATCTGGCTGGCGGGCTTCGTCTTCAAGAGCACCACCAGGTTGTGGTCCCGCTGGTCGTTTTCCAACCTCGTGACGGCGTCCAACTCCAGTTTCATCGATTTGAGCGCCGCAATCTCGATGGGCTGGAAACGGCCTCTGTTGGTGCCGGGCTGAAACGGTTCCGCTCCGAAACCCACGCCTGCAAAGGTTGGCTCCTTGCTGGTCGTCGTCCGGCGATCCCAGCGCCAGCCGTAGCTGCCATCGCGGTGCCGATAGACGCTTTGCTCGTACTCCGGCTTCGGCTCGGCGGCCACGCCGTTCAGAGAGTTCAACAGCACAAAACCTCCGGGCAAGCTGACTTCACCGAGTGCAAGGCGCGGGCTGTCCGTGGTGCGAAGGGTTTTCTCATCGACGCGCACACGAGGCCAGTCCACGGAATTCGCCGGCAGCCGGCGCACGGTGAAGCGATTGACGCGCACCCAGTGCTCCTCGTTGGGCGGTCCGTTGTAGAAATGGAAACTGGCCTTCGGCTCCCCTTTCACCGGCAGATCGCATTCGCCAACGTCCCGCCAGTCGCGCCAGGCCGCGGTGCGGAACTGGCCGCGCACCCGGTCGCGGACGGCTTGCAGGCGCAACTCGACCGTGTTGGCATCCAGGGGAACGATCGCCACCGTGCGCGCTCGGTCGTTCTCTTCGCGGCCCATCACGATGGACAGCCGGCCGGTGACCAACTCCTGCCCCAACTTCACCATGTGGCCGCCGTCGTAATACCAAACCAGGTTGGCCTGCTCCCATTGGGCCGTGGGCTGGTTGCTGAAGGTCACGGCGATCTCTACCGGCGCCTCGGTCGGCACGGGGATCGCGCGCACGAGGACGTTCTTCGCGTTGTTGGCGCCGCCCCACATGTTGCCGGGCTGCACACGCACCTCGAGTCCGGCTGGGCTGGTTCGCCAACACGCACGCTCTTCTCGCTCGAAGGACCAGCCTTCGGCCAGCGTGCCGTGAAAATCGTCTTGGAAGACCAGTTCTCCTGCGCCCTTGTCCGCCGCGCTGGCTGTGCCCAGACAGACCAGGAGAAGAACTCCGGCCGACGTTCCGCAAGCAAGTGCTGTCTTCATGGGGGTGATGATGCTTGTGCTCTGGCTGACATGCAAGCCGCTCAATCAGTCGAGGCGAGCGAACGCAAGTCGGTGGATGCAGAGGAATCGAGGACTCATCTCATGACAGCCAGAGCTGGTTCAAGAAACACGCGGAGAGGAGCGCGGGCAGCCTGCCCGCGCGTTCCGTCGAAAATGGGAGCGAAAAACACGCGGGCAGGCTGCCCGCGCTCCTTCTTGAATCAGCCCTGTCATGACAGCGGACCCGACCAGAGAAGGGTTGCAGCTTCCGAAGTGCCTGTTCTCCTGTCTCCGGTGAACTTCTCCAGTCGCCGCGGCTCACGGCTTCACCGTGCCGAAATAGTCATAGAACACCTGCGCGAGCTTCTCGCCGTAGGTCTGCCAGTGCTTGGCCGACGGATAATCCTTCAGGCCAGCGATCCAGTTGCAGTTGAACTCGTGGACGGCCGCGTCGATGCCAAACCGTTCCAACCAGCCGTCGCCGAGCGAGCCAGGATTGCGGAAACTCGCCGTGGTGCTGCCCTCCGTGAACCAGGTGTGTTGGCGGAGGAGGGCTTCCAGGGTTTTCATGCGAGCAAGATGTCGCTCCAGTTCTGGCACGGCGGGCCGGCTAATGTGCAGTCTGCCGCCGCCGTCGTTGTGCAACTCCATCGCCAGGTGCGGACGCTGCCCCGACCGAATCATTCCCTCCAACCACTTCTCCAGCGCAGCGTTCTCCGGCGCGAGTTGCGGGTCCGCGGGCTTGTCCCAGTCGCGGTTGAGGTCTTTGCCCTGAAAATTGAAGCGCGTCATGCCGCGGGCCACGCCGTCCTTGTTCGCCATCGGCAGGACGTAGAGGCAGTAGCGCTGGAGAAACTTCCTGGCGTCGGCGTCGCCTTGGAGCAAGCGGCGGACAAGCCCTTCCACGACCCAGTTGCCGCCGGACTCCCACGGATGCGCCCGCGCGCGGAGGAAGACGCGATAGGGAGCGCGCTTGTCGCCGACACGGAGAATCTCCAGTTCGCGCCCCTGCACGGTCTTGCCGATGGGCGTAATCTGCCCCAGCCGGTTCTTGTGGATGGTCGCGAACAACCGGTCGAGGTCGGAGATGCGGTAAGGTTCGAGCCGTGCCACATAGAGCCGCGGGCCGGGCATCTCGATGGTGAGTCGCACGCGATTGGTGGGGAGGACTTCCGTGGCCAGCGGCTTCCAGTCCTTCCCGTTCTCCGACACCACCACCGTCTTCAATTCCTTCGCGACGGAGCCGGGCTTGCCATTCCAAACGTTGTCCAAGTTGGTGAATTCGAGCGTGAGCTTCGATCCCGGCGTGGCGTGAAGCAGGAAGTGGAAGTGCCCGGCGGCGCGATTAGGCGAGTTGCGTTCGTGGTCGTAGAGGAGGTGGACCAGCACCGTCTTGTCGGGCGTGAAGTCATACCAGACCGGCGACGCGTTCTCGAAGCTGGTGTCGATGAACACGAGGCCGATGGTGTTGGTGGCGGGCGTCAGGTTCCTGGCGGCTGCGGAGTCGTTGGTCTTCGCACGCTCGGCTGCAACCGCCGCGAGCGCCAGGAAGAGCGCGGTGGCGAATTGAAGGGGCGTTCTCATAAAAGCCTCCACGTTCCAAGCAACGCGCATCGGAACTCTGACGGGGAGGTTCAAGGGAATACCTTTCCTGCGTGGGCGATGTCTCGGATAGATCATGGTCGTCGGTTCAAAGACGAAAGAAGGACGTTGCTTCTTCAACCACAACCCAGCCGGCGGAAGGCTTCGCCACAGGCGCGATAGTTCTCCGCCGACATGCCCATCACACTGTATTCCTCCACGTAGCCGATGAAGCCGCCGGTGGGTGCGCCCAGCAAGTCATGGAGCCGCCGCGCTTCCACGTGAATGTCCGCCGGCGTGCCGCTGACAGAGACGGTCTGGTAGCTGATCGGCATCAAGAAGCATTGCCGGCCCCGCAGCCGCCGGCCCACCGCGGCCACATCGACCACGTTTGGCTGGGAAATGTTGATCACGTCCGCGCCGATCTCGTGGAAGTCGTCCATGATCAAATCGAAGTTGCCGCAGCAGTGATACCACGCGTGCAGGCCCAGTTCACGGGCGCAGGCAAATTGCCGGCCATAGCGGGGCTTGAACAGCCGCCGCCACAGCGCGGGCGAAATCATCAAGCCCGATTGCGTGCCCCAATCGTCCGCGAAGTGGATGCCGTGGAATCCGTACCGTGCTGCCAGCCGCATCAGGTCGCACTCGAACGCGATGATCCGGTCCATCAGCGCCGCGAAGCCCTCCGGGTCGAGGAGGAAATCCTGCATGGCGTTCTCGAAGCCGCGCAGCAGTGTATAAACGGTGAACCCGCTCAGATCAAAGCTGGCCAGGCGGTAGCGGTCACCGCACGACTTCAGAAACGCCGGCACCGCGGACATCCGCTCCGTCTCCCGCAACGGCGGCACGCGGATGGACTCAGAAGCGGGAAGTTCCGGATAGAACGGCGCCACGGGATGGCCCATCGTTCCGTCGCCCAGCGATTCCAGCCGATAGCCCCATTCATTGGTGGACCAATTCCAGGTGTTCGGAGTGCCGTCTCCAGGCGCACCCAGCGCGAGGTGATACAGCATCACGTCGCCCTCAGTCTGATCGCGGTTCCAGAAGACGATGGGCACACGCTCCGGCGAACGAAACCGGATGGCCTGTTCCACGAGTTCTTGGCGGGAAACTTCCATGGTTTCGTTGCTGGTTTTGTTTCTCCCCCCCGGCTGGTCAAGGGCCAGACTGCTTCCTTTCTTTTGCCCACGCAGGCACCCGCACATTCTGCATCGGCGCATCCGGCGGAATGAACGGTTTCAGGTCCAGAACCGGAGTCCCGTCAAACGCATCCAGTCCCTCCAACGTGACCAAGCTGCCCTGCACCGACAGAATCTTGCAGACGCTCAAGGCAATGAGGTTGGGCCGCATCGGGGCGCGGCAGGCGAAGACGCCAGTGAGAGGGTTCTCTTTGTTGCCACGCGGATGGACCCGAAGGATTCGGCGTTGCTGCGGAGTGTCGTTTTGGTCAAACCAGTAGAGCACGTTGACGTGCGACCAGCTTTCCAGGCCCAACAGTCCGTCCGCGTATTCGTCGAAGATGCGCAGGCGCGTCACTGGACCTTTGATCTCCACCTTGCCGATGGGGAAAAGTTTGAAGAGCGTTTTCGAGTCCGCGTCTGCCGCGGCGTTGGCTTGGGCGGTCCAAGCTGTTACCAAGCTGACCCCCGCCGCGCTGCGAATGGAGGCGGCCATGAACTTGCGTCTCGATGGTTTCATGTGCTGTGCATTGCGGACGAACTGTCCCAGATTGGGCGACGATGGGAAAGTGATTTTCAGGCGCACTCCCGTCCGCCCGTCGTCGAAACCGCCTGCGCAAAAGACGCGCATCGAAAACCTCCCGCTTGTCGAGTCCTGCTCCAGTCCTCGCTTGTCAGCACCGCCCCCCGCAGGTAAGGTTCGCTGCATGAAATTGCGGCTGTTGGTCGAGTTCGATCCCGAAACCAAACGGTGGTCATCCGTCTTCCCGGAGTTGCCCGGTTGTGCTTCTGCGGGGGACACCGAGGAGGAGGCCATCCGCAATGCCAAGGAAGCTCTGGCCCTTTGGTTTGAGCCGACCCCCATCCGCGTTCCCACCAACGCCAAGCTGCTCGAACTGGCCTTTCCTTGAGCCATCGCTTTCCAGTCTGCCACGCCAAAGAGGTAATCCGCGTCTTGGGCACGCACGGCTTCAGCTTGGTCGGGCAGTCAGGCAGTCACCAAAAATGGCGCCATGCCGATGGACGGCAGGTGATCGTGGCCATGCATGGAAACAGACCTATCCCCATTGGCACCCTGAAGAGCATCATTCAGGGCAGCGGCTTGGACGTAGAGGATTTCCGGTAAGGGGCTGTGTTTTTCAGATCGCACCGCGATAGACTGCGCAGATGTTCTCCGGCGGCACGTCGGGTTGGAAGAGATGTGCCGGGCCAAGGATGTAGCCGCCTTCGGCGCCCAAGACTTCGCAGTAGCGCCGGACCTCGGCCTCGACCTGGGCGGGCGTCGCCTTGGGCAGCAAGTTCTGCATGTCGATGCCACCGTGAAAGCTCAACTGGCCACCGAATTCGCGTTTGAGAGTTTCCGGCTGCATCGCCGGGCCGGTCGGCTGGATGGGATCGAGCACGTCCACGCCCAACGCGATCAAGTCGGGAATGAACGGCCGGATCAAGCCGCAACTGTGGTAGAGCGCCAGCCCGCCCAGGCTGTGGATGCGGTCAATCATCTCCTTCAGATACGGCGCGACAAACTGGCGGAACATCGCCAGCGAGATGAGCGGTCCGCGCTGCGTGCCGAGGTCGCTAATGACGAGATAGAGGTCGATCCGCCCGTCGGTGATCTCCGCCGCCCGCGTGTAGTCCTCCAGGTAGAAGTCCGTGAACTTGCGGCAGAGGAAGTGGACCCACTCAGGCCGTTCGGCCATGTCGAGGAACATGTCCTCCCAGCCGCGCACGAGCGCGGGCCGCTGCCAGACATCGGCAAAGCCGTAGAGCAACGCGCACTGCTCGTGGCGGTGGCACTGCGCTGGAAGTTGAGAGCGGTCCAGACAATCCGGCGACGGCCAGCCAAACGCCTCCAACTCGGCCAAACTGTTCGCGTCGGCCAGGGCTCCTTTCACGTCTTCGCGCATCGGGCCCCACGGCGTTGAATTGTAGATGAACCGCTCGCCCCAGAAGTTCTGGAACACGCCGCCGCCCACCGCGCGTTCCGGCGGCGCGGGCGCTTCGAGATGCCGCACGTCCACGCCCAGATCGTCGAGCAGTCGATCCTTGTCGGCGTGGCCGATATGGGAGAGCAGCCGCTTCCATGCGGGCGGCTCCGCCCAGAAATCGCGCGGGGTGCGATCCGGCGGCTCGTGCCGCAAGGCGGCGAGGACTCGTTCTCGTGAGGTCATGGTTGGTGGCGACAGCTTGAACAACGGAGGTCAAAGTTTGGGTTTGGATTGTTTGCCGGTCATCGAGGTGATGGCGATCTTCCAGACACGCACCGCCGCGACTGACGCAGGTTCGAAGGGCCAGCTTTGCCCGGAGTACTGGCGCATGATCTGATCGAGCGCGTGCTCCTTCTCAGCCACGTCCGCCAGTTCTGCGACGGTGCCGTGGCCGATCACGCTCTCGAAGGCGAAGCTCCACTTGCAGGCGATCTGGGGATCGCGCCGCAACTCCACATGGCGCTCGAACTCGAAGCAGACCCGTGGATTGGCCTCGAAATACTCGATCTTCTTCCCTTCCGTGGCGGTATGCAGATAGATCGCCGCGCCGTCGTAACCGAACGACAGCGGGACCACATACGGCAGGTTGTCCTTGGCCAGCGCCACCCGGCACACCAGGCTGCCGCGGATGACGGCGTCGAGTTGCTGGCGATCCGTGATCTCTTTGTCGGTGCGTCTCATGCTTGCTTCATGCGGTCAGCGGTGATCCTGGTCTTGACGGGACCAGGGGGTCAAGCAGCCACAACTTCAGAGCGGCATTGAAGCACGATGGATTCAAGAATCCCTGGATCGTAGCAGCCGACGTGAGGAGGCTCTGTTTTCAAATCCGAAATCAAAACAGAGCCTCCTCACGTCGGCTGCTACGCTTTCCTGAATCAGTCCTGGGCATTGAAGCAGCCGGGTCATGGCGCGCTGATCCCCACCTCGCGCATCACCTTTCGCCGACCACCACCTGCAAGCGCCCAGTGGCGGTTTCGCCGCGGTCGTTGCGGCGTTGGACGGAAACAAAGTATCGGCCCGGACGCGCGAAGCGGTGCGTTGTGATCGCGTAGCCGTCCTTGGCCAGCGTCCGGCCATTGCCGTCGGATTGAACCTCCATCGGCGGACTGCCATCGCCGAAGTCCCAGCGCTCGCGGCCTTCGGTGGGGCGAACCTGAAAGGTCCGCACCTTGAACGTGACTTCGTCGCCGGGCTTGAGGTCTTCGGTGGGCCAGTGGCAGGCGTGGATGGTGGGCTGAAGCTGGCGAGATTGCGCGGGATCCATCACCTGGACCACGGCGAAATCGTAATCGCTGCGACCCTCGGTGTCGGTCACGCGCAGGATTTCGCTGTAGGTGCCCGGTCGTTCGTAACGCCGCTCCGCGATGGCGTTGGTGGACTTCGTGCCGTCGCTGAAAGTCCATTCGTAGCCGACGATGCCTGACGATCCAAGCGCGCTCCACGAGCGCGTGGCGTCGAGTGTGGTGGTTTCCCCGACGGCCGCGAGTTGGTGCGGGCGCGCTACCGCCTGGAGCTTGGTCTTCCGTTCGGAGTGATAGGCCTGCCAGTAAAAAGCGTAAGGCTCGACCATGCCAAAGCGTCCGCTGGGCTGCATCGCGACGACGTCGAAATGGAGGTGCGACCAGCCGCCGCTGCCGCCTTCCTTGCCGAGCAATCCGACCCGCTGGCCCATGCGAACGTTCGCGCCGGGTTTCATCGCGTCGTCGATGGTGTGGAGGTGGCTGTAGCGGTAATACCAGCCGCGGCCGTCGCACAGATACACGACGTCGTAACGGGGCTTCACCGGCTCCGGCAGTTTCTCGGACGCGAGCCGCGCTTCGCCGGCACTGACCACCACGCCGTCCGTGGCGGCGATGACTTCTGTCAGTCCTTCGGCGCCGCCCGCGTCGAGGCCCCAATGGTAATACACATTCGTCTTACCGGGCGCTTCGTCGCCGTTCACGAAGGTTGGCTCGTTGGCCATCTGCGTGTCGTTGGCGAACCACCGCTGGCGCAACGGATATCGGAACGTGCCCGGCTGAATCCACGGCGCGCCCGCGGGCCACAGACGCAGGCGCGCGTCCTTGTCCAAGGCCCACGGATTGCTGCCCCGCTGGACGAAGCCTTTGGTGATGGGGCAATCCACTTGCACGCCGCCCACCGTGACGGGCAGGTGATAGTTGGCGGACGAGAGTGTGAGCGTTTGCCCGTTGACTTGAAGGGTCACGCGCGCTTCACGGACGGCGTTGCGCAGACGGTCGCGCCGTTCCTGCAAATTGAGCAGTTTGACTTCCACCGTGTTGCCATCGGCCAACCTCACCGCCGCCGCTTCGCCGAGGTTGAGGTCCACTACGCGGAACGGCGGCTCCCCAGCAGGCTCAGCCGCGGTGGCGATGGCCAACGCGGCTCCGGCCAACGCCGCTGTTCCGAAGAGAAAACGAAGCCATGTCGAACGAGACGTGGTCATGTCAACAGATGCGCATGGTCAACCCGCCATCAATCACGAACGTCTCGCCGGTGATGTAGTCGTTGGTCGCCAATTCGCGCACCAGACTGGCCACTTGTTCGGGCGTGCCTTCGCGATGGAGCGGAATCCGGTTGTCCAAATTGTTCTTCTTCACCTGTTCTGGCATGGCCGTGTGGAACGCCGTGCGGATGACTCCCGGCGCCACACAATTCACGCGGATGTTGTCGTCCGCAAACTCCCAGGCCAAGGCCCGCGCGATATGCGGCACCGCTCCTTTGACCGCCTGGTAAGCGACGTTGGTCTTGAGGGCGCGCAGACCGGCGACGGACGAAACCAAGATGATCGCGCCTTCGTGCTTCCGTTGCATGAAAGGAATCGCGGCGCGGCACAGGTGGAAAATGGCATGAACATGCACGTTGAACGCGGCGTGCCAGGTTTCCGCAGTGATCTGAAACAAGCCGCCGTTGACCGGTCCACCCGCTGCATGGACCAGCACATCCACCGAGCCGAACTGCCGAGCCGTTTGCTCGACGCAACCCGTGGCTTCGTCCGCCTGGCCCATGTCCGCGGAAATGAGCAGGCATGGGCGGCCCAGCGATTCGATGCGTTGCCGTGTCTGGTTGGCTTCGTGATCGAGATGCCGCGCGACCACGGCAATATTGGCGCCCTGTTCGGCCAAGGCGACGGCCGCGGCGCCCCCGATGCCTTTGGTGCCGCCTGTGACCAAGCAAGTTTTCTGGTCCAGTTGCATAAACGTTCGTGCCGCCCGATTTCGGCGTTCATCCCGAGCCGCGCAGTTCAAGAGCGGTGTGCCAATCGGCCGCGCGAAGCTCAGCCATCGGCTTAACCACCGTGGCGATTGCGGCAGAGACAGCGGGAAGCCGCGGTTCCATCGGCTTCAATGAGTGTTCGCTCATCATTGACGGTTGCGGACAGGGAATGATTCGAGCACTTGAGCCGTGGCGCGCGTGGCCGCTTCCGCAAAGCGGGCGCGATCCTTGATTTCAAATCGCATCACGGTCCGCGAACCGGGCGCCTTGCCGTAGTGGACAACGGCTTTGTCATCGACCGACACCTCGACGGGGGAGAAGCCGACCACCTCGTTTCCTTCGTGAAGCAAGGGCCGCCCGACCGCCAGGTCCAGCAGCGCGCCGCACCAGAGGTTCCGCGGGCCGCGCATCATCCAGTCGCGGTCTTCGGCGCGGGTCGGTTGGGCGAGGTAGGCGATGGGATCGTTCGTCGCGTGGCGGAGCATGTAGAGAAAGTAGCGCTGCAGTGGCTCCGGTGCCTTGTCCAGCACGTCAGCGTGCTGGATGCGCCAGAACGAGGCGTGACCGTTGTTGGTCAACACGCCGCCGTCGAAGCACGGGATCCAGTAGAACGGCACGTCCGCACGCATCAAGCTCACGAACGCTTGCGGATCGAGCTTCACGTTCCATTCCTGATACGTGGGATCGCCGGCGTCGCCAATGAAGCCATAGATGCTGCGGACCTTCTCGCGAAACAGGCCGGGCTGGCGGTTGCAGGCGGCGGCCACGTCGCGCGCGCTGCCGACGAAGACGACCGCCACCTTTTCTCTCGCGTCTTGCAGCGTTTGGAGAATCAGGTTCACGCCATTCTGATGCTCGGCGGGCTGGTCCAGCGCGCGGTCGGCGGGCGATTTCAGCTTGTCGCGCAACCCAATGGCCGCCGGGACATAGCGGTGGGCCAGGTAGTTCAACTGCCAGACGGGCTTGAAACCAGGGTATTGGGCTTGGCGGTCCCCCTGATCCAGAATGATGGCGCGAAGGTCCGCTTCCGGCAGGGCATACAGGCACGCCAAATCGAAATGGTCATCCGGGTCAACGTGCGGATGCATGAGGTCCGTGCTGTAGATGACTGGCACGGGCGCGGCGAAGACGGAGTTGGCAATGCCTGCTGCCAGCACTGAGGCGAGGAAGAGTTTCATGAGTGGGTTCTCTCTGCTTTTTTCAATTGAAAGCCGGCACGACGCGCCCGGCTGAGCGCGGCTCTGGAATTCAAAAGAGTCCATTCGTGCATGGCCGAACGACAGAACTGAGCGACGCGGGCGGCTCAGCGCGCCCGCATTGGCAACTGACGTGACCCGCCCGCGTTCGCTCCAGTGATCTTGTTCGGCATCATCATACGGCTTTCGACGGTTCAACTGCCAAGCCCATCTCTCTTAGCCGCTGCGCAATTCGTATTCCGACTTCGGGCTTCCATTCCTCTGCCTGGATACGATGAATCCCATCAAAGTCGGTAGGAACTGTGACGCCGCCGATAGCTACGAGGATGCTGCGGGTCCTGCGCGAGATCATCGCGAAGCCGGCCTCAACAAGGACATTCTGTCGAGCACGGGGTTCGAGCGGTGACTGATCTCCGCGCTTGCGTCCCTCGTCATCTGGGGTCAGCAGGGTCACAATAGCATCTGCGTTGGGGACATGTTCCTCCAGAATCTCGATGATGGTCGGCGATCCTTGCTTCGGAAGACGGTCGAACATCTGGGGCAGCGCTCCGATGCGATGCAGTGTGTTCTCTAGCTGCGACAGCGTTGCTAAGTCGTGCCCGTGTACAACAAAAACTGAAGGAGTGCCGGTGGACTGTGGCTTCGACAGGCCACTCGCGGGGACCTCGGTAACGGTGGAGGGAATCTCAACCATGATCTCTCTAGCCCACTGCTTTAATTTCTCGCTCTGTGGATCGACGTCGTTCTGGAGCAAATCAAGGACCTTTGCTTGCGAATGCCGTAGCTTGTTAAGCACGGTTGCCAAGAGCTGCTTCATCCGCACGTCGGTGAATACGCCCTGATCAACCAACGGTTCAAGAAGTTTACGTGCTTGTGGAAAGAGCCCTTCATCGTTGTAAAGATCAAACAGCTTGGAGACGACAAAACGGTCCTGCGTAAAGGCCGGCTCTTCCGCCAGGATGGCTTCAATTTGCTTTATTGCCTCGTTACGCCGGTCCATCGCCGCAAGTGCAAGCGCTTTTTGGAACCGTGCGGGATTCCCAAAGGCGGCAACGGCTGCCTCCGCAAACGCCAAAGCTTCAGCGGGGTCCCGTTCCCTAATTGCGGTGCACAGCGCTCGGAAAACCTCGATGCTAGTAGGAAAACTCTGATAGGCGTCCCGCAGGATGTTCTCAGCGACGTCCTTTTTATTCAGATTTCGAAGCTTATTATTGCTCGAAAGCACGAATTGTGGCTTCCCCTCAGCGATTCCCTTGTTGGCATTCTCGATCAGTCGTTGAATTTCTGCGTCGTTCATAGCCGGTGGAATCAATTGCGCGATCGTTATGAAGATATTCTCCGCCGAACAGGTAATAGCCGACAAGTCGGCTAGCACGGGTTTTCCGGTGATAAACCGCAAGAACGGCTTTCCCGTGCGGTTTAGCAAGGCAACGGGTCCGTGATAAACCGCAAAACCGTGCGGTTGATCCCGGAAGAACGGATGATCCTGCGCCTGCATTTCGTTCGGGAGAGTCCCGGAACGCCCTGCACTTGGCAAGCCGGAAGTCAGACCGGGCGTACATCCTTACGGCTGCTCTAAACCCGAAATCCGAAGTTGGCCCAGCGCCCGGAGTGCGGCCGTCCCCGGCCGCAGGAACTTTCACCGACTCAAGGCGCGAGAACTTCTTCACCCCGCTTCCTGTTGCAGGTTGCTGTGGCCGAAGACGGCCACTCTCCACACCCGGTCCGAGATCGGAATTC
>JACRJZ010000083.1 GCA_016219875.1 Verrucomicrobiota bacterium | reverse complement strand
GCGTCGAGGAAGGACTGGCCGTAGCGCTTGGTCAGGATGCGGTTGTCCAGCACCACGATGATGCCGGTGTCGGTCTTGGTGCGGATCAGGCGGCCCACACCCTGGCGGAATTTCAGCACCGCCTCGGGCAGCGAGAACTCGCCGAAGGAATCGCCGCCACGCGCTTCGATGGCTTCGATGCGCGCCTCGATGAGCGGATGGTCCGGCACGGCGAAGGGCAGGCGCGTGATGATGACGTTGGAGAGCGATTCGCCCGGCACATCGACGCCCTGCCAAAAGCTGGCAGTGCCGAAGAGGACCGAGTTCACGTCTTCCTTGAACCTCTCCAGCATCACCGAGCGCGGCGTGCCCGTGCCTTGCACGAAGCACTCGACGCCGAGCTTGCCGAAAAACGGTTCCATCCGCGCACCCAGTTCCTGCATGAGCTTGGAATTGGTGAAGAGCACGAAAGCCTTGCCGTGCGTCTGCGTCACGAAATGTTCGATCCAATGCTCCAGGGCGTCGGCGTAGCCGCTGTCGCGCGGGTCGGGCATTTTGTTCACGACGAAAATCTTCATCTGCTGTTCGTAGTCGAACGGCGAGCCGACTTGCAGCAGGCGGGCGGATTCGCCACCGACGCGGGAGGCGAAGTAACTCAATGCGGAGTGCGGAGTGCGGAGTGCGGAATGGGCTTTCGGTGCTTCCGCAGCGCGTGGCTCTTTCGGTTCCGCGTTCCGCGTTCCGACTTCAGCGTTGGCTGCGGCTTTCATGCTCAACGTGGCACTCGTCAAAATCACCGAGGTGTCGCTCTCGAACAGTCGCCGGCGCAGGAACTCCGCCACGTCCACCGGAGCGGCGTTCAGCGCGAGGTTGCGCTGGGCCTTGCCGGTGCGCTCGACCCAATACACGTAGTCCGGAGCGCTCTGGCTCAGGAACGTCGCCACCTCCTCGCGCAACTCAGCCAGGCGGCGGTTGCACTCCATCAACTCCTGCCCCGTGTCCTTGTCGTCGCTGGCCTTGATCGTCTCGCTGACCGCTTCGCGCACGCGCTGGAGCGGGAGCGTGACGATGTCCTGCACGAGGTCAGCGCGGCGGATGCGCAGTTCGGTCCAGGCGCGCTTGCGGCCGGAACTGCTGCCGCCCCGCCGGGCGCGGGGGTTCTCTTCGTCGAACTGCGCTTGTTCGCGGACCAGTTCTTCGCAGGCCAACTCGACTTCGCTGAAGAACTTGTCGCCGTGTTCCAGCAGTTCCGCCACGCGCCGCACGGCGTCGCCGCGCCGCATCGTCGCGAGCAGACCCTTTTCCGTTTTCGGATTCCAGAGGCGGTTCAGCGCCCAGCGAAGTTGCGCGCTCGAGACGCTGAGGCCGATGTGCTTCGACGCCACGCTTTCGACGGTGTGGGCTTCGTCGAAGATGACGAAGTCGTTTTTGAAGAGGATGCCGCCCTCCGCCGCGTCCTCGCTGAGTCCGCCCAGCAGCGTGAAGAACAACGTGTGGTTCAGCACGACCACGTCCGCCGACATGATGCGGTTCCGGGCGCGCTGGAAGAAACACATCCCGTGCTCCTTGCTGAACTCGGATTGCGACCCGCACAGTTTCGGCGAACACAGCCCGCGCTCGGAACAGACCTGCGCCCAGACTTTCATGTCCGGCTCGAGGTCGAAGTCGGAAAGGCTGCCGTCGTCCGTCTGCTTGGACCACTCCCAGAGGCGCTTCAACTCCTCGATCTCCGGCGAGGTAAACAGCGACTCCGCTTGCTGCACGGCTTTGTGGAGCCGGCGCGAGCAGAGGTAGTTGCCGCGGCCCTTGAGCATGGCGAAACTGAACTCCACCGGCAGGATGTGCTTCAACATCGGCAGGTCTTTCTGCGTGAGTTGCTCCTGCAAGTTGATCGTGTGGGTGCAGACGATGGCTTTCTTCTTCCGCGCCACGGCGAAGAGGATCGCCGGGATCAAGTAGGCCAGGCTCTTGCCCACGCCCGTGCCCGCTTCGACCGCGAGGTGCTCACCGTCCACCAGCGCCTGCGCCACGGCCACAGCCATCTCCTGTTGCTGTGGGCGATACTCAAAATTCGGCGAGCGGGACAGGAGGCCCTTGGGTGAGAAGATGGCCTCGACCTGGGTGACAAGGCCGGAGGCGGCACCGGCAGGTTGAGCTTCGATGGCAGAGATCATGTTTCAACCAAGGGCAGCCGGAAGCTGGGAACAACCAGTGTGTTGAGGCAGTTGCGTTTCATCTCTCGGAGGGGGCCATCCGTTCCTTGAAAATCGAACGGTCGATGTTCGATTTTCAAGGAGCGAATGTGACGCCTAAAAAAGTTCGAGCAGCTTCATCGGTTCGCTTTTCGGCGCCGGATACTTCACGGGTTGACCGTCCAGAAGCTGAGCGACCAACCCGTCCAGCTTGCGAAGTTGGTTCGCAACCAGACAGCGGGCGTCGGCGCGAGCCGTGGCCACCGGAGTTTGCATCTTCGGCACCACGGGCAGCAATTCCTCGCGCGCTTTGTGGGCCGCTTCGGTAATGCGCTGGTGGAGCTTGTTCTTCGCGTCAAACAGCGGGATGGCGCACGCCTCGAACGGCCGGCGGTGGATGTCGCGCTCGCCCAGCAAACCTTCCGGCTGGTACGGCTTGATCGCTTCGTTGACGACGGTGGTGTTCAGGATGCCGACGAGGTAGGCCGCTTCCTCCTCACTGGCGGCGTAGTAGCGGTAGCAGACGTTGTCGGTGATGAAGCCGCGGATAGGCAGCGCGCCGATCTTCTTCGTCTCCGACGGCGTGAGCATGGCCGCCGAAAGGTTCGTGCCGGACTTGTTGGAGAGGACGATGAACTTGGCGCGCAGGCTTTGCTGGGTCAGCTTGCCGTTGAAGTCCAGCGTTTCCTGCAAACTCATGGCGTCATCTTTGCGCCGCTCCTCCCAGAGCCGCTCGGCACGCTGGAACCAGTCGTGCGCGTGCTGGAATCCTTCATTCAGCAGCGCGGCCGAGTTGAGCATTCGCAAGTCGTGGTGGCTCGTCTCCTTCACCGGGAGCACCACTAAAGACAGCTTGCGAACGGCAAAGGGGATCAGGTCTTTGGCCAGCACGGTGCCGAAAAGAAGCGCCTTCTCCACTTGGCCGGCCAACTTCACGCGCCAGTTGGGCTTGGATTCTCTCAGGGCGTCTCCCGAAGTTTCCAGAAAAGGAGCCTCGGCGATGAGGGGCCTGTCTTCCGGTGGCGCGACGAAGATCGGGCAGCGCGGATAAAGATTCGCGCCATTCAAGAATTTCTCGAAGTAGGGTGAGAGCGGCACGCCGTTGGCGAGGAAGCTGAACAGATCTTGCTCCGACGACAGGAGCCGCCGCGCCTCGGTTAGATTGGCATTGCGCTGAGGGAGGTTGGCGGCCCACTTCGTGCGGGGGATTCGGGCCTTGAGCGGCTTTGGTCCGCGAATGACAAGGCATGTACGAACATTGAATAGCGGAGCGACTTCTGTGAAGTCATGCACCTCGTTGAAGCCCTGCTCCTGAAACTTGGCGTGCTGCTTGGCGGGAAGAATCACCGTCTTGGGCAGAACAAAGGCAATCGTCCCGCCCGGCTTCAGGAACTCCTTGGCGCAATGGTTGAAGAACAGCGTCGAGGTGTCCATCTGCGTGAAGAGCTTCACGTCCGTCTTCGCCAGCAGGCCATGCTGGAACGTGAGTTCCTTGATCCGCTCCTTGTAGCCCTGGTCTTTCACGTATCGCAGCGAAAGCCACGGCGGATTGCCCACGATGTAATCCACCTTTTCGCGGCGAAGGAAGAGCGGACGGTAGGCGTTCTTGAGAATGTAAGCCCAGACCGTGTTCCGCCGTTCCTGCTCCAGCTTGCGCAGCAGCGAATAGTTCTGCCGCCAGAAGAAACGCTCTTGCGCTGGAAGCTTCGCCAGCACCCGTTGCACGCCCGTGGCCGCCGCTTTCTCGAGGCGGTCGCTTTTGAGACTGCGCACGGCCAGGCCGCAAAGCAGGTCAATCGTCTGGTCCATCTTCTGCGAGGTGAGAGTCCCGAGCGGGACATTGAACGTCTCTGTTTCGGATACCTTCACTCGCAGCACGCCTTGCCTCGCGTCCTCGTCCGTCATCAGCGTGTCCGCCATGTAAACCGGCAGCGGAATGAAATCGCCGTAGCCCGCGCGGTCCTCCGCCATGCCGAGAAGGAGATTCGCTTTGGCCATCAACACCGCCACCGGATGAACATCCACACCCACCACGGACTCGACGACCGCTTTAACAAGCCTGCTGCCTTTGAGACCAGTGGCCCGGAGCCGTTGCACCGCGGCGAAGAGGAAGCCGCCGGAGCCGCAACTCGGATCAAGCAGCTTACCTCCACGATAGTTGATTTGTTCGAGTGTCAGTTCGGTCAGCCAGTCCGGCGTGTAGTATTCGCCGAGATCGTGGCGCGATTCTGGGTCCACCAAGCCTTGGTAGAGTTCCTTGAGAATGTCTTCGTCGAGCTTGGCGAAGTCATAGACGCTCAGGCTGCCGAGGAGTTGATGAATGAAGTCGCAGAAGCCCGCTTCGCTGGGCGTGTCGAGTGCCCACGAAAAGAAATCCGGCTCGGCGAGGTTCTGGATGCCAAGCGCGCGGAAGAATTCGCCGTCCACCAAGCCGCGGAACTGCTTCACCGTGCCGAGTTGCACGGGCGCGAGCGCGGCGGCGACCACGGCGCGCGAAACCATCACGAGGTAGGTGTGCTTGAGGAACAGGGCGCGGTCGCCCAGCGCGCTGCCATAGACCTTTGCCAGAAGCGTGTTCCACTCGCGGAACTTCGTCTGCACCGTGCTGTCGCTGGCGACAGCGTCGTAGAGGTCGCCGAGGCGGCGCAGACTGGCGTTGAAGGCGGCGCTGTCGCGGCCCAGGCGAATGACAATGTCGCCCGAAGTCGGCGCGAGCCGTTGCCCAGTGAAAAAAACCTGGTCGAGATGGCGGAACGCGGCGAGCGGTTGGTCCGGCTTTAACTCGAAACCGCCGATCAGGCGCACGCCAGCTTTGGCTGACTCGTAGAGATAGACCTCGAAGCGCAGCCCGTCGGTGACGAGGGCCAGGTATTCGGGCGGGTGCCGCTGCGCCTCGAAATACTTCTTCAACTCCTCGCGGGCGTCGTTGCGCTCGCGGTCGAGATCAGTCTTCACCTCAATGATGAGGTGCCGCCAGAAGGCATCAATGCGGCCGCGGATTTCGGCGGCCTTGATCTTGCGCTCCAGTTCGATGTTGGTGCTCTCGATGCCCATGCCCTCGCGAAGGAAGTTCAGCAAGAGGCTGCGCCGTTGGTCGTGGTGCGTGGTGCCCTTGGCAACGGCGGCGCGCATTTGTTCGCAATAGGACTTCAACGCGGGCGGAAACTCGTCCGAATAGGGGCAAACCACAGAGTTCATTCAGACCTCCTTCGCTTGGGATGGCTTCGTTGCAGCAGGACGAGTTTCACGGCAGCGTTGAATTCACGTTTTTCGCGCCACCACCTCCACCGCCGCTTTGTTCTTCGCGATGCGGTCCGCCGCCAGCACGCCGCGCCAGTTGGCGCAGGGATAGACCAGCGCGTGCCGGCCCAGGATGCTTCCAGGGTTGAGCACCGCGTTGCAGCCGACTTCCGCAAAGTCGCCCAGGAGCGCGCCGAACTTCCGCAGGCCGGTGTCGTACCGCTGGCCGTCGATCTCCACCGTCACGTTGCCGGGCACGATCTTGGCGTTCGAAATCTTCACCCCCGCGCCGAGGTGGGCCTTGAAGCCAAGCACGGAATCACCCACGTAGTTGAAGTGCGGCACCTGGCAGTCGTTGAAGAGGATCGCGTGCTTGAGTTCGCACGAGTTGCCCACCACGCAGCCGTCGCCCACCAGGACGTGCTCACGGATGTAGGCGTTGTGGCGAATCTGGCAGTGGCGCCCGATGATGGCCGGGCCTTTGATCATCGCGCCGTCCTCGACCACCGTGCCTTCACCGATGAAGACCTTCTCGCCGATATAGGCCACCCCGTCGCATTGGTTCTTCAAGAGCGGCTGGGCGTGGGCGTCCACGTAATCCTTGAGCCGCTTCAGCGCGTCCCAGGCGAACTCGCAGCCGTCGAAAAGCGCCGCGTGCTCCGTCTGCGTGAGGTCGAACAAATCTGCCGGTTTGAACATGGCGCAAGGTTACGAGGCACAGGGCACGCGGCAAGAGCGAAGTACTCGCTGGAGCGAGGCGGGCGGGGAATTGAAAAAAGGAAATGGGAGAAGCGATTTCAAAGCCCCGTAGCCGCCGACGTGAGGAGGCTCTGTCTTGATTTCAGATTTCAGATTTTAGATTTCAGATTTGAAGAGCGAGCCTGCCAAGGAACGGAGCGCGGCTGTGTCCGCAGGACCAGCCGCAGCAGCCATCCAGGCGCGAGGCGTGGGAGCACGTCCGAACTTCGTCCTCTGGAGCGTGCTGCGGCTGGGTCTTCGACCACAGCCGCGCTCCGTTCCTTGGCCCGAGGCAGCAACCGTCGGTGGTGGCTCCGACTCTCCTCACGTCGGCTGCTGCGGTTTTGAAAGAAGCTCTGAGGAAGGCAAATTTCAAATTGCCTGAGGCGAGCCGTATGCCGAGGTGAGCGGGCAACTTTCAATTTTCATTTTCCAATTCTCAATTCGCAATTCTCCGCCCGGCGATAACAGATCCAGCACGAAAGCACCCGCCCGGCTTGCCACTTCCAGCCCGGCGCGACTACCTTTTCCCCGTCATGCCAGCGACGGAGCACATTCGCCGGAAGCTGACCGACTTGCCCCACAAGCCGGGCGTCTATCTCATGAAGGACCGCTTCGGCACCGTGCTCTACGTGGGCAAGGCCCGCGATTTGCGCAAGCGCGTCAGCCAGTATTTTCACCCGTCGCGGCGTATGGGCTGGGACCTCAAGTTCAACGCCCTCGTCGAAGCCATCCACGACCTCGACGTGCATGTCGTCAAAAGCGAGCCGGAGGCGCTGCTGCTCGAGGGCAAGCTCATCAAGGAATTCCAGCCCCGCTACAACATCAGCTTCCGCGACGACAAACGCTTCCCGCTCGTCAAGGTGAACCTGCGCGACCCCATCCCGCGCTTCACGCTCACGCGGCTGCGCACCGATGACGGCGCGCGCTACTTCGGCCCGTTCCCCAACGGCGGCGCGCTCCGCACCACGCTGCACTTCATGCGCCGGCAGTTCAACCTCCGCGGTTGCCGCGCCCTCACGCCTACTGAGCAAGATTACCGGCATTGCCTTTACGCCAATCTCAAGTGGTGTACCGCGCCCTGTGTCGGCAACGTCACCCGCGAGCAATACCTCCAGCAAGTCCAGGCGGCGTGTGACTTCCTGGACGGCCAATGCGGCGAGCTGGCCGACCAGCTTGAAGCCGAGATGCGCAAGGCCGCCGCGGCCCAGGAGTACGAGAAAGCCGCCCAACTGCGCGACGCCGTCACCGACCTCCGCCACACCGCGAAGAAGACGGAGAAGTTCGAGCGCGTGCCCTACACGCTGCCCGTCGCCGTCGAGCCGGGACGCGACAATGTGGAACTCGGTCGAGTCCTCGGCTTGGCCCAGCCGCCGCAGCGCATCGAGGGCTTCGACATCTCGAACATCAGCGGCACGCTGAAGGTCGCCTCGGTCGTCAGCTTCAAACTGGGCCGCCCCGACCGCGCCAATTACCGCCGCATGAAGATCAAGTCCGTCGAGGGCCAGGACGACTTCGCCTGCGTGGCCGAGGCGGTGCGGCGGCGCTACACGCGGGTGCTGAATGAGTTCAAGGTTCAAGGTTCAAAGTTCAAAGTTGGTGAGACGCATGGAGTCGAGAGCCGAGAGTCGAGCGTCGAGGGCCAGCAACCGCCGGCCGCTCCTCTCGATCCTCGACCCTCGACCCTCGACTCGTCTCCCACGACCCTCGGCCCGCCGCTGCCGGACCTCATTGTCATCGACGGCGGCAAGGGCCAGTTGGGCGCGGCGTGCGCGGAGTTGGGCAAGCTTGGCCTCAGTGGCATCCCGGTGATCGGGCTGGCGAAGGAGTTCGAGGAGATTTTCCGGCCCGGCGAGGCGGAACCGCTGCGGCTGAAGCCCGACAACAATGCCCTCAAACTGCTCCAGCGCATTCGCGACGAATCCCATCGCGTGGCCAATTCCTACAACGCCCAGCTTCGCCTGCGGAAAATTTCCGAGAGCATCCTCGACGAATTCCCCGGCATCGGTGACGCCCGCAAGGCCGCGCTCCTGAAAAAGTTCGGCTCCGTGCAGCGGCTGCGGCTCGCGACGGTGGAGGAGATTGCCGCAGTGCCGGGGTTCGGGGGCAAGGCGGCGGCGGAATTGAAAACGTTCCTCCTGGCGCGGAGCGGGCCGGGTGACCAGCCGCTTTCCCCTGGCGCCTGAAACTGAGAGGCGATTTCAAAATCTCGTAGCAGCCGACGTGAGGAGGCTCCATTTCCAATCTGTAACCTGCAATCAAAGTGAGCCTCCTCACGTCGGCGGCTACGGTTTTGAAGGGTGCTCTCAGATTTCGGATTTCCAATTGAACCTTTTCTCGCTTCCGGCATTCCACTGGGTGTAAATGCTGGCAGTGGACGTTGAACTGAAGCCGCTCGTGCAGCGCGCCAGGGCCCGGGAGCCGGACGCCTGGGACCGCCTCTTTCAACGCTTCCAACTCCCGCTCTACAGCTTCGTCTATGAGTTGGTCCGCCATGAGCAAACGAGCCTCGACATCGTGCAGGAGACGTTCATCAACGCCGTCCGCCACCTCGGCTCGTTGCGCGACGAGGAGCGGTTCGGCTCCTGGCTCTTCGGCATCGCCCACCAGAAATGCGTCCAGCACTGGCGCCGCGCCGGGCGGGCGGGCGGCGTGGTCGATGACACGCGCGAACTGCCGGAAGACGCCGCCAGCGTTGATCTCGATCCGGGGGAATGGCTCGTGCGCCGCGAGCGGGAGGAAGAGTTCATGACGGCGCTGAACCAACTGCCATCCCCGCAACGGGCGGTGTTGCTGCTCCACTTCTTGGAGGATTTCTCGCTCGAAGAAATCGCCGCCATCACCGGCGCGCCCGTGGGCACGGTGAAGTCGCGGCTGCATCACGCCAAGAAGGGCCTGCGCGAACTGCTGGAGGACCGATCATGAAAACGCCTCGCGAAATTCTGTTGGCCAAACATCAAAACAAGACGGCGGAACTCGACCGCGTCCGCCGCGGCGTCATCGACACCGAGTTGGGCGCGGGCCGCGTGCCAGTCGCCGAAACCTCTGCCGACGAGATGCCGTCCGCGCAGGCTTGGCTCGGCGTCCTGTGGCAGGAACTCTTCCTGCCCTGCCGGCGGACTTGGGCCGGGCTGGCGGCGGCCTGGATGGTGATTGTCGCCCTGCACTTGTTGAACGGGCTGGAACCGGAGGCGACGGCACGCCCGCGCACCGCCGGGGCGACGCCGGGCTTGCGGGCCGAGTTGCGGGCGCAACGGCTGTTGCGCATGGAACTGCTGGGCAACGCCACAATGGAGCCGGCCGAATCGGACCCCAACGAAGCCAAGCCCCGCAGCGAGAGCGTGCCGGCCTATCGGTTGTTGTTTCGGCGCTCGGAACTTTCGCGGCCAGCCGGCCTGGCGTCGCTGGCGCCCGGCGGCGTCTCTCATGGCTTTCTGCGGTCCCTTCGCTGGGCCGCTTGAACTCATGTCCGAGAATTCCAGCCATCCTGTAGCAGCCGACGTGAGGAGGCTCACTTCAATTTCGGACACACTCAACAAACAGAACCCTCGACCCACTCGACCTATGAACGACACTTCAGCACCTCCCACTCTCTGGCAGCGGTCCACCACCAGCCGGTTTCTACGCTGGCTCTTCAGTTGGCGCACCGCGCGCCGCGCCCTGATGGCGCTCCTGGCGCTCGTCACGCTCGTGGCCTTCGGCTACGGCGTGGAAAACTGGCGCGGCCGGCGGGTCTGGCACCAGTTCAAAACCGAACACGAGGCGCGCGGCGAGCGGCTGGACTTGAAGGCCTTTGTTCCTCCGCCCGTGCCGGATGAACAGAACCTGGCCATGACGCCACTGCTGAAACCACTTCACACCTTCGTGCTGGACGAGAAACGCAAACAGCACCGCCTTCCGCCCAACAGTCCCCAGCCGTTGCTGCCGATTTCCATCCACTTCAAATCCGGTTCGCGCATGAAGGAGCCGGCCAACGGCAGCCTGGACAACGGCATCCTGGTGGACCTCGCGGCCTGGCAGGAGTTTTACCGCGGCAACACCAATTACCCGCAGCCCGCCCAGCCGCAGTCCCCGGCGCTGGATGTGTTGACGGCCTTGAGCAAGTACGACGCGGCGTTCCAGGAGTTGCACGCGGCGGCGGCAACCCGGCCCTTGTGCCGGTTCAACGTGCCTTACGACGACGACTGCCCGTTTGCGATCCTCTTGCCCCACCTCGCGGCGATGAAGGGTCTGGCCCTCACCACCGCGCTGCGCGCCAACGCCCGTGTCGCCGCCGGACAGACGGACGCCGCCCTGACGGAAATGCGCCTGGGCCTGCGCCTGGCCGAAGGGGTGAAACCCGAACCGATCCTCATCTCCTACTTGGTGCGCCTCGCGATGCTGCACATCACGTTCCAGCCGGCGGCGGAAGGATTGGCCCGCCACGCCTGGACCGACGCCCAACTGGCCGAGTTGGACAAGCTGCTCGGTTCGGTGGACCTGCTCAGCGACTACCAGTTGGCCATGCGCGGCGAGCGCGGGTTCGGCGCGGCCACCGTGGACTGGCTGAAGCGCGCTTCGGCCCGCGAGGCGGCGGGCCTCATGGGAGATGAATCGTCCGACTTCCAATTCGCATCGGAGCTAGCTTTTCGCTTCATTCCCGACGGCTGGTTGGATCAGAACAAGGTGAACATGGGCCGGATGTTTGACCAATACTCGCTGCCGGCGGTGGATGCCAAGGCGCGGCGCATTCACCCGGACTTGGCCGGCGGCGTGGAGTCGTCACCCGACGTCCGTAGCTTCGCGCCCTACAAGTTCATGGCGCGACTCCTGATGCCGGCCCTGTCCAAAGTCGCGCTCCGTACGGCCCGTCAACAGACGCTGCTCGACCAGTTGCGCATCGCCTGCGCGCTGGAACGGCACCGGCTGGCGAAGGGCGCGTATCCAGCGACACTCGACGTGCTGGTGCCGCGTTATCTGGCGGCGGTGCCCAACGACTTGATCGCCGGCGAACCGCTGAAGTACCAGAAGACGGGCGAGACGTACCAGATCTACGCCGTCGGCTGGAACCAGCAAGACGACGGCGGAAAGCCGGCCTTCCTGTCACGGCTCCTGCGCACCGACTCCACCCGAGGCGACTGGGTTTGGCGGCCGCCGTCGGACTGGCCGACCGGCGATCCGAAGGAGGAGGCGAAGTCGAAGACGAAACTGCTGTAATCGGCGAGGGCGGAGAGCAGCGTCCTCGGGGTTCGTACCGGGAGCGTGTTCCGCACGGAACATGCTCCCGGTAGCCCGTTCCTCCACACTTGGGGCGGCCGAACTTCGGATTGACAAACCCTCGCCCCGGCGAATTAGTACTCGCCATGTTTCGGAACTCAGAGTTTCTCCGGGTGTTCAGACGATGGTTTCGAGCGAATCGGAAGGCCGCGGCGGAAACCGTCGTGGACGGCTGGCTGGCCCTGACCCGTCTTCCCCACGGCTTGACGGCTTTGGCGCGCATCCTGAAGGAGTGGTTTCACGAGGCGCTGTTGTCCGTCGGTGACGGCTGGCAGGCCGTGAAACGTTTTCCCGCGGGCCTCGTGAAGTTGGGGGCCGTTCTGAAGAGTTGGAGTCGGAGCCTGTTGTTCAACCTCGCGGACGCTTGGCGGGCCTTGAAGCGTCTGCCCCAAGCGCCGGGTGAGTTCGTGGCCCTGTTGAAGCGTTGGCTGCGGGAATCTGTCCTGACCGTGGCTTACTGCTGGGCCTCGCTGAAGCGTTTTCGCAAGCTCATCTTGATCGGGTTCGGCGCCTGCATCGTGCTCGCTGTGCTCGCCGTCTGGATCGGACGGCCCTATTACCGACACCACAAAGAGAAACGCTTCGTGACCATGGCCAAGGACTTCCTGAAGCAAGGCAAGATTCCGAATGCCACTCTCAGTGCGCGGCTGGCTTTGAGTTTGAACCCCACCAACGTCGAAGCCTGCCGTGTCATGGTCGGGGCCGCCGAAGCCAGCGGGGCGCCGGAGGCGGTCTTCTGGCTCCAGAAGGTGGTCGATCTGGAACCGAACGCCTTCACGAATCGGCTGCATCTGGCCAAGGCGGCCTTCCTGCGGCGCGACCTCGCGCGGGCGCAGAAGGCGCTCAGCGGCGTCGATGAGGCCAGCCGCAAGACTGCCGCCTATCACGAAATGGCCGGGTTGCTCGCCGTCGCCGCCAACAAGCTGGACGAAAGCGAAGCCCATCTCACAGAGGCCGCCAAGTTGGATCCGGAGAACAAACGTCTGCAGCTCAACCTCGCCGTGCTCCAACTTCAGGACCGCGATCAAGGCGTGGCCCAGGGGGCGCGCGCCAGCCTGGAGAAGCTTTCGACCGACGAGAAGTTCCGGCTGGACGCGCTCCGTGTCTTGGCCAACGCCGCGGTGCGCAGCAATGACCTCGCGGGCGCGCTGGGCAGCACCCGCCGCCTGATTGCCGATCCCGCCGCCAGCCTGTCTGACCGCCTGCTCCATCTCAGCCTCCTGGCCCAGGCCAAGGACGCAGGTTACGCCGGCTACTTGGCCGCGTTGCAGAAGGAGGTCGAGAAGAAGCCGGAAGAGGTTTACGGCTTGACCGGCTGGATGATCAGCCGGCGCCTGGCCGACGAAGCCTGGAAGTGGCTTAACGCCCTGCCCTCCGAAACGAAGAAAGAGGTTCCCGTCCTCATCGCCACCGCGGACGCCCTCATGGCGAAGAAGGACTGGGCGGCACTGGGGCCGCTGCTTCAGAAAGAGAAATGGGGCAACCTGGAATTCTGCCGGCTCGGACTCCAAGCTCGCGCGGCGTTTGAAACCCAACAGACCGTGGCCCAGGAAAGTTACTGGCGCGCGGCTGTCAGAGAGGCCGGCGAGAAACCCCGCGCCCTCGCCGCCCTGGTGCAAATGGCCAGCGCCTGGAAGTGGCAGGAGGAAAAAGAGAGCTTGCTGTGGTTGATCGCACAGAAACAGCCCCGGGAACCGTGGCCGCTCAAGGAACTCAGCCGCCTGTATCTCGAAGCGGGCGATACCAGCGGCCTTCACAAGGTTTATGCGGCGATGCTGAGTTCCGATGCCAAGAGCCTCCGGGCCAAGAACGATCTGGCGACCACCTCGCTGCTCCTGAAAACGAACCTGACCCAGGCCCAGACCCTCGCCAAAGAAGCCTTCGAGCAACGGCCGGAGGACCCGGCGGTTTCCACCACCTACGCCTACGCCCTGCACGTTCAAGGCCAGACCGCGGAAGCCTTGAAGGTGCTGGAGAAGCTCAAGCCCCAGCATCTGGAAATCCCGTCCATCGCCGTCTATTACGGCGTCATTCTCCGCGCGACCGGCCAAACCAATTCAGCCAAGAAGTACCTGACCCTCGCCAGTAAGGGGCGGCTCTTGCCGGAGGAGCGACTGCTCGCCCAAGAGACGATCAAGGGGCTGTGAGGTCGTCGCGGCGGCGCTCGGCGAATTCATGGCCCCGCCTCACCGAGCACGGGCTGCGAAGTCAGCCGGCGCAGGATCGCGTCGGCCGTGAAGTATTCCTGCCAGAGCCGCTCGCGAGTCGTGCCGGCCCAATCGTTCAATTCATCGCGATAAACCAAGTCGATCGCCTGAATGGTTTCGAGGCGTTCGGCCATGTCTGCGCGCAACTGGCGTACCGCGTCTGGGATCTTGCGCATGGCTTCCACTGAACGCTCGACAAAATCCCAGTCCACCAAGCCGGGCCGCGCAAAGTCACCCGGTGGGACCGAGAACGGGCCGCCGGGGCGCGCGGAGAACAAGCTCATCTGCGAAGAACTCATGCAGACCAACAGCAGGCGGAGGCTTTGATGCGCTGGTAATTTGCGTCCAGTTCGGGCTGAAGCAGAAGGAGAGCGGCCAAGCGGCGGGCGGTGTGGGTGACTTCGCGGGCCTCATCGGTGGTGAGCGGACGGCCCAGCAACTCGTGCTCGCGGTAGCTCAGCCATTTCTTCAACACTTGGTAGCCGCCGATCGTGAACTCCCAGACTTTCTCCGGCACGTTGCGCCAATAGGCGGTGTCGTTGAGATAAATGTCGTGGGTGGATTTGCCGAGCAACCGTAGAACAGGCGTCACGCCTGGCTCTGATTTCTCCGGGTTTACCAAAGATGGAGACAGGCGCGACGACTGCCCTACGCCGAACGCCGCTTCTTCCTCCGGGCGGTAGCCGCGCGTGAGCATCTTGCCTTTGCCCGGCATGGTCACGCCTTCCTTGCCGGCGTGGCCCCAGCCGGCAGTGACGCGGAAGTCCACCTCGCCGGTGAACCGCAAGTCCGCAAGGTGTTTCAACTCCGGGCGCACCTTGCCGTCGGTGACGCCCGGCACGGGCGCTTCCGTGTCGAGCAAGGCGGCGACCTGCCGGCCCAGTTCAGCGGAGGCCAGCAACCGCTTCTTGGAATCGGGCAGCGGGATGCGCGGCCAGTCCTGGCGGATGCCGTCCGCGTTTTCGGCGAGATAGGCCGGGGCGAAACCGATGGCCAGCGCGTGCAGCCAGATGAGCGCGGCGGTGTCCGCGTCAGCGTCGGGGTTCTTGAGACCCAGCTTGGCGAGGTAATCACGGGCGGCGGGCGATAGGTTCGCGGTGGTTTTGCCACCGCCGCCACCGTAAGCCGGAGCCGCTTCGTGTAGAATGCTGCCGAACTCGCCGTTGCCATCGTCCTTCCTCTTCGCCTTGGCGCCGGAATCAGCGCGGAGACGGAAGGGAATGGCCACGGCGTCAGGTGTCAGAAAATGGTCGTCACACAAACAGGTGGTAAAGCAAACCGGTGCGCCCTCAGGTGTCCGCGAGCAATTCATTCGCGTCAGCAGGAAAGCGTTTCCCTTCCAGCACTGCGCCCAGAGTTTGGGCCGGGGCTCATTCCACAGCGGACGCTCGGCGCTGTAGTAGCACCAGCGGACGTCGAAGGGTCGGAGCGCGTAGCGGCGCAGATGGTCCGGCTGGAATTCCTCTGCGGCGAGAACCTTCTCGCGGGCTTTCCTCGCGTCGAAACGAGCCGCGTCTTGTGCAAGCGCCGAACCAATGGCTTTCAAGTGTTCCAAGCTCACATCCGGATCGTAGTACTGCCGCATCCGCGTTTCGAGCGCGTGTCGGTCGAAGGCCATCAACGCGCCCCCGCGCTTTTCCATCAGCCCGTTGCTGGGCGGCTCCGCGCAGAATTCAGGCACCCGCGGCCAACTGTAGTATTGCCGGGCCACTTCAGACGGGCAGAAGGAGAAGCGATTGCTTTGGTTCGGCCCCACCCGTTCATACTGCTTGGCGAACTTCTTCACCTTGAGACTTTCGAGAATGTCCGCGCGTTTGTTGACACCCCAGAACTGGCGGAAGAAAGCCTGCGATTTCTTGCCGTGTTCCGGTTTGCGCACCATCAAGCCAACGGCGGTCCCGACCCGAATGCCTTCGCGGTTGAAGTCCGTCGAAAACACCGACGGGTCGGGCTTCCCTTCCGGCGTGAGCTTGCCGGTTTCGCGGCTGTCGCCGTTGAGACAGTCAAACCAGAGCTTGTCGAACTCCTGCAAGAACCGCTGCCGCATCACAACGAACGATGGGTCCGCCAGATAGGAGAAGTTGGAGATGAAGCAGACAACACCCTGGCCGGTGCGTTCGGCAATCTTTCGTTCCGCCAGTCGGAAGAAGCGGACATACAGGTCATCGAGATTGAACTTCTTGATGCCCCACTTGGAAATCAGTTCGCTCTTGTATGGCTCCACCAGCCCTTGTTCTTCCTCCGGGCTGACCCCAGCGAAGGCGTTGTAGGGCGGGTTGCCGAGAATGACGAGGATCTTGCTTTCCTGTTTCACCCGGCCCGCGCCCGCCCGTTCCTCTTGCAGTTCCGGCCAGTTCTTGAGTTGCGGATTCTCGCCGCTGAAATCCCAACCCGTCAGCGAGTTGGTGAGGAAGATGCCGGCGCGCTCGCCTTTGGAATCGTCGAGAGCCACCCCGAGACTTTGCAGCAAGAGGCCCATTTGCAGATGCGCCACCACGAAGGGCGCCGGCATGATCTCGAAGCCGTACACACGCCGCATGGCGGCATCCTTGGCTGTGGCCAGCGCCGCGCCGGTTTCGCCTTGCTCCTCGGTGAGCGTCTTCACGATGCGCCGTAGCACCTCGACAAGATACGCGCCGGTGCCGCAGCAGGGATCAAGCACGTAAACACCCTTGTCTGCCAGCCCATCGGACCTGCCGAGTTCTTCGCGCAGCACGGCGTCCACACGGGCCACCTGGTATTGCACAATCTCCGGCGGCGTGTACCAGACGCCGAGTTCCTTGCGCAAATCGGGATCGAAGGCTCCGAGGAACGGTTCGTAGAAATACTGGACGGCGTGCGTTTCGAGGAATTTCTCGAAGAACGCGGGCCGGTCCACGCGGTTGAGAGCGGCCGCGGTCCAGTCCAGCACTTCCACCAATCCAAGCGGGCCGAGTTTGGTGGGCGTGGCCACCTGCTCGAAGAGCGCCTTGATCATCGGGACGTGGAGCGTCCACGCGGCGGCGCGCCAGTCGAACTGTAGGACAGGCGTCGCGCCTGTCTCTGATTTCTCCGGCCCGCTTGAAGATGGAGACAGGCGCGACGCCTGTCCTACGTGTTGTTTATGCCAGAGCACCCAGGCGGAGAACACGCCGTAGAATAACGTTTGCACGAGCGTGGAGCGGAAGAAGTGCTCGCCCTTCGCCGCCTCGAACTTCATGCCAAGGGCTTCCTCCAGCGCAGTGCGGATGGCGGTGAGCGCGGGCAAATCGCCGGCGGCCTCGACGCGGGCGCGGGCGTCTCGGGCGTAGGAAGCGAGGAAGAAAGCGACATCGCGCGGGTTGTTGAGCGGGGCGGCGTGGAGGAGAACGCGCTTCAGGTATTCCGTGAAACGTTCGCCCAAGGCGGCCGAGGTCTTGCGCGGATGCGCAGCGGCGGCCCAGAAGGCGGTTTCGCTCTCGGCAAGGCGGAACGATTCGAGTTGGAGCATTGCGCCGCCAGGATCGCGTTCGAGGAGGAGAAAGTCGCGGTAGTTGGTGAGGAGCACCTGGCCGTAGTGGACGAGATAGGCTTTGACCTGCTTGGTTCCGGCGATGTCCGCAAGTTCGGCGGTGGCGCCCTTCACCTCGATGATGCCGCGGGCGGGTTTCTGGCCCAGGAGCGGGGCTTCCTCGTCGGGGTTCTTGAGTTGATCGGGCGTGAAGAGTCCACCATCGGGCAGACCCGCGCCGGAGTTCTTGAGCTGGATGAGGCAGCGGACCTTGGGCCTGAGCGTCTGGCCAACGGCGTTGAGGAGATTGGCCAGCGCACCGTAGCCGGAGGTTTCCTTCACCGTCGAGCCTGAGGCGCGGAGGAGGCTGATCTCTTCCAGGTATGTCTCCAGCGGATTCATCGCGGCTATTTAGGCGGCGAGGGCGGAGGCTGCCAAGATTTATTCGGGTCCGTCGCTATTCCCCATCCCGCACCCGCACGACTCGCCGATAGCCCGTGATCTCGCGCCCGTCGTCCACCGTTATGTCGAAGTTCTCCTGGCGGTCGAAGCATTCGTGGACGGCGCGGAGGGCGCGCTGCATCAGGCGGCGGTAGTTCTGTGACGCTTCGTTCTTCCCTTCCTTGTCCAACACCCGCACCCACCAGAGATTGTCGAGCGAGAGGAAATAGCCGTTCGGGATGACGATGGCGGTGTCGAGCACGGGCGGCGGGCCAAAGACGGAAGGGCGCGGGTGCGCCGCGGTGTGGCGTTGGAGGGTGCGGGCCAAGGCGAGTTGCTCCGGCCAGGGAACATGGTGGTCATGGTCGGAAGTCCAGAACCACACGTAACGCGCGCCCAAGTCATAGGCCAGCGTCACGGCTTCGGGCGCGAGGTTCGTGTCGCACTGGCCGTAGATGGCCGTGCCCCAGAACTTGCCGAAGGGCCGCGTGCCGCCGCGGAGGAACGCGTAGTGGTATTGCAGCATCTCGCGCGCGGTGTGGCGGCGCGGCTGGCCGGTGAAGCGCTCGACCGCTTTGTCGAAGTCCGCGAGTTGATAGCGGCCTTCGTGGACGAGTCCGTTGCCGCCGCCTTTCATCTGGTAAAACGTCGTGTCGTAGAGCGTTTCCCACGAGGGATAGTCCCACTGCATGAGCCGCATGTCGCCAAAGTTCGCGCCCTGGCCGCGCAGCGCCTTCTCCAACGCAAACGCTCCGTAGCTGCCCTCGCCCAAGTAAGTGTGCCGCGTGCGTGTCTCGATTAGCGCCGCGGCATCGGAGAAATAGCGGAGCGTGTTGTGGATCAGTTTGTCGCCGACCATGAGGATGCTCGGCTCGTCCATGAACATCACCGGGCCGAGGTAGTTCGCGCGGTAAAGGTCCGCCGGGTAGCGCAGCGACGGCTGGCCGCCCGCGCCGCGCAAATAGAACACCGGCTCCGTCCTCACCCACGGCTCCTGGTCCGGCTTCACGACGAAGAGGTTCAGGCCCGCGTCGATCATCACCCGGTAGTCCGCCGGCTCGAACGGGACGTAGGTGTAGTCCGTCCGCTGCGGCTGCTGCGGAAGGCGACGGCCCTCTTTGTCCTTGAAGGGCCGTCCAGTGCCGACGAGCAACTCGCGGTCGAGCACGAGCGTTTTCGCGTCGGTCCACGGCTTCCAGACTTCGTTCGAACCGACGTGAATCAACGTGAGCACGTGGCCGAGGAACTCGCACGTTTCCGGCACGCCGCGTTGGACTTGGCTGGACTCCGCTGGGCGCGGCACGAAGAGTTGTTCAAAATTCTTCCAACCAGGCAGCAGCGCGCGCCCGCTATGCCGATCCCGATAGTCGAGCGTCTCGCCGAGGTCCGGGAGGCGCAGAAGGTAGCGCGCGAACTCCAATTTCCCGGCACGGCCTGCCAGCGGATCGGCGGATGTGAGGCCGCGGACGACGCAGAGCGGCGCGTTGCTCTGAGCGGCGGCACTGCGCAATTCCAACTGCCACCAATGCCAGGTCGCGCCGTTCAGTTTCTCCATCGGCCCGGTGATGAAATCCACGGCCACGGCGGGCGGGGGCGTGTTCGGCTGGGCTGTCAGCAAAAGATAACGAGCGCGCGTGCCCGGCTCGGCGCCGAGAGTGGATAAACCCCAAAGCCAATGGACCGAGAGGAGAGATGGCAAGACCAGGCCCAGGCGAAGTGTGTTTCCGAGTTTCATGCGAGGGCGATGGTAGCAAAGGCTCGTCACGATCGCCACTCCTCCGACGCGGCTGCGGTGAACCTGGAAGCGGAGCCATCGGATTCATTCAGGAATGGGTGGAGGCCGACCCGTGATGCGCGGGTCAGAGCTTTGACGGAGCGCCTTCATCCCCTTCTTCCCCGAATCGGATGGCCCAGCCCAACGCTCCCGCCCGCGGTAGTCCGCAGCGGTTTTGACAAGGACGAACCATCCGCCTACGCTCCGCGCCATGAAATCAAATCCGCTCGCCTGCGTTGCCGTCATGGCTTGCTTCGTGGCGCTTCCGTTCCAGCCCGTTCACGCCATCGACTCCGCCGCCGTGAAGAAACTCTTCGCCCAGCCGCCACGCGAATACGCCACCGCGCCGCTATGGGTCTGGAATGACATGCTTACGGAGCAGCAGGTCCGCGACACGATGCGCGACCTCGCGGGCCAGCAGGTCAAACAAGTCTTCGTCCACCCGCGGCCCGGCCTGATGACGCCTTACTTGAGCGCCGATTGGTTCCGGCTCTGGAAAGTCGCGCTCAAGGAAGCCGAGCGGCTCGACATGAACGTCTGGATTTACGACGAGAACTCCTACCCCAGCGGCTTCGCGGGCGGCTTCGTGCCGGAGTTGATGCCGGAGTCGCGCGGGATGGGCTTGCACTTCAAGGAGAGCAAGGTCGCGCCGAAGTGGGAGACGAACACGGTCGGTGTTTATCGGCTGTCCGACCAGTCTGACCCGTCGAACGTGTCCGCGGCTGTCCGCCGTGGTGAAGCTCCTGCTGGGCGCTATCTCTCCGCTGAAATCCGCCGCGCCGCCAATTCCCCCTGGCACGGCAACCGATGCTACGTGAACCTCCTCACGCCCGGTGTCACAGAGAAGTTCCTCGACGTGACGATGGAAGCTTACAAGCGCGAGATCGGACAACACTTCGGCAAGCGCGTGCCGGGCGCCTTCACGGACGAGCCGGAGATTCGCCCCGCCGGCGGACTGCCGTGGTGCGACGACCTCCCTCAGCAGTTCCAGAAGCGCTGGGGCTACAGCTTGCTCGACAGCCTCGCCAGCCTGAGCGCCGAAGTTGGCGACTGGCGCCGCGTCCGCCACAACTTCTATTCCACGCTGAACGATCTGTTCATCGAGCGCTGGGCCAAGCCCTACTACGAGTGGTGCGCGAAGAACAATCTGGAGTTCACCGGCCACTATTGGGACCACGAATGGCCCAACTGCGTCGGCGTGCCCGACAACATGGCGATGGCCGCCTGGCAGCAACGTCCGGGCATCGACTGCTTGATGAACCAGTATCGCGAAGACACCCACGCCCAGTTCGGCAACGTCCGGTTCTGCCGCGAGATTTCCAGCATTGCGAATCAGCTTGGTCGCAAGCGCACCCTTGTCGAACTTTACGGCGCGGGCGGCTGGGACCTGCGCTTCGAAGACATGAAACGCATCGCCGACTGGCTGCAGGTTCTCGGCATCAATACCATGGACGAGCACCTCAGCTACGTGACCCTCCGCGGCGCGCGCAAACGCGATCACCCGCAGAGCTTCAGCTACCACGAGCCGTGGTGGAACGATTATCACGTCATGGCCAGCTACATGGCGCGGCTCTCATGCGCGCTCTCGCAGGGTGAACAGGTCAACCGCGTGCTCGTCATCGAGCCGACGACCACGGCGTGGATGTACCAGGGCAACGCGGCCAAGCTGAAGGAAATTGGGGACGACTTCTTCAAGTTGCTCATGGCGCTGGAGGCGGCACAGATTGAATACGATCTCGGCGATGAAGACGTGCTTGCCCGGCAGGGGGCGGTTGAGGGCAAGGAATGTCGGGTCGGCCAACGGCGCTACCAAGCGGTCGTCCTGCCGCCCAAGACCGAGAACGTGAATCGCGAGACGAGTCAGCTCGGCGAAGAACTGCTGCGCAATGGCGGTACGGTCGTGTGCCTTGGCGATCCGCCGGCCCGCGTGGACGGTGCGGAATCGTCGCGCGGTGCAGAAGGCACAGCCCTGCAGGGCTGGCTTGCGGTGCCGCCAGATGAAGCCGTGCGTGTTCTGCGTCAATGGACCGAGCCGGAGAGGTTCGCTCTCCAGCGGCAGGCCGGCGACAAAGGCATTCTCTTTCACATGCGCCGCCACCTCGACGACGGCCAGCTTCTCTTCCTCGTCAACACCAGCATCGAGTCGCCCTCCGCCGGCACGATTGAGTCGGACATGAAGAGCGTTGAGCAATGGAACCTGTTCACGGGCGCAACGGAGCCGTATTCGTTCGAGACGATCGACAAAGGCGTCAAAGCCAGCTTCACCCTCCCGCCCTCCGGTAGCCTGTTGCTGTTCCTCTCCCGGCAAGCGACCAAGCCCGTGGCCACCACCCAACCTTTTGTTGCAGATGCAACAAAAGGTTCCACGATGGAAATCCGCCGTCTTGAACCCAACGTCCTCACCCTCGACTACGTCGATGTCACCGCCGCTGGCGAGACGCGGACGAACCAGTATTTCTATCAGGCCAACCAGTTTGCCTGGCAGAAGAATGGCGAGGCGCGCAACCCATGGGACAGCGCCGTGCAGTTCAAGGAAGAACTCATCTCGAAGAAGTTTCCCGCGGACAGCGGCTTCAGCGCGAGCTACCACTTCACCCTCGAAGGCGCGGCGCCGAAGAACCTCGCCATCGTCATCGAGCGGCCCGACCTCTACTCGATCACCTGCAACGGCCAGCCCGTGAAGGCGAAGAAAGGCGACTGGTGGCTGGACAAAGCCTTCGGCAAGATCGCCCTCGGTTCGGCTGCTCGCGTGGGCGAGAACGTCGTCACGCTCAAGGCGTCGCCCTTCACGATCTTTCACGAACTGGAGCCGGCCTACGTGCTGGGCGACTTCACGCTGCGGCCCGCGGCCAAGGGCTTCGTCATCGCGCCCGACCAGCCGCTCCAACTCGGCAAGTGGAACGAGCAGGGCCAGCCGTTCTTCAGCAAAGGCGTGGCGTACCGCCAGCAGTTCGACGTGGCCAAGCTGGACGGCAAGTTCGTCGTCGCCTTGCCGTCTTGGTATGGCAGCGTGGCCAAGGTGTCAGTGAACGGCAAGCTGGCTGGCCACATCGCTGCGCCGCCGTGGGAGTGCGACGTGACGACGCAACTCAAGCGCGGCCAGAACACGATCGAAGTCGTCGCCATCGGCACGCTCAAGAACACCCTGGGGCCGCATCACGGCAAGCAGCCGCTGGGCAGCGCCTGGCCGAGTATGTTCCAGAAAGGCCCGCCCAACGGCCCGCCGCCGGGCAGCGACTACTCGACCGTCGGCTACGGCTTGTTTGAGCCGTTCCAGCTCAAGCAGGTCGCCCAGCAGCGATGAGCTTTGGCGCGGGCATGTTCGCGCTGCTGGGCTTCGTCGCCGTGGTGGCTTTCTACTGGCAGCGGCTCTTCGAAGCGAATGCGGCCCAAGCCCGACGTTGGCTGTTCATCTGGATGGCCAAGGGCGTGGCGGCCCCGGCCGTGGTTTGGGTCTTCTTGAACCTTGGCGTCTCCTCGCGCTTCCCGCCTTTGATGGGCGAAATCGAGGCCGCGAAATCGTCCGGCGGCAACTGGCTGGAAGTCCTGCTCAACGTGACTGGGCCGGTGTTGTGGACCATCGGCTCGTTGTGGGCGGCGATGACGATGATCTGGCTGGTCATGAGTCTGCTCGGCACGACGGAGCAACGGGCGGAGAATTTCACGGCGCTGCTGGGGTGGAGTTGCCTGTCGCTCCCGGTGGCGACCGTGACGTTCTGGCTGACTGGTTGGCCCGGCACGGGTCTGGCAGTGGTGGTGTGGCTGGCGCCGGCGGTCCACAACATGGTTGCGCCGCTGGCTGATTCGCCGCCGGCGCCGAACTACACGCGCGCCCTCGTCAACCTGAAGTTCGGCAAGTGGAACCAAGCCGAGAAGGAGGTGATCAGCGAATTGGAGAAGTGCCAGGACGACTTCAACGGCTGGATGATGCTGGCCGAGATGTACGCGCTGCACTTCGACGACTTGCCGGCGGCCGAAGACACCGTGCGCGACGTGTGCGCGCAGCCGAACGTCACGCCTTCGGACGTTTCGGTCGCGCTGCACCGGTTGGCGGACTGGCACCTCAAGCTCGGCGCAGACCCGGTCGCGGCGAGGCGCGCGCTGGAAGAAATCGGCCGGCGTTTTCCCGGCTCGCACCTCGACAAGATGGCGCGGCTGCGCCTCAACCAACTGCCCGCCTCGAAGGAACAACTGCTCGAACAACGCCGCGGCAAGGTGTTCCGCTTGCCGGTGCTGAATGACGAAATCGAAACGCCGTCGAAGCCGCGCGAGCCGGCAATGACCCAGGAAGCCGCCGCGGCCCGGGCCAATCAGTGCGTGGAGAAGCTCAAGAAGAATCCCAACGACGTGGCCGCGCGGGAGGACTTCGCGAAGCTCTTGGCGGAGCAATTGGCCAAGCCCGATCTCGCCGTCGAACAACTCGAGTTGCTTCTGGATTTGCCGAATCAGCCGCCGATAAAGCGGGCAGAGTGGTTGAGCGTGTTGGCCGCATGGCACTTCAAATATCGGGGCGACGCCGACGCGGCCCGGAAGCTTCTGGAGCGCCTCATCAGCCAGTATCCGCAGACGCCGCAGGCCTTCGCGGCGCAGGGGCGACTCAACCTGATCCGGCTGCAAGAGCGGATGCGACAGGGACGAGGGGCTGTGGCGAAAACGGCAATCTCGGAGATCTGATCCCGAATTCCCAAGCTGGTTCTGCCAGAACCGACGGAGCGCGGCTGTCTCAGCCGCGCTCCGAAAGCCGAGCCGACATCGGAATTCGGGTTGATTGGCGAGGCCATCGGCGCCTCGAAGTCTCAGGACTCCTGACCCCACGCCTTGAAGTTGAGGCCGCGTGGAATACTGCTGATCCCCAATCGCCGGGTCTGGGGACCCGGCCTACCACTCTCGCGCGACCCTGTAGGCCCGGTGCCCTCACCGGGCGGGCCACGCCATTTCCACGGGATCAGGAGTCCTGAGTCTATTTCCGCTCTGGCCCGAAGCAATAGACGGCCCCGTCTTCACAGCCAATGACCACCTTCCCGTCCGCCACCGCGGGCGAGCTTTCGATGGGCTGGCCGATTTCGTAGGACCACAGTTCTTTGCCGGCGGCGAGTGACACGACGTAGAGCCGCCCATCCTCCGAGCCGACCACGACCTTGTCGCCGCAGACGACGGGCGAACTGTCCACCTTGCCGCGCGTGGCAAACGTCCAGACCGGCTTCCCCGTCTCGCGCTCCGCGCAGTGCAGGCGCTTGTCGCGTCCGCCGAAGATCACGCGGTCCTTCGTCAGCGCCGGCGAAGAGTAGTAAGGAAAGCCACGGTCCTTGTAGATCCACTGGTTCGTGCCCTTGTCCAGATCGACACACCAAAACTCGTTCTGCATGTGGCCGAAGTAGGCGCGGCGGCCATCCAGCGCGGCGGACCCGGCGATGTAGGCCCCGCCCTCGATCTGCTTGGTTTCCTTGCCGTCCGCCAGCGTGATGACGTGCAGGATGGCGTCGCAGCCGCCGAAGACCGTCACACCGCCGGCCACCGCGGGCGTGCCGTTGATGTAGTTGCCCGTCTCGAAGACCCAGCTGCTCTGGCCGGTCGCGGCATCGACGCAATGCAGTTTGTTGTCGTAGCTGCCCACGAGGATCCACGTCGCGTCGCCCTTCGGGGACTTCACCCAGTTCGGCGAGCCGGGGATTTTTTCGCCGGTGACGTATTTCCAGAGGAGCTTCCCGTCCGCGGCATTCAGGGCGTAGAGGGCGTTGTCGGTGGAGCCGATGAAGACGCGCCCATCGAGGACCAGCGGCGAGGACTCCACCGGGCCTTCCGTCTTGAAGGCCCACGCCTGCTTGCCGTCAGCCAGGCCGACGGCGTACACACTGTAGTCGCCCGATCCGATGAACACGCGCCCGCCAACGAGGGCGGCGGAGGATTTGACCGGCTCTTTGGTTTTGAAACTCCAGAGCAACGCGAGCTTCGCCTCCAAGCCGCCTGCCGCCACCCCGGTCAGTGCCGGTCCGCCGCGGAACATGGGCCACTCGCCAGCCGCCGCCGCTGAAAGGGCCAGCCAAGCCGCGCCCAGCCCTGCCATCCCGAACCTGATTCCGATCTGTTTCATAGACTGCTTTTCGTGCCGCCGACTATCGGTTGGACGCCGGCCCGGCGCAACCTTGTTGAGGGATCGTGAGCGTCACCAGAATGTCAACAACCCGTTCTTGCGCATCGGGGAGGCGATGGGTAAGCTCGCCCCCGTTCTGGAAACGAGACCATTGTGAACACGTCCAAAAACTTCGGCGCGAACGGCGACGGGCACGCTTTCACCTTGATCGAACTGTTGGTGGTGATCGCCATCATCGCCATCCTGGCGGCGCTGCTGTTGCCGGCGCTGGCCCGGGCCAAAGAGAAGGCCAAAGCCACCCTGTGCCTCAGCAACGTGAAGCAGTGGGCGTACGCGTTTCACATGTATGGCGACGACTACGAAGATTACTTTCCTTACGAGGGCAACCCGGGCGGGATAGATTCGGGCAACAACTTGCAGGCTTGGTACAACGTCTGTACGGAGTACGCCAGTCAACCCAAGATGATGGACCTCTACGCACAAAGCATGGTTCCGCTTCCCGGCAGCAAATCCATCTTCTCCTGCCCCAGTGTCAGTCGGCCGCCTCCGGCGACTCCGACCCCGGCCAACCCGTACTTCATGTATGGTTTCAACAACCGCATGGATCCTAACGGCCCTGCGCAGTTCAAGCGGACCCAGGTGATGCGACCGAGCGACACGGTCACCTTCACCGAGAACAGCGAAAACAATTTCCCCTCCACCTCCGGGGTGTACACTCCGGCTCGCCACTCGAGGCGTGCCGAGTTGGGCTTTGTCGATGGCCATGCGACCCAGGTTCGCACCAACGATTACCGGCGCACGACCGCCGAGGACAATGACTCACGCCTCGAATGGCGCGTGCCTCGCGAGGTGTACTGGTACCCCTATTCGGGGGCACCGCAGTAACGGAAGGCGGCCGACATGACCCAAACCGTGCTTCAACGCTTCCATCGCCACGGTCGCAAAAACACCGGGTGCGTCCCGCACCCCGCCGGTGGCCTCGGAGACGGCGGGACTCGTTTCTTTTCCGGCGCAACCCAACCACAACCCAACGGAGTCCAACCCATGAACAGACAACTCGTTTCCATCCTCTCCACCCTCGTCGGCGTGGCCCTGCTGGGGCCATCGGCCTTGGCGCAAGTGCCCATGTCAACCGGTGTGTACAGCCAGAACTTCAACTCGCTGGCCGCGAGCGGCACCGCCAACACCTGGGCGAACAACGTCACCCTGCCAGGCTGGCAGGCGGTCCGGCAGTTCAACGTGGCGGTCACGGCCTACCGGGCCGGCACCGGCAGCGACAACGCGGGCGCCATTTATAGCTACGGAGTGGCGGGATCGTCGGATCGCGCGCTCGGCTCCGTCGCTTCCGGCAGCACCAGCAACCTGGCCTACGCGGTTTACTTCCTGAACGACACCGGGGCCGCGCAGAGCGGCATCAAAGTGTCCTACGTTGGTGAACAATGGCGCAACGGCGGCAACACCGCCCAGCAGCAGATTTTCTGCGACTACCAGGTCAGCGCCACGGCGCCCGCACTGGATGCGGACATTGGCGGCGCCTGGCAGGCCTTTCCCACCCTGGATTGCTTCGGACCTACCTTCTCGGCCACCGCCACCGCCCTGCTGGGCAACGACCCAACCAACCAAGTGGCTTTCACCGATGTCGAGCTGACGGGAGTGACCGTCCCTGCTGGGCAAGTTCTGGTGCTGCGCTGGCTGGACTTCAATGACGCCGGCAACGACCACGGCCTCGCCCTTGACGACCTGACCGTGACCTTTCCCGGCGTGAGCGTGGTCACGAACCCGCCGGCCATCGCCGCCGAACCGCAGAGCCGTACGAACAACGCCGGCACCGCCGCCGCCTTCTCCGTGACCGTCACCGGCACGGAACCGCTCAGCTACCAATGGCGCCGCGACGGAGTTCCGCTCTCAGACGGCGGCAACATCGTCGGCTCCCAAAATCCCACCCTCACCATCAGCAGCTTGGTCAAAGCCGACGAGGCGGCCTTTGACGTGATCGTCACCAATGTGGCCGGAGGGGCGACCAGCATTGTGGCCAGCCTGACGGTGATCGACCCGGCCATCAACACCCAGCCCGCGGCGCGGACCAACCTGCCCGGAGACGTGACCTCATTCAGCGCGTCGGGGGCAGGCACGGCCCCCGTGGGCTACCAGTGGCAGCACGCCGGCACCCCCATTCCCGGTGCGACCGGCTCCTCGTATCAGATCACCAACGTCACGCCGGCCCGCGGCGGCGAGTACGTGTTCGTGGTGTCGAATTCGCTCGGCTCCGTCACCAGCGCCCCGGCCGTGCTGACCGTGATCGCGACCCCCCCCGAGCGGTTGGCTTATTGGAATTTCAACGACACCAACGCGCCCTCGACTCCCGACCAGCCGACCATCGCATCGGGCACGGGCACCGCGACGGTCATCGGTGGAACCGGCGGTGCGATGGTCAGCGGCACCAGCACTGATCCTGGCAATCTGGTGAATACCAACTTCGGATGGAACGCCACCAATTGGCCGGCGCAAGGCACGGCGAACAAAACTGCCGGAGTGCAGTTCAACGTCAGCACCGTCGGCTACACGAACCTTTTCATTGCCTGGCAAGAGCGCCACAGCGGCACGGCCAGCAAATACGTGCGCTTCCAGTACAGCCTCGACGGCACGACCTTCACGGACCAGAACATCTATGTCGGCCCGGACAGCGTCTTCGCCCAGTTCACCAATGACCTGTCCGGCGTGCCCGGAGCCGGCGACAATCCCAACTTCGCGTTCCGCATCGTGACGGAATGGGAGAGCACGGCCACCGGCGCAGGCAGCGACGTCTATCTGCCCACCTTTGCGGGCAGTTCCTACGGGACGACGGGCACGATCCGCTTCGACATGGTCAGCCTGTTCGGCGCCGCCATCAGCCCGCCGGCCCGGCCGCACATCACACAAATCCAACTTTCGAGCGGCAACGTGATCATCGACTTCGAGGCCGGCGCGGCAGACGCGGCGTCCGCGTTCACCCTCCGCGGAGCCGCGATCGTGGACGGAACCTACCTGGACGCTGGAGCGGGTATTGTCTCCCTCGGCGGTGGGAGATTTCGGGCCACCGTGGCGGCGGTCGGTTCGTCGCATTTCTACCGGGTGAGCCGATAGAAGGGCCGGCGGGGCCAGACCGAGGTAGATGCCGCGCTCGTTCTCCCTTCGCCCATGTCTTTTCTCTTCCGCTCCCGCCGGCGGGTTCAGTAGCCTCCGATCCCGTGAGCAGTCGCGCCATCTTCCTGGATCGGGACGGAACCGTCATCGCGGAGAAGGACTACCTCCACCGCGTGGAGGACGTGGTCCTTTTTCCGGGCGCGTCCGCGGCGCTGAAACGGCTTCAAGACGCCGGCTTCAAGCTGATCTTCGTCACCAACCAATCCGGCGTGGGGCGAGGCTACTTCACCATAGCGGACGTGGAGGCGGTCAATGCCCACCTCCTGCGCGAGCTGGCCCGCGACGGCGTGCGCATCGACAAGGTCTATGTCGCGCCCGAAGCGCCGGACCAGCCGAGCCGCGGGCGCAAGCCCTCGCCACAGTTCCTTTTCGACGCTCGCGATGAGTTCGGCCTCGATCTCGCCCAGAGCTACATGATCGGCGACAAGCTGATCGACCTGGAGTGCGGTTGGAACGCCGGCGTGAAGCAGAGCATCCTCGTCCGCACCGGTTACGGCGCGAAGGAGGAGAAGAAGCATGCGGAGAAACTCAAAACGGCGCTGATCGTGGACAACTTGACGGCGGCGGCGGAGTGGATTCTGGCTCTCAAGGAGCGAGCTTCTCATGCTCGCGTCTAAGCATTCTGCAGCCCTTGCTGATCTTCGGGGCTTTGCTCACATAGATGCTGACCAGGCGGTTCGACTCCGAGAAGACCGCGGCGAAATCCAATGTGTTTATCGGCCCGGAAACTCGCCATTGTGCCCATTGATCCCGCGTTTGTCCGTTGCGTACCGGGCCATTCGGAGGACCGAGTCTGGCGCAAACTTCGGTTCGATCCATGCCTGGATGAACTGAAGACCATTGAATGGGTTCCTGTGGTTCCAAGAATCTTACCAAGCCAATCGACAAAGCCGTCAGTGTCAGAGCCAGTGCCATTTCCACTGCCACGACCGGCAGTTTCAGAAGTCGCACCGGCAGGACGCGCTTGAACCCATTCAGCAATCCAGTCGCCGCCAGACCGCAGATTCCCAGAACGACAAAGGGCAGTTCATAGGACCACTCGCCCCTCCAATGATTGCTCATTCCAACTACGAACAAACCCGTGGCTAGCAGAGCGGTCAGCCATCTCCCGACCAGACCGCTCCGCATGACGCAATAAGCGGCAAGTGGTAGTCCGGCAATCCAGAACACGTCACCGGAGTACTCAGCCGGTGAGTACGGCGGGTGTTCCATGTGGCCTCCCATGCACCAGTGATTGGCGCAGCGAAGATACGGCCAAGCCGAGAGGATCAGGAGCGAGCAGGCGAGAATGCGATTCCGCCGAGGCGTCCACCAAGCTCGGTATCGGGTCAACCTCGCTTGGCACACTCGAATCCAGGACGGAAGAGGAATCTCCTTAGCAAGGAAATGCCCGATCTTCTTGCAGACAGATGTGCCGTCTCGCATGGGGAAATCGTAAACAAACCGGCTCAGGCCGCAATTGAAGATTCGCAATTTACTCCGTGCAATCCGCCAAAGCCTTGCTAGAAGAGACGCCCGTGCAAGTTCTCGGCATCATTCCGGCCCGCTACGCCTCGACGCGCTTCCCCGCCAAGCCGCTCGCGCTGATTGCGGGCCAGCCGCTCATTCAGCGCGTCGTCGAGCGGTGCCAACTGGCCAAGTCTCTCCGCGAAGTCATCGTGGCCACGGACGATGAACGCATCGCCGCGGTGGCGCGGCAGTTCTGCCGCGTGGAGATGACTCGCGCCGATCATCCCAGCGGCACGGACCGCATCGCGGAGGTCGTTCAGCGCTGTGAGTGCGATGCGGTCGTGAACATCCAGGGCGACGAGCCGCTCATTGACCCCGCGGTCATCGACGCCGTGGCCGGCGCGCTGGCGCGGCACGAGATGTCCACCGCGGCCACGCCAATTCGGAACGCGGATGAATACGACAATCCGAACGTGGTGAAAGTCGTTGCCGACGCTTCGGGCCGCGCTCTATATTTTTCCCGTCGCGCGATTCCGTATGTGCGCGAGGCCGCCAGTCGTTCCGTTGCCGAGCAGTTGGCGGCGTTTCCTTTTTTGAAGCACCTCGGCATCTACGGTTACCGGCGCGAGACGCTGCTGCGGCTGGTGCAGTTTCCGGTGTCGCCCCTGGAGCACGCGGAGAAGCTGGAGCAGTTGCGCGCACTGGACAACGGCATCGCCATCGCGGTCGTGCAGGTCAACTTCGACAGCGTGGGCGTGGACGTGCCGGCGGACGTGGCGCGGGTGGAAGCGATGTTGAGAGAGTTGAAGGGTTGAAGAGTTGAAGAGTGAAGAGGACGACGGCGCGTTTCCTCTTCAACTCTTTAACTCTTCAACCCTTTCACCGGCGAAAAGCACATGAACACCAAATACATTTTCGTGACGGGCGGCGTGGTCAGTTCTCTGGGCAAGGGCCTCACGGCGGCGTCCATTGGCACGTTGCTGGAGAACCGCGGCCTCAAAGTGGCGCTCCAGAAATTCGACCCCTACCTCAACGTCGATCCCGGCACCATGAGCCCGTTCCAGCACGGCGAGGTTTATGTGCTGGACGACGGTGCGGAAACCGACCTCGACCTGGGCCACTACGAGCGGTTCACCAACTGCAAGCTCACCCGCCTGAACAACCTGACCAGCGGGCGCGTTTATCTCAACGTCATCGAGAACGAACGCGCCGGGAAGTACCTCGGCAAAACCGTCCAGGTCATCCCGCACATCACGGACGAAATCCAGCGGCGCATTCAGGACGTGGCCGCGCAGTCCAAGGCCGACGTGGTCATCACCGAAATCGGTGGCACCACCGGCGACATCGAGGGGTTGCCGTTCCTGGAAGCCATCCGCGAGTTCGCGCTCGAGGTGGGCTACAACAACGCTCTGTTCGTCCACGTCACCTACGTTCCTTACATCCGCGCCGCCGGCGAACTGAAGACCAAGCCCACCCAGCAGTCCGTCGCCAAGCTCCGCGAAATCGGCATCACGCCCCACATCCTGGTCTGCCGCTGCGACCGTCCGCTTGACAAGGACCTGCGCCAGAAAATCTCCCTCTTCTGCAACGTGCCGGTCGAGGCCGTGATCGAGGAGAAGGACGTGGACCATTCCATCTACGAAGTCCCGCTCATGCTCCAGCGCGAGCGCGTGGACGAGATTATCTGCAAGCTGCTCCGCCTGGACGTGCCGCTGGCCGACATGACGCACTGGCAAGAGATCATCCGCAAGCTCATCGCCCCGCAGCACCGCGTCCGCATCGGCGTCGTGGGCAAATACATCGACCTCCAGGACGCCTACAAGTCGGTCTATGAAGCGATCATCCACGGCGGCGTGGCCAACGATTGCGGCGTAGAAATCGTCAAAGTGGACGCCGAGGAAATCGAGAAGGACGGCCCCGACCGCATCTTGAAAGGGCTGGGCGGCATTCTCGTTCCGGGCGGTTTCGGCGAGCGCGGCATCGAGGGCAAGATCATGGCGGCGCGGTTCGCCCGGGAGAACAAGGTGCCGTATCTGGGCCTTTGCCTGGGGATGCAGATTGCCTGCATTGAATTTGGGCGGAGCGTCCTCAAGCTCGAAGGCGCGCACTCGCAAGAGTTCAAATCGGATGCCCCGCATTTGGTCATTGATCTCCAGGAAGCGCAGAAGAAGGTCACCAAGATGGGCGGGACCATGCGGCTGGGATCGCAGGAGACGCAACTCAAGCAAGGCTCGCAGGCCGCGCGACTCTACGGCGCATTTGTCGTTCACGAGCGCCACCGCCATCGCTACGAGTTTAACAACGACTACCGCCAGCGGTTCGAGGCGGCAGGCATGGTTTTCAGCGGCACCACGCCCGACGGCGGACTCGTAGAACTGATCGAACTGCCGGATCATCCGTTCTTCATGGCCTGTCAGTTCCATCCGGAGTTCCTCAGCAAGCCGCACAAGCCACATCCGCTCTTCAAAGGCTTCATCGGCGCGGCCCACGCCAAAATGCACCAGAGATGAAAGGCAGAAGGCAGAAGGGAGAATGCTGAATGAAGAATGACCTACGGCTGCGCACGAAGGTGTTTGCCTTGGAGGTCATTCGGCTTTACGGCAGCCTGCCCAAGGACACGGTGTCGCAAGTGTTGGGAAGACAAATGCTGCGTGCAGGTACGTCGGTGGGCGCGAACTATCGCGAGGGAAATCGCGCACGTTCCAAAGCTGAATTCATCGCCAAAATGGGAGACTGTCTCAAGGAAGCCGACGAAACCCTGTATTGGCTGGAATTGTTGGACGAGGAGAAGCTCCTGCGAGACGAGCGCGGTCCAAAACTTCTGAACGAAGCCGACCAACTCGTGAGCATCTTCACGGCGATCCTCAAGAGTTCGAAGGGCGAATAGGCTCGCCATTCTTCACTCTGCATTGTTCCTTCTGCCTTTCTCCATGACCTACTCGGAAGCCATCCAGTTTCTTTACCAGATGGGCTGGTTCGGGGCGAAGCTCGGCCTGGAGAATCCGCGCAAGCTGGCCGCGCTCGCCGGCGATCCGCAGGACCGGCTCCGTTTCATTCACGTCGCCGGCACGAACGGCAAAGGCTCGACCTGCGCGATGTTGGAGAACGTTTATCGGGCGGCTGGATTCCGTGTCGGCCTTTACACGTCGCCGCACCTCGTCTCCTTCCGCGAGCGGATTCAGATCAACCGCCAGCTAATCCCGGAGGGGAAGGTCACACGACTCGTGGAGGAAATGCAGCTTTGGCTCAAGGAGTTTTCCCAAGAAGCACACCCGACGTTTTTCGAGATCGTCACAGTCATGGCGCTACGCCACTTCGCGGAACAGCGGTGCGATCTTGTGATCTGGGAGACGGGCTTGGGCGGACGGCTGGACGCCACCAACATCGTCACCCCGCTGGCCAGCGTGATAACGAATGTCCAGTTCGACCACGAGAAATGGCTGGGGCACACGCTCCAGCAGATTGCCTTCGAGAAGGCCGGCATCATCAAGCCGGGGGTGCCGGTGCTGACCGCCACGGACGCCCCCGAGGCGCTGGCCGTCATCTGCGAAACTGCAGCCAAGCAGCAAGCGCCGCTCACAGTTCTGGCCTGGCCCGACGCGGCGCAACCGCCCCTCGACCGTCTTGAACTGCCGCTGCTCGGCGATCATCAACGCCTGAACGCGCTGGTCGCGCTGTCCACCGTGCGGACCCTGGCGCCCACGCTGCCGGTCCGCGAGGAAGCCATCGTCCAGGGACTCGCCGGCGTGCGCTGGCCGGGCCGGTTCCAGATTGCCAAGACGTCGCCGACGCAAACCGTGGTGCTCGACGGCGCGCATAATCCCGCCGGCGCGGAAACCTTGCGGGCCGGATTGCAGAAGTATTTTCCGCACCGGCGTCCGGCGGTCATCCTCGGAGTGATGAAAGACAAAGATTGGACCTCGATGTGCCGTCTGCTGGCGCCGTTGGCGGACCGCCTTCTCCTGTGTCCCGTGGCCAGCGAGCGCACCGCGCCGCCGCAGGACCTGCTGCCAGCGTGCCGCGCGGCCAATCCCACCGCTAACCTTGCTGTGTGCGCCAGCTTGACGGAGGCCCTTCAACTCGCTGCGGAAGCCCCGTTCGTGGTGATCACCGGGTCACTTCATTTCCTCGGCGAAGCGATGGAACGGCTGCGCCTGCTGCCCGGAACTGCTGACGGTGAACGCGGTCTCAACGACTGGAGCGGCCTCCGGCGTTGACAGCGTCTCCGCCCAATGCAGCACCGCGTCGCCGATGAGGCGAACGGCTTCCGGGTGCGAAAGGCGCGCCGTGTTCACCACCAAGTCGTAGAGTTCGTAGTCCTCGATGTCGGCCTTGAAGTAGTCCTTGAGGTAGCGCTTGCGGCCAAGGTCTTCCTTCTTGATGAAGTCCAGCGCGGCGGCGTGGGACAACTGCGCGTGGGCCATGACGCGTTCCACGCGCTGGTCCAACGGCGCGACCAGACGAACGTGGAAGACGTTGTTCAGGCGGCGGGTGATGATGTTGGCCGCGCGGCCGACGAGGATGACGTTGCCGAGTTCGGCCAAGTGCAGAATGGTTTCTGTGGTCTGCCGGAGCAGCGTCCACGACGGCGGATGCAGGCCGAGCAGTTCTTCCACCATGTCCTGAATGGCGGAGACGCGGTCTTCCGGCATGAACCGGGCGAGTTCCTTGGGCAGGTTGTGTTCCTCAAGGACGCGTTCCACGAGGTTCCGGTCGAACACGGTCCAGCGGCGCGGGGCCGGGCGGCGCTCCTCAAGGTAATCGGCCAGCGTGTGGGCAATCTCCATCGCGCCGGACCCGGTTTGGCGTGAGAGGGTCACGGTCGGACGCAGGATGGCCGGCGGATGAAACCCGTGCGACGACGGATTCAACTGACAACCGATGTAGGAGAAACATCTTTCCAGACTGGCTCCTGTAGGCATAGCAACTCCTTTCTCTGCGGCGGTTGAACTGGATCCAGGGCGGGCCTCGACCGCGCGAAGGCCGCGGCGGCCCCTGCCTGGAGCGCGGACCGGCGTGGTTTGCGCGGGCGCGTCTGCCAGTCGGCTGTGTGTCCACACAGAGGGGCAGTCCCATCGCCCTGCGCTTGCGCTGCCGGTTCACGGGCGGACGTTACTCCTTTTCCCGGGCAAGGCCAAGATTTTCCTGGCGCTGCCAAATCAACCGGGAGCTAAACTACCTGTCGCTCCTGCCGATGTCCCTGTGGGTGCGCCGGTATGAACGACGAACACATCTTGGTCGTTGAAGATGACAGGCTGGTCATGAGCCTCCTGTCATCCCGTTTGCAGGCCGAGGGCTACCAAGTCACGCGTGCGGTCAGCGTGAGTGAGGCTCTGCGAGTCACCAGGAATGAACTGCCGGACTTGCTCATCCTCGATCTGACCCTGCTGGACGGGGATCCCTTTGCGGGTCTGACCGACGGCTTTGCCTTCCTCATCATGGCGCGCCGGAGCCATCCCGAAGCTGATTTCCCCGTCATTGTCCACACGGTGGATGCCTCGCCCGCGGTGCAAGCTCGTGCCAAAGCCCTCGGAGCGGTCACGGTCTTCCAGAAGGGCCGTCCGTTCGCCGAACTGCTCAGGGTGATCCGTGGCGCACTCGACGAGAGAGCACAGGCGAGGATCGCCGCGTCCGAGGCTTGCCGGACACCAAACGATCATGGCGCGGGCGGTCTGGAAGACCCCACGCGTGGGTTTCAGCCCGAAATCTGAACTCGCCGCTGGCCGCAGTTTCGAGTCTTCGACATCCTGAGCCGTGGAACGCGCCTGGGCCACCCGGTGAGGGCACCGGGCCTACCAGGCACGCCATTCCTGTTGGCCGGGTCCCCTGACCCGGTGAACGCCGCCAAGTCCAGTGCTTCCCGCCGACCCGCGACGGCTCTGGCCCGCTGGCACCTTGCGTTCCCGGCGGTGGCTCCCTACCTTGAGCGCCGATGCGGACGTTGCTGGCAAAAATTGAGGCGGAAGCGGCGGAGAAATTGCCGTTGCCGCCGGGACGGACGCTGGAGCAGGAGAAAGCCCGATACCGGAATTTCATCAAGCTCCAGACGCACCGGCTGAAGTTTTTCCATCGCGGCGGCGGCAGCGGCTCGGAGGTGTGTCGGGGCCGCGCAACCATGATGGACGCCCTGATGCGCCATCTCATGGACGGCATCCACCAGCAGGAAGGACTGGAGTTTCAACGGTTGACGCCGTCGCTCTCGCTCGTCGCCATTGGCGGCTACGGGCGCGGAGAGTTGAACCCCTACAGCGACGTCGATATCATGCTCCTCCACACGCAGGAGGCGAACTCGGGCAAAGGCCGGCACTACCTGGCCAAAGTGATCGACACGCTGATCCCGATCATGTGGGACGTGCATCTCAAGCCGGGCCAGAGCGTGCGCACGGTCACCGATTGCGTGGAGGTGGCGAACAAGGACATGCAGTCCAAGACCTCGCTCATCGAAGCGCGGCCCATCTGGGGCAACGGCGAGTTGTTCAAGCTCTTTCAGGAAACGTTGCTGGCCAAGTGCATCCAGGGCTACGAAGCGGAGTACATCGCCGCGCGCGTGCGGGACCAGGCGGTGCGCCATGCCAAGTACGGCAACTCCGCCACCATGCAGGAGCCGAACGTCAAGAACGGCTGCGGCGGCCTGCGCGATTACCAGAACCTCCTTTGGATGGCGTTCTTCAAATACCGGACCCGCACCCTGGCGGACTTGGTGCAGCGGGAACTGATCAGCCAGTCCGAGGCGCGCAAACTGGAAAAGGCTTACGACTTCCTGCTGCGGGTGCGGAACGAACTGCACTACACCGTGAACCGGTCCGTGGACGTCCTCGCCAAGAACGTCCAGCCCGCCGTGGCGAAGTGCCTCGGCTACACCGAACGCTCGCCCAGCCAGCGCATTGAGCGGTTCCTCAGTGACTACTTCAATCACTCGCGGAACATTTACCTCATCACCAGCACCGTCGAGCAGCGCCTGGCGCTCACGCCCAAGCCGGGGCTGTTGCCCTCCTTGCGCGCCATCTTCCGCACGCGGGCGGAGCGGATGAAGGAGCAGTTGTTCGACGGCTTCAAGTTCACCGGAGGCGAAATCTGCGCCGCCACGCCGCGCGTGTTTCGGGACCAGCCGGCGCGGCTGATGCGCGTGTTCCTCTACGCCCAGCAGCGCGGGCTGAAGTTGCATCCAGCCTTGGTGCAACTCCTCCGCCAGTCCCTGCAACTGCTGGACCGCTCGTTCACCCGCGAGCCGCACGTGCGCGACACGTTCCTGGAAATCCTGAACCAGCGCGGCAGCGTCGCACCCATCCTCCGCCTCATGCACGACGTGGGCTTCCTGGGGAAATATCTCCCGGAGTTCGGCAAACTGACGGCGCTGGTGCAACACGAGTTCTACCACCAATACACCACCGACGAGCACACCTTGATGTGCCTCGAAAAGCTCGATCAAGTCTGGGAGGCCAAGGAGCCGCCGTTCTGCCACTACGCGGAGATGTTCCGCAACTTGGAGCGGCCGTTCGTGCTCTACCTGGCCCTGCTCTTGCACGATGCCGGCAAGGCGCGGGCGAACGGCAATCATGCGGTGGCCAGCAGCCAGATGGCCCAGCGCGTGGCCCGCCGGCTCCGTCTCGATACCGTGGCTGCGGAAAGCCTGCGGGTCGTCATCGAGAACCACCTAGCCATGGCCATCGTCTCCCAGCGCCGCGACCTGGATGACCCGGCGGTCGCGCGGGATTTCGCCGCCCTGGTCAAGAACGCCGAGAACCTCACCGCCCTCACGCTCCACACGCTGGCGGATTCCCTCGGCACGAGCGACAAGCTGTGGAACGGCTTCAAAGACACCCTGCTCCTCACGCTCTATCAGAGGTCCCGGGAAACCCTGGCGGGCGTGAAAACTTTTCTCTGGGCCGAAGAGCGGCAACGCTCCTCCCTCCGCGACGAAGTGCGCCGGCTCCTGCCCCGCACCCTGGACGACGATGAAGTCGAGGCCCACTTCCAATCGCTGCCCGCGCGCTATTTCCTGGTCAACACCGCCCGCGAGATCGGCTCGGACCTGGCCCTGGCGCATCGCTTCATGCATCTGCAATTGGGCGAGGGTAACCGCGCGCTCGATCCCACGATCGAGTGGCACAACGAACCCGATCGCGGCTACACGCGCGTGAAACTCTGCACCTGGGACCGGCCCGGGTTGTTCTGGCGCATTGCCGGCTCGTTCTCCGCCGCCGGTCTCAACATTCTCGGCGCCCAGATTTTCAGCCGCGCGGACGGCATCGCTCTGGACACTTTCTTTGTGACCGACGCCGCCACCGGGACGCTCGTGAAGCGGGAGTCCCATGCCGAGTTTGAGACGGTGGTGAACCAAGCCCTCTCCTTGGAGGGCGCCGACCTGCGCGCCCTCATTGCGAACAAGAAAGCGGGCCGCCCGTTCTACCAGTCCGTCGAGGACGAACGCATTCCGACCCGCATCGACTTCGACAACCGGACCTCGGCCAACCGGACGGTGATCGAGATCGAAACCGAAGACCGCCTGGGCCTGCTTTACGCCGTGGCGGAGACGATGGCCGGCTTGGGGTTGGACATCTCGGTGGCCAAGATCGTCACCGAAAAGGGCGCGGCCATTGACAGTTTTTACGTGCGCGAGCCGGACGGCCAGCAAGTCCTGGAGCCGGAGCGGCAGCGGTTGATCGCCGAGCACCTGCGCACGGCCATTGGGCAGTTGGACCTTCAAGCGCGAGCCGAGGCGTAGTGCCGGGCGGCTTGGGCCTTCGGCACCGCCTCGAAAACGTTGCTGACAACGTTTCCGTTTTTCCTCACCTTCTCGCGCGCAATGAATGAAACTGGCCTGCCGTCGTGGCTGTTGCTGAGCGGGTACTGCGCCCTGATCCTGCTGGCGTCGCTGGCGGGAGGCTGGTTGCCGCTGCTGCTCCGCCCCACGCACACGCGCATGCAGACCTGCACCAGCTTTGTCGCCGGCTTGATGCTGGGCGTCGGCCTGCTGCACCTTCTGCCCCATTCCTGGCACCAACTTCATTCCCTGGATCGCGCCGTCGGCTGGCTGGTGGCGGGCTTCCTCGCCATGTTTTTCATCCAGCGGTTTTTTCATTTCCATCACCATGACGTGCCGGAAGAGCCGGCGGGCGAGAACGGCCCTCATCATCACGACCACCACCACGAGCACTCGCTCGACCACTCCGCCTGCGGCAATCTGGCCGTGCAATCCGCCCAGCGGCTTTCGTGGACAGGCGCGACCCTGGGTTTGGTGCTCCACACGCTCATCGACGGTGCGGCGGTCGCGGCCAGTGTCGAGGCGGAAACCCACGCCCACGCCCACGGACTGCTGGCCGGGTTCGGCACCTTCCTGGTCGTCTTCCTGCACAAGCCTTTTGACGCGATGGCCGTGGGCGCGCTCATGGCGCGGGGTGGACGCTCGCGGGCTTTTTGTCATTTAGTGAACGGTCTGCTCGCCCTCGCCATTCCAGCGGGCGTGCTGCTCTTTCATTTGGGGCTGGGCAACGGATCGCCCGGCGCCCAGCAGTTCGTCGGCGCGGCGCTGGCATTCTCGGCGGGCACGTTCCTGTGCATCGCGACAAGCGATTTGCTGCCGGAACTGCAATTCCATTCGCACGACCGGCTCAAGCTGTCCGCCGCACTGCTTTTGGGTTTGGGAATGGCCGCCTTCATCGGACGTTTTGAAACCGCCGGCCATGATCGCCACGAGCCAGCCACCACGAACAGCGTGCCGGCCGCTCTTGACCACGACAGCCACGACCACCGGTGAGTTTCGCTCCGGCCGAGAACCCACGTCGTCACTCCCTCATGAAGCGCCCCTCGCCTCAACGAATTCGTGTCGGCCTCTTCGGCATCGGCTTGGACACCTACTGGCCGCAGTTCAACGGCCTGCTGCGCCGCCTCACCGGCTGTCAGAAGGAGATCGCCGGGAAGCTGCGCGGCTTCGGCGCAGACCTGGTGGACGCGGGAATGGTGGATGATCCGTTCAAGGCCCGCCAAGCTGCGTCGCTCTTCCGGCGCGAGGAGGTGGAGATCATCTTCCTCTACGTCTCGACCTACGCGCTGTCGTCCATCGTGCTGCCGGTGGTGCAACAGGCGCGCGTGCCGGTGGTGGTGCTCAACCTCCAGCCCGTGCCGCAGCTCGACTATGCGAAGTTCAACGCCCTGGGCGATCGGGGACTGATGACCGGCATCTGGCTCGAACACTGCCAGTCGTGCTCCGCGCCGGAAATCGCCTGCGCCTTCAACCGCGCGGGCATCGCCTACCATCTCGTCACCGGCCACCTCGCTGACGACGCGGCTTGGCGGGAAATCCAGGATTGGGTCGAGGCCGCGCGGGTGGCTGTGGGAATGCGCGCGAACCGCCTCGGTGTGCTCGGCCATTACTACGGCGGCATGTTGGACGTGTACAGCGACATGACCCAGCAGTCGGCGGCGTTTGGCAACCATTTCGAGCCGGTGGAAATGTGCGAGTTGCACAAGTTCCGCGAGGCCGTCACCCGGAGCGAGGTCGAGAACAAGATCAAACAGTTCCGCCGCGAGTTCGACGTGTCGCCCGAGTGCGAGAAAGCCGAATTGGCCCGCGCGGCGCGGACCTCCTGCGCGCTCGATGCGCTGGTCGCGAAGCATCGCCTCGGCGCGCTCGCCTACTACTACGAGAGCGAAGACGGCTACGCCTACCGCGACATCGTGACGTCGGTGATCGCCGGCAACACGCTCCTCACGGGACGCCACGTGCCGGTGGCCGGCGAGTGCGAGATCAAGAACGCCCAAGCCATGAAGATCATGGACCTCTTCGGCGCGGGCGGCTCGTTCAGCGAGTTTTACTTGGCGGACTTCAAGGACGACGTCGTGTACCTCGGCCACGACGGCCCGGCCCACTTCGCCATCGCGGAAGGGCGCGTCGGCCTGGTGCCGCTGCCGGTGTATCACGGCAAGCCAGGCCAGGGCCTTTCCATCCAGATGACCGTGAAGCACGGCCCCGTCACGCTGCTTTCGGTGGTGCAAGGCGCGGGCGGAAGGGTTTTCTTGCTCACGGCGGAAGGCGAGTCCGTGCCGGGTCCGGTGCTGCACATCGGAAACACCAACAGCCGCTACCGCTTCCGCCTCGGCGCGAAGGCGTTCATGAACGAATGGTCGAAGGCCGGCCCCGCCCATCACTGCGCCATCGGTGTCGGCCACCTCGCGGCCAAGATCGATAAGCTCGGTGCGCTGCTCGGTCTGGAAGTCTGCCGAGTGTGCTGAAGCGATTTCAAAACCCCGTAGCAGCCGACGTAAGGAGGCTCCATTCAGAGGTCGGAAGGCAGAGCCGGCCAAGGAAATCAGAGCCTCCTCACGTCGGCTGCTACGGTTTTGAAAAAGGCTCCTCTATGATGCGTACGTTCCTTTGCTGGGGCGGTCTGCTCGCCGCCCTTTCACTTCCTGCCAACGAAATCAACTGGCCCCAGTTCCGCGGGCCGCGAGGCGACGGCACCTCCACCAACACCGGGCTGCCGCTGAGGTGGAGCGAGCAGCGGAACGTCAAGTGGAAGACCGCCCTCCACGGACGGGCTTGGGCGTCGCCGGTCATCTGGAGCAACCAGATTTGGCTGGCCACGGCGACGGAGAATGGCCGCGAACTTTTCGCGGTTTGCCTTGATCGCGACACGGGCCAGATCGTCCGCGACCAGAAGCTGTTTGAGATCGAGAAGCCCCAGTCGGTGCCGGCGTTCAACACCTACGCCTCGCCGACGCCGGTGATCGAGGAGGGCCGGGTTTATGTGACGTTTGGAGCGCCGGGCACGGCCTGCCTCGACACGCGGACGGGCCACGTGCTGTGGGAGCGGCGCGACTTCGTCTGCAACCACTACCGCGGCGCCGGGTCGTCGCCGATCCTCCACGGGGACCTGTTCATCATGAATTTCGACGGCAGCGACCGCCAGTTCATCGTGGCGCTGGACAAGGAAACCGGCCGCACCGTTTGGCAGAAGCCGCGGTCCATCGACTTCAAAGACCTTGGCGTGGACGGTCAGCCCATGATTGAGGGCGATCTCCGCAAGGGCTTCGGGACTTGCCACGTGGCGCTGCTCGACGGCGTGCGCACGCTGTTGAGCCAGGGGGCCAAGGCGCTCTATGCCTACGATCCGCTGACGGGCGAGGAGTTCTGGCGCGTGGAAGAGCGGCAGAACCACTCGGCCAGCACGCGCCCGGTGGCGGGGCTGGGATTGGTCTTCGCGCCCAGTGGCTGGGGCAGCGGACAGGTGCTGGCCATCCGGCCCGGCCGAAAGGGCGAAGTGGTCGATGCCAACCAACCCAAGCCCGCCGGGACGAAGTTGGAAGTCGTCTGGAAGACCAAACGGAACGTGCCCAAGAAGCCCTCGCTCACCCTCGTCGGGGACCTGCTCTTCGGCATCGATGACAACGGTGTGGCGACGTGTTGGGAAGCGAAGACCGGCACGGTGGCCTGGAACGAGCGCATCGGCGGCAACTACTCCGCCGCGCCGATGGCGGTGGAAGCACGGCTTTACTTCTTCAGCGAGGAAGGCAAGACGACGGTGGTGGCCGCCACGCGGGAGTTTAAGAAACTCGCCGAGAGCCAACTCGACGCCGGCTTCATGGCGTCACCGGCTGTGACCGGAAAGGCGCTGGTTCTTCGGACGAGGACGCATCTTTACCGGATTGAGGAGTGAGCAGCAAAAGGTAGGAGGCAGTCCGTTCCGGCTGGTTTGCGGTTGACGCCATAGCGCGCCCTCGGCCGCAGCCCGGAGGCCATCGCCGCTGAATTAAGGCCAGCGGCACAGCCAAGCCGACAGGTTCCTGCTCATAATCTTGCTCGTAATCTTAATCTCCCCAGCACTTCAGCGAGTAAGAGTAAGATGATGATTACGATGAAGAGCCTACCGCCGCTGCTTAATTCAACGGCAGCAGCCCGGAGGCCCCCCTGCCTCGCCAATTGGCGGCCCGCCGTAACTCAAAAGGGGGTGTTACCCAAGATGAGGCCGGAAAATGCTCCGGTTGACTCAAAAGTGGTGTTACCCAAATGCCCCTGGAAATTGGAAGCGAAGGAAGCCGGGGCACGGTGGCAGTCCGGCCTCCCTCG
>JACRJZ010000080.1 GCA_016219875.1 Verrucomicrobiota bacterium | reverse complement strand
TCCCCTTGGACGTGGCGGTGTATGAGTTGAAAGCGGCCGAAGCGCGGATGAAACGGCTGCGACGCGAAGCCCAAGAGCTGGGCTGGGAACTCGTTGCGATGAAGCCCGCTGCGTAAGTGTTATTTGGAAGTCGGCGCTACGAGGGCTCCCGAACCGGGCTGGATGCAGCCTTGGAGCGGCCACGGCTCAGGAGGCTGGAACTTGGCCCGGCGCCTGGCGTGGTCCCGCGTTGAGGGTTTCCCGCACGACGCGCAGCAGTTGCTGCGGCGAGAAAGGCTTCTGGATGAGTTTCTCCTTCTCGACCGAGGCCAGCATCTCCGAACTGTAGCCGCTCGCGAAGAGACAAGGCAGAGCGGGCCGAAGTTTCTTGATCGCATCCGCCACCGCCTTGCCGCCCAGGCGCGGCATCACCACGTCCAGGAGCAGCAAATCCACCTCGTTGGCGTGCTGGTGGTAAAGCCGCAAGGCTTCCTCGCCGTCCTGTGCCGCCAACACGCGATAGCGGGCCTGCTCAAGGAGTTTTTGAGCCAGATGCCGCACTCCATCATCGTCCTCCGCCAGAAGAATGGTTTCCGCTCCATCCCGCTGGGACGCCTGCGTTTTTGGCGCGGCGGAAGCCGCCGGCCGGTCGGCCATCGGGAGGAAGATCTCGAACGTCGCGCCTTGCCCCAGCTCGCTGTGGACGCGGATCAGACCGTTGTGCTGGTTGACGATGCCGTACACAGTGGCCAAGCCAAGCCCCGTGCCTTCACCGGTGGTCTTGGTGGTGAAGAACGGCTCGAAGACCCGCTGCTTGGTGTCGGCATCCATGCCCGCCCCAGTGTCGATCACACTCAAGCACACGAACGAGCCAGGGAGAACTGGAGACGCGGCCTCGATATCACGGTCATCCAGTTTGACCGTTTCTGTGCGGAGCGTCAGCCGTCCGCAGGACGGCATGGCCTCGGAGGCGTTGCGGACCAGTTCCACGAGGAGTTGCTCGATGGCGCGTGGATCGGCGCGCACGGCGGGCAGTTCCGAGGCCAGTTGCAGTTCAACCTTGACGCCAGGTCCCAGCAAAAGGCCCAGCTTGGACGCCAACTGCTTCAGCACGCGGTTGAGGTCCAACACATCAAACCGCAGCACCTGTTTGCTGTTGAACGCCAGCAACTGGCGGATGAGCGTCGCGGCCCTTCGTGACGCGGCGTCGATTTCCCGCAACGACTCCGCCAGCCCGGCGTCCTGCGCGCCATCCAGGCAGATGGAGACATGGCCGTGGATGATTTGGTGGAGATTGTTGAAGTGGTGGGCCATCCCTGCCACCAACTGGCCCACGGCCTCCGTCTTCTGGGCGTGCCGAACCTGGTCCTCCAACCGCATCCGTTCGGAAATGTCCTGGAGCATCAGCAGCCGGTGCGGGGCGTCGGCGAGTTGGATGACTTCGGCGGAAACGAGCGCCGGGCGGCTCTCTCCAGTTCGGGTCCGAAATAGGCCGCGGCGTTCGCTCAACGGCGAAGACAGTTTCAGCACTGTGGTCCAGGCCGTGTCGTTGGACTCGGCCGGCCAGAGGGAGATCTCCTCGGCCGTGCGTCCAATGATTTCCTCTCGCGCGAAGCCGGTGGCTTGGAGGAACCGCTGGTTCACATCGACGAAACGACCGTCCGCCTGCGAGAGAATCGCAAATGGGACGGGACTGGCGGCAAAGGCCCGGGCGAAGCGTTGTTCTGAACCGCGCAGCCGCTCGTTGGCGGTCTGAAGTTCCGCGGTGCGTCGCAGGACCATGCGGTCCAGGTCCTCCACGCGCGCCTTGGCCTGGCGGTTCAGGAGCCATTTCCGCGCCAGGGCGTGCGCGGTTTGGAGCACTTCAATGGCGTCGAAGGGCTTCTTTAGAATGAGCAGGCTGTCGGAGTGCCCCAGCCGGCGCATGATGTCCTCCCACGAGTAATCGGCGTAGGCCGTGCAAAGCACCACCTGCACCTCCGGACAGAGCTTCCACAAGCGGCTGATGGTTTCGATGCCGTCCCATCCCGGCGGCATCCGCACGTCCACGAACGCCACCGCGTAAGGGCGGTCTTCACGCAAGGCTTGCTCGGCCTTGGCCAGCGCTTCTTCCCCTTGAAAGGCGAAGTCCAGATCGAACCCCGCCCGCGCCACCGCGGTCTTGCCAAACAGGACGGCTTCGTCGTTCCGAAGCCCTTCGTGGGCCGCCGTGTCGCCCGCCAGCACTTTGCGCAAATCCGCGTGGATGGCTTCATTATCGTCCACCACCAGGACGCGGTGGTTGGGGGTGAAAAATTGGCTCGTGCTCATGACGGTGTCTCCAGGGCGGGTTGGTCTCCGCGCACCAGCGGCAGTTCCAGCGTGAACGTGGAGCCTTGGCCCAGGCCCGCACTTTCTACCGTGAGAGCGCCGCCCAGTTCCTGGGCCGCCAGCGCCCCCGAGTGCAGACCAAAGCCGTGGCCCTCACGTTTGGTGGTGAAGCCGTGCGAGAAGATTCGCGTCAGGTTTTTCGGCGGGATACCCACCCCGTTGTCGCGCACTTGCACCCGCACCCGGTTGGCCGGCAGGGCGCAGATGGAGAGAGCGATGTGTTTCTCGGGTTGGCCGGCTTCCAGGACCGCCTGCTGGGCATTGCGCAACAAGTTCAGCAGGATTTGCATCACCTTGTATCGGTCCGACACCACCGGCGGGACCGGCTCGAAATGGCGATGGACCCGGATGTGATGGCGGCCCAAAGCGGCCCGGAGGGTCTGCACGGCGTCTTCCAAAATGCCGGCCAGGGAGAACGGCTCAATGACGCCGGAAACCTGCGCGTAATTCTGCTGCATGGCCACGACTTCCTTGATGTGCTCCACGTTCTTGAGCAGCGATTCCACTTCGCGAAGCTGCGCGGCTTTTTCTTCCTGAAAGAAAACCGACAGCTTGCGCAAGTAGCCGGGCACCAGCTTGCCTTTCGGATCAGAGGTCAGAAACCCGGCCAGATCGCCGGCGTGCGCTTCCAGCAGGTCGGCCGTGGCGGCCAAGTTGTCCACCCGCGACTGGCGCACGCGTTCCGCCACCAAGGAGGCCGAGACGTTGACGCTGTTGAGGACGTTCCCGACGTTGTGCAGCACGCCGGTGGCGACGTCGGCCATGCCGGACAAGCGCGAAGCTTCCATGAGCCGTTGCTGGGCCTCGGCCAGTGCGGCGTGGGCCTTCTCCCGGGCGACCACTTGTTCCTGCAGTTCCTTGGTCCGTTCGAGAACACGATGCTCCAAGGTTTCCTTCGCTTCGATCAGCGCGCGCTGGGCGCGCTGGCGTTCGATGGCGGCGCCGAGCATGTCGGCGGCGGCGCGGAGGCTGTCGCGCTCGGCGTCCGTCCAAGTCCGTTCCCGCGTGCATTCGTCCATTCCCAGATAGCCCCACCAGTCCCGCCCGGTCATGATCGGAACCAGAATGAGCGACCGGATCCCTTGAGGGGCCAAGGCCCTCTGCTGCGCTGCATTCAAGTCACGGAAGTGTCCGGAAAACGTTTCGCCGCGTTGCAGACCCTCGGCCCACGACTCAAACCCCGTGCCGTACCAAGGGAGGTTCTGGAGTTTGGAGGTATGCACGAGAGGGATCTGGCCCGGCGCCGCGTATTCGTATCGTTGGCTGGTCACCAAGCTCCCGCCCGGCCCGGCATGATTCTCGAAGATGTAAGCCCGGCTGGCGCCTGCGGCGCCGCCGATTTTGCCCAGGACTTCTTCAATGACTTCTTGCCACTCCACCGTGCTGAGCAGTTTCTGCCCGGCGTACCGGACGCTTTGCAGAATCCGGTCGCGCTGGAGCAAAGCGTCGGTCATGCGGTTGAACGAACGCGACAGATTCTCGATTTCATCGCCGGTTTGGACGGTGGCCCGCGCGGACCAGTCGCCCCCGGCGACTTTCTGGACGGCCTCGCGGAGGCTCAAAATGGGCCGGACGAGCCGCTTGGCATAAATCACGGAGGCCATCAGACTGAGGACGACGCAGACCACCGCCAGGACGCCGGTTCGCCGGTAAACCTGGTTCACACTGCGATCGTAACTTTCGAGCGACAGTCCGACGTGAATCCAGCCCCACTGGATACCGGAGTAGTCAAAGGGCTGGGAGTAGTGGAAGACCCGCCGGTTAAACAGCGACACCACGCCGATGCCGCTGGCGGGATCGCGTCTGTCCGGCCGCCAATCCTTGCTGGCGTTGATCTCCGAACGCCAACCGGTACGGTCACTGATCAAAGCGAAGCCGTCGTTCTTGGTGATCACCAAGTAGTCCAAAGCTCTGTCTCCGTTCAGCATTTCTTTGCAGTGGTCCACCACGCTGCTGAAGTCCTCGTTGACGGCCGCCCCGGCGGCCACGTCCCGCAGTGAGACAGCCACGCCGTGGGCCTTGGATTCCAGGTTCTCCAGGAACGTGCGCTTCTGCTGAGGAATGATGAACGTGACGAAAATCAGCAGGGTCGCGAGGGTCACCAGCCACGACAGCAAGGCCGTCCGCAGGGTGATGCCCATTCTTCTGCTCTTGACGGTTTCGGGCTTCATGTTCCCGGCTTCACCCCCTTCCGCAATCCGAGGGCAGGCGGCTTTTTCAAACGGTCATATTCCGCCAGCAACTCACGGGTGCTGCCGAAGCAAGAGAGGGGGCGCTTGACCATCTGTTCACATTGGAAGACGGCCAGCACTTGCTGGCCAGCCAGGCTCTCATGCAAGGTGAAAATAGCTGGCTCCAACAACTCCCGCGCCCGGGAAGCATGGCCGGGGCGGAAACAGAACAGCGCCGGCACGACTTCCGGTGAAACGGCCAGCACCCGCAGCTCCTTGTGGAGTTGCGGATTGAGTTCTCCGGCGAGTTGAAAAACGTTCGTCGTGATCAGACAGGCCTCCGCCTGGCGGAAGAAGACCTGCAAGACCACCTTGGACGGGCTGTCCAGCCGCGTCATGCTTTTGAAGAACGCCTCGGCCGAGCCGAGCGATTGGCGGCCCAGCAGCGTGTCCAGCCAGAACGGTCCGAGGCTGGCGCGGGCGTTCTTCGCCAGCAGCAGACGGCCGCCGCGCAAACCGCTCAAGTCCCCAATGCCGGCGGCGCGATGCACGAGCAAGACATACCGTTCGGTAAAGGCCTCTTGCCGGGCGGCCAGATAGACATAGTCCGGCTGGAGCTGTGGATCGAGACGCAGGAATTGGTGGGCGAGCATGGAGACGGCATCGACGCGCCCCCCACGCAGGGCACGGGTCATGTCCTCGTCCGCTTCGAACAACGTGGTTTCCACGCTCAGCGTCATGCCGCGCTGCCGCATGATGACCTTGGCCCAAGCGGTAATCGCCGCGCTGGCGTCGTTGCGGTTGATGCTGCCCCAGGTGCCGGGCGCAATGCCAATGCGCACCATGTCGGCCCCGTTCTGCTCTTGGTGCTGATCGGCGGACCCGCTGTCGGCTGAGTGGTCCGGCTCAGGTTTCGGACTCTGACCCAATGCCGTGATGACAGCGAGGAACAGGAGCAGCCCGGTGAAGATCCGAAATCCGAAAAGACAGTGTGAAGAGCTTCTTTCAAAACCGTAGCAGCCGACGTGAGGAGGCTCTGTTTTCACTGAAGTTTGAGCCTCCTCACGTCGGCTGCTACGGGGTTTTGAAATCGCTTCTGAAGTCTGGCTGGTATTCGGGCCTGGAACTTCAGGCTCGCTTCGGAATTCGGAATTCGGAACTTGGATGGTCATTCCGCTCTTCCTTTGGCCTTGCCCGAGTTCGTCTCGCCACACAGCCGCTGGTGCGCCGCCACCATCTCCAGCGCGCTGTCCAGGCAACTGACAGGTCGCTCCTCCAGACTGTCGGTTTGAAAGATGGTCAGAATCTGACGGCCTGCCGGAGAGGTGTGCCAGCGAGAGATTTCGCCCAACAGCTTGTTTCGCACGGCGGAGGTGTAGTCCGCTCGGAAGCAAAACACCACCGGCACCAGCGGCGGCGAGGAGGCCAGAATCTTGAGTTGTTGGCTGACCTGCGGATTGAGTTCGATCATGGTCTCGAAGCCGTTGCGAGTCACCAAGCAGGCGTCAAGCTGGCCAAAAAACACGGGCAGAATCGCCTTGGTGATCTTGGATGACGAGATCATCTGGCCGCAGAAGTTGGCCGGCAGTCCGAGTCCCTCCTTGGCGAGGAGGAGGTCCAGCCAGGCTGGGGCCAACGAAGCGCGGGCGGACTGGAGCAGCCCGAGCTTGCGGCCTCGCAAGTCGCTGAGCCGTTCGAGGCCGCTCGCGCGATGCACGAGCAACACGTATTCCTCCGTGATCACCTTGTTCTTGACGGAGACCACGCAGTGCTGCAGGGCCACGCGGCCTTGGAGCGCCGCGTACTCCCCGGTCGTCATGTTGATCGCGTCGATGAGTTTGTTCGTCAACGCCGCCGCGATTTCACTGACGCTGCGCAGAATCTTGGGTTGGGGATCGGCTGGAATGCCACGCTCGGTGGCGAGCGCCTGCGCCCAGACCCGCACGGCGGCAGCGGCGTCGTTCTCATTGACCTCGCCAAAGGACGCCGAAGAGAACCCGATGCGGAAGGTAGAGGACTCCTGCGCCACTGTGCCGAATGGCAAGGCCGCCAACGCCATCGCCAGAATCAAACCCGTCCGCTGAGGATGCGTCACGCCGTTCATGGCGGGTTCCCTTCCTTGCCCAAACTGCCGGCCGAGCCGGTGAGTTTGGGCGCGGCAGTCTGATTGATCCCCGCGCACAGCCGCTGGTGCTTGGCCAGCAACTCCAAGCCGCTGTTCAGGCAGGAAACAGGATGGTCTTCTAGGCGTTCCGCCTGGGTCAGCGCGAGGATTTGCTGGCCCGCCGGGCTTTCGCCCAGTTGCGCCATCTCCGCCAGAATCTGGGCGCGGAATGGTGACGCGTAGTCCGTGCGGAAAGCGAAGCCCGCCGGCACCACGGCCGGGGAATGGGCGAGGACGCGCAACTGCTTGCCGATTTGCGGATTCAACTCTCCCATGACCGCAAGACTCCGCCGGGTCAGGAGGCAGGCGTCGATCTGCCCGAAGAAAACCGGGAGCGCTACCTTGGAGGCTTTCGGGATGAGGCTGACTCGCCCGAAGAACTCGGCGGCGCGTTTTTGACGCGCTTCCAGTAGGAGGGTGTCGAGCCAGATCAAGGCCAAGCTCATGCGCGGACTGTGTAGGACATTGAGCGTGCGCCCTTCGAGTTGTTCGAGCCGCTCCACGCCGCGGCCCTGACGAACCAGGATGACGTATTCTTCCTGAATACTTCCGGCTTGCGTGCCGGCGGCGAAGCGGTCGAAACCCATTTCATTCGTCAGACGCGCATACTCCGGCGTGAGCAGACCAAAACCATCCACCGGATTCGTCCGGCAAAGCTGGATCAACCCATCCACCGTCGGGCAAATGTGCGGATCGGCATCCACCGGAATGTTGCGCTCCTTGGCCACGGTCATGATCCAGACCTTCATGGCCGCGCGGGCGTCGTTCTCGTTGACCTCGGTGAACATGCCGGCGGTAAACGCGAGGCGGAAGGGCTGGTTGGTGTCGGTCACGGGTGGAGCAGACCCGGCGCTCAGGAAGGGGGGCGTCCGACCCAACCCGACGCCGACGACCAGGCAGCAGAGAAGCCTCAGAACTCCTGAGCCGTGGAATTGGGTTGGGCCTCCCGGTGAGGGCACCGGGCCTACAAGCGATGCCGCGGCTGTAGGCCGGGTCCCCTGACCCGGCGACGCACGATCCACCCCGATTCCATGAGCCTGTGCCATCTCCCATGCCGGATCAGGAAGTCTGAGCCTTTTGCTTTGCTGCTGCCAGCACCCAAACTGCGTTGGCGCGTCACCGCTCATTTCCCTTCGATCTTCTTCAACACCTCCGTTCCCACCAGCAGATTGAGTTGCGACTGCAAGGCGATGTGATCGTAGCGGGCCTTGTAGTGCTGCGCGGACATCAGCGCCTCCATCAACTGGGCGCGGATGACTTTCTCCGTCTCGACGAGTTCGTTCTGGTAGGCGCGGGTGTTCAGGTCGCGATTCTCCGTGGAGGCTTTCATCGCGTCAAGGGTGGCCTGGTAAGATTTCTCAGCGGCGCTCAGGCCCAGGAACGTGTCCTTGATCTGGAGGCCAAGGCCCTCTTTGAGGAGGAATTGCTCCTCCTTGATCTTGGCCACGCGGGCGCGGGTTTCGGCCACTTTGTTCTTGGTGAGGAAGCCGCTGAAGAGCGGAATCTCCACGCCAAAGCCCGCCGTCCAGCCTTCCTTGTTGCGGTCGGTGGAAATGCCGGCATTGTAGTCGTTCCACCATTTGTGCAGTTCGCCCGTCACCGCCAACCGAGGATAGAAATCGCTCTTGACCGTGCGCACGGCGCCTTCCGCCGCGCGGAGGCCGGCTTCGACTTTGCCCCAGTCGGGATTGAACTGGTAGGCGGTGCTGACGAGGCCGTCCAAACGGTCCACGAAAGGTGCGTAGGGCATTTCCTTGTCGGCGGGTTTCACGCTGGAGTTCCACGGCAGGCCCATCGTGTTGGCCAGCGCGGCCTGGGCCATCAGTTCGTTCTTCTCCAGCAAGGCCACCATGGAACGCAGCGATTCGACCATCACCTTGTTGTCGAGGAAGTCGGTCTTTTTCACCTTGCCGCCGCCTTCCTTGTACATCGTCTCGGTCAGGTTCAGCGTGGCTTCCATGCGGGCCAGCGTGTCCTGGCCGACTTGGTGAAGTTGGAGCGCCAGCACCGAGCCGTAGTAAAGCCGCTTCACGCTGTCGGCGATTTCCAGGTCCGTGCGGCGGGCTTCCTGTTTCATCATCTCGACAAGGCCCCGGGCCTGCTCGCGATAGCCCTTGCGCATCCCGCCGTCGTAGAGGAGCCACACGGCATTGAGCGATGCGAAGAAATTGTCCGGGTCCATCAACTTGATGTCCTGGGCGGGAATGGGGAATTGCTGTGCCGCCACGTTGATGTTCTGTTCCGGGGTGGCCACGGGCAACTGCACGGTCGCGCCAGGCGGCGCGGCGGGATTGACCAGTTGCGCCGGCACCGTGATCAGCGCCGTGCCCGCTGGGACGTTGATGGTCTGGGGCGGCACGTACATCTGGCTCGCGGGGAAAATGAAGTTCGGCGCTTCGTCCATGCGCTGATAGCCGCCCTTGACGCCGATCTGCGGCCAATAGCCGGCCAGCGCCTGGCGATGCTGGGCCTCCGCCATAGCCACGGCGTAACGGGAGGCGGGCCGGCGGCGGTTGTTCTGCATCGCCGTCAGGAGGCAGTCCTCCAGGGGCATCTCGCGGACGGCTTTGAATTGGTTTGTCGAGTTCGTCTCAGGAGAGGCAGCACGGGCCGGGGCTACTGCCACCACAGCCCATGCGGCCATGCTCACCATGACACCACCCCTGACAGCATTCGACAGCGTTCCGTGTCTCATCGTTGTTCCTTCCGAATTCCTCGAAGTGACGTGGGTATTCAATGGCTCTCACCGAGCCGAACATTGAATGCACACACGGGCTATCGGAAGGAGCCTTCCTCCGCTTAAGCCGTATTTCCCCCGCTGGGGAGCAGCCCCAACCTCACTTCGCCTTGCCCCCGATGCAGAACAACTGCGTCTTCGCCCGGATGAACAACCGCCCGTCGCCAAAGGCGGGCGAGGCCGCCACGCTCTCGCCCAGCGTCGCGCGGCCCACTTCCTTGAACTCTGTCGCCGCCGCCACAACGATGGCCGTGCCGCGGTCGTCGGCGCTCAGACAAAGCAGTTTGTCGCCAATCAGGCTGGGCGAGGACTTGAACTCCAGTTCCAGTTCCTTGTCCCAGGCTTTCTTGCCCGTCTTGAGATCGATGCATGTCAGCGTGCCCCCGGTCCCCAGCAGATAGACGCGCTGCCCGTCACTCACCGGGCTGGTGATGTCCGGCACGCCCTCCTCAGCGATCCAAGCCACATGGCTCTTGGTCACGTCGCCGGCGCCGTCAGGCTTGATGGCGATGAGTTTGGTCGAGGGACTGGGCGCGAGGACGAAACCGCCGGCCAAGATCGGCGACGGCGTGATCTCGCCGTCCATGCCCTCCGCGCGCCACAACTCCGCGCCGTCGGTCGGGGAATAGGCGATGACGTGCGGCAGGCCGAGCGTGATGGTCTGTGGCTTGCCGGCGGCTTCGACCGTGATGGGCGACGACCAAGTGCCGTGCGTCTCGCGGGGCTTCTCCCAGGCGATCTTGCCGTCGGCGGTATTCAGTGCTACGAGGCGTGAGACCTTCGTGTCGCTGTCGCCGTGGTCGATCTGGATGAGCAGCCGGTCCCGCCACAGGTCCAGGGACGCGGCGTGGCCGTATTGATTCTTGATCGGCGCCAGGCTGACGGCCCACGCCAGCGTGCCGGCGAAGTCAAACGCCACCACGTCGCCGTTGGCGAACATGGCATACACGCGCCGGCCATCGGTAGCCGCGGTGGGACAAGCCATGCCGCCGGAAGTCTCCGACAGTTCGACCGCCGCACCACCGCCGGGAACTTTCTCGACGGTCTTCTGCCAAACCAAATTGCCCGTGTCGGTGTCATAGCAGAAGATCTCGCGTTTCTTCGCGTCGCCGCTGGTGAGGAAAAGCCGGTTGCTCCACACGACCGGAGAATTGGGGTCCGGCCCCGGGGCTTTGGCTTTCCAGAGAACATTCTCGCCGGTTTCCAAGCTCCACGTCAGCGGGACGTTCGTGAAAGCCGACACGCCGGCGCCGCCTGGCCCGCGGAACCGGCCCCACTGGCGCGCGATTTCCTCTTTCGTGGGCAGCGACGCAGCGGACGCCGAGGCTGTCGCGGTCGGCGCGACGGCAGTTTCAACCGGCTTGGGCGGCAGGGCCAAGTCTGCCGTGACCCGCGTGCTGGAAGAGTTCACCAACGCCCAGGCGCCGGCCCCGGCCGTCATGCCGAGCAGAGCCACGGCGGCGGTGGACTGAAGAATTCTGCGCGCCTGCCAGCCGGGTGGCTTCTGCACTTTGCCGGGCCGCGCGATATTCTTCTTCCACACGGTGGCCTGGAGGGACGCGAGAAACACCGCCATCCCGCCGAAGAGCAGCCATTGGCCGCGGCCCACATGCGCGAGGTAGCGGTCGTGCGCGGTGCGAAGTTGGAGATCGAGAGCACGGATGTCTTTCTTGAGCGCCTCGTTCTGCGGCTCGCGGACAAGTTGCTCCTTGAGCTTGATGACTTGCGGATGATCGAGCGGATGCGTCGCGCCCTTGTGGCGGAAATGCTCCAGGCCCAGCGCCAATGCGACCACGAGGCAGAACGCCCCGGTGGCGAGGGCCACTCGCGCGCCGACCGTGGGCCAGAGCGGGAGGACAGGTTGCACGGCGGCTTTGGCGGCTGGAAGGGTGGAGGCTGGCATTTGTAGGCTCAAGTTCAGACCAAAGTTCACGCCGCAGTCGGCCTCGGCATTTCCTTCTTCTCACTCCGCTTCGCCGCGACGAGCACTTTTGGGCAATACGAGTAGCAGCGCCCGCAGGCTACGCAGTTGGCCAGGTTCGGCTCATAGACATCATGCGGATGGGCGAAGGCGAGGCCGATGAGCTTGGCCCCGATCACCAGGCCCACGAATGCGCCCAGCAGCAGACCGCCGAAGCGGAACTGGCCGCGCACGCGCAGCGCCTCGGCGTGAAGTTCGTGCGCGGGTTTGCCCAGAGCGCGCCAGGCTTTGCTGGCGTCGTTCACGTCCTTGATTGCGCCGGAGTCCTCGGCGGCGATGCGCTCGGCGAGGCTCACGGTGCGGTTCAGCTTCGACATCGGCAGACCGAGGCGACCGCCCAGCCACGCGCCGCCGGCCATCAGCAGCAAGGTGAGCGTGCCCAGCACGACGAGACGACCGAACCCCGGACGCGGTTTGGGCGGCGCGGCTTCATCCGGCTCCGCGATGGCGCCGAACGGACAAGCCACGTCGCAAATCTGGCACTTGAGGCAGTCGTCGGGCGTGAGGGTGACGTTCCATTTCGCGAAGCGCGACAGCACGCTCAGGATGGCGCCGTAGGGACAAAGGAAGCGGCAGTAGGGCCGCCCGATGAAGAGTCCCACCGCGAGGAAACCTGCGCCGAGCGCCAGCATTTTGAAACTGCCGCCGCGCCGGAAGAACGCGACGAACGGATCCCATTCGCAGATCACGAAGGCCGTGCCGGTCGCCGCAAAGAGCACCGCCGCGCCCAAGTAGAGGAACGGAATCACGCCCAGCGCGTGCTCCAGCCACACCGGGAGCTTGATCGGCTTCCACGTGACGATGTCTTGCGCCGCGCCGAGGGGACAGACCGCAGCGCAAAAAGAACGCCCGAAAAACAGCGTGAACACGAGCGGCAGCAGAAAGAAAAGCAGCACCGACACCGGCACGGCGTAGCTCTTGTCGAACAGCGCCAAGGTCACGTCCTGGATGGAACCGATGGAACACACGCAGCCCTGGCGCACAAAACCGAAGTAGAGGAGCGAGAACACCATCACCCAGAAGACGTGCCGGCGGGACCGCTTGACCAGCACGCCGTAGGTGGAGAGCGACAGCGCGCCCAGCAGGACCGCGACATCTACGATTTCCATCACCGCCAGGCGCGGCGGCGGCGTGGTTGTCGGCGGCATCGTGTAGGTGCCGGGTTCAAATTCGGGCGGAGGGAAACGCTCGGCGGCGAAGGTGGCGAGCGGGCTGAGGAGCACGACGAGAAGCAGGAGAACTCGAAGTAGTGGAGCCAAGGAATTGAGAATTGAGAATTGCAAATTGTGGATTGGGAATTGCCCTCGCGCGTTCATCCTTGTTTTTCCCGCGTCTTGAGCAAGTAGGGCTGGCTCGCCGGGACGCGCACGAAAGCGTCGGCGGGACAGACCATCGCGATGGCGCATTCGTTGCAGTTCACGCAGCGGTCGTGACGAATCTGAAGGGAGAAGGAGCCGTTGCCAAAGACCACGCAACCGACGACGCACTTGCCGCAGCCGATGCAAAGCTCTTCGTCGATGTTGTATTCGTAGTAGGGGTCTTCCAGCGCGCGGCGTTCGATGGCGCCGGTGGGGCAGACTTGGTTTTCGGCGGCGGTGTTCAACGCGTTTGGTTCCGGCTCGAAATAGCCGGTGCAGAGCTTGCAGTAGCCGCAGATCGGATACTGCTGGACGCACTTCACGGCGGACGGCGTGAGGACGCAATGGTTCGCGCAGTTGGTGCAGGCGATGCACTTGGTCGGGTCGATCTGCCAGACCGTGCGTTCTTTCTGGCTCACCCGCGCGATGAGGCTGGTCGCTGCGCCGAGCACGAAGAGAAACGCCCCGCGCAGCGCCCCCCCCACGAACTGGCGGCGCGACGGCGGCGCGGCGGCGGCGGGCACTGCGCTCTTGGCCGGCGCGCTGGCTGGCTTCTTGAATTGGATCGACGCGGGCGACGGCTTCGCCGAGCCGCCGTTGCCGCAAGCGCCCGAGCCGCAGCCGCACTGAGAGGATGGGTGCTGGTCCGCCATATTCACGAAGTGGCTTTACGAGTGGTCATGGCTTGGGGCCTTTCGCAATTGTCAAACAGCGAGCACCCGCGGCAGAGGCGCTGTTTCACGCACGGCTCGCCGTCGGAAGGATCGCCTTTGCGCAGCGCCAGCCAACCGCCCACCACCGCGAGGCCGGCCAGCGCCGGGTAGCGCGCGCAGGTGCGGAGGAAGGCGCGGCGGGATTCGCGCTGTGTTCTGGGAGAACTGGCCGCAAGGAGTCCGTGTGGGTCGCTCTTCATTCGTGGCTCAACTCTTTCGCTGGTAGATGCGAATCTGGTTGCCGAGCGTGTCCGCGACGTAGATGCGGCCCGCGCGGTCGGCGGCGATGTCCATGGGGATGGGATTCGAGTTCATGTTCTCCATGTATTTCGGGAACGACGCCGGCCCGGCGACCACGCTCTCGAATTGGCCGGCAGTGGAATAGACCTTCACGCGAGGCAGCCCTTTCTCGCTGGTGACGAACCGGCCGTCCGCCAACCGCGTGAAGTAGGACGGATTGCAGCAGCCGCAAAAGCCGGCGATGCCGAACGAGGCCTCGCCCCAAGTCTTCTCCAGTGTGCCGTCGAAGGTGAACGCCTGGAACTGGTGTTGTCCTGGATTCACAACCCAGAGAAGACCGTCGCCGCCGATCTCCAGATCGAAATACGGACTTGGCACCAGCCACGCCGGGACCTTGCGCGCCGCGTCCTTGTCGCCAAGGCGCCCGAGCAGTTTGCCAGCGCGGTCGAAGCGATAGACGGCGCGGTTCCCAGCGTCGGAGGCGAACACATCCTTCTCGCCGACGGCCAGGCTGGTGAGCCAGGCTTTCTTCGCGGGTGGGTCCCACTTGTTGGCGCGCTTGCCCTGGGTGTTGAAAACTTCAATGTGATCGCGGAGAGCGATCCAGACCGAACCATCCTGTGCCACAGCGAGCGCACGGACGACTTCACCTACCGAGAACTCCACAGCCTTCGCCCCCTGTTGGTCGAGGGCCGTGACGTGCTTGCCGGAAGTCACCCAGAGCATTTCGTCTGGGCCGAAGGCGATCCGGTTCGGCTCGGCTTGCGGCGGACGAATGCCCCCCGCCGGCTCGTAGTGGATCAGCTTGGGATCGACCTTTTTGAACTTCTCGACGTCGTAGGCCTGGGGCGCGGCAGACGGCGCACCAGCTTTGGCTCCGGCCGCACGCGAGGTTCGTCCGGCCAGCGTGCCGACGGCGCTGCCGACGCCGAAAATTCCCGCGCCGCGCAGGAATTGTCGGCGCGTCCAACTGCGGTTTTGGTCTGTGTTGGCCATACGCGATGCTTTGTTTCGACTCAGTCACAGCGAACTCTATTCTGTCGGCGTCGCCGCGCTCTGATTCAGGTCAAGACTCGGTCGTGCGGCCGGATTCAACCACAAGCGCGTTGGCAAAAACCACCCGTTTTTTGCCGGGAAATAGTGCTTGCCACAAGGCGTTTTGCTGGTACTTTCGCGCGCTCTTGAACTTTTGAAAGAAGTCTATGGCTCGAATTTGTGAATTGACTGGCAAACGCCCCATCAAGGGCACTCGCATCTGGCGCAGCGGCAAGGCCAAGAAGAAGGGCGGCATCGGCATGCACGTGACCGCCATCACCAAGCGCCGTTTTTTCCCGAACCTCCAGCGCGTGAAGGCCGTCGTGGACGGGGAGGTGCGCTACATCCGCGTCACCGCCAAGGCCATCAAGAAGGGACTGGTGGTCAAGCCGAAGAAGCGGACTTGGACGAAGGAACAACAAGCCGCCAAGACGGCCGCGGCTTGAGTCGAAGTCCAAGCGGTCAGGATTTTTCAGAACGATGGCGTCCGGCGACGGACGCCATTTTCGCTTTTGGGGGAGGCACGGCTCTGCGATGGCTGAGCCAGCGTTTGCCCCCATGCTGATCACGTGCCGATCGTCCCGGTTGTTGTTCGGGCCGCGAGGCCAACAAGCCGTGTTCCAGGACTGGCGCAAACGGGACTCCTGTGCCGCCTCCGCCCATTCCGCGCGGCCTTCTGGGTGTCGTCTTCACCGTCAGCGGTCGTTTCGCCGTTTCAGAAGTGCGAATTGGGTGCTGGCACGGCCGGCGCGTTCTGTTTGATAGGCGCCAGTTATTCCGATGAAGCAGCGTGGAGATAGTCTGCGTCCGGGTAACTGGGGTGATGATTTGATTCGTGCATTGAGTCCCAGGCGCAAGGACTCTGGACTCCGAAGTCGGCCCATCGCCGCGCTCTCTGCTCCCACCGTCCCCCGGAGGACGCCCGCGCCAGGAACGCGAGCATCGTCCTCGCTGAGGCCGCCCGCATCCGTGCCGGCACGTGATCGAGTTTCGGGACGAAGGCGCCACGCGCAAAGCCAAACCCGCCGGCGTGATGGGCGCGGAGATTTGGCGCGCGGTGTGCGGCGCCGCCGCCGTCGATCCGGGCGCCTGCCAGTTCCTGGCCCTGGACACCGAGACGCCCTACGTGGCGGACTATCCTGCCGCGCTGGCGGGCCAGCGGGCGAGTTACTATCTGCGCTGGGTGAACAAGCAAGGCCAGCCCGGCCCGTGGAGCGACGCTTTCAGCGCGCTGATTGGATGAACCAGGAGCCATCGACCACGGACCACCGACCACCGACCAATCTGCAATCCGCAATCTGCAATCTGCAATCGAACCACCCCCCATACCAAGGAGGCCCCATGAGAAGATCGATCCGCATCGTTGTCATCCTTCTGACCCTCGCCTGGGCGACCGCTGCCCCGGCGCAAGTTCCAACCGCAGCCAGTCCCTGGCCCGACCCTGCCTTCTGGGGCACGGAGCAACCTTTGGCCGCCCAGCCCTGGCACGTGAAAGGGCGCACGGCGTTCGAGAATTTCTGGGAATCCACCACCTTGCACACCAACCCGCTCACGGGCCGGGTGAGCGCCTGCCACCACCGCTACACCGAACTGGCCACGGGTCTGAACCGGCTCAATGAATTCGGGCAGTACGTGCCCGCGCGGGCGGAGTTCGAGTTGAGCGACTACGGTGCCGAAGCCCGCCAGACGGCCCATAAGGTCCGTCTGCCGGGCGACATTGGCCGGGCTTTCGGCGTGGAAGTCACCGGGCCAGACGGGGTCACGCTGCGCAGTCATCCGCTGGCCGTCTGTTACCGCGATCCCAAGACCGATGCCACGGTCATTCTGGGCGTCGTCACCAACGCGCTGGGCTGGTTGACGGCCAGCAACGAGGTGATCTACTCGAATTGTGTTGCCGGGCTGAACGCGTCCCTCCGCTACCGCCTCTCGCTCGGTGGACTGGCTCAAGATTTGTTGTTGGCCGAGGGTCCCGGCAGTCCGCAAGAGCAGGGCCTGCCCCCGGAGGCGACGGAAGCGAGACTGGAGTTGATCACGGCGTTTGATGAAAGCACGCCCGTTCCGCGGTGGCGCGGGGGCGGGCCGGGAGAGGACGGCCAGGGGGAAGGCACCCTCTCGTTCGGGCGCCTGCGCATGGTCCACGGCCGGGCCTTCTTGCACGCGGAGGGCGTTCCCGACGCCCGGCAGAACGTGGGCGGACCGCGCGTGCGCAAGGAGTCCATCACGGTGGGCGGCCAGAAAATGGTGATCGAATCGGTGAAGTACGAAGCCGTGAAGGAACTGTTGGAAAAACTCCCGGTTGGCACCAACCTGCTCTCGGCCCTCACGGCCGGCCCAAGGGTCAGGCAAGTGGCGGCGCTGACGCAAAACCCGGCCTCGCGCCGGAATTCTTCGGAATCCAGGGCGTGCTGTAGGTCCGGTGCCCTCACGCGGCGGGCCGCCGCCTCCATAATGAATTGGGCAAACAAGCGCCCACCCGCTACGCCATCACGTAGGTCGCCGTGGCCGTGGACTTGCCGCCCTTGCGCGCGATCCGCTTGTCCGGGTTTGCCGCGAGGTGCTCGCAAATCTTCGAGATGCTCTCCACTTCCTCCGGCGCGCCGAGCGCCCGCGCGATCTGCTCCACGGTCGCGGGCTGGCCCGCCTTGCCTTTCAGATGTTCCACCACGCGGCGCTGCAGCTTGAGCACCGCGTCGGCGGCCAGCTTGCCCGCCTGCACGCCGGGCTGGTGATAGGCGTTGATGTTAACGAGTGACGCGTAGAAACCCACCGCGCGCTCGAACAGCGCGATCAGCATGCCGACCGTGAACGGCGAGACTTCGTCGATGGTCAGCGTGATCGACTGACGGCCTTTCTCGTAGAGCGCCTGGCGCGTGCCGAGGAGGAAACCGGAAAGGTAATCGCCGCTGGTCACGCCAGGCTCGACTTCGAGTGAGGGCTCCTTGCGGTCACGGTCCTTCAGCACCTCGATGAAGGTGACGAAGAAGTTGCTCAAGCCATCACGCAACTGCTGAATGTAGGCGTGCTGGTCGGTGGAGCCTTTGTTGCCAAAGACGGACAGACCCTGGTTCACGACCACCTGGTTGCTGAGGTCGAACTCCTTGCCCAGCGACTCCATGATGAGTTGCTGAAGGTAGCGCGAGAACAGCTCCAGCCGGTCCTTGTACGGGATCACCACCATGACTTTTGTGCCGCGGCCCTCGCCGATGAAGTGCCACATCAACGCAAGCTGCATGGCGGGGTTCCTCGCCACGTCGGGCACGCGGGTGACTTCGTCGCAAGCGCGCGCGCCGGCGATGAGCTTGCCGATGTTCAGCCCTTGCAACGCGGCGGGGAGCAGACCGACGGCGGAAGTCTCGCTCGTGCGGCCGCCCACCCAATCCCACATTGGGAAGCGGCGCAGCCATCGGTCGGCGATGGCCTGCTGGTCGAGCTTGCTGCCGGCCATCGTGATGGCGACGGCGTGGTCCTCGAAGCGCAGACCGGCTTTCGTGAAAGCGGCCCTCGCCTCCAACATGCCGTTGCGCGTCTCCGGCGTGCCGCCCGATTTCGAGATCACCAGACAGAGCGTCTGGCCCAGCTTCCGACCGATGGCGGCAAGCACTTTGTCCATGCCGTCGGGATCAGTGTTGTCGAAGAAGAACGGCCTCAGCTTGTCCCGCTTCGGATGGCCGAGCGCCGCGGCCACGAACTGCGGTCCCAACGCCGAGCCGCCGATGCCGATGACGAGGACGTGCTTGAACTTGCCTTGCGCGCCCTTGATCTCGCCCTTGTGGACCTGCTGGCTCCATGTCTTGATGTCCACGAGCGTGTCCTCGATTTCCTTCGCCAACTCCGGCTTGGGCGCGAGCGCGGAGTTGCGCAGCCAGTAATGGCCCACCATGCGGCCTTCGTCGGGATTGGCGATGGCGCCGCTCTCCAACTCGGCCATCGCCGCGAAGGCCCTGGCCGCCGCCGGCGTCATGGTGCTGAAGAAGTCGTCCGGGAAGTGGACGCGGCTGAGGTCGAGGGCCAGGCCGAGTTTCGGAAACGGCGTGCAATGTTTCTGGTAGCGTTGCCAGAGTTGGAGCTTGTTCAAATTCATAAAACTTGGGGCGGAGTGTAGGACACGGGCGCGGCGGGGGAACAAGGAATTTCTCTGCGGCTGGCGCTCCGCGGCGCCGAAAAACCCCCGTGACTTGCCGCGTCGGTCTCGCCTACCTTGCCGGCGTGGACACACGGAAACTGACGCTCGGCCACTCGCCGGACCCGGATGACGCCTTCATGTTTTACGCGCTGGCGAAACACCTCATTCCGACGCACGGCTTCGAGTTCGAGCACATCCTCCAGGACATCCAGACGCTCAACGAGCGGGCCACGCGCGGCGAACTCGACATCACGGCCATCAGCATCCACGCCTACGCCTACGTTTGCGGCCACTACGCGCTCCTGCCCAGCGGCGCGAGCATGGGCGACGGCTACGGGCCGATGCTCGTGGCCCAACGCCGGCTGTCGAAAGCGGAAGTCGCCCGCCGCCGAATCGCCGTGCCGGGCACGATGACGAGCGCCTTTCTCGCGCTGCAACTCTGGCTGGAGAAGCCGGGCCGGGAGTTCAACTTCGTCGTGGTTCCGTTCGACCAAATCTTCAAAACGGTGAACTCGGGCGCGGCCGACGTGGGGCTGATCATCCACGAAGGCCAGCTCACGTATCAGAACGAAGGCTTGCAGGTGTGCGCGGACCTGGGCGTCTGGTGGGGCGAGCAGAACGACGGCCTGCCGCTGCCCCTCGGCGGGAACGTGATCCACAAGCGGTTCGAGCCGGCGACCCGCCAGACGATCTCCGGCATCCTCACCGCCAGCATTCAATTCAGCCTCGAGCATCGCGCCGAAGCCGTCGCCCACGCGCTGCGCTACGCCCGCGACATGGGCCGGGACTTGGCGGACCGGTTCGTGGGCATGTACGTGAACCACTGGACGCTCGACTACGGCGACAAGGGCCGCGAGTCGATCCGGCGCTTCCTGTCGCGCGCCCACCGGATGGGCCTCATTCCGCGGCTGCCGGAACTGGAGTTTGTGGAAGCGTAGTGGACCTCTTTCAAAACCGTAGCCGCCGACGTAAGGAGGCTCTGTTTCCCTTGAAGTTTGAGCCTCCTCACGTCGGCTGCTACCGAGTTTTGAAATCGCCTCGTAGCTGCCGCGTTTTCTTCGGAAAAAGACGGGCAAACCTCTGGCCGCAGCTTCCCGCCTTCGGATAAGGTCGCCGGACACCGGACGCCCAGCCTGTCGAGGCTTCGCGCCGGCACGAAGTGAACCACGACCTTTGAAGCGCGGCATGAAAATTCTGAAGACGACAATCTTGACGCCCGCAGGCCCAGCCGGTTGGGCCACGATGGCCTTGGCGGCAGTGCTCTGGACAAGGTCCGCCAGCGCCGCGGTCCCGATCTACGTCAGCTTCCAGGAAGGCGACGTGCGCGTGGGCGGTGGACGTGAGGCGGTGACCACCAACGGCACGCTTGTCACCGCGAGCTACAACATGGGCGGCACCTACGTCCGCAGCGACCAGCCGACTTCCAACAAGGACGGCACCAACCTCATCGCCGGCACCCAATCCTCCGGCAACAAAATGCGTCCGTTGCTGTCCTTCGACCTCTCGCACCTCACCAACGTCGTCGGCACGGACTTCAGCCGGATCGACAGCGCGGCGCTGATCTTGACGCATGAATCCATCGCCGGCCAGGGCGGCGCGGCCACCTACGCGGTCCACTGGACGCGGTCGTTCAACGAAACCAGCGCCACCTGGAACAATCCGCACGGCGACGCAGCGAACGCCGGTGGTTTTGTCGGGACCGAATTGCGCGCGCTCTCTTGCACCAGCGCGGCCCTCGCGCCGGCGAGAGAAACGTGGGCCAGCCCCGGCTGGTTTTGGGCCGAGGTCGGCAGCGGCCCAGACCTCCTGGTGCAAGCGGTGCGCGACGCTCTCACCAACAGCACCAAGCGACTGAACCTCCTCGTCAAGCGCGTCGCGGAAACGAACAGCGACTCCTTCAGCCGTTTCAAGCATGACAACGACTCCGTCGTGAGCTACCGGCCTGAATTGCTGGTCGGCATCGACTCGCTGAGCAATCCGCCCGTGCTCCTCAACGTCACCGCCACCGACCCCACAGCCAGTGAATCCGGCCCGACCTCAGCCTTGTTCACCCTCATACGCACCGGCAACACGAATGACGCGGTGACCGTCGGCTTCAGCTTCAGCGGTTCGGCCACGCCGGGCGTGGATTACACGGTCACGCCTTCTAACTCCGTGAGCTTCGCCCCCGGCGTGACCAACGCCACGGTGGTCCTCATGCCGGTGAACGATTCCATGGAAGAAGCCGACGAAACCGCCGTCCTCACGCTGCAGTCCCACACGGACTACGTCGCGGTGAATTCTTCCGCCACCGTCACGATCGTGGACGACGACACCCCGCGCCCGCTCGCCACGTATTTTTTCAATGAGAATGACAACACTGCGCCTTGGCTCGGCACGGTGGCCGCCGCCACGGTCCCGGATGCGGCGCGGGTGGCCGCGTCCAACGCTGCGGCCGGCGCCGGGCTGGGGCAGTTCGGGCCAGGCGGCGACGCCGCCAACGGTCACGGCTACGGCACGGGGGCGTTTGTCTCCGCGCCTTCCGGCTTCTACGCGCGCTGTTCCGGCACCGCCTCGAACCTGGCCGACGCGCTGGCCGCGGACGACTGCGTGAGCTTCAGCGTCGGGCCGCAACTGGGTTACGCCGTTAATCTCACCGCGCTCTCCGCGTGGGTGAAATTGCAGGCGCCCACCAACCTCACGGCCACGGTGGTCGTGCGTTCGAGCCAGGATGGGTTCTCCAATGATCTGGCCAGCCTGACCATCGTCGGCAACACGACCAACGCCGGCTTCACTCTGCTCACGAACACCTTGGACGGCCCGGCGTTCACGGCCACGTTCCAGCCGGTCGAGTTCCGCTTTTACCTCTTCGACGATTCAGACAGCGGCAGCGAGCATCTCCGGCTGGATGACGTGATGTTCTTCGGCACCGCGACGAACCTGCCCGCCGGAGTGCAAATCGTCACGCTCACCGCTTCCGATCCCGCGGCAACCGAATCGGGCGGCGACAGCGGCGCTTTCACACTCCAGCGGATCGGCGACACCAGCGGCTCGTTGAGCGTGGCGTGGACGCTCAGCGGCACGGCGTCGAACGGCATCGACTACGCGTGGCTGGGCGGCGGAACCAACTTCTCGCCGGGCGCCAGCAACGTGGTCATCTCGCTGATTCCTCTGAACGACGTCAAGGCCGATCCGGACGAAACCGTGACGCTCACTCTCACCCCGAGCGCCGGGCCTGTTTTCATCGGGCCGACCACGGCCACGGTCACGATTGCCGATGACAACGACCCGCCGGAGTTTGTCGTCGCCGCCACGACGCCGCTGGCGTACGAGCCGTTGCCCGCGCCAGGCGGGGTGTTTACCATCAGCCGCAGCCTCGGCGACACCAACGCCGCGGTGATGGTGCAACTGGCTTTCAGCGGCACGGCGTCGGAGGGCGACGATTACACGGCAGACGTAGCGCCGACTTTCCAGTCGGCTGACGCGCCGGCTACTCGCAAGTCTTCTGCGGCCGAAGACAACTCGCAGGTTGGAAAACCTGCGATACGGCAGACTGGAAAGTCTGCGCTACAGGGCGGCTCGATCTCTTTTGAACCCGGTGTGCTGAGTCGCACGGTCGTCATCACTCCGGTGAACGACACGGAGTTCGAGGCGCCGGAAACCGTGACGCTCTCGCTGCTCCCCGGCAGTGGCTACAGTCTGGGCGCGGCGGATTCCGCCAGCGTCACGATTTTCGACGACGAAGGCGCACCCAACGCCAGCTTGCTCCTGGAAGCCGAGAGTTTCGCGGACCTCGGTGGTTGGGTGGTGGATCAGCAGTTCGTCGATCTCATGGGATCACCTTACCTGCTCGCCCACGGCAAAGGCTGCCCCGGGCCCGAGGCTCGCACGACCGCCCAGTTCGCCGCGACCGGCGCGTACCGGCTGTGGGTGCGCACCAAAGACTGGACCGCTCCCCAGCCTGATCATCCGGGCCGCTTCAAAGTCGTGGTCGGCGGCATGGAGGCGGCGGCCACGTTCGGCACGGTGGGAGCCGGTTGGCTTTGGCAGGACGGTGGCCTGGTGATGATTACCAACGCGGCGACGGAAATCCGCCTGCGCGACCTGACCGGCTTCGACGGTCGCTGCGACGCGCTCTTCTTCAGCACCGACCCGACCTTCGTGCCGTCGAACTCATTGCCGGAACTGACCGCTTGGCGGCGCACTCAACTCGGCTTGCCCGCCGTGCCGCCGAGCGCGGGCGAGTTTGACTTGGTCGTGGTCGGCGGCGGCATTTCTGGGAGCGCGGCGGCCATCGCGGCCGCGCGGCAAGGATTGCAGGCGGCGCTGATCCACGACCGTCCGGTCCCCGGCGGCAACGCCAGCCAGGACATCCGCGTTCACACGCTGGGGGACAACCCCGGCGGCATCGTGGACGAAATCAACACGCCCGATTACCTGATCGGCTCGGACCAGTTCATCCAAAGCGACCAGCGACGCATGCAGGTGCTCCAGGCCGAGACGAACCTCCACCTGTTCACCGAATGGCGCGCCTTCGCCGTGCAGACCAGCGGCGCGCACCTCACCAGCGTCGATGCGAAACACATTCGCACGGGCGAGGAGCGCCGCTTCCACGCCCCGCTGTTCATCGACAGCACCGGCGACGGCTGGATCGGCTTCTGGGCCGGCGCGCAGTGGCGTCAGGGCCGCGAGGCGCGCGCGGAGTTCGGCGAATCGCTCGCGCCGGTCGCTCCCGACGCGATGACGATGGGCAACACGCTCTCGTGGAACTCACGCAACGCCGGGCGCGCCGTGGCCTTCCCCACCGTGCCGTGGACCACGAACGTGGCGAGAGATTACTCCGCCACGCGCGGCGACTGGTGGTGGGAATACGGCCTCTGGCGCGACACGGTGTACGACGCAGAGGAAATCCGCGACTACTTGCTCCAAGCCATCTACGGTTCCTTTGCCAACGCGAAGAAGTCCCCGGCCAACGCCAATCTCGAACTCGATTGGGTCGCCTACGTCGCCGGCAAACGCGAGTCCCGCCGGCTCCTGGGCGATCACATTCTCACGGAAGCGGACGTGCGGAATCATCCGGCCTGGCCCGACGCGGTGGTGGTGGAGAGCCGCGCGATCGACATCCACTTTCCCATCGGCAACGATTACGACTGGCAGACCTACGCGCAGTTTACGGGCATCGCTCCGTACTGGATTCCGTTCCGCTGCCTCTATTCGACGAACCTCGACAACCTCATGATGGCGGGCCGCTGTTTCAGCGCCAGCCACGTCGGCTTGGGCAGCCCGCGCGTCATGCACACCGGCGGCCAGATGGGCGTGGCCGTGGGCGCCGCCGCCGCGCTCTGCAAAAAGCACGGCGCCACCCCGCGCGGCGTCGCCCAGCGGCTCACGGCCGGACTCCAGCAACTCATCAACGCGACCTCCTATTCCGACGCGCCCAGCAACACCGTCGCCCTCGTGGACAACGCCGACTCCGCCCGCGTGGAACTGACCGGCGCGTGGACCAGCAGCCGCAGCCAGGCCGGCTATTTCGACACCGACTACCTCCTCGACGGGAACACGAACAAGGGCCTCAAGAGCGTGCGCTTCCGTCCCGACGTGCCCCTGCGCGGCAACTATCGCGTCTATCTGCGTTGGGCCGCGGCGAGTGGCCGCGCCAGCACCGTGCCGGTGGACGTCATCGGCTCCCGCGGCACGAACACCGTGCTCGTGAATCAGACTCTCGCTGCCGGCGCGTGGCAGTTGCTGGGCACGTTTGCCTTCGACGTGGGCAACGCGGGCGGCATTTTGATCCGCACCACCAACACCGTTGGGCAAGTGGTCGCAGACGCCGTGGCCCTGGCGGCGGACTTCCCGCTGGACGCGGCTTTCTCCGGCTTGCCGTGGCAGGACAACGATGGCGACAGCGTGTGCAACTACGCCGAGTTCCTCAACGGCACGAACCCAGGCGATCCGGCCAGTTTCGTGAAGGCGGACTTCGCTTTGCAGAACGGCGCGGCGACCCTGCGCTTCGTGGTCCTGGCGGGCAACTCTTACACCGTTCAGTACCGCGACTCGCTCTCGGACGGCCCGTGGCAGAAGCTCACCGATGTGCCGGCCGGCGGGTTCACGCGCGAGGTGGAGGTCCCCGACCCGCAGCCCGCCACGAGCGGCGCGCGGTTCTACCGGCTGGTCACGCCCGCCCTGCCGTAGCAGCCGACGTCAGGAGGCTCCATTCAGAAGTCAGAAGTCAGAAGTCAGAGGTCAGAGGTCGGAGGTCGGATGAAGGCATCGGAGCTTCGGGACTCCTGATCTCACTGCTGGGAGTTGAGGGCGCGTGGAAGACGCTGCCCCCAATCGCCGGGTCTGGGGACCCGGCCTACCGTTCTCGCGCGACCCTGTAGGCCCGGTGCCCTCACCGGGCGGGCCATGTCATTTCCACGGAATCAGAGTCCCGAGTCTCGTCCAGCCAGGCGATCTGGTACTCCCATTCCTTCCTGAATCCGATGGTCGCGGCCCGGCCAATCTCTTCCCGACAGGGTTTTTTCCCATCGGATTCAGGGAGGAACGGGAGACGCGAGGCCAAGCTTCTGGCCAGTCAGCCCGCACTTCCGGTTGGGAGCCACTCCAAGTCTCCGACACGATTGCCTCGGCAACGCTCACCGGCTGCGGATTTCTTTCCGATACCGCAGCGGCGTCATCCCCACTTCGGTGCGGAAGACGTAGGCCAGATACTCCGGCGAGCCGAAGCCTGCCGCCTCCGCCACGTCGGGGATCGGCAGATCGCTTTCCACGAGCAGCGTGCGAGCGCGCTCCAAATGCACGCGGCGGATTTCCGTGGCCGGCGAGCGGCCCAAGATCTGCATGAAATGCCGTTCCAGGACGCGGCGCGAAATCCCCGCCTGCCGCGCCACGTCATCCACCTGGATCGGGCGCGCGGCGTTTTCACGAATGAAGCTGAGCGCCTTGACCAGCGCCCGGTCGCGGATGGCCAGCGTGTCGGTGGACTGCCGCGTCACCACGCGCAACGGCGGGATCAGGACCGGCTTCTTCGGCGCCGCCCCGCCGCGCATGAGCTTGTCGAGCATCCGGGCCGCCCGGTGGCCGATCTGGTCGGAGGCCACGTGAATGGCCGAGAGCGGCACGTGCAGCAACTCGCACAACACGTCGTCGTCTGACCCGCTCAAGACGGCCACTTCCTCCGGCACGAGCAGGCCCGCGACCTGGCAGGCGAACATGATTTCGCGGCTGCTGCTGGCGTTCCAGGTCAGGACCCCGACCGGTTTGGGCAGGCTCTTGAGCCATCGGCCCAGTTCGGCGAGGTCCAGGTTCCAGTCCGGCTCCGCGCCGGTGCGCGGTTTGACGGCGTGGACGGCGCATTCGTTGCCGGATTGGCGGACCGCCTCGACGAACGCGTCCTGCTGCGTGGCGACATACGACAAGCCCAGCAAGCTGAAATAGGCGAAATGCCGGAAGCCACGATCGAGAAAGTGGTTCACGGCCAGCGCCGCGCCGGCCTTCATGTCCGTGGTCACGCGTGCGAAATCCGTCTCCGGCAACTGAATCCCCGACACATTCACCACCGGCAAGCGCAGCGCCTGCAACTCCGCCGCCATCGTCGCATGGCCAACGCGCGCGATGACCCCGTCGCCCTGCCAGCCCGGCGGCACGCGCAGCGGCTCCTCCATGCCGCGCGCCTCCACGAAGACCTGCCACGGGCCGTGCTTGCGGGTGTAGTTGTTGATGCCTTGGAGGAGGCGCCGGCCCCAGCTCGTGGAAGTGTCCACCAGCACCGCGACGCGCGGCACGGGAGCCGGGCGCAAGGGGCGGGCGAGGGCGGGTTTCGCAGTCATGTTTGCTGGCGTGATTCTTTAGAACAAAGACGCAAAGTTGCCTACAACAAACCGGCCCCGCCCGCTAGATTTCACCCCATGCGAATCTCAACGTCACGTCACCCCTCTGCCGGGCCGGCATGAAATCGCCCGGCCTCAGATGGTGGATCGTGGGGCTGCTGTTCCTGGCGGCGGTGTTGAACTACGTCGATAAGAACACGCTGGCGTTGCTGGCGCCGACGATCCAACGCGACCTGAACTTGAACGACCAGGACTACGCCAACATCCAAAACGCGTTCCAGGTCGCGTACACCATTGCACTGCTGGCATCGGGCGCCATCGTGGACAAACTGGGGCCGCGCCTGAGCCTCGCGCTGTTTGTGGGCTGGTGGTCCTTGGCCAACGTGTTCACGTCGCTCGCGCGCTCGGTGACTTCCCTGAGCGTCTTCCGGTTTCTGCTGGGGCTGGGCGAAGCCGGGAATTGGACGGCGTCGCCCAAGACGGTGTCCGAGTGGTTCCCGGCAAAGGAGCGCGGATTGGCGATCGGCATTTACACCGCAGGAACACCCATCGGCATGACGCTGGCGCCGCTCTTCATCATCTGGCTGGCAGAGGCGTTTGGGTGGCGGTCGGCGTTCGTCGTCACCGGTTTGATGGGCTTGGTCTGGCTCGCGCCGTGGCTGCTGCTCTACCGTTCGCCGCGAGCACCGTCCGAGGCGATCTCCCTCGCCCCCGCGGAGGGGGAGAGGGCCGGGGTGAGGGGTAATTCCAATGACACGCCCACGACCGAACCCGGCTGGACCTGGCTCCAAGCCTTCGGGCGCGTCGAAGTCTGGTGCCTGCTCGTGGGCCGGATGCTCTCGGACCCAATCTGGTTCTTCTACCAAAACTGGTATCCGAAATACCTCGTCAGCGCGCGCGGCCTGACGCAAACCGACGTGAAGATCACCTGGGTGATGTTTCTCGCGGCGGGGCTGGGCAGCTTGCTTGGCGGGTGGATTGCCGGGCGTTTCATCAAGCAAGGCCGCGCACCAGAGCGGGTGCGGCTGTTCGTCATGCTTGGCTGCGCGCTCTTCATGCCACTCTCGCCGCTGGTAGCCTTGGTGCCGTCGGTCGGGCTGTCGCTGGCCGTGGCGTCGCTGATCGTCTTCGCCCACCTCGCTTGGCTGATCAACATCAGCGCGCTGGTCCTCGATGTGGTGCCGAGGCGGTCGTTGGGCACGGTCTTCGGCATCGTGGCTGCGGGCAGTTCCGTCGGCGCCATCGTGATGAACGACCTCGTGGCCAAGCTGGTGAAACATCATTCCTACACGAACTGGTTTTGGATCGCGGCCTGCCTGCACTTGACGGTGTTCCCGCTCGTCACGTGGGGCGTGCTGCGGAGAAAGCCTCAAGCACCCAACAGTAACAAGGCATGAGAGTTCAACGCAAAGACGCGGAGACGCAGAGACGCGGAGACAAAACGGATTCCTCTGTGCCTTTTCAGTGCTATCGCCAAGGATCGTCGCAGGCCGCGAAGTTTTTTGGAGTGCGGGGGCAAACGAAGTGCGACCCCGCTTTGGCTTTCCGCCAAACCGCGTTCAGCCTCAGCCAAAGCGCCGTCGCCGCTTCGCTCTGCCGGCGCACGCCAAAGAGCTTTCGTTGCAGCTTTGCCGTGCTACGCCTTTGCGGCTCTAGGGTGAGCCGATTTCAAAACCTCGTCGCAGCCGAGGTAACGAGGCTCAAACTTCAAGGAAACCAGAGCCTTCTCACGTCGGCTGCTACGGTTTTGAAAGAGGCTCTGTTGAAGGCGGATGCTCCCAAATCAACGCTGGTCGCACTGCTGGTCGCCGGTTTGATCGCGACTGGAAGTGGTTTTGCCGCTTCGTTTCAAGTCCGCGATACCAACGGCGTCATCACCGTCGCCACGCCGCACTACCGCCTCGACATCGCGAAGAAGGATTTCCGCTACGGCTTCACACGGCCCGACGGCACGGTCATTGCGCCACCGAACGCGGAGTTCGGACTCGAGTTTGGCGGCGGGCGCTCCGTGGACACGGCGCTCCGCTCGTCCGGGCCGCAGACGCTCACGCTTGAAGTCACGAACGACAAAGGCGCGCGCGCCACAGTGGAGATCGAACCGTCCGAACACCACGTCCGCTTCAGTGTGACGCAGCCGCAGACGAACCGCATTCTCGCCCGCCTCGGCGGCATCTCGCCGGCTTTCGGTTTGGCCGATCACGCAGCGTTTGGACGCACGAACACCGACGTCACCGGCTACTCCGACGGCCGCTTCCGCGCCCAGGAACCGCCAGGAAGCAAGCGTCTGGTGAGCAACTTCGTGATCTCTCCTCGCCGCGGCTTCGCGATGGTGAACATGGAGAAGGGCACGAAGCTCGTGCGGGTCCGCGCCGATGACGCGGCCCAAGGCGTCGCCGCCGCCACGCAGATGCCGGCGGTGTACTACTTCATTGGCACGCCGCCGGAGATTTACGCGGCGTTTCTCCAGGCGCGCAATCGTGAGGGCTATCCCGTCTTCAAGCCCAAATACGAATTCTTCGGCGTCGGCTGGGAAGCCTTCGGCGCGCTGGGCTGGAACACCAACGAGAAGACCGTGACGGAAAACGTCGAGCGCTACCTGGGTCTCGGCTACCCCCTGGAGTGGATGGTCGTCGGCTCCGGCTTCTGGCCGAATGAAGACCCGGCGATGCGCGCGACGACGAGCTTCGGCCTGTGGGACAAAAGCCGCTATCCCGACCCGCGCCGCTTCATCGAGCGATTCAAGAACCGCGGACTGAAGTTCTTTCTCGGCTTGCGCATCAGCTTCATCGAAGACGGCCCCTATTCAGCCGAGGGCGTGGCCAAAGGATATTTCCTGAAGGAGAATGGCCAAGCCAAGGCGTGGCAACTCGGCTTTCCCAAACGCCCCGCGTACCTGCTCGACGGTGAGAATCCCGACGCGGTGAAGTGGTACGTGGGCCTTTGCCGGAAGTGGCTCGACTTCGGCGTGGATGGCTTCAAGGAAGACTTGTTCGGCTACGACATCGCCAAGATGCGGGAGGGCAACATCGACGCCGTCAACCAGGCGCTGATGGACAAAGGCGTTTTCATCATGGGCCGCAACGGCTACCTCGGCTCCGCCTGCGACACGCACCGCATCGAGGATTTCAATTTCGACCAGAACCAGGACCGCGGACCGATCAACTGCCTGGCCTTCGCCTACAGCGGTTTCCCCTACGCCTACCCCGACATCACCGGCGGCACCTTCGGCGAAGGACGCAAGATGCCGCCGCTGAACGACCCGCGGATGCAGGCTTACATGATGCGGGTGGCGCAGTTCGACGCGGTGAATCCATCGATGGCGATGGGGATGGGGCCGTGGAATTTCGGCAGCCCGCAAGTCGAGCAAGTGATGCTGGCCGCGGCGCAGTTGCACGCCCGGCTGCATCCTTACATCTACAGCGCGGCGGTCGATGCCTACGAAACCGGCTTCCCGTGGACGATGACGCCGCTGCCGCTCGCCTTCCCCGACGACCCGCAAGCCTACGGCCGCGAAACCACGGCGGTGCGCGGCTATCAGTGGATGCTTGGCCCGTCCTTGCTGGCCACGCCGCTTTACGGGAACGACTACGCCACGGCCACCACGCGCGACGTGTATCTGCCCGCCGGCCAATGGATCGACTACGACACCGGCGAAGTCCACACCGGCCCGAAGTTGCTGGCGAGGTTTCCCCTGCCTGTCGGCAAGACGCCGTTGTTCGTCGGCGGCAAGGGGGTGCTGGTGTGGCGCGAACTCCCCGGCCAATCGCTCCAGGCCGTCGTGTATCCCATCGCGGCGAACGGTTCGACCTATCGCTTCACGCATCGCGACGGCACGACGCGCACGAAGATCGTGAACGACAACACTGGCTGGAACGCGGACACGTTGAAGGTCACTGACACGACGAAGAACAAACCAGTGGCGTTCGAGCGCGACACACGCACGGGCGTGATCCGCTTTCCGCTCACGCCGGGGCACAACTACCGACTGAGCGGTGGCGCATCAAAGAACTGAAAATCTCCATGAATCGGGTGGAACACAACTGGAAGTTCACAGCGCGCTGCCGACCGAGCGAGGTAGCGCAGACTTCCAGTCTGCTGTATCGCCGAATTCCATTTGGCAAACCCGCTGAACATTCCGGCGCCTGCGGATTGGAAATCCGCGCTACAGCAGATTGGAAATCCGCGCTACCCGGCCAGTGGATAGCGCCCGATGGCTTGAAGGTCCGCTCGCTGGCGGATGCGCTCCGGGGCATTGAACTGAAGCAGAAATGCCGTGGTGCGGCCCTTGGCGGTCAAACCGACGATGCGCGCGCCGTCCAGGCGGAAGTGCTCGGCCCAGCGGTCCCGGCGCGGATCGAAGAGCAGGACGATTTCACGCGTGAGTGGGTCCAACGAAGCGAGGTTGGGGCCTTTGACGTGGTTACAGTCCCAGCAGGAATGCGCCAGGTTTTCCAGCGCGGTCTGACCACCGTGCTGGGTGGCGATGATGTGATCGAGTTCATGCGGCAGCACCGCATCGTCTTCGTGCAGCAAACAATACTCGCAGCGATGCCCGGCCCGGCTTTCCACGGCCGCCCGCAGAGAGGGTGTGGCCTCGCCGCTCACGATGCCGAAGCCAACTGCCGCCGCATGCGGGCCTTGAGTTCCATGAAGAAGCGGTTCAATCGCGCCATGCTCTCCAACTCGTGTCCTTCCTCCAAGGTCAGAGAATTGTCACGGTTCTTGGCCAGCAAGGCACGGCCGCGGGCCACGGACGCCCCCGAGGGACGGAAGGCCACAATGTCTGCCGCGCTCGGATTTCGCGCGAAGAAGGACACCATCTCCTCGGCCAAGGCGCAGTTCTCGACCTCATGCTCCAACCAGGCGTGTTCGTTGAGGCCGAGTCGGATGATTTCCGCCAAGCGGTCCCGCTCCGGCTCCAATTGCCGCGCCAGTTCGTCGGGCACTTCGATGGTCATTCGCATGGCGGGAGACTACGCCCCTGGCCAACCGGGGTCAAACCTCATGCCAACGCCAGAACCACATTGCGGCCCCGTCTCCCTTTCGTGAACCTCTATGCTCTTTCAACCTCCCAGCACTGAGAAACGTTCCTTGCTCGCGCAGCGCCTCGCTTGCGACCTCGCCATCGTCGGCGGCGGCCTGGCGGGCACTTGCTGCGCCATCACCGCGGCGCGGGCGGGGCTGAGAGTCGTGCTCCTCCAAGACCGTCCGGTGCTCGGCGGCAACGCCTCGAGCGAAGTCCGCTTGTGGATTCTCGGGGCCACGTCGCACATGGGAAACAACAACCGCTGGGCGCGCGAGGGCGGCGTGGTGGACGAAATCCTGGTCGAGAACATGTATCGCAACCCGGACGGCAACCCGCTCATCCTCGACACCGTCCTTTTGGAGAAAGTGATTTCCGAGCCGAACATCACGCTGCTGCTCAACACCGCCGTCCACGACCTGGAGAAGTCCGATCCGGACACCATCCAGTCCGTCCGCGCCTTCTGCTCGCAGAACTCCACGGCCTACGAAGTCATCGCGCCGCTGTTCTGCGATGCATCCGGCGATGGCATCGTGGGGTTCCTCGCGGGGGCGGCGTTTCGCATCGGCGCGGAAGCGAAGTCCGAGTTTGGCGAACCGTGGGCACCAGACCAGCCGTCCACCGAATTGCTCGGCCACTCGCTCTACTTCTACTCGAAGGACACGGGCCGGCCCGTGAAGTTCTTTCCCCCGAGCTACGCCCTCAAAGACATCACGCAGATTCCGCGCTGGCGCGACTTTTCCGCGCGTGACTCCGGCTGCCGTCTCTGGTGGCTGGAATGGGGCGGCACGCTCGACACCGTCCACGAAACCGAGCGCATCAAGTGGGAATTGTGGAAAGTGGCTTACGGCGTGTGGCACCACATCAAGAACTCCGGCCAGTTTCCCGAAGCCGAAACGCTCACGCTGGAGTGGGTCGGCACCATCCCCGGCAAGCGCGAGAGCCGGCGCTTTGAGGGCGACACCCTGCTCACGCAGCACGACATCGTGGAGCAACGGCGTCATGCCGATGCGGTGTCGTTCGGTGGTTGGGCGATGGATTTGCATCCGGCGGAAGGCGTCTTCAGCGAGAAGCCAGGCTGCACGCAATGGCACAGCAAGGGCGTCTATGAAATTCCGTATCGCTGCCTCTACAGCCGGAACATCACGAACCTCTTCCTCGCCGGCCGGCTCATCAGCGCCACGCACATCGCGTTCGGCTCCACGCGCGTGATGGCCACCGGCGCGCACAACGCGCAAGCCGTGGCCCTGGCGGCGGTGCTGTGCGTCCGTCACGGCCTGAAGCCGCGCGAATTGCTGGCCATGCCGTCGGCCATCCGTAGCGCAGATTTTCAATCTGCTGTATCGCCGACTTCAAAACTCTGTAGCAGCCGACGTGAGGAGGCTCAAACTTCAAGGGAATCAGAGCCTCCTCACGTCGGCTGCTACAGTTCTGAAAGAGGCTCCCAGCAGATTGGAGATCTGCGCTACCCCGCCGCGCCGGGCCGTGTCGCCGAACTGCAATGTGAGTTGCTGCGCACAGGTCAGCACATCCCCGGCGTCGCGCTGAGCGACCCCGAAGACCTGGCCCGCTGGGCGGACATCACCGCGTCGAGTGAGTTGCGCCTTGCCGTCTTGCGCCCAAACGGAACTTTCCTCCCGCTGGCCCAATCGTGGGCCATGATGCTGCCGGTGCAAGCCGGCCCCATGCCGCGCGTCGGCTTGACGCTGAGCGCCACGCAGCCCACTCAGTGCCGCGCCGAACTGCGCGTCAGCAGCCGGCCGGACAATTACACGCCCGACGTGACGCTGGCCACGCTCGACCTTCCGCTTGGCGCGGGCCTTGCGCAGCGAGTGGAAGTGCGCTTCGACGCCGTGATCGACCAGCCGCGCTACGCCTTTGTCTGTCTGATGAAGAACGAGGCCGTGGCCGTGGCCCTGAGCGACCAGCGCGTGACCGGCGTGCTCTCGGTTTGCCACAACGGCAACAAGGCCGTTGCCAAGTCATCCACCCAAACGCCGCCGCCGGACATCGGCATCCAGACGTTCGAATTCTGGACCCCGCAGCGCCGTCCCGGCGGAAAGAATTTTGCGCTCACGCTCGACCCGCCGCTCGAGGCTTTCGGTGCGGCGAACCTCGCCAACGGCTTCGCGCGCCCCACGTCCCAGCCCAACGCCTGGGCCGCCGCCTGGGCGGACGCCAGCCCGACGCTCAAGCTCACTTGGCCGACGGCGGTGCGCATTGGCCGCGTGGAGCTAGTCTTCGACACCGACCTCGACCATCCGATGGAATCCGTGCTCATGGGCCACCCGGAGCGCGTGATGCCGTTTTGCGTCCAGCAGTTCCAGATTCGCGACGGCACCGGCCACGTGCTGTTCAAGTGCGAGGACAACCACCAGTCGCGGCGCACGGTTCGGCTTGAACCGTCGGCGACCACTGGCGAACTCACGATCCGCTTCGCCGCGCCGAGCGAGTTGGTTCCGGCGGCGCTCTTCGAGGTGCGGTGTTACGAACAATGAAATGATCACAGCTATGAACAGCACAATCGGACCTGGCATTCTGCTCTCGGCACTCTTGTTCGGAGCAACGAGCCGGCTGCCCGCCCAGACGCCAACCAACTTCGCCCTTCACGCCAAAGCCACCGCCAGTTCCACGCTCGAACCGAAGTTCAGCGCGAGCAAAGCCGTGGATGGCGAAACGGCGGGCGACTCGCGTTGGGTCAGCGAACGCAAACCGGGGCCACACACTCTCGTCATCGACCTGGGCGCGAAGCAGACGATTGGCTGCGTGCAACTGCACAGCGGATGGTACAGCGGCTGGCAGTGGGTGCAGCCGGCCACGAACTTCGTGATCCAGGCTTGGGACGGCCGCCAGTGGGCCGATCTGCCGGAAACGCGGCGGACGAACAACCATTCGCCCGCACACAGCTTCGTGCTCGCGCAGCCGGTCGCGACGGACAAGTTGCGTTTCGTGACTGCGGACCAAGGTGGAGTGCGGGTCGTCGAACTGCGCGCCTTCGCGCCGTCGGCGACGGGGTATCCGCCGGCACTCATCACCGGCGCCGCCCAGCAACGGCCGTTCGTCGCCAGCCTGCCCGCCGTGTTCGTTAACCAAAGCGGCTACAACCTGGATTGGCCGAAACGCTTCACGGCTCCGCGTGCGGCGGATGGAACCGAGTTCGTGATCACCGCGACGAACTCGGATCAGGCGCTTTTCCGCGGCAAGGTCAACAAGGGCGTCGGCGACTTCACGGAGATCAGCCCGCCAGCTTCGCGGACGGAATACATCGTGAAGCTGCTCACGACGAACAAGCCGCCCCAGACCTCCGACCCCTTCAGCATCGCGCCGCTGTGGATGGGGCGGGTGTCGTTGGAGCCGGCGCTGCGCTTCATGGTCGATTGCCGCGCCATCGTCGGCACGCATCCGTCGGCCTTCGGCGGCTGCCCGTGGCGCGACGCCACCTACTACAGCTTCGAAGTGCCGTCACTGGTGATGCTCTACTTGGCCAACCCGGACTTCTTCGAGCAATTGCCGGTCGAGATCAGCTACTCACGCGACCAGGCCCGCGTGCTCGCGCCGGACTTCAAGACGACGAAAGAACCGAACGACGACGGCGCGCTCGACACTGCCCGTCGCTATTACCGCGAACTCGATCCGCCGATGGGCGAGCGCGTGCCGGACCTCGTCCAACTCTTCCACTGGGGCATCGGCTACTACCTGCTGAAGCCCGGCTCGCACGATCCGTCCGGCGACGCGCGCGGCGGCGGCGTCCACGCGCAGACGGTGGAGCAATTCGCGTTCTTCCTCTACGGCTACCCACACTACGCGCGCTACTTCACCGGCGCCTTCCACCAACGCGCTCACGGCTTCGCCTTTGAGCAGTGGGAGAAAGCGGGCCTGTTCAACGTGCTGACGAACATCGGCGACTTCAAAGGCCGCGAGTGCCCCGGCCATTCGATCCTGCCGAACTTGCTCATGTACGAGGTCGCCAAACGCGAAGGCCGCGCCGACGCCGAGCGGTTCATGCAAGCGGCGGTGAACCAGACGCGGTGGGTCGTGGAGCAACTGGATCTCGCCGACCCGCGCGTGACCAAAGGCCAACGCATGAGCGAGCACAAGCTGGTGCCCGGCCTCGTGATGCTGCTGCGCGACTATCCCGACCATGCGCCGACCGGACTCAAGGCCAAGCTCCAGCAGTGGGTCGATCTCATGATCGCCCGCTCGGACAACCTGTGGGACTTCCGCCGCTACGACGATCAGAACTGGACGCTCCCGCGCTTCACGCCCGGCTCGCACGGCGGCGCGGGCTGGAACGAGCCTGGCAACGTGGCCGCGTTTCCGGCGCTGTGCTTCGCCGTCGCCTCCGTGCTCGACGATCCCGCAAAAGCGACGCGCCTCCGCCAGATCGCCGCCGCCCATTGGGACGACTTGTTCGGGCGCAATCCGCTCGGCGCGCACTCGGCGTTTCGCGGGCCGAAGGACTTTGCCGGCGTGGAGCGCGGCTGGCCGGTGAAGTTCCCCGACAACACTTGCGCCCGCCTGGAGTTGGTGCGCGGCGCGCTCAACTCCACTGCGGCCAGTGAACATTATCCTTTCAATCCGCAGGGCGACTTTCGTCATCCCGAAGGCTGGACGGCCTTCAATGCCGCGTGGAACGTCGGCCTGGCCTACACCTGCTGGGAAGACACACGCGTGAGCCTGCACGGTGCCGACTTCACCGGCGTGCTGACGACGCTGGACAACGCTGGCCAGCTCGGCGTCCAACTGGTTGCGCCGGTGGGCGTCAACCCCACGCAACCCAGCACGGCCACGGTCGTTCTCACTTCATCGAGTGGCGACAGGGAGCTCGTAACCGTCCGTGAACCGAGCGCCGGATCGGCTAGTTTGCGAGGCACGATTGCGGCGGCCTGGGGCACAGCAAAAGCCGGCGACGGCGTTCTCCAAGCCGCCCGCGGGGGCGAGATCACGGCTGCCTACGGCGGAGGCTTCCTGCAGCGGCGCGCCAAACTGGCGGTGAAGTGAGGCTCGTTCCTCGCCCGCACACCTCCACTGCGGCCACCGCCAACTGGGAGATGCACGGGCGTAACTTGGCTCTGCCACCGTAGCGCAGACATTCTTGTCTGCCGTGGCGCAGGCTTTCCACCCGGCGGGGCATGCGAGCGATTCGGGCGTCTGCATCGCGCCGGCCAACCGACAAAAAGGTCGGCGCTACGGCAGGCTGGAAAGCCTTGTCATTACCCACATCTTTTCGGGCTGACATGAGCGAATCTGCTCGATACCCCGAAAATGCTCTGGAAATGGCCGAAAGCCGCCATCCAGTCACTGGTGGTCCGCCTGGAATTGGGCCGGTG
>JACRJZ010000079.1 GCA_016219875.1 Verrucomicrobiota bacterium | reverse complement strand
GTGCTTTCGGGTTCGGCCTCGCGGCCTCTTCCCAGACCCAGCTTTCGGTCGTGAACAGTCTAATTCGACCGGCGGGACTCGCACCCGCGTGGCGGCCAGCTTCACCGGCGCACACCCGCACGCCGAAGTTGAATCGCCGCGAAGAGCTCAAAGATCACAAAAACTAAGGGCTTCAGGCCGCCTGGGCCGAATCCGTTTTCATGTGAGCCTCTTTCAAAACCGTAGCAGCCGACGTGAGGAGGCTCAAACTTCAAGGGAAACAGAGCCTGCCAAGGAACGGTCGCGTAACTCATTGGACGCCAATAACCGGATTTCTCCTCCCCTTGTGCTTCCGCGTGAGTCGCAATGTCTCGTTCCTTGGCCCGATCCAGCAGCGTTTTTTCGCTGCTCAGACTCTCCTCACGTCGGCTGCTACGGAGTTTTGAAATCGCCTCATGTGACTCCGCTTTTGGCACTCCCGTTGTCCCTCTTTGCGTTTCTTTGAGTTCTTTGTGGCCAATTTCGGTTTCGGGTTCAACCCTTCCACGCTTCAACGAGGACCTCGCCCCCCACATTCCACTTGCCAGTCGTCCCGTGCCCGACTGGAATCCGCCCATGCGAAACCGTTCTGACATCGACGCCCGGATTGTGGAATTGGGAATCGTGGCCGTGGTCCGCGCTCCGAAGACTGAGATGGCAGTGCCCATCTGCGAGGCGCTCGTGGCTGGAGGGGTGAAGTGCCTGGAGATCACCTTCACCGTGCCGAACGCGCCCGAAGCGATCCGTCAAGTGAAGCGGCGCTTCGGCGCAGACACCGTCGTGGGGGCCGGCACCGTGTTGACGGCGGCCAACGGCCAAGCCGCCCTCGACGCCGGCGCGGATTTCGTGGTGTCGCCGATCATCCGGCTAGACCTCATCGCCCAGGCCCACGCCGCCGGGGCGCCGACGATGATCGGCGCCTATACGCCCACCGAAGCACAGACCGCCTTTGAGGCCGGCTCCGACTTCGTCAAGATATTCCCCGCCGACAAACTCGGCCCCGGCTACATCAAGGCCCTGCGCGCTCCGCTGCCACACTTGCGCATCGTTCCTACCGGCGGCGTCGATCTCCAGACCGCGCCGGAGTTTTTGAAAGCGGGCTGCGTCGCCCTCGGCGTCGGCTCGCCGCTGCTGAAACCGGAACTGGTGAAGGAGCAGAACTGGACGGAGCTGAGCAAGCTGGCCGGCGAATTCGTCCGCGTGGTAAAGGCAGCGCGGGCGGTGTAGGCGGCTGACTCGGAGGACTTCACAACGTCCTCGAACTTCCGGTCTTTGGTGTTTGGTTCCTTGAAGCTCTGGCGGCGACTTCGGACTCCCTCGCCCATCGGATGGGAGAGGGCAGAGGTGAGGGCGCGTCATTCACGTACTCCGGCAAGGCTCCGCTCGTTTGCAGGGCGGCGCGGGCGCTCAACTTGGCGACACCAGTATTTCTCAATTGCTTCCGTTCCCGCCTCAGCACATGTTACGGCCATGATGCAGACGATAGAGGCAGTCATTGACCCGAACGGCACGGTGCGGCTCCTCGAGCCGGTGCGCTTGGGCGTGTCGAAACGCGCGCTCGTCACAATCATGGAGGAAGGTCCCGAAGCCAACGACGCGGCCCTCTTGAGCGAAGCTGCGCTGGCGGAGGACTGGAACCGACCAGAGGAGGAAGAAGCCTGGGCGCATTTGCAGCCGGGCAAGTCGTCGTAGTCCGTTTTCCTTTTTCCGACCTGACCCAAACCAAGTTGCGTCCCGCCGTGGTGTTGGCCGAGGCGGGGCGGGGCGACTGGGTGTTGTGCCAGATTACCAGCAAATCCTACGCGGACCCGCGTGCCCTCCAGATTGACGGGACTGACTTCGCGCTCGGTTCCCTGCGCCTGACCAGTTATGCACGTCCTGGCAAGCTCTTCACCGCCCACAGCAGCCTCGTGGCCGGGCAGGTAGGCGAACTGAACTTCCGCAAGTTTTCCGAAATCCGCGACGCGATCACTCGCCTGATTCAAGCGAAAACACTCACGCTTTCCAAAGCCAAGATCGATCGGGCTGTACGGCTGGCCGCCGCCTTCTGGGAGAAGGAAAAAGAACTCATGCCACCGAGCAACGCTATCGTACATGTCACGGACCTCCTTGCGGACTCCAGCCTCAGCTTGAAGATGGAGGAGTTCAAGAACACTGCCGAGTATGCTCGCTTTCATGAATATCTGCTTGGCCTTTCGCCAGCCGAAATGAGAGAGCTTCAGGCGCTGATGTACCTCGGTCGAGGCGACTGGAAACTGCAAGATTTCTGGCAGGAGTGTGAGGATTTGCGGATGGAGAATGATCCAGAACGGGAAGCTCAACATGTCATGGAAAAGGCACCCTTCGTGGAGTACATCTCGGCCGGTTTCGAGGTCTTGAACCGTAAGCGAATAATATGACAACGATGCCGAGCAGGTTGGTCCAGTGGCTAACCGGAGCCACCCGTTTCGCTCTGGAGAGAAACTACCGCCATCGGCGGCTCGCTCGCGTCGTTGACGTCTACGTTCGTTAGGCGGCACCACGTAAACCAGCCGTCAGACAATTCATGAACGACCAACTGAACATCGAAGGACTCAGGCAGCTCTACTGGTCAAGCGCGAACGCACAGGCGCTCTTGGACCACTGCGCAAATCGCACCAAGAATCAAACCGAGACGAAGGTAGACCGAGTCCTCCTCCTGCTAAGTCAGGAAGGGCATGCTGTTCGACGAGAGGACCTCATCGAAGTCTTTCGTAAGCTTGAGGTTTTGGGTTACGGGAATTTCAAGCTTGGCCGCAAGGGCAGGCAAACACGCTTTATTTGGAGCTTCGAGATGGTCAGTGTCGGTCGAGAAGCCGCGGCCGAGCGCCCGAAGGAAGGGCCATACCGCACTCCTGCCTCCGAGTATTTGGCGCGACATCCAGTGCCCTCGAAGACTGACAAAATCTCCAATCGAGAAACTGCAGACGAGGCGGCGCCCGAACGACAACATGCAGAATTCATTCAGTGGATGCCGTTCGTACTTGATGCCCTGCGCGAGTTCGGCGGTTCAGCCACGCCACGCGAGGTTTATGAGGCGGTGGCGCGGTTGGCCAAAGTGCCCGACGAGAAACGCTTTGCGAAGCTCAAAGGCGGGGAACTACGCTTTCCAAACCAAGTTGCCTGGGCGCGTCAGTACCTCATCTGGGAGGGCTTTCTGGCGTCACCCAAGCGCGGTCTCTGGATGCTGACCGATGCAGGCCGCTCGACTAAGCTAAGCTACGAACGCGCACGCCAGATCTTCCAAAAATGGGTTGCCGTCCACGCCGAACGGCGAGCGCAAGCCCAAGAGACCCAGCCGGAGGCCTCTGACGACGCCACGACTGAGGCTGCCCCCAACAGCTACAAGGAGGAGATGCTTGCCCAGCTACACTCCCTTTCCCCTGCTGCGTTTGAGAGATTCTGCGCGGACTTCCTTAAACATGTCGGACTTGAGCGCGTTGAGGTCACTGGTGGCCCCGGGGACAAGGGCATTGATGGTGAAGGATTTCTTCCAATTGGACCCATCGTGACGACCAAAGTTGCGTTCCAGTGCAAGCGGTATTCGGAGGCTGTCTCCTCGAAAGAGGTCCAGAGCTTCCAAGGCGCCATTGGAGCTGCGGAGAAAGGCATCTTTTTTACAACTGGCTATTTCACTGACAGCTCACGAGACGCTGCACGCAGTCCTGGCTGCAAGCCGATCGAATTGATTAATGGTGATCGCCTGGTCGAATTGCTGGAAGAGCATGAGTTTGGCCTGCGGCCTGCGAAGACGTACGAGGTTGATTACAGCTTCCTCCGCAACTACACGAAAGGGGACTGCCAATAGTTTCGTGCGACTTCTCTGGCGGTTGCGACGGCCCCTCACGCACAAACCAACTGTCCGCACGGTTGGGGAATCTCGATACCGTACTCCTGCGCGATCTTGATCAGGTCCATCGCCGTTCCAGGATCTCCTCCTTCTCGACGCCCTGGACTCCGGCCACGGCGCGCAGGATTGCGTTCAACGTGCCGAGGCGCAAGGGGGCATGGTTGGGCACGGAGAGGCGGTGGTGGCACGGCGTGTCCGTTTCGAGAATAACGTGGCTTCCTTCCTGGTGCAGCCGGCGGTAGCGGTAATGTTTGCACAGAACCTTGACCAGGTCCGCGCCGCTGAGATCGCGAGGCAGCTTCACGCGCAGGCCAACAGTTCATCCCGCACGAGATGCAGCCGGACGGCGGCGGGTTTGTGCTGGTCGAAAAAGTAGCCCGCCACGGCCTCGCGGACGTTGGCGCGCAATTCCTCCCACGTGTCGCCCTCGGTGAAAATGTCGTGAGAGAGACACTCGGCCACGAAACCGCCGTCGCTTTCCTGCGTTACACTGAAAACGAGTTCCATGCGCTGACTATCACCAAAGCGCGGCCAGAAAACAAGCTTCTTGCGTTGACAGGGAAACGGGTCAGTGGATCGCATCGTGCGGTTTCTCTCCTGGCGCAGGTGGCCTTTCACGCACCAACCAACCATCCGCGCGGTTGGGGGATTTCCCGCCTGTCCTTCTGCACGGCCTTGGCTGTCGGCTCACGCCGCCACCAACTCCCGCGCGTGCGTCACGTCGCGGCGGGACACCGGGCGGACCTGTGCCGCCAGCACAGTGGCCACGGCCACGGTCTACTGCCGTTGAATCAAGCAGCGGCGGGAGGCTCTTCCTCGTAATCATCATCTTACTCTTACTCGCTGAAGTGCTGGGGAGACTAAGATTACGAGCAAGATTAAGAGCAGGAACCTGTCGGCTTGGCTGTGCCGCTGGCCTTAATTCAACGGCGGTGCGGCCACGGTCTGGCCGGTCAGGGTCATGAACTCCACTTCGTAGCCTTCCCCTCCTGAACCACGGTGCCCATGTCCCCGGTTAGCAGGCGTTCTTCCGGCAAGTCTTGCAGCAGCACTACGCAGTCGTGTTCGTTAATCATATTCAGCCTCCAGAGGATAGGCGGTGATGAGCCGGGTGCAATCTCGCCCCGTCCCACTGCCAACTCGTAGCGACGCAACAAGGGGAGCGTTCGGAAGCTTCATGGTCGCGGCTGTGGCGGAACGAGGTCAGCCCATAGCTCATGCGCTTCCACGGCTGGCCCTACGCTCCAAACGCCTTCCTCAGCATCGCGAGGCTCTTCGGCACTGCGGTATCAGGGTTCTCCTTCCCTTCCATCTCCAGCGAGACGTAGCCGCGGTAGTCCACGTCGGCGAGGATTTTGGCGATGCGCTTGTAGTCGAGGTCCAGCGTGTACCATTCACCGCCGCCGGGATAGGTCTTGGCCTGCACGAAGGTTGTCTTGGGCGCGATCAACTTGAGTTTGTCGTACGGGTCTTCCAGGAAGTTCCCCGTGTCCATCAGCACGCCGAGCCACGGTGAAGTGATGGCGTTGGCGATGCGCAGCAAGCCCTGCGGCGTGCCGGTCAGGCCCCAGTGATTCTCCAGGGCCAGGATGACCCCGCATGCTTCGGCCTTGGGCAGGCATTTCTCGATGGCGTCGATGCACCACTTGAAGCCGTCGTCTTCCGTGCAGCCGGGCAGGATCGGCTCAATGCCCCGCGCTTTCATCAGATCGTCGAAGTCGGCGATCGTGTTCCACCGGCCCGAATTCAACCGGATGCACGGGATGCCCAACTCATAGGCGATCTCAATGCACTTCTCGGTGTGGGCGATCTGCTTGGCCCGGAACTCCGCGCTTGGATCGACGAAGTCCTGGTGGATGGAAAAGGCGATCAGGTCGATGCCGTGGGTGAAGGCGTGCCGCTTGAGCTTCCGCAAGTAGCCGCGGTGCGCCGGTGTCAGGTCGTCCTTCTCCGGGATGTCCATTTGCCGATGCAGGATGTCCACGCCTTCGACGCCGAAGGCCGCCGCCTTTTCGATGACGGTTTCGATGGGCACCTTGGCGGTGCGGAAATGCCAGTAGGAGTAAGAGGAAATGCCGAGCTTGACTCGCGCTCGCAGCGGAGTGGTGGCGGCGGAAACGGTGGAGGGGAGGGCCGCGGCTGCCGCGCCGCAGGCCGACGTTGCCAGGAAAGAACGACGGGAGATGTTCATAACGGCGGCAGTGTAGCCACGGCGCAGAAAGAGACAACAGGGAACCACGGTCCATCCTAAACCCGGCAGTGGGGAGCCACCGATAGCACCGATGGCACAGACCCAAAGAAGTTCGCGTGAGGGCAGGCTGCTAACTTGCTGGGGGCGCTTCCGAGGGTTGGATTCACCTCTGCAAGTCCTTTCATCGGTGCCATCCGTGTCATCTGCGGCCTGCTCCAACGGCTCCGTTTAGGTTCGCCGCGGACGGAATTCAGGTTGAACTGCCTCGCCCATTGTTCCATCCTCGCCGCCATGAAAATCGTCTCAGCCAGCCAGCCAGCCAGCCGGGAATCCTCCGGCGTTTCCCGCCGCCAGTTTCTCCGCGCCACCGCCACCACTGCCGCCGCGTTCAGCCTTGTGCCTCGCCACGTGCTCGGCGGGGCGAAGTTCGTTCCGCCCAGCGAGAAGGTGAACATCGCCATCGTCGGCTGCGGCGGCCAGGGCCGCACGAATTGCCGGGCTTTGTTCAACGAGGCCGACGCGCAGATCATCGCCGTGGCGGACCCGATTGAGCATTTCAGCCTCGAAGGTTTTTACTACAAAGGCCTGGGCGGCCGGAAACCGGTCACCGCCGAGATCGCGAAGCATCATTCGCAGAAAACGCCGAACTACCGCGTGGCCGAGTACGAAGACTTCCGCGTCATGCTGGAAAAGGAAAAGGCCATCGACGCCATCCTGTGCGCCACGCCCGATCACAACCACGCTTACGTGAGCGTGACGGCCATGCGGCTGGGCAAACACGTCTATTGCGAGAAGCCGCTCACGCACAACATTTGGGAGGCGCGCTTCGTGGCGAAGGTGGCGAAGGAAACCGGCGTGGCCACGCAGATGGGCAACCACGGCCACAGCGGCGAAGGCATTCGGCAAACCGTGGAGTGGCTGCAAGCCGGCGCCCTCGGGCCGGTGCGCGAGGTCCACGCTTGGACCCGCGCGGGCCGATGGAACAAGGAGTCGCCCAAACCGATTCCGGCTCCAGTGCCGGCGGGCGTGAACTGGGACCTCTGGATCGGCACGCGCGAGATGCGGCCTTACAGCCCGAACTACACGCCGGTCACCTGGCGCGACTACTGGGCCTTCGGCACCGGCGTCATTGGCGACATGTCGCCGCATCACATCGATGCCGCGCTGTGGGCGCTCGACTTGGCGGCGCCGCAATCCGTGGAAGCTTCCTGCGCCGCGGGCCTGGACGGCGACATCGCTCCGCCCGCCTCGATCATCCGCTACCACTTCGGCCCGCGCGGCAATCTGCCGCCGCTGACGCTGACGTGGTACGACGGCGGGCTGATGCCGCCGCGCCCGGAGGAATTGGAGGACGACGATGAAATGGGCCAGAGCGGCAACGGCACGATCTTCGTCGGCGACAAGGGCAAGATGATGTGCGCCGGCTGGGGCGGCCCGCCGCGCTTGTTGCCTCTCTCGCGCATGGACTCCTATCAGCGCCCGCCGAAGACGCTCGCGCGTTCCAAGGGCCACCATCGCGACTGGCTCGACGCCTGCAAAGGCGGCCCGGCGGCGAGCAGCCATTTCGAGTACGGCGCCAAGCTCACGGAGTTGGTGCTGCTGGGCAACATCGCTCTTCGCACCGGCAAGAAGATTCAGTGGGACTCTGCCGCCCTGCGCGCAACGAACGCGCCCGAGGCGGATAAGTTCCTCAAAGAGCCGTACCGCCAGGGCTGGGAAGTGGTCTGAAGGCGACGACGGTCGCGATTTCAAAACCCCGTAGCAGCCGACGTGAGGAGGCTCAAATGTCAATGGAAACAGAGCCTCCTCACGTCGGCTGCTACGATCCAGGGATTCTTGAATCCACCGTGAAACTCGCCACGCTCTCGCGCTTTGAACTTTGAACTTTGAACTTTGAGCGCCCCTCCCTACCTTCCCGCCCATGTCACTCAAGCTGGCCAGCCTGCTGGGACTGGTCGTGTTCATCACGCTGGCGTGGGCCTTGTCGATGAACCGCCGGCGGTTCCCGTGGCGCACGGTGCTCTGGGGCCTCGCGCTCCAATTCACCTTTGCCACGCTCATTCTCCACACCCAGGCGGGCGCGGCCGTATTCACCTTCGCCGGACGCGCCATCACTCGACTCATCCAGTTCTCGAACGAAGGAAGCCAGTTCGTGTTTGGGCCGCTGGCCAGCGACGACCTGATGAAGCAGGCCTTCCCGAACCGGCCCCTGGTCTTCGCCGTCATCGTGACGGGGACGATCATCATCGTCTCCGCGCTCTCGTCCCTCTTCTACCACTGGGGCGTCCTGCAAAAAGTCGTCCACGCCGTTGCCTGGGTGATGCGCAAGGCAATGCGCACGAGCGGCAGCGAGACGCTCTCCGCCGCGGCCAACATCTTCATGGGCCAGACCGAGGCGCCGCTCCTCATCAAGCCCTACGTCGAGCGCATGACCCGCAGCGAACTGCTCTGCATGATGGTCGGCGGCATGGGCACCATCGCCGGCGGCGTGGCGGCGGTGTACGCCAAGCTGGGCGCGGACGCGGGCCACGCCAACATGGCCGGGCATCTCCTCACGGCCTCGGTGCTCAACGCGCCGGCCTCGCTGCTCATGGCGAAAATCCTCCTGCCCGAAACCGAAAAAAGCGAAACCGCCGCGTGCGCCCCGGCTGAGGTGCCGCGCACCACGGCCAACAGCATCGACGCGCTCTGCCGCGGGGCCGGTGAGGGCATGATGCTTTCGATCAATGTCATGGCCATGCTCATTGCGTTCGTGGCCGTGGTGGCGCTGGCGAACTTCCTCATCACCTTGCCGCAGGAGGAGATTGCCCAGCGGCTCGGCCCCGGCGCGGCGGGTTTCCACGCGGTCAACCTCCAGACGCTCTTCGGCTGGGTCAACGCTCCGTTTGCCTGGCTCCTGGGCGTGCCCGCGCACGATTGCGCGAAGATCGGCCAAATCCTCGGCGAGCGCATCGTGCTCAACGAGTTCATCGGCTACCTGACGCTGACCCACCCGGCCACCCAGGTGGACGCGCGGAGTTTCATGCTGGCGACCTACGCCCTGTGCGGCTTTGCCAACTTTTCCAGCATCGCCATCCAGGTCGGCGGCATCGGCTCGCTCGCCCCCGGCCGGCGCGCCGATATGGCCAAGCTCGGCTTCCGCGCCATGCTGGGCGGCTTGCTGGCCACGTACCTGAGCGCGACGGTGGCGGGGATTTTGTCGTGAGTTCAAGGTTCCAGGTTCCAGGTTCAAAGTTCGCCGGCACTTCGTCTCGACCAGCTCGTGGGGCGAATGTCCGCCCGGCTGGCAGGGACGCTCGCCTGTGGCGGGAATATTCGCGTGGGTTCAAGGTTCCTAGTTAAAGGTCCAGAGTTCCTCAGCATTTCGTTTCGGCAAGCTGCGTCAGGCTGGTCGAGACGGACGGCCGGAGAACTTTGAACATTGCACTTTGAACTTTGAACTTTGCCATTACGCTGGGCCGCGTCCGGGATGAACAGGACTCTGAAAATCGTGATCTATGCGGTGCTCGTCGTGGCGACGTGCCTGTTCGCGTGGAAGTTCGTCCACGCCTATCGGAGCATGAAGCCGGTGCAGATTGCCGACGAGGACGTGCCAGAAGCGGTCGAGAACGTCACGACCAACGCCGCCCGTTCCACAAATGTCGCGGCTTCGCCCCCGTCCTCCACCAACCTCACCAAGCCCGCGCTCGCCTCCGGCACCAACGCCGCAGTCGCCGACACCAACACCCCCCAGCGCGGGCTGGCCACCGCCAAGCGTCTAGGCCGTGAGGGTGCGAGCTTCGTCCAGGTGATCGGCTACGGCGGCGTCATGCTCATCGTTCTGATCTGCCTGGGCGTGATGTTAGCCCATGACTTCTCGCATATTGTGGCGGAGCGGTTCACGCAGTTCATTTTGGACGACGACGGCGAAGCGCGGAAGGACCCCGCCTACGAGCGGGCGGAACAGATGTGGGCCAACGACGAGTTCCTCGACGCCATCCAACTGATGCGGGATTACCTCAAGGAGCATCCACAGAAACTCTACGTGGCCCTCCGCATCGCCGAGATCTACGAGAAGAACCTCAACAACCACCTCGCCGCGGCGCTGGAGTACGAGGAAGTCTTGCGGCATCGCCTCTTGCCGGAGCAATGGGGCTGGACAGCCATCCACTTGGTCAACCTCTACTTCGGCAAGCTGGACAAGCCCGACAAGGCGGTGGCCCTCTTGCGGCGCATCGTGTCCGAATACGGCGAAACCGCCGCCGCCGGCAAAGCGCGCTCGCGTCTGGCGCAGATGGAAGGCGAGCCGCCCGAAGCGGCGACAGAGGAAGCCGCCCCGCCTGAACCTGCGCCGCCCCCGCCGGAGCCGGCGAAACCTGCGTCCAACCTGCCGAAAGGTTTCCGCCCGCGCTCGAAGTAGAATTCAGTTGAAAACCCGTGGCGACCTCTTCGAATGACGCCATGCACTTTCGCTGTTGGGCAGAGATCGACTTGCAGGCGCTGCGCGAGAACCTCGCGTGGTTGCGCCATCGTGTCGGCCCCGGAGTGAAGATCATCACCGTGGTCAAGGCCGACGCCTACGGGCACGGCCTGCAGGACATCGCCCGCCTCCTCATGCAAAGCGGCACCGACATCTTCGGCGTCGCCAACCTCGCCGAGGCCGAGGCCATCCGCAGCGTGGGCAAAGGCTGGCCCATCCTCATGCTCGGCGCCTGCCTGCCGCACGAAGTCGAGACGTCCGTGCGCGACGACGTCATGCCCACGCTCTCGACGCTCGCGGAGGCCAAGCTGTTCTCCAAGGCCGCCCAACGGCAACACCGCGTCGTCCGAGTCCACGTCAAGGTCGATACCGGCATGGGCCGTCTCGGCGTGCGCCCGGAGCAGGCGGTTGCGCTGGTGCGGCAAGTCGCCGCGCTGCCGGGGCTGCGTGTTCACGGCCTGTTCACGCACTATTCGGCGGCGGAGGACGACGCGGCCTTCTCCCGGCGGCAGCGGGAGCAATTTGTGGAAGTGGTCGCGTCCCTGAACGCGGCGGGCATCACGCCGGAACTCATTCACGCTAACAACAGCGGCGCCGTCCTGCTGGAGCGCGGGAGCGTCTTCAACACCGTCCGCCCCGGCCTGTTGGTGTACGGCATCGTGCCGCCTGGCAAGCGCCGGGTGCCCGCCGAACTGAAACGACATCTTCGCCCCGCGCTCTCTTGGAAATGCCGCGTGAGTCTGGTGAAGGGAATCTCAAAGGGCGCGCCGCTGAGTTACGGTCACACCTTCATCGCTCCGCGCCGGATGCGCGTGGCCACGCTGACGGCGGGCTATGGCGACGGCTACCTCCGCGCCAGCAGCAACCGCGCTTCGGTCCTCATCCGCGGCCGCCGTTGCCACGTCCTGGGCCGTGTGACGATGGACCAGATGATCGTCGATGTATCGCGAGTGGCGGCAGTGAAACCCGGCGACGAAGCCGTGCTGGTGGGTCGGCAGGGCCGCGACGAAATCTCCGCCACCGAACTGGCGGCGTGGTGCGGCACGATTCCGTGGGAAGTCCTGACCGCGATCACGTATCGGGTGCGGCGCGTTTACCGCGGCGGCCACGCGGCGTGAGAGGGAGCACGCGGCAGGCTAGTACCCCCAGTCTGTTCTGACGTGTGAGAGGTGCCCAGTGGCATTTTTTGCACAGGTGTTCCCGTTTTTCCGTTTTTCTTCTTGATGGAAACGACGGGCACGGGTAAAAGGCTAGCCTCTTGCCAGCCTTCCGATTTGGGTCAAGCAGCGTTGCCGGCAAGGGGAAGTAATTCCGTCAGCCCAAAAAACCAATGAAAACACTCTTCGCCAAACTCGCGGCCCTCGCCGTTCTTCTCGTCTCTACCAACCCTGCCACCGCCCAAGTGGCTTCCTACACCGGTGGCACGCTCACCGAGAACTTCGACAGCATGGGCGCGACCGGCGCCAACACCCCGCCCGGCTGGTCTGTGGGCTGGCACAACGGTTTTCCGCCCGGCACCGCGGGCGCGGTCGTCCGCACCACCAATGTGACCGTCAACAACGGCACCACTGCGCCCAGCGGCGCCATCGCCGGCTTCAACTGCGGCACCAACGACGCCTCCGCCGGCCTCGACCGCTCCCTCGGCACCGGACCTACCTCCACCAGTTCGCCCAATGGCACCAACCGCTTCATCGAAGTCCAAATTCAGAACAACTCCGGCCAGACGCTCGACGCCATCAACGTCATCTACGTGGGCAAGCAGTGGCGAACCAGTTCCTCCACCAGCAGCCAAAACTTCACCAACTACCTGCAGTTCGGCACCGACGGAGTGAACTACGCTTTCATGGGCGCGGCCTTCGATTTCCGCGCGCCGGTGGTCACCCCGGCCAGCACGCCGCTCAACGGCAACCTGCCGGCCAATTACCGCACGAACCTCGGCGGCACGTACGGGCTGCCCAACCCCGTGCCGGCGGGCGGCACGATCTACCTCCGTTGGCTGGACGTGAACGACCCTTCCACCGACCCGGTTCTGGCCATCGACAACTTTGCCTTCAGCGCAGCGAACTTCCAGCCCGTCGCCATCCTGGCCGAGCCGCAAGACGCGGTGAAGACGGCGGGCGAACCGGCCACCTTCAGCATGAGCGCCAGCGGCGTGCCGATCTATTACCAGTGGTTGAGCAACGGCGTCCCGCTGAGCGGCGCAAACAGTTCCAATTACACCATCGTGGACACGACCACGAACCTGAGTGGCACCGGCTTCTCCGTCATCGTGAGCAATTCGCTCAACTCCCTGACCAGCCGCGTGGCCACGCTCACGGTCTTTCCTGATCTGTCGCAGATGCTCGTCTCGCTGACGAACCCAGTCTGGCACTACGACCAGTCCGGCGCGGACCTGGGCGACGCTTGGAAGGAGCCGGGCCACAATGACACCGCTTGGCCAAGCGGACATGGCGTGCTGGCGCTGGAGAACAACGCGTTGGTGACGCCACTGACCAACACCATGCTCTCGCTGACAAACACCACTGGCGATCGCATCATCACCTATTACTTCCGCACCCACTTTACGCTCGCCAACGACCCGGCCAGCGTGTTTCTCACTTTCTCAAACCTGATCGACGACGGTTGTGTCGTCTATCTGAACGGTGCGGAAGTGTACCGGCTCAATTTGCCGAGCACCTCGGTGACGGCACCGACGCTCGCTCTCGCAGCCGCAACCGAAGGCGTGTTCGTCGTGACCAACCTCTGGCTGCCCGCGACGCTCATCCGAGGTGACAACGTCCTGGCGGTGGAAGTGCATCAGAACTCGACGACCAGTTCGGATGTGGTCATGGGGCTGGCTGTCAAGGCCCAGCCGCTGACTTCCGGTCCAGTTGTGATTTGGCAACATCCGCAGAACCAAACGGTCAACGCTGGCAGCAGCGTTGCCTTCAGCGTGCTGGCCAGCGGCTACGGGCCGTTGGCCTACCAGTGGCGGTTCAACGGCAACACACTTCCAGGTCAGACCAATGCGAATCTGACGCTCAACGCTGTTGGTCTGGAACAAGACGGGTTTTACTCTGTTGAGGTGAGCGACCCCTACAGTTCCACCCGCAGTTTTCCGGCTCGGCTCGACGTCACCACCAGCCAGGTAGTCTTCTATTTCGCCGATTTCGAGAATGGGGCCGGAGGCGAATGGTCGCGAAACATTACAGAGGTGACGCCGATCGGTGGCCGTCATTTTCTGGGGCAATTCGGCAAACAGCCTGTGAGCTTGGCCTTGGACAACTTGCCGCCCCACACGAACCTCACCATCAGCCTTGATCTTTTTGTAATCCGGACTTGGGATGGAAGCGATAACAATGTGGGTCCAGACATCTGGTCACTACGAGTGTCGAACGGACCGACCCTGCTTGAAACCACTTTTAATAACAACAGAACCCCGATGAGTCCGAGCACCATCGCTGCGGGACAAGCGTTCCCGTACAGATATCCTTGGCCCACAAATCCACCGATGACCGGTGCGAGCGAGACAAATTCACTTGGCTATGTCGAAACCGCCTACCTCAACAACGAGATTCTCGATGCCATCTATCATTTGAGGTACTCGTGTGTGCATTCGCGGAGCAATATCACCTTTGAGTTTGTCGGTGGCACCAGCGGTCCTTTGACCAACGAGAGCTGGGGCCTCGACAACGTGAAGGTTTATCTCTCGAACCATTCTGGCGACGGCTGGCCGGTAATTTTGGCCCAACCGCAAGGGCAGGTCGTACCTCCGGGTTCGAATGCTGTCTTGACCGTCACTGCCGTCGGCGCCGGGCCTTTGAGCTATCAGTGGAGTAAGGACGGACAGCCCGTTTCGGACGACGTGCGGACGAGCGGTGCCACGACAGCAGCACTCACGATCCGGGGCGTGAGCAGCGATGACCTGGGGGCCTACACAGTCGTGGTGAGCAACAACCGTGGAACTGTGAGAAGCATCGTCGCCGCACTGGTCGCGCTGGCGCCAGATTTTGCCTGGGCGGTGAGAGACGGCGGAACGGACTGGGATGGAATCCGGGGAATCGCTGTGGACGGTGCGGGGAATGTCTATGGCGCAGGCGTCTTCCGCGGCAGCGGTGAATTCGGCACTAGCACCCTCACGAGCGCGGGCAATTTGGATATGCTCGTTGGAAAATATGATCGTTCGGGGAAGCTGCAATGGGTAAGACAAGTGGGCGGAGCGAATTCAGACGTTGCTCAAGGCATTGCAGTGGATGCCGAAGGGCATTGTTATGTGGTAGGGCAATTCAGAGGACCGGCCGTCTTCTCCACCACGAACGTGACAGGCTGGACGGATGTGGCCATGTCCGTTGCGAAGTACGCTGGTGATGGCGCACTGGAATGGGTCCGGACAGCGGGAGGGACTGGAGGAGGGGTGGTCGGGTATGGCGCTGCGGTGGACAAAACGGGCCATTGCCTGGTGACAGGGGACTTTTATGGAACAGTGGCTTTCGGGAGCACCGTTCTCTCATCGGCTGGGTGGGATGACCTCTTCGTGGCCAAATACCGACCAGACGGAACGCTGGAATGGGTCCAAAGGTTCGGTGGCTCTGCCTTAGAACAAGGATTCAGCATCAGGTCGGACGCCGACAACAACTTCTATTTGGCGGGTGTTTTCAACGGCACTTTCAGCCTTGGGGCGAGTACACTGACGGCGGCTGGAGGAATGGATTCGTTTTTGGCAAGATTCGACAGCGGAGGAAATGCATCATGGGCCACAAGCATGGGCGGACCGGGTGAGGATTGGGTTGCACCAAATGATAACGTTGCGGTGGATGGTTTGGGCAATTGCCTTGTCGCGGGACGGTTTAACGACACCGCGTGGTTTGGCCCGACCAACCTGACAAGCCACGGAAACAGTGACTTGTTCTGTGCGAAGTACAGCCCAGCCGGCATCCTGCAATGGGTGAAGCAAGTTGGCGTCACCGACAGCGACGGAAGCAACGGAGGCATTGGCGTTGACGCTTGGGGCAACTGCTACCTGGGTGGCAACTTCAAGGGCACTGCCGATTTCGGCGGCGTCTCTCTGAGCAGCGCCGGGAATACAGATTTCTTCGTGGCCAAGTATAGACCTGACGGCACGCTGCGGTCCATTCAACGCTCATCCGGCTTGGGCTGGGAATACTGCTACGGATTCACGACGGACGCCTTCGGGGGATGCTACGTCACCGGCGAGTTCCAGAACACCGCCGTCATCGGGACAAACAATCTGGTGTGCAGGGGGGCAAACGACCTCTTCATCGCCACGCTGGGCGGTGCTCTGGCAGTTGATGCATCAACTCTGGCCGTGACGAACGGCGTCTTCCACATGCAAGTCACGGGCGGCGCCTCGGTTCCGGTGGCGCTCGAAGCCTCGTTTGATTTGCAGCAGTGGGAAGCGATCTCTACGAACACGTCCGTCAACGGCACGATGGACTTCACCATTCCCTTAGGGGCATACCCGCATCGGTTCTTCCGCGCGAAGCAGATGCCGTGACCGGCCAGAATAGGCAGAATAAAGACGTCATCAATCGGGCTTGTGCTGAATGGCACAGTAGACCGACCTCCTCCGCGGCCGCCGTTGCCACGTCCTGGGCCGCGTGACGATGGACCAGATGATCGTCGATGTGTCGCGGCTCCGAAGCGTGAAGGTTGGCGACGAAGCCGTGCTGGTGGGTCGGCAGGGCCGCGACGAAATCTCCGCCACCGAACTGGCGGCGTGGTGCGGCACGATTCCGTGGGAAGTCCTGACCGCGATCACGTATCGGGTGCGGCGCGTTTACCGCGGCGGCCATGCGGCGTGAGAGGGAGCACGCTGGGGCGCGGGGCTTCCAGCCTGACTCTGGCTGATGGCTCCGGCCAACTTGGCCTCTGGGGTTTCCACCGCCGACGCCGTGGCTCCGCTCTTCAAGAGGCCGAGTCCTTGGGGTCTTTCGCTTGCAGGTTCCGAAGCCACCGCTCAACTTCCCGCTCTTCCGCCAGCTTGCGGGAGACTTCTTCAGCCCAAGCCGCCCATTCTGTCTGGATGAAATCGGCGAGCGGGCCGGTGGTCTGTTCCCAAAGAGCCTGGGGAATCGCCTGCTGAAAGTTCACGCTGTGCCGCCGGGCGGCGTCGAGGCCAAGCTGGTGCGTGGCAGCGCGGCGGAGGCGTTTGGCCCAGCGAAGCAGCGCGGCGGGATTCCGGCCCTCCAAGGTCAATTCCGCGAGGAACTCGCGGGCGTTGGCGATGGAGAGACGGAGGTGCTTCAGGTCCTGCCGATAGCCGGCGTCTTGCGGAAGCGTGGCCAGATTGACGGTCTTGCTCTCGATGCACAGCACCGGATGAAGCACGCGGAGCCGCACGTCCCGGAACGCCAGCGTGGGCGCGGTTTCGCCAGCTTCCTGCGTGTTGATGCCGTTGGCGGTATGCACCACATCAATCTCGAATCCGCCGTCGTCTGACGGCACCAGCAGGGTGCCGGCGTTGACGGTGTTTGCGTCCGGGCCGGGCAATTGAGGCTTGGCCCGCAACAACTCGGCGACGGCCAGCACGTCCCGGCGGCTGCCGAGCAAGTCCAGATCAATGCTGGTGAAGGGCTGCAACTCGGACCACGGTGGTTCCGGCTTCTGATAGCGTTCGGACCAAAGGTTCACGGCCTGTCCACCGATGACGAGGCAGTCCGTTTGGGCAACGACGCGAAGAAGGCTGAGGATGTCGTGAGGACTTCTCAAGAATCGTTACTCGGTGGGAACCTCTTCGGGCACCTCCAAACGCCATTCCTTGGGATTGGTGACGAGACGGTTTTGGGCCTGGACTGCTTCCGCTTGGCCCGCGGCGGCCCGTGCGCCGTCGCGTTGGCGCTGTCGGGCCTTCTCCGCCTGGCGCTGTGCCGGCGAATAGATTTGAACCGCGGCCAGAGCTGCTTTCATACGCGAAGAAGTTACCGGAGCGCGGGGAATGAGTCGAGCCGCGATTGGCCGTGCGAAACCGGATGGGCGCATCTTGACCCTGCCGCTGGAGCGCAGACTTCCAAGTCTTGGGACCTGAAAACCGCGGCGCTCAGCCGCGACGCCGCGCCGCCCACGGGGTTTCGCCATTGGTTCGAGGCTACTTGCTCCCCGGCTTGATCGCCGGCGTGGACGCCAAGTCAGGAGGGAGTTTGTCGGCGGGGAAGGCTTCGACGTGGAGACGGATCAGGCTGAACATCGGCACGCCCACGTCCACGGTGCCATCCGAGCGGTCCACCACCATCGCCACGCCGAGCGGGATGCCGCCGTGCTGGCGCACGATGTCGAGCGTCTCCTGCACGCGGCCGCCTTTGGTGACGACGTCTTCCACCACCAGCAGCTTCTCGCCGGCAGCGATCTTGAAGCCGCGCCGGAGGACGAGCTTGCCGTCCTCTTTCTCCGCGAAGATGAAGCGGACGCCCAACTGCCGCGCCACTTCCTGGCCGATCACCAGGCCGCCCATCGCCGGCGCGATGACCGTCGCGGCCCCGAGCGGGCGCACCTTCTCGGCGATGGCGGCGCCGAACTTCTCCACCACCGGCATCTGCTGGAGGGCCAGGGCGCATTGGAAAAACTGCCGGCTGTGCAGGCCGCTGCGGAGGATGAAATGGCCTTCGAGCAGCGCGCCGGTGTCCCGGAAGAGTTGCAGGGCTTCTGCGTTTGTCATGGCGGCGATGAAACACGCGCCCGCGCGGCGTGACAAGCGGGGAGTGGAGGCGCAGGACTCCTGATCTCGCGCTTGGGAGTTGAGGCCGCGTGGAATCGCGCTGGTTCTCAATCGCCGGGTCGGGGGACCCGGCCTACCGCTTTCGCGCGGCCCTGTAGGCCCGGTGCCCTCACCGGGCGGGCCACGTCATTTCCACGGTATCAGAAGTCCTGAGGCGGCGCGCGGTCAGCCCTGCGCCGCTTTCCACGTGCGGAACGAACCGGTGAGATTGCGCACGCGGTAGCCGCGCTGGGCCAGCAGCCGGCTGGCAAAGTAGCTGCGCTGGCCGCTCTGGCAGAACACCACGATCTCTTTGTCCTTGGGCAACTCGCCCAGCCGGGCACGGAGTTGATGCAGCGGAATGTGCGTCGAGCCGGGGATGAAGCCCTTCTGCCGCTCCTCGTCCGTGCGCACGTCCACCAGCAACGTCGTGTTCGCATCGAGCGACGCCACCTCGCTCCACTGGGCCAGGCGCACCTCGCCGCGGAGCGCGTTCTGCGCCGCCATGCCGGCGAGATTCACCGGGTCTTTGGCCGAGCCGAACGGCGGCGCGTAGGAGAGTTCCAACTCCGCAAGGTCGTCCACCGTCAGGCCGGCTCGAAGCGCAGTGGCCAGAACATCCAGCCGCTTGTCCACACCGTCGCGGCCCACGGCTTGCGCGCCCAGCAACCGGCCCGTGTCGGGCGCGAACAGAACCTTGAGCGCAATGGGCGACGCGCCGGGGTAGTAGCCGGCGTGCGACGCAGGATGAAGATGGATCGCCTGACAGGGAAGACCCGCTTTGCGCAGGCTCTTCTCGCTGGCACCGGTGCAGCCGGCGCTCAACGTGAACAGGCGCAGGATCGCGGTGCCTTGCGTGGCCGTGTAGCGGGCAGCGCGGCCGAAGATGGCGTCTGCGGCGACGCGCCCTTGGCGGTTCGCCGGCCCGGCCAGCGGCACGAGGCTCCACGCGCCCGTCACCGCGTCGCGCACTTCCACGGCGTCGCCCACGGCCCAGATGTGCGGATCGCTGGTCTGCATGGACTCGTTCACCCGTAGGCCGCCGAGCGAGCCGATCTCGAGTCCGGCTTGGCGCGCGAGCGCTGTTTCAGGGCGCACACCCAAGCCGAGCACGACCAGATCAGCGGGCAGGCGCTGGCCGCTCCGCAACACGACGACGGAGGCGCGGGCGTGCTCGCCGTCTTGCGGCAGGTCGAAGGCGGCGACCGGATCGCCGAGGTGGAGTTCGACCGCGTTGGCCCGCAGTTCCTGATGCAGCCACGCGGCCATCTCCGGATCGAGCGGCGCCATCACTTGGGGCAAGGCTTCCACCAGCGCAACGCCGAGGCCGCGACGCCGCAGTTGCTCAGCCATTTCAAGCCCGATGTAGCCGCCGCCAACCACGACGGCGCGGGCGTCTTTCGTGTCGCCGAGCCACGCCAGGATCGCGTCCACGTCGGGCACGTTGCGCACGGTGAAATGGCCCGGGCGGTCGATGCCGGGGAGCGGCGGCCTGAGCGGGGCTGCGCCGGTCGAAAGGACCAGGGCGTCGTAGGGCTGGTCATATTCGCGGCCCGTCTGCGCTTCACGGACCCGCACGGCTTTTTTGGTCCGGTCGATGGACACGACTTCGCTGCCCACGCGCACGTCGAGGTTGAAGCGGGCGCGAAGGCTGGCCGGGGTCTGGAGGAGGAGGTCTTCGCGCTGGGCGATCTCACCGCCAACGAAGTACGGCAGTCCGCAGTTGGCAAACGACACGTGCGGCCCGCGTTCGAGGACGACGATCTCGGCATCCTCCGACAGCCGGCGGGCGCGGGCCGCGGCGCTGGCTCCTCCGGCGACGCCACCGACGATGACAAGACGCTGGATGCTCATGCGGTCCTGGCCTGGGCGGCTTGTTTCTCGTTCCATTTTTCCCGCAGCGCGGCGTGGAGCCGGGCGCGAAACTCAACCGGCAGTTCGTACGGCTGGCCGGCCTTGTAGAGGGTGATGGTCTTGCGGATGTTGTCCACGACGATCTGGCAGGGGTTGCACCCGGCCAGATGTTTTTCGAACTCGTCGCAGAGGGCCGGGTCAACCGAGCCATCCACGTATTCGTTCAGCAGTTTCAGCAGGTCCTGGCATTTCATGCGCGTGTGGGTCAAAGGAGCCGCGAGGAGGCGAAAGGTTACAAGAGGGGATGGAGGGGGCAAAGGGTCCTTGAAGGGTTGAAGCGTGGAAGAGTGAAAGGTTGAAGAGGCTCAGGACTCCTGATCCCGTGGAAATGGCGTGGCCCACCCGGTGAGGGCACCGGGCCTACAGGGTCGCGCGAGAGCTGTAGGCCGGGTCCCCAGACCCGGCGATTTGGGGTCAGCGGTACTCCACGCGGCCTCAACTTCAAGGCGTGGGATCAGGAGTCCTGAGGCTCCAACATTGGGCTGAAGCCGTCCCTTGAATCCTCTTCAACTCTTCAGCCGTTCAACCCTTCAACCGCAATGCCTTCTTCCCCGGCACAAACCGGGGCACCGCCCGCTCGTAGTCCGCGTAATCAGGGAACTTCTCCCGCAGCCAGCGCTCCTCACGACGGGCTTTCGCGGCAAAGAACGGAACCAGCAAGACAGCGGCGGCCAACGCCGGCCAGCTTTGCCAAATCAGCGCCCAACCCAGCGAGGCGGCCATGACGCTGGTGTAGAGCGGATGCCGCACCCAGGCGTAGATGCCGCGGCGGACCAAGTGTGAGTCGTCACGCGGCCGGGGAAACGGCGTGCGGTTGGTGTCGAGCGCGAGCACGCCGCCGATGCCGAAGACGCCGCCGATGAGGAACAGGACCGCTCCGGGCACGATGAGCGACAGGCGGGTCCAGTCGCCGTGGAAGCCCACCGCCAGCACAACGACCGCGAGCATCAACACGGATTGCGCGATCACCCACAGGCCGCCGCGATGGAGGAAGGGCTTACTCATGGTCGTGGGCGGCCCGCTCGACGCGCCGCGCCGGATCGCCGAACGCTTCGGTCAGCCGCTCGCGCAATTGGAGGCGGGCGCGCAGCAGGCGGACCTTCACGTTGGCTTCGCTCAGGCCGAGGGCGTCGGCGGTTTCCTTCACCGAAAGCCCTTGCACGTCGCGCATCAGGAAGACGAGGCGGTGCTTGTCGTCAAGCTGGCCGAGGGCATCCTCGATCAGCCGCACGGTTTCGTTCTTCTGCACCAGTTGTTCGGGCGATTGAGTCCAGTCCGCGATGTATTCAGGGTGGGCGATGCCGTCGTAGTTCTCCCGTTCCTCCGTGGCGGCTTCGAGCGAGGTCATGTCCAGGCCACGGCGCTTGCGAATGATCTTGAGCGCGGCGTGGGTGGCGATGCGCCTGATCCAGGTGGCGAAACTGGCCTCCCCACGAAAGCCGTCCAGGTGTTCCAGGGCGCTCAAGAAGGTCTGCTGGGTCACGTCCTCGGCGTCGTGCTCGTTCTGCAGCATCCGCCGGGCGAGGGAGTAGATCGCCCCCTCGTGCCGGCGGGCGAGTGCTTCGAAGGCGTCCAGGTCGCCGGCCTTGGCGCGGCGCACCAAGTCGAGGTCGGGGAGAGGATCAGAGTTCAAGGCCGTTGCCATGCTGTGTCGTGCTCGTGGTCCGCGCGTTTCGCCTGCCATCGTTGTGTTGAGTGTCCTGCCCGTCGTCCGCGGCCACCAGGACGCTGACCGGGACCGTGGCCGCCGGGACGGACTGCCCGACCAGCTTGGCGAAAAAACTCTATGACAGAAACCCTTTTTTGTGCCATACAAGTCCCGTCAGTCCCAAACATCGCAACAATCGAACAGACAGAAGCTATGCGCAAAGTTTCGTTCTCTCTTGGTGTTTTCACCCTCCTCTTCAACCTGCTGGCCGCGCTCCCCTCGGCGTGGGGACAAGACTCCGTCTTTATCAGCGAATTCATGGCCTCGAACAACGGGCCGCTCAAAGATGAAGACGGCGAGTACTCCGACTGGATCGAGCTTTACAACGCCAGTTCCAACACCGTGAACCTGGACGGCTGGTTCCTCACCGACTCGGCGCGCAACTTGAACAAATGGCGGTTCCCGGCCGCGAACATTGGGGCCTACAGCTACTTGGTGGTGTTCGCGTCCAACAAAGACCGGACCAATGCCGGCGCCCCGCTCCACACCAACTTCCGGCTGGACGCCGCCAGAGATTTCCTGGGGTTGGTCAAACCTGATGGGGCCACCGTCGTCTCGCAGTACTCGCCGCAGTATCCGGACCAGCGGCCCGGCGTTTCGTACGGCTTGGGCATGGTGCCGGGCGTTTCCAGCTTCCTGGTCCGGGCCGGCGATACGGCGCAATTCCTGGTGCCGAGCCAGGACATCGGCGGCGGCTGGACCGCTTTGGGCTACACCCCCACGGCGGCCTGGAGTTCCGGGGCGACGGCCCTCGGCTACGACACCGGGACGAACTATGCTCCGGCCCTCGTGACCGATCTCGGCGCCCAGATGACGAACGGCAACTCCTCCGTGTACATGCGCCTGCCCTTCACGGTGGCGGACCCCGGCCTGTTTCAGAACTTGCGCCTCCGTATGCGCTACGACGACGGCTTCGTGGCTTACTTGAACGGCACGGAAGTGGTCCGGGCGAACGCCCCGGCCAGTGTAGCCTGGAATTCCACCGCGCCGACCCGGCATGGGAGCGAGCCGGGGGTGGCCGGGCGGCTGCGGGCGGATTTTGATACGGTCACGAACACTTTTACGCCGCGGCAGCAGAATGCCGCGCCCGCGCCGTCGATCCAGGTGGGCGACACCGGCTCCGCGGGCCGGTTCCTGCGCTTGCTGACGGACGGCGCGAACGACAATCTCAACAACATCACCTTCGACCGGACGGCCCCAGGGGTCTATCCGATGATCACAGCCGATTTCGATTTCCGCATCACCGACACGGCGGGGAATCCGGCGGACGGGTTCTCCTTCTTGCTCATTCCGACGGCGACCTACGGGGCCACGGGGATGGGGTTGGATGTCGGAACGGCCGCGGAAGAGCCGAACTTCTCCGGGGTGTTCGCCATCGGCTTCGACGTGTATCCCGCGACGGAGAGCCGGAATGACGTGTCCGTCCACTGGGGCGCCGAATTGCAGAACGTGACCATTCCCCGGGCCGACTTCTACATGGTGGCCAGCGCGGCGGGTGGTTTCTTCCACCGCGCCCACATCGTCCTGACCTACGTTCCCGGCGGCGCGACCCTCTCCGTCACCATCACGCCCAACATCAACGGCACGCCCGGCACGCCCATCACGGTGATCGATCGACTGTCCATTCCTGGCCTCCCGCAGTTCGAATCCCGCGTCGAATTCGCCGGCCGCACCGGCGGGGCCAACATGTCCGTGGACCTCGACAACATCGACGTTCAATTTGGCTATCCGACCGGCGTGATGCCGTCAGAGGACTTCCTCATCTCCAGTGCCCTTCCGCTGCTGCGGCCCGGTCAGAACGTGCTCGCCATCCAGGGGCTGAACCTTGCGACCAACGACCCGGATTTCTTCCTGGAACCGGAATTGATCGCACGCTCGGTGGAGTTTCAAAGCAACGTCGCGATCTTCTTCACCAACGCCACGCCCGGCGACATCAACGCCGGCGGCCAAGCCGAGTCCGCGCCCAAGGCCCTCTTCTCCGTGCCGTCGGGCGTGTACACGAATAACCTCTCCGTGGCCTTGTCCTCCACGCTGACCAACGCCGTCATCCGTTACACGCTCAACGGCACCCGGCCCACGGAAAGCTCACCGGTCTATATGGCGCCGCTCAACATCGCCACCAGCGCCATCGTCCGGGCCGTGGTGTACGCCCCCGGCTACTTCCCCAGCGAGCCGGAAACGGGCACCTACACGTTGCTCGAGACGAACATGCTGGGCTTCAGCTCCGGCCTGCCCGTGGTGATCCTCGACACTTTTGGGCAAACGGTGGTGCCCGACATGATCGTGAAGGCCCCCGCCAACTTGACCGTCATCGACGTCTCGCAAATCACCGGCCGGGCCACGCCGGTGGGCCAGCCGGATTACCACGGCCGCGTGGGCCTGGAGGGCCGCGGCCAGACTTCCTGGAGCGGCTATGAAGTAGCCACCAGCCTGGGCGGGCGGGGAGGTATCCAGAAACGGCCTTACAACATTGAAATCCGCGACGAGTTCGACAACGACAAGGAGGTGGATTTCCTGGACTTGCCGCCCGGCTCCGATTGGGTGCTGTTGAACGTGTACAACGACAAATCGTTCTTGAACGATTTCCTGGCCAATGAGTTGTTCGAGAAGATGGGCCACTACTCGGTGCGGCGGCGCTACGTGGAAGTCTTCTGGAACGGCATCGCTCCGGAAGGGAACACCACGCGCCCGGACACCTCCGGCAAAGTGGGCACGAACGATTACGCCGGACTTTATCTCTTGCTCGAGAAAATCCGCATCGACAACGACCGCGTCAACATCCAGAAACCCCAGACGGGCGACCCCGGCGACCCCATCACCGGCGGCTACATCTGGAAGAAGGACAAGAACAGTCCCGGCGACTACAACTTCGCCACGCCCAACCAGCCGATCCTCTCGACCGATGCCCTCAAGTTCCACGATCCGCGCGGTGAGCAACTGACCGCCGTGCAGCGCTTCTGGCTGACCGACTATTTGACCAATTTCGAAGCCGTGCTCTACGGCCCGAATTGGCGCGACCCGATCAACGGCTACACGAAGTGGATCGACGTCGATTCCTTTGTCGATGCGCACTGGATCGTCGAGTACACCAAACAGATCGATGGCTACCGCCTGAGCAGCTATTTCCACATGGACCGTGGCGGCAAGATCAAGTGGTCGCCCATCTGGGACTGGAACCTGAGTTTCGGCAACGCCAACTACGCCGAAGGCGGCCTCACCAACGGCTGGTACTACCCGCTGATCGGCGCGTATCAGCACATCTGGGAGCGCCGCCTCATCTCCGAACCCGGCGACCCCGACTACAACCAACGCCTCATCGACCGCTGGGCGGAACTGCGCCGGACCATCTGCCATCCCACCAACATGGTTGGGCGCATCGATGCCATCACCAACTACATTTTCGAGGCGGCGATGCGCGACTTCGCCCGCTGGCCGCGCTTGGACCGCTATCTCTGGCCGAACCCCGACGGCAATAATTTGACCGCGAACGATTCCGCCACGGGCGTGTGGCACGTCAACTACGCCGTGCAGTCCAATTACTCCGGCATCATCGGCGACTTCAAGAAATGGGTGGTCGGGCACACGGCGTGGATCGATGGCCAGTACCTGCCGCCGCCCGCGCTCAGCCGTTACGCCGGCTATCCGGCAGTGCCGCTCAACATCTATGCGCCGACCGGCACGGTCTATTACACGACCGATGGCAGCGATCCGCGCCTGCCGGGCGGGCGGGTTTCTCCGAACGCTCTCGCCTACACTTCCGCGATCCCCCTGCCGTCCAATGCCCGCATCTTCGCGCGCACGTGGATGACCAACTCCTGGAGCGCGCCGGCCAAGGCCGACTTCGCCTACCCCACGCCCGCGCTGGCCATCAGCGAAATCATGTACCATCCGGCAGGCCCGCCGCCCGGGCTGGCCACGAACGACGAGCAATTCGAGTTCATCGAGTTGGTGAACACGAGCGCCAGCCCCATCGACTTGACCGGCGTGCGGCTGGCGGGAGGCGCCAACTTCCTCTTCCCGCCTGGGCCGCTCACGCCGACCGGCACTCCCACCACGAACGACTTCGACGCCACCGGCACGGCCTACGCCGGGCGCACGTTGGGCAGCGGCTCCGGCGCGAGCGTGGGTGCCGGTCCTTCGGGCAATCTTCTTCAACTCACGGCGCTCGACACCGGCACGAACCGCAACCGCATCGCGTTCGACCGCACCGCCTCCGGCCTCTACGACCGCATCGTGGCGGAGTTTGATTTCCGCGCCACCAACGCCAGTCCGGCGCCCACGATGGACGTGCCCACGGTCCTGGACTTCGACAGCGCTGGCACGCCGTTCGTGATCGCGAACTTCGACGCCGACGCCTCCACCCCGGTCGTAATGGCGGATGCCGGTTCCACGAACAACTTCGTGCGCTTGACCAAAACGGTGGCCAGCGAATCGGGCGGCGTCTATCTCAACGCCACCGAAGTGGGCACCAACCGGCTGGTGCTGATCAACTTTGACTTCCGCATCGCCGGCGCGGCGGACGGCATGGGCTTTGTCTTCCTGAACACGGCCACCGGGGGCACCAACGGCGCCGGAAGCGCCTTCGCGGAGGAGCCGAACCTGACCGGCTCCATCGGCTTTGGTTTTGACATCTACAACAACGGCAACCCGCCCACGGACTACAACGCCAACCACGTTTCACTCCACTATGGCACCATGGTGTCCGCGCCGCCGGCCACGCCCAACCTGAACCTGGCTGCGGGTCAGTGGCACCGCGCGAACATCACGATCAAGTTCGAAACCAGCCGCGCCCTCATCACGCTCAAGATTACCCCGAACATCCTCGGCGGAGGCGGAGCGCAGGAGACGCTCTACGACAACTTCATCATCAACGGCGTGACTCCGTACCGCGGACGCCTGGCGTTCTGTGGCCGCACCGGCGGCTCCAACGCCAACCAGGACGTGGACAATGTCAACGTCCTCTACTACGCGGATGCGATGGTTCCAGCGGGCTTCTCCCTGGCGCTGCTTCCGACGGCGGCCTTTGGGGTGAGCGGGGCCGGCTCCACGACGGCCACCTACGCCGAAGTGCCTTCCGCCACCAACTTGTTTGCGTTGAACTTCGACGTGCATGCTTCCGACACCATCAACGACGCCAACATTTACTGGAATGCCGCTCAACGGGGCGGAGGGTTCATCCCGCCGGCCACGCTCAGTTTGGACAGCGGCGCCTTCCATCACGCGCGCCTGGAAGTGAACCGCGCCAGCGAAGGCTCCTACGCCACGCTCGTGCTCAGCCCGGACATCTACGGCGCGAGCGGCCCGGCACTCACGGTGTTCTCCAATCTTTACTTGGCCGGCTATCTGCCCACGGACTCGAGAGTCGAGTTCGCCGGACGTTCCGGCGGGCAGAACGTTGGCTTCGCCCTGGACAACGTGAACGTGCAATTCAGCCGCTACGAGCCGAACCTGTTTGCGCCGGGCGAGCGGCTGCTGCTCGTGAAGAACCGCGCCGCCTTCGAGTCCCGTTACGGCGCCAGCCTGCCGGTCTTCGGAGAATACGTCGGCAGCCTCAACAACGCCGGCGATCACCTCGTGCTCTACGGCCGCTATGGCGAGCCGATCCTGGACTTCCGCTACGGCGATGGCTGGTATCCCGTCACTGACGGCGCCGGCTTCTCGCTCGTGCTGGCGAATTCGAGCACCAACTCGCCGGCCCTCAACAATCCCGCCAGTTGGCGTCCCAGTGCGCGGGAAGGCGGCTCCCCCGGCGTGGCCGATAGCACTCCCGCCGCCGTCGTGCCGGTCCTCATCACCGAAGTCTTGACCCACTCGAACACCAATCTCATCCCGGGCATCGCCGACGCCATCGAGTTGTTCAACCCGTCCCGCGGCGAGGCCGCGGACGTCAGCTACTGGTATCTGACCGACGACTTCAACACGCCGCGCAAGTTCCAGATTCCGGCCGACACCGTCATCCCGGCGGGAGGCTACCTCGTGTTCGACGAATCCGCCTTCAACGCCTCGCCCGGCGCGCCGACCAGCTTCGCCCTCGGGTCCGAGGGCGAAGAAGTGTTCCTCTTCTCCGGCGACGCCGGCGGCAACCTCACCGGCTACGTCACCGGCGACACCTTCCGGGCGGCGGACCCGAACGTTTCCTTCGGACGCCACGTCACCAGCCAAGGCAACGTTCGCTTCGTGGCCCAGGCCGCGCGCACCCTCGGCACGAACAACGCCGTCCCGCTCGTCGGGCCAGTGGTCATCAGTGAAATCATGTATCGCCCGCCGGATTTCCCGGTGGAGATCGACAACTCCATCGGCGAATACATCGAACTGGCCAATCTCACTGCGGGAACGGTGCCGCTCTACGACCCCAGCAACCCGGCCAACACTTGGCAGTTGCGCGACGCCGTGGACTTCACCTTCCCGGTCGGCACCACGCTCCCACCGCTGGGCCGCGTGCTCGTGGTGAACTTCAATCCCGTGACCCAGCCCGACTTGCTCGCGTGGTTCCTGGCCCAGTACAACTTCGACGCCGGCGTTTCGCTCTTCGGCCCTTACGGCGGCAAGCTCGCGAACAACCAGGAAAACGTCGAACTCGTCAAGCGCGTCCAGATCGTCACCAACGCCGGGCCGACGGACGTGCTGGTGGACAAGGTGGATTATGAAGACAACTCGCCGTGGCCGCTGGCCGGGGACGGCTTGGGCTACTCGCTCCAGCGCCTTGCGCTCGACCAATACGGCAACGATCCCATCAACTGGATCGCCGCTCCGCCCACGCCTGCCGCAGCCAATATGACCAGCGGAGCGCCCACCATTGCGGTGCAGCCGGTCAGCCAGGTGGTCCTGGCGAACAACCCTGTGACCTTCTCCGTCACCGCAGACGGCCCAGGGCCGTTCACCTACCAATGGCGCTACAGCGGAAGCCTGTTGCCCGGCGCGACCGACGCGACGCTGCTGCTCCCGGCGGTGCAGATTGCGCAGGCCGGCAACTACCAGGTGGTGGTCATGAACTCGGCGGGCGCGGTGGACAGCGCCGTCGCCACGCTCACGGTTTATCAAGCGGCGAGCGTCCTCGTCGCGCCGACCAACCGCACGATCTGGCCGGGGAGCAACACGACCTTCACCGTGAGCGCCCTGGGCAACGGTCCCGTCGCCTATCAGTGGCAGTTCAACGGCGCCAACCTCGCCGGCATGACGAACACGTCCCTCACACTCACCAACGGCACGCCGGCCAACGCGGGAGATTACACGGTGGTGCTGACCGACGGCGTCGGCCCGGCCCAGGCCACGGCGCGTCTCTCCTTCTTCGACCGGCCCCTCTTCACTGTTCAGCCGACCAACCGCACGGTGACGGTGGGAATCACGACCGTCAACGTGACGAATGTGGCCTCAGCCTTCAGCAGCACGCCCGTGAGATACCAATGGCGCTTCGACGGCGCGGACATTCCGAACGCCACCAACGCGTCCTACATCATCTCGGATGTCCAGGTGGCGCACTCCGGCAGTTACTCCGTGGTGGCCTCTGATTCCTACGGCTCGGCCGTCAGCACCAATGCGGTCCTCGCCGCGGTTCGCAGGCCGGCCATCCTCCAACAACCGATCCCGCGGGCGGTGGTGGCGTACGTGGGCGGGACGGCTTCTTACACCGTCATCGTGTCCAACAACGCGACCCTTCCGCTCGGCTATCGTTGGCGTCGCAACGGCGCCGGCACCAACGTCATGTTTGACGGCTTTACCAACACCCTCACCCTCACCAATGTCCAACTCGCTCAGGCCGGCGCTTACGATGTGGCCATCACCAACATCGCTGGTGGCACAACTCCCGCCACCAGCGCAAGGTCCTTCCTGACCGTCATGGAAGTCCTCGCCGACCGCGCCACGACGTTGGGCGGCAACGCCACGTTCCGTCTCGTCATCACCAACGGCAATCCCAGCGGCCCCACCAACACGCTGAACTATGCTTGGTGGTTCCAAGCCACTAACCTGCTGGCCAGTGGCACCAATTTGACGTTCACCTCCCTGACCGTCTCCAATGTCCAGGCCAGCAACTTCGGCCCTTACACCGTGGTCATCACCAACGCCGCGGGCATCTCCGCCACTCAGACCGCCACGCTGAGTCTGGCCGAGCCGCCGGTCATCACCGGGCAGCCGACGAATCAGACCGTCTCAGCCGGAGCCGATGCCTCGTTCAACGTCACGGTCACCGGCTCGGCGCCGCTCGGCTACCAGTGGTGGTTCAACGGGACGAACGCCGTGCTAGGCGGGACGGAATCGCTGCTGACGTTGAGCAACGCTCAGCCGGCCCAAGCGGGCGGCTATCACGTGATCGTGAGCAACATTGTCGGCAGCGTGACGAGCCAGGTGGCGACGCTGACGGTGACGCTGTCGGAGCCGCCGCGCTTCGACGGGATCATCGCCGCGACAAGTCCGACGGAGCCGGTGACGATGAGCTTCACCGCGCAGCCTGGCCAGACCTACTCGGTGCTCTACAGCGACACGCTGACAAACCCGGCCTGGCTGGTGTTGACGAACATCGGCCCGCTGGGCACGGCCCAGCCGGTGACGGCGCGGGATGCCGACGTGGTCGGGAAGCCGCAACGGTTCTATCGCATCGTGACGCCAGCACAGCCGTAGCGTCCGGGCGTTGGCGTTTTGCCGCAATGGTTTCAGAATGCCGACGGCTTCGACCGATGCTGACAAGCGTGGCTGGTTGCTTTAGCCTCCAGCCCGCATGTCAGACTCAATCAAGACTCTCGGCCTGATCGCCGGCAGCCGGTCGTTGCCACTGGAATTCGCGCGACAGGCCAAATCGATGGGGGTCGAGCGACTCGTGGCGGTCGCCTTCGAGGGCGAGACGGACCCGTCCCTGGCGGCGCTGGTGGATCACATCGTCTGGCTGCGCGTGGGGCAGCTCTCGAAGTTGATCGCCGCGTTCGCGGACCAGGGCGTGAAGCATTGCGTCATGGCGGGACGGATTGCGCCCAAGAACCTATACGACGTGCGGCCCGATCTCCGCGCCATGATGATGTTGCTTCGGCTCAAGGAAAAGAACGCCCACACGATCTTCGGCGCCATCGCCGAGGAGTTGAAGAAGGACGGGGTGGAACTCATCGAAGCCACGCCTTGGCTCAAGCCCCTCATGCCGGAACGCGGGTTCCAACTCGGTCCGAAGTTGAGCGCTGAACAAGAGAGTGACGTGGCCTTCGGCTTCCGCATCGCGAAGGAGGTTTCGCGGCTGGAGATTGGCCAGACTGTGGTGGTGAAGAACGGCACGGTGCTCGCCGTGGAAGGTTTCGAGGGGACGGACTCGTGTCTTGCCCGCGGAGCCGCCCTGGCGGGCGGAGACGGCGGGGCCGTGGCGGTGAAGGTGGCGAAGGAGAACCACGACATGCGCTTCGACATTCCGTGTGTCGGCCCGCAGACGCTGGAAACGGGAGCGGCGGCGGGCCTCGCCGTGTTCGCATTTGAGGCCGGCCGGACGCTGTTGCTGGAGCGGGACGCGCTCCAGAAGCTCGCGGAAACCAAGCGCGTGTCGATGGTCGCGTGGGCGTAGGGGAAGGACACGGAGTGATGGAGTGGCGGAGTCTCCGGACTCCTGATCCCCAATCGCCGGGTCTGGGGACCCGGCCTACAGCTCTCTCGCGACCCTGTAGGCCCGGTGGCCTCACCGGGCGGGCCAAGTAGTTTCTACGGGGTCAGAAGTCCTGAGTCTTGAATGTTGAACCTGGCCCGCAGCGTGCATCACTCCACTCTTTTACCCTCCGCGCTTGTCAGCTTGCCGCTCGTGGCTAAGCTCCCGCCATGAATCACTACGCCAGTACCCCTGGTTTCGTTCGAGAAGATCCGTGGCGCATCTTCCGCATCATGTCGGAGTTCGTGGAGTCGTTTGAGGTCCTTTCCAACACCGGGCCGGCGGTGACCGTTTTCGGCTCCGCGCGAATGCCGCGCTCGGCGCCGGAGTACCGAATCACCCAGCAGATCACCAGCGAGCTGGTCAAGCACGACCTCGCCATCATTACGGGCGGCGGACCGGGTGTCATGGAGGCGGCCAATCGCGGTGCCGCGCAAGCCAAAGGGAAGTCGGTCGGGCTGAACATCGTTCTGCCCACCGAGCAGAAGGGCAACCGCTACGCCAACGTGCCGCTCCACTTCCACTATTTCTTCTCGCGCAAAGTCTGCTTCGTGAAATACAGCGTCGGCTTCATCTTCATGCCCGGCGGCTTTGGCACGCTGGACGAGTTGTTCGAGGTGCTCACGCTGGTCCAGACGCGGCGCATCCCGCACTTCCCGATGATCCTGTTCGGAAAGAAGTTTTGGGGCGGCTTGCTGAAGTGGATGGAAACGGAATTGGAGCGCCGGGAATTCATCGGTCCTGGCGACACCAGCCTCTTCAAAGTGACCGACGATCCGCGTGAAGTCGTCGAGACCATCCTCGAATACCAGCGCACGATCGGCGTGACGCCCATCGTGTCGAGCTGCGTGGCGTGATCGCCGGCCCGCGCGCCGATCCTTGATTTGTCCGCATGTTCCGCCACTCGCGTTTGTCCAACGGCCTCGTCGTCGCCACCGCTGCGATGCCGCATCGCGTCAGTACCAGTCTGGGCTTGTGGATTGGCGTCGGCGGACGCCACGAGCCGGCGGCGTGGAACGGCGCGGCGCATTTCATCGAGCACATGCTCTTCAAGGGCACGGCGCGCCGCTCGCCGCGGGAGATTTCCCAGGCCGTCGAGGGCGTGGGCGGCTCGCTCAACGCCTTCACCAGCGAGGAGAACACCTGCTTCTTCTCCAAGGCTCTGCACGACCGCTTGCCCGACTTGCTCGACGTGCTCATGGACATGTTTCTCCACTCGCGTTTCGCCCCGCGCGACATCGACCTGGAGCGCGATGTGATCAAGGACGAAGTGGCGATGTATCTCGACGAGCCGCAGCATCACGTTCAGGAACTCATCAACGAAACCCTCTGGCCGGACCATCCGCTGGGGCGCCCGCTGACGGGCACGCTCAAGACCCTGAACCGTCTCCGGCGCGAGCATCTGCTGGAATTCATGCGGCAGAACTACGTCGCAGCCAACACGGTCATTGCTGTGGCAGGCCGTCTGCGACACGAGGACGTCCTCCAGATGGTGGGCCGCTACGCCTCACGTCTGCCCCAGGGACCGCCGGCGCCGTTCACCCCGGTGGTGAGCACGCAGGACCGGCCGCGCGTGAAGCTCTTCACGAAGGACGGAGCCCAGACGCAGATCGTGCTGGGCGTTCGCACCTGTTCGCGCCACGACGAGCGCCGTTTCGCCTTGCGCCTGCTCAATGCGATGCTGGGTGAAAACATGAGCAGCCGCCTGTTCCAAGAATTGCGCGAGGACCGCGGGCTGGCGTACTCGATTCAGAGCGCGCTCAGTTTTTTCCACGACGTGGGCACGCTCGACATCTCCGTGGGCCTGGACACGGAAAACTTGCCGCAGGCGGTCGGATTGATCCTGCGTGAGTTGCGCCGCCTCGCGGACAAGCCGCCGCCGCGCGCGGAACTGCACCGCGCCCGCGACTACGTGCTTGGCCAGTTCGACCTCAGTCTGGAGAACACGGAGAATCAAATGAACTGGCTCGGTGAGAACTGGCTGGGCTTCGGGAAAATCTTCGCCCCCGCCGACATCAAGCGGCGTCTGGCAGAAGTCAAAGCCGCGGACATCAGCGCGGTGGCGCGGGATTTTTTCCGACCTGATCGAATGAACCTTGCGCTGGTCAGTCCGCTGAAGTCGGCCCGGAAGCTGGAGCGCCTGTTGGGGCCATGATTTGAGAATCCTCTGACGGAGGCGACGGGAGCCGAAGCGCCGTCCTGCGGAGAAAATGAAACTGCACAGGAGGGTTCGGACGCCGGGCCTCGGCGGATCCGGGGCCTGGCGAGAGCTAAAGCGGCGCGTCCAAGTTGCCGATTGTTTGGGTGCGGCACGAGTTGCGGAAACCTGTGATGGAAACCTTGTCTGGTTGCGGCCGGTGGCTGAATCCCGGCGCGAATTTGGGTTGGACCGCGAGTCGGCACGCTAAAGTTTTCTCAGCCGTGTTCCGATCACGTAACTGGTGAAAGGGACCGACCGATGATCCAAGCTCCCGCTGGAGCGGGACACAGTATGACCGTGCATTGGAATTCTCGAAGGGGCTTTATGGATGGATTGAATACGGCGTCGTCTGCGGACTCACAAACGCCGCTCCCCGAAAGGGACGCGTCCTCCATGTCCGAGTGGTTGCGAGCGGTGCGGAAGACGCCGGACGCACGCCCAGCCCGCGTCAACCGCGCCAAGCGTCTGCTCTCTGATGCCACCTATCCTCCCCGGAAAGTGGTCCGGGGGGTGGCTGCGGTGCTTTCACCCCACCTGCGCGGGCCGGAGGGCAAGTAGGACTCTCTGTTCCAGTGCCGCTAGGAACTGGACAATCCCCAGTCGGCTGCCGTTTTCCGTCCGTTCTGGACAGTGTAAAAACTTGAGGCGGACACTGCCCCAAGAAAGGACACTTCTCCCTGACTCCGATTTCAGGCGTGTCCTGGGATGCGCACGGTTTTCCCCGTTCTGGCAAGATTCTCCCTCCGTCGGCCCGTCCACAAAGTCGATCGCCGGGAAATCTTCCGCACAACCCGTGGGGCCGGGCATTGCAACACCACAAGATGTTCGAGTGGGTCGTGACCGTCCGCCGTGTCCTGACACGCTTCGCTTGGAACAGGACACTTCAGGCTCCGGGGTATCTTGACTGAAGTTCTCTCACCCGCTCAGAAGCTGGCAACCCTCCTGCTAAAGCCCAGCAACCAACTATGGCAAGTGCGCAGACCAGTTCCAAAAAGGCCGCAACGCCGCGGAGAGAAACCTCCGCTGGACTGGCCCGCGCCGTGTCGCATCACGTCGGTCGCGACTCCCGCTGGCCGTCGTCGCCCCACACCTCCAACCCTCCAACTCCCATGATGACCGTTGCTCTCGCCGAAAAGCGTCCCTTGGCCTCCAACCGCGTGACCAGCAAGGACGCCAATCCTTGCCGGCTGCCCCGCCGCCCCGCCGCCCGGGCCAAGGCCGAGGCCGAACTGGTCAACCATTACCTCCCGCTGGTGAAGACCGTGGTGGGGCGCATTCAGATGTCGCTCCCGCCACACGTCGATCCCGAAGACCTTTACAGCGCCGGACTCATCGGCCTGCTCGACGCCATCCGGAACTACAATCCCAAGCTAGGTTCAAACTTCGAGAGCTACGCCCGGGTGCGGATTCGCGGCGCGGCCTTCGACGAACTGCGCCGGATGGATTGGGTGCCACGGTCGGTCCATCGCAAAGCCCGGAAGGTCCAGATGGCCATCCAGTCGCTCGAACAACGCAAACGCCGTCAGCCGACGGCCGCCGAACTCGCGGTGGAGATGAAGCTTTCTCTTTCCGAATTCCACCAACTTCTCGACGAGATCCGCCCCGCCACGTTCGTCTGCCTCGATGCCGCGGTGAATCCCGAGAGCGAGGATTCTCCGTCGCAATACGAGACGCTGGCCGATCCGCACCAGGGCGACCCGTTGGCCGACGTGGCTCGCCACGAGATGGCCGAGCAACTGGCCGACCTGATCGATCGACTTCCTCCGGCGCAAAAGAAAGTGCTCGCGCTCTACTACTACGAAGACATGCGGCTGCGCGAGATTGCCGAGGCCTTTGGTCTGACGGAGTCCAGGATTTGCCAAATTCACTCCCAGGCGATCCTGAATCTCAAGGCCCAGATGAAGAGCCTGGACCTGTGCAATAACTGATCCACCTCGGCCCCCGGCTCCAGGGCGATAGCCCAATCCGCATTTTCTCACCAGTTCAGAGCGCCGACAGGACGTAGCGGCGTCTCGGCAGAGCGCCACGGTTCAGTAGAGTAGGCGGAGCCGACGGGTTGAAAGGCACGCGGCCAATGACCGTCTGGCTCCGCCCCTCATCGAACCGGACAGGCGGTTTTCCCGCATCCGGCTCTCCGAGGGCCATTCACGCGCATCGCTTCTACGCCG
>JACRJZ010000076.1 GCA_016219875.1 Verrucomicrobiota bacterium | reverse complement strand
CTTCTTGGCCAGCACTTCCGTTCGTGTTGTTTGACTCATTGTCTGTTCCATAGCTCGGTAACACCCCTTTTGAGTCAACGTATGGTTTCCTCAAACCATTTCTCCCCGCCTTCGGTAACAATCTTTTTGAGTCAATTCGGCGGACTGTCGCGGACTGTCGCGGACTTGACCCCATGCGAGAGACCTGATTTGCTGCGTGGCGCCTCCGGGTATGAGTCCCGACAGAACAACGCTCGACGAACTGCGCATCGACCGCACGCCGGCTCGGCGCGCTCAATCACTCCGCTGGCTGATTGCGGCTGCGCTGTTGGTTGTGGGCGCGGTCGTGGTCTGGTGGCTCAACCGTCCCAAGGCCGTCGCGGTGCGCACCGTGGCGGCGCTGGAATCGTCGGCGGGCGGGCAGATCACGTTGCTGAACGGCGCGGGCTACGTGACGGCGCGGCGCCAGGCCACCGTCTCGTCGAAAGTCACCGGCAAAGTGGTGGAGGTGTTGGTGGAAGAGGGCATGAGGGTCGAAGCGGACCAGATTCTGGCGCGGCTGGATTCCGCGAACACGGAGAAGAGCCTCCAGTTGGCGGAGGCGCAGTGGGAATCCGCGCGCAAAGCCCTCGAGGAAACCCGGGCGAATCTGGAGCAGGCGGAGCGCGAATTGGGCCGCGTCAGCGCACTGGCGTCGAACAAGATTGCCAGCGCGTCGGAGTTGGATCGCGCCCAGACGGACGCCAAATCACTGCGGGCGCGCCTGGCCAAGCAGACGAACGATGTGACCGTGGTCGAACGCGAGGTGGCGGTCTGGAAGCAACAGCTTGACGACACCTTCATTCGCGCGCCGTTCGCAGGAATAGTGATTTCGAAGAACGCCCAGCCCGGCGAGATGATCTCACCGATGTCTGTCGGCGGCTTCACGCGCACGGGCATCTGCACCCTGGTCGATATGACTTCGCTGGAGATTGAGGTGGATGTGAGCGAAAGCTACATCAACCGTGTGGCGCCGGGCCAACCGGTGGAAGCCACGCTCGATTCGTATCCGGACTGGCGGATTCCCGCGAAGGTGATCGCGATCATTCCGACGGCCGACCGCCAGAAGGCCACGGTGAAAGTCCGCGTCGGGTTCGAGAAACTTGATCCGCGCGTGCTGCCGGACATGGGCGTGAAGGTGGCGTTTCAAAGCGCGGGCGCCACTATTGTTTCCCTCGCCCCATCGGATGGGGAGAGGGCCAGGGTGAGGGGCGGCGTCGTTGTTCCCAAAGCGGCGGTGCGTCAGCGGGACGGCCGGGACATAGTCTGGTTGATTCGCGACGGGCGGGTGGAACGGCGCGCGGTGACGGTGGGCGCGACGCGCGGCGACGAGGTGACGATTGCCGCCGGGTTGAGCGGCGGCGACCGAGTGGTAGTGGAAGGACCGGAAAACCTGGCGGACGGCGCCAGGGTAACTGAGACAAAACGATGAGCACAAGCAACGGAGTTCTCGTCCGCGTGACGGACGTTGAGAAGACTTTTCACCGGGGTTCGGAAGAGATTCATGTCCTGGCCGGCCTGAATCTCGACGTGCCTAAAGGCGAGTTCCTGGCGCTGATGGGGCCGTCGGGGTCCGGCAAGACCACGCTGTTGAATCTCATCGGCGGACTGGACCGCGCGAGCCGCGGCACGGTCGAGATCGCGGGTGAACGCATTGACCAGATGTCCGACCGGCAACTTGCCGCCTGGAGGGCGCGGCACGTGGGATTGGTGTTTCAATTCTACAATCTCCTTCCCGTCCTGACCGCCGAGCGCAACGTCGAACTGCCCCTGCTCCTCACGCACTTGTCCAAGGCGGAGCGGCGCGCGCACGTCGAGGCCGCGTTGAAGGTCGTCGGCCTTTCGCACCGCAACCGGCATTTCCCGCGCCAGCTTTCCGGCGGCGAACAACAGCGCACCGGCATCGCCCGCGCCATTGTCACCGACCCGACGCTGCTGCTTTGCGACGAGCCCACGGGCGACCTCGATCGGAAGTCGGGCGATGAGATTCTGGGCCTGCTCCAGGCGCTCAATCGGGAACAGGGCAAGACCATCATCATGGTCACGCACGACCCTCACGCCTCGGCGCGGGCCACGCGCACTGTCTATCTGGACAAGGGCCAACTCTCGACCACGAAGCCGGAATGAAATTCCTCTCCCTCATCTGGTGCAACCTGAAGCGCAAGAAGCTGCGCACGTCGCTCACGCTGCTCTCGATCTTCATCGCTTTTCTGCTCTTCGGCCTGCTCTGCACGATCAAGGAGGCCTTCACCGGCGGCATCGCCCTGGCGGGAGCGGACCGGCTCATCGTGCGGCACAAGGTGTCGCTCATCATGACGCTGCCTGTGACCTACAAGGAACGCATGGAGCGCATTCCGGGCGTGGAATTGGCCGCCCACCAGACGTGGTTCAACGGCATTTACCAGAACGAGCCCAAGAATTTCTTCGGCTCGTTTCCCGTCGAGCCGGAAGCCTACCTGGCGATGTACCCGGAGATCGTGTTGTCTGAAGAACACAAAAGGGCCTGGCTCAAGACGCGCGCTGGCGCGGTCGTCGGGCGCGCGCTCGTCGAGCGGTTCAAATGGAAAGTCGGGGACCACATCCCGCTGATGTCGCCGATCTGGCCACGCAAAGGGGATGGCGCCTGGGAGTTTGAGATCGTGGGCATCTACGATGGCGCCAAGAAGAACGTGGATACCTCCGGATTCATATTCCGCTACGACTACTTCGACGAAGGCCGTGCGCGCGGCGAGGGGTTGGTGGGCTGGTACTCCGTGCGGGTGAAGGATCCCAATCGTGCCGCGGAAATAGCGAAGGCGATCGACACTGAATTCGCCAACTCACCCCATGAAACCAAGGCGGAGCCAGAGGGCGCCTTCATGCAGGGCTTCGCCCAGCAAATCGGCGACATCGGCACCATCCTGATCGCGATCCTCAGCGCCGTGTTCTTCACGATCTTGCTCGTCGCCGGCAACACCATGGCGCAGGCCGTGCGCGAGCGGACTGCGGAGTTGGGCGTGCTTAAGGCGATGGGCTTCACGAACGAACGGGTGCTGGTCCTCGTGCTGGTGGAGTCTGGGCTGCTCGCGGGACTTGGCGGGTTGGCGGGCCTGGGCGCGGCGTGGCTGGTGACCGCGGGCGGCAGTCCGGTGCCGGCCATGTTGCCGGTGTTTTATTTGCCGCCGCGAGATTTGATGATCGGTGCGGGCCTTGTTGCCGCGCTGGGTGTAGCGGCGGGCATCCTGCCGGCGCTCCAGGCTATGCGCCTGCAAATCGCGGTGGCGTTGGGGAGGCACGCATGACTAACTGGCTCTCCCAAATCCTCGCCGTCACGCTCTTCAGCCTGCGCACGATTCCGGAGCGCAAGGGCGCCGTCACCGCCGCGGCGGTGGGCATCGCGGGCGTCGTCGCGGTGTTGGTGGGCGTGCTCTCCATCGCCACGGGTTTTCGCGCCGCCATGACTGTCCAAGGCCCGGACGACGTGGCCATCGTGTTGCGCAGCGGCGCGGACAACGAAATGACCAGCGGCCTTTCGCGCGATGAGGTCCGGCTGATCGCGGATGCGCCGGGCGTGGCCCGCACCGCCGACGGCCCGCTCGCGTCCGCGGAACTGTTCGTGATGATCAATCTCCCGAAGCGGTCCACCGGCACCGACGCGAACGTGCCGTTGCGTGGCGTGGGACAGGCCGCCCTGGCGGTCCGGGGCGACATCCGCATCGTCGAGGGCAGAAAATTCGAGCCGGGCCGCAACGAGATCATCGTCGGGGCCGGCGCGGCCCGCTCCTTCGCCGGACTGGAGGTGGGCCGGAGCATCCGCGTCGGCCAGAACGACTGGACGGTGGTGGGCGTGTTCGCCGGCGGCGGGGGCGCGGCGGAAACGGAGATTTGGACCGATGCCGCCGTGCTCCAGCCCGCCTATCATCGGGGCGACTCCTTTCAGTCGGTCTATGCGAAGCTGGCCTCGCCGCAAGCCTTCCCGCAGTTCAAAGATGCGTTGACCACGAATCCGCAGCTCAAAGTCAAGCCCCTCCGTCAGGCCGAATACCTTTTAGACCAGTCCAGCATGCTCACCGAATTCATCGAGAACTTTGGCGTGTTCATCGCGGCATTGATGGCGCTGGGCGCTCTCTTCGGTGCGCTGAACACGATGTACAGCGCCGTCGCCGCCCGCACGCGCGAAATCGCCACGCTGCGGGCACTGGGTTTCGGTTCCAGCCCGGTCGTCCTGTCGGTGATGTTTGAATCCCTGGCCCTGGCTCTCCTCGGCGGGGCCGTGGGCGCGGGTGCGGCTTATTTCGCGTTCGACGGTTTCAAGGCGGCGACGATCAACTGGCAAACGTTCAGCCAGATTGCGTTCGCCTTCAGCGTCACGCCCCAACTTTTGGTCAGCGCGATCATCTGGGCGGCGACCATCGGCTTGCTCGGTGGATTCTTTCCCGCGATTCGCGCGGCCCGGCTGCCGATCGCCGCGGCGCTGCGGGAGACATGAAGACCTGTCTGCCAATCCGTGACTGCCAAGAGAAGACTTTCATCCTTGTGCAGTTCCCGCAGGTTGTTGTCCACGCCCCGCAGGAACTCAGGCCAATCCGGCCACGCTCGGCGATGTGGTTTACATCCGGGTGCGATGGTGTGCGCGAGTTCTGATCAGGGCCGTGTGCAAGCAAACAAAACGCACCCCGCTCCGCAGGAACTCCTTCGTCAACCGCAACGTCGCCGCCAAGTCCATCTTCGGAGCGACTTCTGAAACCGCCGGCTTTTCGCGATGCCCCCGAAGCAGGAGCAAATGCCCTTGCCCGATGATTCTCTCCTGCCTACTTTCCAGCCATGAACGAGATCACGTTCTGCATTGAGGCCTGTGGGGAGACCGGCGGGTTTGTCGCGCGCTGGGATGCGCCGGAGGGCGGCGGCATCACGACGCAAGGCGACTCGCTGGCCGAGTTGCACGCGATGATTGCGGACGCCGTGAAAGGCTACTTCAAGCCAGGCCAGCATCCGCGCCGCGTTCGATTGCATTTCCTGGAAGACCCCACCTTGGCGCTGGCGTGAAACTGCCCAGGGATGTCAGCGGCGCGGAAGCCGCGCGGGCGTTGCAGCGGCGGGGTTTTGTTCCCCTTCGGCAAACCGGTTCACACCTGATTCTTCGCAAGGAAGGCAGCACCGTGGTGGTGCCGCAACACAAGCCACTCAAGCCAGGTACCCTCAAGGGTCTCATTGAACAAGCGGGGATGACAGTGGAGGAGTTCGTCGAGGAACTCTGACTGGCCCACAACGGGGGAAAGTTGAACAAGGCGTCAAAGCGTGGGACTGACTCTGTTCTGACCCGTTCCTCGGCATGCTCAAGGGACCGATCGAGCAAGCCGCGCTGACAGTCGAGGAGTTCGTCGGAGAATTGCGAACCATCGGAGAACGAAAACGAGCGTTAGCAGCACTTGGTCATGCCCGATGATTCACAGAGAATGCCTTGAGATGCGCCCCTGCCTCTGACACAACTGAAAGCCAAACATTACGGCTGAATTATCTATGAGCATTGACAAACCACTGTGCCAAGCTGAGTCGGGACCGGCCATGCGGCCATCGTTCGTCTGCCACGCCGACATCCTCGGTTTTTGTGAGCTTAGTCGAGCAGAGATTGACAAAGGGCATGGCGAGGCATTCCTGGAGCGGCTGTACGGAGTCCTCTCCACCGCTCACACTCGCTTGCAGTATGCTCTGGATGCCCCTTCTCCAACTCTTTGGGCTGAGAAGTTTAAGATGAAAGTCTATACGGACAACGTCATATTGGGCTACCCGATCAGAGGGATTGAGTCCGATCCGCAGCGACACGGTGAACTGGAGTGGGAGCAAATCTTCCCGATGTTCGCTAGTTTCCAGACGACGCTCGCGACCGAGGGCTTCTTCCTTCGTGGCGGCATTGCTTTTGGGGACTTCTTCATGGATTCAATCGTGGTCTTCGGCAAGCCACTTTTCGATGCGCACGACATGGATAAGAGCGGTGGCCCCCCACGCATCGTGCTGCATGGGTCTGCGGAAAAAGAGCTGCGAAAACACAGCGAAGCCCGAGGAGATGGCTCGCTCCCTGGATTAAGGCAAGATGCCGATGGCAAGTGGTTCATTGACTACCTTCACTGGGCATTTGCCCGTCAGTTTCCCAACGGGGACATGCCTTTGGACGTTATTCAGAAACACAAGCAGTGGATTGAAGATCGGCTCCTCCAAAACATCGGCGACAAGGGGGTATTTCCGAAGTACAAGTGGCTTGCTGACTACCACAACTCTTTTTGCCGTGACTTTGCCTGTTCACCTCCTGGTTCTGCGCTTTGGCCAAAAGGGAATTCCGTGTGCGGTGCTTGGCGCGCGGAAGCTCAGAAGTTGCGGAATTTCACCATAGAGATCGAGGCTGTCACCGCCCGCAAGGCGTAGTGAACGGGTTAGTCCTCACCTTCGACACACCCGTGGTTCGCCACTCACTGTTTAGTGACCGACGCTCGTGAAAGGTGGCTTCTCACGCCGCCCGCGGCTTCCACCACGTCACGCGCGGTGGTGTGCGGCGTTCCGCTTGCCGTTTGCTTCCTCGAACAGAAAGTCCAGCTTGCCCGTGGCAGCGTCGGCGTCCATCTGCCGCGTCCAGGCCTCATGCTGGCGGGCGTCGATCCACGCTGCCAACCGGGCGAAGTCCGGCGCAGGAAGTTGCTCGACGGCTCGTTCGATCTCTTCCACCGTACTCATGGCCGGAAGCTATGGTACAGAATCAAGCGTCGGCCAGCCTGGAATGGGCGGGTTCACCGCCGCGACGGGACGCGGCGGTTCACAAACTGATCGCCTGCATCCGCCCGGTCATGCGCGCCTCGATTTCAAGGACGGGCGGAGCGGCAGGCGTGGAGGGCGTGATCTGCGCGGAGTAAAGCGCGAAGTGGGCTTTTCCGTCGGGAGTCGGGAAAGCTTCGTCTCCGCCGGTGGACGGCAGGAGTGAAGTGAGTTCAGCGGTGAGCGCAGTGGTCGAGTTCGACGCGGTGTCGTGGCCCAGAAAGGCGCAGAGGCGCTGGAGAATCTCGGTGGTGGTGCTGCCGCCGGGTGGTTTGCCGAGGGAGAAAAGGCGCTGTCTTAGGCCGCTCCAGTTGGTGATGTGGCCGTCGGATTCGAGGGTGGAGGAAAGCGGGAGGAAAACGTCCGCCGCCTGAGCGGTTTCGGTGAGGAAGAGGTCGGCCACGACGCGGAATTCGAGGTTGGCAATGAAGGCGTGGTAGTCGGGAGCGACCATCGGGTTCTCGCCCAGGATCACGGCGGCGCGGATTTTGTCCTCGCGCATCTTGCGGCTGAGGTTCGGAGCCGGGCTGCCGAAGATCGCGGTCAGTCCGTTGTTGTTGCACTGGCCGTTGAGGAGCGCGAGGCCGGAGCCGGCGGTGCCGAGTTTGCCCGCGGCAAGAAGGAGCGTCGCCAGCGCCTTGAGATCGTTGGGCGCACGGTCCACGCGGCTTTCGAGGTTGTAGATGGCCACGACTTTCAGGTTGGGCGTGGCGAGGAGTGCGATGACCTCTTCGATCTGCGCGCGGTCCACGCCAGTCACGGACGAGACATCGGCGAGGTCGTGCTTGAGGAGGCTTTCCTTCACGGGCGCGAAGCCGGTGGTCTGCGTGGCGATGAAGTTCTCGTCAATCTGGCCGCGGCGGATCAGTTCGGCGATGATGCCGTTGAGGAGCACGGTTTGCGTGCCGCGGCGGGCGTCGGCCCAGACGCTGGCGTGTTTGACCATGTCAATCTGGGCGGAGTTGATGACGACGGCTTTCGCGCCGTGGCGCATGCGGCGTTTGATCTTCCAGCCGAGCACCGGGTTCTCCGCCGTGGGATTGCAGCCGACGATGAGGTAGAGGTCGGCGTTGAGCGCGTCGGCTTGCGTGACGGTCGAGCGCGTGGCGCCGAGCATTTCGTCGAGGGCGTGGTAGTCCGCGCCGTTGGCGAGGCGGTGGAAGCTGGCGAGGTTGTTCGTGCCGAGCGCGGCGCGGGCGAGGCGTCCGGCAAGGTGGAGTTCCTCGTTGGTCAGCTTGGGCGAGGCGCTGACCATGATGGCGTCGCGGCCGTGTTCTTCGATGACGCGGCCCAGGCCGGCTTGGATGGCTTGGAAGGCTTCTTCCCACGTCGCGCGCTGGAGCTTGCCGGCGCGGCGGACGAGCGGGTGTTTCTGGCGCGAGCCGTCGAGGTAATGTTGATAGCCGAAGCGGCCCTTGATGCAGAGTTCGCCCTGGTTCGGCCCGAAGTCGGGCGGCGCGCCGGTGACGAAGAAGAGGTCGGTGGCCTTGGCCTTGAGCGTGATGTTGCAGCCAACGCCGCAGTAATGGCAGACGCTGTAGTGCGATTCCATCTTCCACGGGCCGCTGCGGCGGAAGGGCAGTTTCTCCACGAGCGCGCCGGTGGGGCAAACGTCGATGCAGTTGCCGCAGGAGACGCAGTTCGTGTCCTGGAGCGCCTTGTCGAGCGCGGGCTTGACGATGGTGCGGAAGCCGCGGTTCACGAAGCCGAGCGCGGAGACGTTGAGGATTTCCGCGCAAGTGTTCACGCAGCGTCCGCAGCGGATGCACTTGTTGGAATCAATCTTCACGAAGGGATGCCGCGTATCGACTTTGTAGCGGTTGAACGCGCCGATGAAGCGGCTCTGGTCCACGCCGTATTCGGTGCAGTAGTCCTGAAGGAGGCAGTTCAGCCCCACGTCGCAACCGCACTCCGCGCAGCGCAGCGCCTCGGTCTTGGCCGTCTCGTCGTCGTAGGCGAACTCGACTTCCGCGAAGCTGCGAATGCGCTCGCCCGCGGACATTTCGGCGGGCTTGTGCTGGCCGCAACTCTCGATGGGCGGGAGGTCGGTGCGCGAAAGCTCGTGGAAGGTGTCGCGCTTGCTCTCAAAGCGCGGCGTGATCGGCGTGACGACGCCGGTGCGGATGAACTTGTCAATGGCGACGGCGGCCATGCGGCCCGATGCAATGGCGTCAATCGCGTCGGCGGGGCCGGTGACGACGTCGCCGCCTGCGAACACGCCGGGGCGGTTCACGTCGAACGTGCCGGGTTTGGCCTCGATGGTTTTCCACTTGGTGACTTTGATTTGGTCCACGCCGGTGAGATCGGCTTCCTGGCCGATGGCGGAAATGATCCATTGGCAGGGCAGCGTGAACTCGGAGCCTTTCACGGGAACGGGCTTGCGGCGGCCGCTGGCGTCGGGTTCGCCGAGCTCCATGCGGAGGCACTCGATGCTGGCGAGGCGATCGCCCTCGACGTTCACGCGCGTTGGCGCAGCGAGGAATTCCATCTTCACGCCTTCGTGCTCGGCGGCTTCGATCTCGACGGCGTTGGCGGGCATTTCCTTGCGCGTGCGGCGATAGAGCAGCACGACTTCGCTCGCGCCGAGACGGAGCGCGGTGCGCGCGGCGTCAATCGCGGTGTTGCCGCCGCCGACTACAACGACGCGGCCGGTCATGTGGCGCAGAGTTTCACTCTGCTGTATCGCGGACTTGCAGTCCGCTGGGTGTTCTGAGGAGCGAGGCGCTGGGTTTTCTCCCGAGCCTTGCCGAGTGCAACTCGGCGATACAGCAGAGTGCAACTCTGCGCTACCAGACTGCGGCGTTCCGCCGGGCAAGGCTGAGGCATTGCTTTGCGCGTTCCTCATCATCTCGACTTGGCGCAGAAACTCCACGCCCTTCAGCACACCCGCCGCTTCTTCGTTCTCGACTTGCATCGGCTTGCCGACTTGCGCGCCGAGGCCGATGAACACGGACTTGAAGCCTTGTTGGAACAGACCGTCAATCGTGATGTCCTTGCCCAACGCGGTGCTGGTGTGGACTTCGACGCCAAGGTTGGTGATCCAGTTGATTTCCTTGTCGAGGATCCCTTTCGGCAACCGATACTCCGGGATGCCGTAGCGCAACATGCCGCCGAGTTCGGGCAGCGCCTCGAAGATCGCGGGCCGGTAGCCGTCAATCGCGAGATAGTAGGCGCACGTCAGCCCCGCCGGGCCGCCGCCGATGATCGCGACGCGCTGGCCGTTGTCGGGCTTGCGTGCGGGCTGCCACATCTCGCCGATCATGTCCTGGTCGGCGATGTAGCGCTTGAGGAAATCAATGCCCACCGGCGCATCGAGGAGATTGCGACGGCAGTTCAACTCGCACTTGCGCGTGCAAACGCGACCGCACACCGACGGCAGCGGGTTCTTTTCTTTGATGAGAGCGATGGCTTCCTTGAACTTGCCGAAATGCGCCAGCGACATGTAGCCCTGAATGTCCACGTCGGCGGGACAATTCAGCCGGCACGGTCCGAAACAATCCGCGTAGTGATCGGACAGGAGCAGTTCCAGGCAAGTCTTCCGCGCGCGCACGACACGCTCGCTGCGAGTCTTGACGTTCATCCCCTCGGCGACCTTCGTGGCGCACGACGGGAAGAGTTTCATCTGCCCTTCCAACTCGACGACGCACAAGAAGCACGAGCCGAACGGCGGCAGCTTGTCGTCGTAACAAAGCGTGGGGATGTTATCGAGCTTCTGCTCGCGGCAGACCTGGAGGATGGTCTGGTCGGGCGAGGCGGAAACTTTTTGGCCGTTGACGGTGAGGGTTAGCATCGGGGAAGCGTTAAAGCGTTAGAGCGTTGAAGCGGGGTTTCGCGAGGCGGGGCTGCTTTCAAACTTGGACAAGGCGTTGGCTGGCGTGTAGGCTGCCGCCAGCAAAAACGAAAACGCGTATGCGTCAAGCCATCCAAGTCGAAGTCGAGATGCCGGGTGATCTGGCGAAGTTCCGCCTGCCCAAAGGTGTCCAAAAGCGTTTGCAGGCCTTGCTCGACAAGCAGGACCAGGGGCAGGCTTTGACCATGGCTGAAAAGCGCGAAGCCGAAGGATTGGTGGACCTGACCGACGTTCTCTCCTTGCTCCGCCTGCGTGCCCAACGGCTGAGTCGCCGGCCGGCATAAGCGCATGGTCGTCCCGGCGCATCTGAGGCGTCAGGTCGTACAACGGGCGCAGAACCGTTGTGAGTATTGTGGCCTCGCGCAAGTCGCACAGGAGGCGACGTTCCATGCCGATCACGTCATTCCCGTCAGTGCCGGCGGAAGAACAGCCCTCGAAAATCTGGCTCTCGCTTGCGTCTCCTGTTCTCTTCGCAAAGGCGCGCGGCAGACCGCCATCGACCCGCACACGAGTAGGGAGTTTCCTTTGTTCAATCCCCGCCGAGATTCGTGGCGGCTTCATTTCCGCTGGCAGGGCGTGCGCCTGCTGGGAATCAGCCCAACCGGACGCGCCACCGTGGCTGCTTTGAAACTGAACCGGCCCGTGGCCCAGGCGATCCGTGAAGAGGAGGCGACCCGAGGCAGACATCCCTCGCCGCGTCATCTTTGAGGACGACTCGTCTCTTGGATTTCGGAATTCTATCGTCATTCGACCTTCGGGATTCGTCATTCCCTAATCCTTCACCACCGCATCAAACCGGCAGACGGTGAAACATTTGCCGCACTTGATGCATTTGTCCTGGTCAATGACGTGGAGTTTCTTGCGCTCGCCGGCAATGGCATCGGTGGGACAGGCCTTTGCGCAGACGGTGCAACCGGTGCAATCGGCGTTGATGGAGTAGGTCAGCAACGGCGCGCAGACGTGAGCGGGGCAGCGTTTCTCTTGGATGTGTGCGAGGTATTCGTCGCGGAAGTACTTCAGCGTCGTCAGCACCGGGTTCGGCGCGGTCTGGCCGAGGCCGCAGAGGGAGGCGAATTTCACCTGCTCGCTGAGTTCCTGGAGTTTGTCGAGGTCGTCCATCGTGCCTTTGCCTTCGACGATGCGCTCCAGAATCTCCAGCATCCGCTTGGTGCCGATGCGGCAGAAGGTGCATTTGCCGCAGGACTCGGATTGCGTGAAGCTCAGGAAGAACCGCGCCACATCGACCATGCAGGTGGTTTCGTCCATCACGATCATGCCGCCGCTGCCCATGATCGCGCCGGTCTTGGTGATTTGCTGGTAGTCGATCGGCGTGTGGCCCAGCGCCGCCGGGATGCAGCCGCCGGACGGGCCGCCCATTTGCACGGCCTTGAACTTCTTGTCTTTCACGATGCCGCCGCAGACGTCGAAGATAAGCGAGTTGATCGTCATGCCCATCGGCACCTCGACCAAGCCGGCGCGGCGGACTTTGCCCGCCATGGCGAAGACTTTCGTGCCTTTGCTGTCGGGCGTGCCGTAGGCGGCGAACTTCGCGCCGCCGTTGAGAATGATCCACGGGACGTTGGCGAAGGTCTCGACGTTGTTGATGCACGTGGGCTTGCCCCACAGGCCGGATTGCGCCGGGAACGGCGGACGGAATCGCGGCATCCCGCGCCGGCCTTCGACGGACGCGATGAGCGCCGTTTCTTCGCCGCAGACGAACGCGCCCGCGCCTTCCTTGATCTTGATGTCGAAGGCGAAGTTCGTGCCGAAAAGCTGCTGACCGAGGAAACCGCGACTCCGGGCCTGCGCGATGGCCTGGCGGAGGCGCGCGACGGCTTTGGGATATTCGGCGCGGACGTAGATCACGCCCTCGTCGGCGCCGATGGCGAAAGCGCCGATCATCATGCCTTCGAGGACAGAATGCGGATCGCTCTCCAAGACCGAGCGGTCCATGAACGCGCCGGGGTCGCCTTCGTCGGCGTTGCAGATGATGTATTTCTTGGGGCCGGCGGAAGCGCGCGTGACTTTCCATTTCGTGCCGGTCGGAAAACCGCCGCCGCCGCGTCCGCGCAGGCCGGAGGTGAGGACTTCCTGGATCACGGCATCGGGCGACATTTCTTTGAGCGCCTTTTGGATCGCCGTGTAGCCGCCGACCTGGAGGTATTCGTCGAGCGAACCCGGATCAATCTTGCCGCAGTTGCGGAGGACGATGCGGACTTGATTCTCGAAGAAACCCTTTTCGCGATCCGGGCCGCTGACGAGCCACTCGTCAATGGGGCGGTCGTTGAGCACGGCTTCGTCAACGATGCGGCCCACGCGGTCGGGCGTGACATCGCCGTAGAGTTGGCTCTGGCCAGGGCTGTCCTCAACCTCGACCATCACCTCGCGATAGCACATGCCGATGCAGCCGGTTTCCTTGAGCGTGAAAGCGTCGGGGCGGTCCTTGAGCTCGTCGAGGAAGGCTTTGAAGACTTTCTCGCCTCCGGCGGAAATGCCGCAAGTGCCGAGGCCGACTTTGATGGTTTTCATGGGAGCGGAGAGGGAAAGGGATTCAGGCGCATTCCATCGGATTCAGGGAGGAATGGGATGAGTTGAGAAAAGAAATCCAATCGCTGCCTGAATCCGATTCGATCCGCTGGGCAGTGTCGGGGTGATGCGGCACGGAAGAACACAGAGACGCGAAAAACGCAGAGCAGCAAAGCGGAAACGCCATGTTCATCCTTCCTGTTTCTTCGCCGCTTCCTTGGCGGCGCTTTTCTGCTCGCGGCAGATTTTGCGCAGCTTGTTCGGCTCCAGCCGGCCGAAGGTCTCGCCATTGATCGTCATCACTGGCGCGAGCGAGCAGCAGCCGATGCAGGCGACGGAGAGCAGGCTGAACTGGCCGTCGTCGGTTGTCTCGTCGTAGTCGAGGTTCAGTTCGTCCTGCACGATGCTGTGGACCATCTTCGCGCCGTTGACGTGGCAGGCGGTGCCGTTGCAGATCTTGATGACATTCTTCCCGAGCGGCTTCGTCCGGAACTGCGCGTAGAACGTGACGACGCCGTAGATGTCCGCCGCCGGGATGCCGGTGATGTGACTGATGTAGTCGATAGCCTTCTCGGACACGTAGCCGTAAGTGTCCTGCGCGGACTGCAGGAGCGGGATCAGCGCCCCGGCGTGGCCGTCGAACTGCCACAGGTCGAGGTTGAACGCCTTCAAATCAGTTGCTGCTTCAGTCATAGCTGCTTCAAATCAATGACTCGGTTCTTCTTCAAACGGAGGATGCCGTCGAGGTGTTGGATCTTGTCGTTCACGAAACGGTCAATGGCCGTGAACGACTCGCCCTGCACCACGACCACCAAGTCGCATCCGCCACGCACCACAGCGCAGGAAGCCACTGGGTCCATGGCCTCCATCGCCGCCTTGATCGCGGCGGTCCTGGCTGGTTCGCTTTCGATGAAGACGTAGGCGTGGCGAAGCTCCAGATCAAGACTCTCGGAGCGATGGGTCTCGCTGAGAATTTCCAACGCCACCACTTCGCGGAGGCCGTCCAGCCCGGCGATGGCCAGCGGGAGCGGATGGGCCGGGCCGTCGAGGTGGATGACGAGATTGACGTGGCCCTCAACGGCGTCCCAGTGGCGGACACCGGCGGAAGTGGAAAGGCTGCTCAGGGCGGGCACGCGCCGTTGCGGATCCGAGAGGCGAGCCAAAACGTAAGCTCCGAAACTCATCGCTGGAGCGGGGCGGGTGACTGTGAGGCGGCCCGCGGGCCGCGGCGAAGAAAAGGCCTGGAGCCGCGCTGCGGTGGAGCAGCCGCGGTCCCGGACGATATCTGGCGAAACTTCATCACTGGTGAAATTTCGCGCAGAATGGCGAAAGCCGAAACGAAATCAAGAGTCCATTGAGGCGATTTCAAAACCTCGTAGCAGCCGACGTGAGGAGGCTCAAACTTCAAGGGAAACAGAGCCTCCTCACGTCGGCTGCTACGGTTTTGAAAGAGGCTCCATTGACGTTCCCGCCATGGACGTTCCCGTCTCAGTCATTGGTCAAGGTCCTGAGTTGCTCCTGCAACCGTCGCCGCAGGGTCTCTCGCTCCTTGTCTCGGGCCTCGCGCGGCACGAGCAGCGGTTCACCCAGGATGACGGTGCAGCGGGCGAAGGGCAGCGGAATCTGAAACCGGTCCCAACTCTTGGGGCGAATCTTCCAGTTCAGATGGTAGGTCACCGGCACAAGGGGCAGGCCGGTGAGTTGCGCCACGGCAATCGCGCCATCCTGGACCACGTAGCATGGGCCGCGCGGTCCGTCGGGCGTGATGGCGAGATCGAAGCCGCGCTCGGCCCAGGTCGTCAGTTCCAGCAACGCTTGCGGCCCGCGGCGACTCGACGAGCCGCGCACCGGCTGCGCGCCGAACAGTTCCAAGATGTGGGCCACGACCGCGCCATCCTTGCTGGCGCTCACGATGGCGGCCATGCGACGCGCCGGCTGGAGTTTTTTCGGATGCTTCAGAAAGACCATCAGCGCCAGCGCGAGGCGATTGTGCCAAGTGCAGTAGATCACGGGCTGCGGCGGCTCGCCCTGGAACAAGCCACTCCGATCCTCGAAGTTGAACCGAATCGTGCCCGCCACCACGCGGATGAGGGCATAGATCAAGGAAGCCAGCAGCCTCTTGGGCCACGGCAAACGGTGCGGAACGACGATGCCGTTCGACGTGGAATGGTGGACGTTGACCTTTGAACTCGCCGCCTCCATCAAGCCCCTTTCTTCAAAGACGCGCGCACCAAGTCCTCGACGTTGGCCTGCGGGCCAAGCATGGCGGCGGCGGCGCGCACGGTGTCGTGGGCTTCGATTTGTTTGAAGCCGAGCGCCATGAGCGCCAGCACGGCGTCGTTAATCTTCTGGTCGTCCGGCGAGAGCGCCCGCTGCGCACTGGCCGCTTCCCAGGCCCCGGCCGCGCCGACCTTGTCCTTGAGTTCGACCACGATCCGCTCGGCGGTTTTCTTGCCCACCCCGGAGATGGACGAGAGCGCCTTCACGTCGCCGCTCGCGACCGCGCCGCGGAAGGCGACTGGGTTCATGCCGCTCAGGATGTTGAGGGCGATCTTCGGGCCGATGCCGCTGACGGTGTCGATCAACAAGCGGAAGAGTTCACGCTCGGAGGCGGTCATGAAGCCGTAGAGGACGTGGGCGTCTTCGCGGATGGCGAGGTGCGTGAGGATCTTCACCGGCTGGCCGGGCTTCGGCAACTTGTCGTAGGACGAGAGCGGGATCAGCAGGTCGTAGCCGACGCCTTGAACGTCCACGATGACTTGGGTGGGCAGGGCTTCGACGAGCTGACCTTGGAGAAAGGTGATCATGGTCAAATCCTCTTCGGTGTGGAGAGCGAATAGCGGCCTTGCTCTTGCGCGTGGGCCAGCGCCAGGGCGAGGGCGTCGGCGGCGTCGGGATCGGGCAGTGCCGTCAGGCCCAACAGACGCTGGACCATTTTGGCGACGGCCAGTTTTTGCGCGGCGCCGTAGCCGACGATGGCCTGTTTCACTTTGCGCGGGGCGAGTTCGTAAATCTCCAGCCCAGCCTCGGCCGCGGCCACGAGGCTGGCGCCGCGCGCTTCGCCCATGATGAGCGCGGTCTGGAGGTTCTGCGCGTAGAACAAGCCTTCGACCACGCAGACGGTGGGCTGGTGCTGGCGAATCACGTCGCGCAGTGTCTCCGCAATCTTCAGCAGACAACGGGAACGTTCCCAGCCGGCGGGACAGGCGACTGTGCCGAAGGCCAATGCCTGGGGCTGCCGTTTCATCAGCCGGATCACGCCAAAGCCCGTGCCTCGCAGGGAGGGATCGATGCCGAGGATGACCTGATGCGCGCTGACCGGACGATGGCTGCTCTCGAACACCGGCGCTGCGGCGCGCCGCGGCGTGTTGAGACGGGTCTGCAATTGCTCGAACTGTTTCGGCGTGATGGCCACGCGCTGGATTTAACCACGGAGCGGCGGAACTGCGCACGGATTTTGTGAACTCAAGTCCTGATCGTTACAGAAACCGGTGGGGGGAGCGTACCCGCGAGCCGGGGCGGAGCGTACCGGAGCGGCTCGCGGGTACGCTCGCCCCACCACCTTTGCTTTCACCCATACATCACGGTTCCTTCGGTTCGCCAAGGATCGGGGAACCCAAGTCAGGCCTGAAATCGGAGCTTGAATTGGCGGTGAAGCGAGGCTTAGTTTCGCACACAACGCAAAACCAGAAAGCCAGAGGCTACAATGAAAACCATGCGCCTGATCCCGTGGCACAGTCTGTTCGTTCTCCTCTTCTCCATCTTCATTCACAGCGCCCTGCCCGCCCAGACCCCGCGGCTCTTCCCGGATTTCCTCGCCCGCTATCCCGCGGGTGATACCAATGCCAGCAACCCGATCTCCGCTACCGAAGGACCGAAGACGCTCGTGGCTGCCGACCTCAACGGCGACGGCCGGGCCGACGTCATCGCCGGGAATCTGGACGGCTCGATCTCCGTCCTGCTGGGGCAGACGAACCGCACCCTGAGCGAACAGATTCTCCAACCGGCCACCAACTTCCTGGCCCGCGCCTCGCTTCGCGCTCTGGCCGTGGCGGACTTCAACCGCGACGGCAAGCTCGATGTGGCCGCCGCTGACATCGCCTCGAACAACGTTGTCGTCCTGCTCGGCAATGGCGACGGCACGCTCCGCCAGTTCTGGGCGCTGCAAGTGGGACCCGCCCGCACCCTGACCACAGCGGATTTCGACCACGACGGCAAAGCCGATCTGCTGGTGGCGTGTGGCCCGCCAGACTGCGAGTGGTGGTGCGAGTGGTGCGGACAGACCAATCGCTTCGTGGGCGCGCTGCGCGGCAAAGGGGACGGCACCTTCGAAAACCCACGCTACCTCCTCGGTCCCATGCCGCAGAGTTGCTTCTACGACGTGGCGGCCGCCGACGTGAATCAGGACGGCCATCCCGACGCGCTAGTGCTGGACTTCTACCGGAGCTTCTTTCCGGTGTTCACCCAAAAAAGAGTGCTGGTTTTCCTCAACGACGGCACGGGCGGGTTTGCCACCGACGCACCGGAACTGGCGCTCACCCCGGCAGGCGAGGGGCCGCGTTCGATCACGCTGGCCTATGTGGACGAGGTGCTCACCAACGGCGTGCCGCCGCCCGGCGCGACGCTGGATCTCCTGGTCGTCAACCGTGACAGCGCGTCGCTCGACCTCTTCTTGAACCGCGGCGGGCTGGATTTCGGCGCGCCCATTTCTTTCCCCGCAGGGGATTCGCCGCGAGACGTCGCAGTGGGCGACCTCGACGGCGACGGCCGGGCCGATCTTGCCGTGGTGAACCGGAACATCAATTCGGTGTCCATCTTCAAGGGCTTGGGAGGCGGACGGTTTTTGCCGCAACTCGAAGAGTATCCCACGGGCGTGTCGCCGCGGCAGATCGTGCTGGCGGACCTGAACGGAGACGGCGTGCTTGATGCCGCGGTGAACAACCGCGTTTCGGAGGACGTGTCGATCTTCACCGGCCAGCGCGGCCTCGCGGGGTTCCTCTTGCCAGAGAACTACTACCCGGCCGGCTACACGCCGGTCAGTGTGGTGGCGGAGGACTTCAATGGCGACGGGCTGCCGGACGTGGCCAGCGCCAACTTGCGCTCCCACGACCTCCGCGTGCGCTTGAATCAGGGTGGAGGCGTGCTCGGAGCGGAAACGATGTACCCCGTGAACAACGGCCCCGGATTCCTGGTCGCCGGGGATTTGAACAAAGATGGCAAGCTGGACTTGGTCGTCAGTTGCCTCGGCGCGGGGCATGGCTCCGGCGTGCTGTCGCGAGGCTCGCTGGTGACGCTGCTGGGACGGGGCGATGGGACGTTCGCGGCCCCCGTGTCCTCGCCGCTCGGATCGGGCGTCTCGCGTCCCTTCTGGCTCCAGCTCGGTGACCTGTCCGGGGACGGCATTTTGGATCTCGCGGTGGGCGGCGTGAACGGCGCGCTGCTCGTGTTCAAGGGCGTAGGCGATGGGACGTTTGAGCCGGGCTTGGCCATCGGATTGCGCGCCGACGGGCGACCTCTGGGCTTGGCGGTTGGGGATTTTGACCGCAATGGCCGCCTCGACATCGCGTGCTCGCGCGGGCTGGTGTTCCTGAACGACGGCCAGTTTTTCGCCGGCACGAACGTGATAACGACAAACTCGGTTTGGCCGGGCCGCACCAAGGAGTTCTTCAGCGGCAATCAAGCGTGGGCCGTGGAGGCCGAAGACTTGGACAACGACGGCATCCTGGACTTGATGGTGGCCTTGACGTGGCGGCGGCCTGATCCGGTCGGTGTCTATTTCGGACTTGGCGACGGGGCGTTCAACTTCCCGACCATTTACGAAGGGCCGGATGTGGGGGTGGTGGCGCTCACGGGCCGGGACATGGATGCTGACGGCGTCAAAGACATCGTGGTCGGCAACCGTTGCGCGGCGTCGTCGATCATCTTGAAAGGGCTGGGCCAGCGGACCTTCACCTATCACGAGATCGTGCATACGCCCAGCGTGGAGGACATCGCGGTGGCGGACATGAACCGCGACGGCCGGCCTGACATTGTGGGGGCTGGGATCGGCGTGTGGGTCATGCTCAATCAGGGAACCAACCGGCTCGCGACGCCGCGGCTGGTCCAGCCAGGTTTTGGGCCGGAACGCCCAGGGTTGTTTATCAATGAAATCATGGCGCTCAACCAGCGGTTTTTCGTCTTCAACGGCAACACCCCCGACTGGATCGAACTCTACAACCACAGCGCCACGGCGCAGAGCCTGGCGGGCTGGGCGTTGGCGCGCGTGCCGGTGGACGAGGCCCCGACGGTCTGGTTCTTCCCCGGCTCCGTGAGCATTGGGGCCGAAAGCAATTTGGTGGTGTACTGCAAGAAGAAGGCCGGCGGCGTGCCGGGCTTGCAGGCGGCGTTCGATCTGTCCGCCGAAGGCGAGACGGTGGTGCTGTTCAGGCCGGGTCTGATCGAGGCCGACCGGGTGGAGTTCCCGTCTCTGCCCGCCGATGTCTCGTACGCGCGGTTCCTCGATGGGGCGCGGTTCTTCTGCTACAACCCGGCGCCCACGCCCGGCGCGCCGAACATGCGCCCCGGCAATCTCAAGCCCTCGATTGAGCGCAAGCAGCCCTTCGTGGGGACGGGCGCAACTTCGTTGGGCTTGACGGGACGCGCGTTTGACGACGTGGCCGTGGCCTACGCCTCGGTTTCGTATCGCGTGGAGGGCGCGACCAATTTCACCGAAATCCCCCTCAACGATGACGGCTTGAGTGGCGACAAGGAGGCCGATGACGGCTATTTCGGTCTCATGCTGCCGCCGCTCCCGCCTGGCACGACGGTAGAGTACTATCTCCGCGTGGCCGACCTCGAAGGCCAGGAGAACACCACTCCCGACAATCCCGAAGATGCGACCCAACTCCACCGGGTCACCGCGCCCGCGCCAGGCTCGGCCATCCGCCTGAGCGAACTGATGGCAGACAACCAGTCCGGCCTGCGGGACGAGTTCGGAGAGCTTGAGGATTGGCTCGAACTGGTGAACACCGGCCGCTCAAACGTGTGCCTCGGCGGACTGTATCTGACGCGCGATTACTTCGAGCGAGCTTTGGCTTGGCCGTTGCCGGATCTTTGTCTCGATCCCGGAGCGCACGCCATCGTCTTTTGCGACGAGGAACTCTTCGAGGGTCCGCTGCACGTCAGCTTCAAGCTCCCGCGCACCGGCGACCGTGTCTTTCTGGTCGATGGCGACACTTGGACGATTGCTGACTCGCTCTCTTTCGGCACGTTGCCCCCGGACACTTCATTTGGAATCTTGGGCAGCGGCACGGAGGCCCAACTGCTGGCTTGGCCCACGCCCGGCGCGGCGAACATCTCCTTCCCGCACACGCAAAATCCTGACGGCATGGCGCCCGAAGTTCTCTACCGTATGGCACCAATGACCGAGTCGGGGCCAAGCTGGGTCACGTTGCGGTGGCTGGGAAACACGAACGGCTTTCACCGCGTCCAGTTCTCGACGAACCTCGCGACCTGGAGCTTCTCGCCGACGGACCCAGCGCATCTGGGCCAGGGAATCCACCAATGGTCCGATGCCGCGCCGCCCGCCGGCCAATGCTTCTATCGTGTCGTCGTGCAGGAATAGTCCGTATGGGGCACGACGCGCTTGGACTGCCGTAGGGTTGAAGACCGGTGCGCCACCGGCTTTGCACATGGGGCGAGCGCTGTGAAGGCTTCACCCGCGGACGCAGCCGTGTCTCGGCAGAACGCCGCGCTGCAAGGCTGAGGGCAAAAGAAGATGGCGGCGCTCTGTCGAGACGCCGCCACGGGGTTTTGAAATCGCCTCTACGAGCTATCTGCGGGCTACCGCAGCGTGCGGCGGATGAAGGCCAATCCGAGAAGGCCCAGACCCAGCAGCGCCACCGTGGCCCCGCCTTCCGGAACGGGCGACGGGCTAGTTGTTCCGCCGAAAAGCGAATAGTGCGACAGGCCATTATGATTCACCACTCTCCCCGTGTTCGGCAGCGTCCACGTTCCCGAAAGATCGCCAATGTAGTAAATCTCGACGTCGCTTCCGTACTTGGCGTAGAGGTACTGATAGGTCTGGCTACCGAAGTTGATGGTCGTGCTGTTCCCGGTGCCGGGGTTGCGTGTGGAGGAATAGACGGCTTGTGGCAACTGGCTCGGCATCACGCTGTGATTGAAATAGAGCTTGTACGTCTCCGAGCCCGGATCGGCTGGGTTGTCACCGAGAACTGTCGGGCTGGTGGTGTACAGGCCGCTGTTGTATTTCGACACCAGGAAGTTGATCATGGCCGCCTCGTCGTCACCGCTGGTGGGTACTGATGGAACCACGGTGCCCAGCATGTGATCCAGAGCGACTGGGACGGCGCCGGCGTTGGGAGCCAGGAAGAGGGCGGCCACCACCACACTGGCCGCGACGAACTGCTGCAGGCTTCGCAGAGCCTTGCGGTTTCCAGTGCGGGCGGAACTGACTTGCCGAGTGATCGTATTCATAAATTTCTTGGACAAGACCAAAGCAGCCTCAGTGCCACGGCGGGCGGCCTCTCAGCGACATGAATTGCAGAGAGCTTTGGATCAAGGCGATACAAATCAGCACCGTGAGTGATCGACGCGGAAAAGAGACGCAACGTGCTCCCCAATCTGTAAGAGCCTCCGACGGCGAAACCACTGCTTCTGTAAAGCTTTTCTGCGCGCGGCTCGGTTGACGACAGGGCTGATTCAAGAAACATGCGGCGGGATAGGGGTAGGGACCAGGGTTGGAACCTGGCCCCTCCCTCCGAACCGGACAGGCGAATCTCCCGCATCCGGCTCTCCAGGTTAGTGGGTTCGTAGTCCTACGATTGTCCGCGTCCAAGCGTGTGCCGCTGCCAAGGACAGCAGCCCACGCCGGGCAAACCACTCGTTCGGTCAGCGGTGATGGGCCATCCCCTTCCCTTTGCCCCGCCCATCTTTCCGCCATCGCAGCAGGCTGCGCAGCCGGCGCCGCACGAATCCGTCCACGTTCGTAAACACGTTGGCCTTGCTGTGCTGGAAATATTGATACCAGCCCCGCAACGTCCGGTTCACGTCCGGCACGATTTCGTCCAGGCTCCGCCCGGCCAGCCGCGCGGTCTTCGCCCGCAGCGCGTCTTTCAATTTCATCAGGCTCTTCTTCCGCGGCCATTTCAGGCCCCGCTCGAAGTGATACCCAAGGAAGTCGAAACCGCCGCGTTGTCTCGCGTCCACCACTCGCGTCTGGTCGGGATGCAAGGTCAGCCCCGCCTCCGCCACCCACGCCGTCACCGCCGCCAGGGCCGCGCGGGCCTCGGCTTCGGTCCGACACAGGATGACGAAGTCGTCCGCGTAGCGCACCATCTCATCGCCCGCTTGTGCCATGTGGTGGTCCAGCGGATTCAGATACAGGTTCGCCAGCAACGGGCTGATGACGCCGCCTTGGGGCGTGCCTCGTTCGGTGGGTTGCCAACCCTTGGCTTCTTCCAACACGCCGGCACGGAGGAAACTTTCCACCAGCGCCAGCACCCGTCCGTCGGCCACG
>JACRJZ010000082.1 GCA_016219875.1 Verrucomicrobiota bacterium | reverse complement strand
AAAGCAGCCATGGTGCCTATTTCAAAACCCGGGTGGGGCGCGCGTACTGGCGAGCCGAATGCGGTGTGTTTCCCCGGCTCGCGTTTCCGCTCGCCCAACCCACCAAGAGGTTCTGAAAGAGCCTCCAAGAACCAAAGTTTGATACCCGAAAGACGGAACATTCGAGTGGGTTTAGGCCCAGGGGATTTGGGCATTGGGCTTTCCTTGGTCATTGGGGATTCGTCAGAGGTGATTTCAAAACCTCGTAGCAGCCGACGTGAGGAGGCTCAAACTTCAAGGGAAACAGAGCTTCCTCACGTCGGCGGCTACGGTTTTGAATGAGACTCGTCATTGGCCATTTTCCTTCGTCTCCATCACGCAGCGGAAACCAAGCGCATCGTACCGTCCATACGGCGCACTCCGGGCGCGGTCGGCGCAACGGCGAGTGGAAGCCGCGCCGTAGTAGTCAATCGCGCCGCCCCCGCGGATGACTTTGAACTTCTTTCCGAACTCGAGTTCCAGATGATCGCTGCCCGGATAGGCGGTGTACCAGTCGGCCGTCCATTCCCAGACGTTGCCCGCCATGTCCATCGCGCCGTAAGGCGACGCGTCGTCCGGAAAACTGCCGACCGGAAAGGTGCGGCCTTCAGGATGCGTCTTGTCTTTCGCGTCTTCGCCACTGGCGGCTTTCTTTCCCGCGGCCGAATTTCCCCAAGGATAGACTTGCCCGTTCGTGCCGCGCGCCGCCTTCTCCCATTCGGCCTCGGTCGGCAGCCGTTTACCCACCCATCGGGCATAGGCGTCGGCGTCGGCCCACGTGACGTTCACGACCGGGTGGTTCGCCAGCTTGGCCGGCATCACGCCACTCGGCCAGTCGATGAGCGGCTTGTGGCCGGTGGCTTTGACGAACGCGGCGTATCGCGCGTGCGTTACCTCGAAGCGGTCGATATAGAAAGCGGCCAGCGTCACTTGGCGCGGCGGGGCTTCGTCCGCGTCGCCATCCAGGCTGCCCATCACGAACGGACCCGCGGGAACGAGCACCATCTCCGCGCCCTCTCTGGCGATCAATCGCTCGGGTGTGGCGCCGTCGCCGAACGTCGTGGAAACAGCGCCCAGCGCCGTTCCCAACGCCACCGTGAGCAGTCGCGTTGTCGCCCGGATCATTTTCGCGCGGTGAAGCATGGCGGCGATTGGAGCAGAGCTGGTGAATCCAACCAAGCGCGGAATGCTGGCGTGCCTGGCAAACCGCGCATCCAGGAGTCGTCGAAGTCTGTTGCGGCGACCATACCGGCTGCCGAAGAAGGGGCATCTTGCCGCTTGAAAGGAACCCCAGACATTTCCGCGCGGGACCACCTCGCCCCACGGCCGACGGGCCGGAAGCCACGGCTCTGCGATGGCGTGATGCCCGCCGCCACGGGGACAAGGGAGACGACGGCAAAGCCCGGTGGGGCGAACGCACGCACGAGCCGGACAATCCGCCTGCGCACCGGCTCGCGAGGACGCTCGCCCCACCCAGCCGCGGGTTTTGAAAGCCGCTCGAGATGTAGAAAGGGCGACCGTCTCACCGGCCCGCGACGAATTGAACCGGCTCCGACCAGTGACTCCAGCGACCGGAGGCGTCCTTGCAGCGCGCCCGGACCCGATACGTGTGGCCGGGCTTGCAGAGGTCGGCTGGCAGGCGTCCCTGCGAACTCGACGGCGCGATCTCTTCACTCGTCCAGAACGGCTCCAGTTCATAGCGCCGAGGCTGGCCCGGTTGGTATCCCGCCAAGCCTGGGGCACTGAGGCGACCCACCCGCCACTGGATGGCGACGACGGGACTTGTCGCTTGCGGGCTGGCGGACGCAGAGAGCTTGAACATGAGTTCCTTCGCCGGAAAGCCTGTCGGCCCGGCATACTGGACGGCGGGTCGAGGCAGGACTTTGTCATCCCTCGACCCGAACCAGAGATACCCGAAACCGTAGCCTCGCTGGTCGCCGTCGTTGGGCGCGTAGCGTTTCGTCGGACGCGAGTCAGTGCAGAAGTCCACGATGTACTTGCGGAAGCCCGCGAAGTCCGGCGTGGCCAGCGTCCGCGTCCAGCTTCCGCCAAAGCGGTTGTCACCGCAGGGGTTCACGTAGAACGCGCCGTGCGCGTGGCTGCGCGGGTGCCAGTTCCACATCGCCATGTCCAGTTCCGGCCAACTCCGCGCCTGGCCCGGCGGGCACAGGACGGCCGCCAATTCATCGACGAGCTGGCCGATTTGCCCGCCGTTGGGGGAGGCGTCCGCGCAGAACAAGTCGAGGATTTCGCGGGCGCGTTCCTGATACTCGCGGCGCAGCGCCGGCACGTCGAGGCAGCGCGTCTGATCGATGAAACCGGGCTGGTGCGTCTTCGGAATGAACATCATGTCCAGGTCCCACGGCACCACCGCCCAACGACCGTCGGGCGGACGATAGAAGTAATGGTTCGCACCGGGACGCAAATCGACGTTGCCGAGCACGCGGTTGAGCGCGTGGAAGCTGTAGTAAACCGGCAAGTCGAGGTTCGTTCGCCACCACGATTCCGCATGGCCGCGCGGGCCGGCGGTGAACTTGTGCCAGTCTGAATCGTCCGCGGGCATTCCCTCGGCGAGATGCTTCCGCCCGCTCTCCGGGTAATACACGTTGCCATCCGGCAAGCCGCGTTCGTGAAGCCACGCGCCGTCCGGGTCCTGCACGACGTGATACAAGCCCCACAGGTCGCCATCGTACTGGCTGCGCGCCGGCGCCTCTTCCGCCGCATCCACGACGCGGAACTGAATCCAGTGCGTGCTCGGACTGGGCACGCCTGCGAGGTGGTAGGCGCGGAAGGAAACGGCCTCGTCCATGCCGGCCATGCCGCGGTTCACCGGCGCCCACGGGCTGGAGCAAGGGTTCATGTTGAAGCTGTCCCAGGTTTGCTGGTAGGGCTTTCCCCACAAGTCACGGGCCTGGAACTCGTGCCCGCGGTTGAACTTGAATCCCCACTTGTTCTTGCCGGCCACATACGTGCTGGCCTTGCCGCGATTGCGGAACTGGATGTGGTCATAGACGCGACCGTCATAAACCATCATGCCGGAGAACCGCTTCTTGTCGGAGTTGCCGTCCCATTGACTGCGCTCCACATCCTCGGCGCGCGCCAGCAGGTGATACGCCGGCAACGTGCCGAGAAACTCCGGCGAGAATATCATCGGCGGCGTGCGGCCAGGCCGGCTCGCGCCCGTCCACGCGGGCAGGCCGTCATAAACAAACCAGGCGAAGTTCGGCGATTCGTCGTCCGCATACGGCACGCGCAGGCCCGAACCGGCGTGGTCCACGGCGTTCAGCCGATAGCGGACCAGCCGCCGGTGCTTTTGAATTTCCGCGGGCACCACTGTCGTAAACACCCCATCCCCTGCCCTCGCGTCGCCCTCGCGACCGTCGTCGCGCATTGGGAGGCTCTGCCAGTTCGTCGCGTAGGCGGGATCGGTCTTGCGGAGGTAGCGGCCCGGCTCGACCACTTGCAACTCCAACGTCACTGACTTCAGCCCGGCCGGAGCGGCCACGCGCGCCGTCACAGTCACAGCCTCGCCCGACTTCGGCTGCGGCGGCTTGTGTATGATTTCGCGGAACAGCGGCGGCGGGTTCGGAGAGAACACTGAGTTCTGTTTGCCAGGCGAAGGACGTTTCGACTGGCTCGTCGCCGCCAAGCAACCCGCGCTGCGCCAGGAACCTGGTTCGTCGCCCGGCAAAGAGGGATGCACCCGCTCCATCGATGGGCCGGCCCCCTCCGCGACCGTGGGCCAAGGAAATCCCGTGCTGTAGTTGACCGCGTCCACGGTCTGGCCCGCGGCATCGCGCAGCGTGACGGCGTCGCGATGGTGCCCAAGTTTCTCCGGCAGCGGCCCGAACGGCCTGAACCCGAACTCCCGCTCAAACGCCGCCGGGTGGCGGGCCACGACCACAAAGCCGTTTGCGCCAACGCGGGCGCCGTTGGTGAACGGGAACCCGTTGAGCGACCAACCCGCGAGGCCCACCGCCGCCGTGCCGGGATTGAACAGCTCGATGAACTGCAGAGGTTTCTTCTCCGGCGGATCGAAGTGGATTTCGTTGATGACGACGCGCTCCGCCGCGTTCAGCCGTCCAGCGAGCAGCCCGAAGCACAGGAGCGCGAAAATCCCTCTCGGCGCTGCCGTTCGCGACCAGCGACACCTGCCACCCTCTTCGTCCGCGGACGCCATGATCGGCCTCAACCTTTCACCGCTTGCCGCTGTTGAACCAGGAACTCGACCCACGCCGCCATCCCCTCTCCGGTCTTGGCGGACAGCTCGAAAACCCGCGCGTGGTGGCCGATGCGATGCAGGTTGTCGATGGCCTTCTCGCGATCAAAGCCCGCGGCCACCGCCAGGTCGCTCTTGGTGACGACGGCGACGTTCGCCGAATGGAAGATGGGCGGGTACTTGAGCGGCTTGTCTTCGCCCTCGGTTACGGACAGCAGCACGACGCGCAAGTCTTCGCCCAAATCGTAGTCCGCAGGGCAGACGAGGTTGCCGACGTTTTCGATGATCAACACATCGAGCGCGTCCAGGTCGAGTTGCCCGGCGGCGCGCGCGACCATCTCCGCGTCGAGATGGCAGACCGTCCCAGTAGTGACCTGCACAACGGGAACACCTGCCGCACGGAGGCGGGCGGCGTCGTTGTCGGTCGCGAGGTCGCCGACGATGACCCCGAGCCGCAGCTTCTTCGCGAGGGCCGCTGCCGTTTGCTGGATGAGCGTCGTCTTGCCGGAGCCGGGGGAGGACAGCACATTCAACACGAGGAGCTTCTTGGCTTTGAAGAAACCCCGGTTCCGTTCGGCCAGCCGCTCGTTCTTCTCGAGGATCGACTTCTGCACGGTCACGGTCTGGTGACTGTGCTCAGGGCCGTGATCGTGGTCGTCGTGGTGGTGGTGATGGGAGTCACCGTGTTCGTGGTCGTGGCTGTGAGCGCCGCCCAGCAGGGGCGAAGAAACCGCGCGGCTCGACTGGCCGCCAATGCTCACGTCGCCGGTGATTCCGCATCCGCAATCTTTGCACATATCAAGACATCTCCACGGAGGCCAGGTTGAGTTCCCGCCCGCGGCGCAACTCGCCGCTCAGGGCGTGGCAACGCGGGCACTCGTTCACAAAGTCCGCGCACTCGAACTCCGCCTGGCAGGTTCCGCACCAGCACGTGGCCGGCACGCGTTCGATCTCCAGCTTCGCCCCTTCGGCGATGGTGCCCGCGCAGACCATGTCGAAGGCGAACTGCATCGCCTCCGGCACCACGCCGCTCATGGCGCCCACGCGCAGCCGCAAGCCATGCACGCGACCGGCCCCTTGAGCCGTCGCCGTCTCAATGGCCATCCGCACCGCTTCCTGCATGATGCCGACTTCGTGCATGGACCTGACTCGGACCCGCTCCTCGCCGTTCCAGCGCAGGCAGCGCGTTCACACAACGGCGCAACCGTGCCGCCACCGGCTTGGAAAAGCAAATGGCCAGTGCGGTACGGGGCGCCCTTTCACTCTGAAGACGAGGCGCGTTCCCACGGCCGCCTCACCGTAGCCAGAAGCTGAAATAGAGATACATGCCCAGCACCAGCAGGAGAATGGCACCGACCATGACCTTGTTGCCGAGGTCCCAACTCTTGTGGATTTCCTCGCCCGCCAACTGGTGAATGGAACCGTAGGTCAAGCCCTTGGTCTTTTCTTCCGGCGGCGGCGGCGTCAGGTAGGAAGCCACGACAATCAGCACGGCACTCAAGGCGAACAGCACGCCCGTCGCGTAAAGGAAATTGAAGTCACCGATGGCAGCCAGGAACGCCGGGTTCTCAATCTTCCCTTGGCCATAAAACGCCTGGATGGTGAGCTTGATCATGCCCAGCACAAAGCCGCCCGCCAGACCCCAGGTCGCGCCGGCCGAGTTGATCCGCTTCCAGAACAGGCCCAGGAAGAACACGGCCGTGATCGGCGGGGCCAGATAGCCTTGCACGCTCTGCAAATACTGATAAAGCCCGCCTCCCGAAACCTTGGCCATGACCGGAATCCAAAACATGCCCAGCACCACCACGGTCGCCGTGGCGATGCGGCCCACGGTCAACAGGTGCTGCTCAGACTGGCCAGGACGCAATTTCTCGTAGATGTCCACGGTGAAAAGAGAGGCACTCGAATTAAAGAGCGAGGCGAGCGAACTCATCAGCGCCGCCAGCAGACAGGCCACGATCAGACCGCGAATGCCGGCGGGCAGCAGCACCTTGACCAGCGTGGGAAACACTTGGTCGCCGTCAATGGTCGTAGTCGCCAGACCGTCGGGGCCGAGCTTGAACGGCAGTTGAATGAGGCCTTTTGTGTGCAGCGCCCAACCAATCATGCCGGGGATGAGGAAGATCAGCACCGGCCACACTTTCAGCAAACCGCCGAACAGAGAGCCACGCCGGGCCGTTGCCAGGTCTTTCGCGGACAACGCGCGCTGGACGATGTATTGGTCCGTACACCAATACCAGAGGCCGACAATCGGCGAGGCAATCAGAATGCCCAGCCACGGGAAACCGGGATCTGCCAGCGGACGCCAGAGGGCGAAGTTGGCGGAGTTGGTCTTGCATTGTTTCACCAGTTCGCCCCAGCCAGCCACGGCCCCCGCTCCGTCGCCCAGCTTTGAGAGGCCGATAAACGTGATCACAAATGAGCCAAGCAAAATAATGATCGCCTGGGGAGTCGCGGTGGACATGATGGCCCTCATCCCGCCAAAAACCGTATAGACGCCAGTGATGAGGACCGTGGAGAAGGCGCCAACCCAGAACGCGTTTTGCGGCGAGCCAAACGTGTCTGGCAGCAGGGCCTGGAAGACAATCGCTCCGGCATAGACGGTCACGCTCACCTTGGTGAACACGTATGCCACCAACGACACGCACGAAAGAATCCAGCGCGTGCGCGCGCTGAATCGCTTCTCGAGGAACTCAGGGATGGTTTGCACGCCCGACTTGTAATAAAACGGCACGAACAAACCCGCCAAGACGATCAAACACCAGGCGTGTAGTTCCCAGTGGGCCATCGCCATGCCGGTCGCCGCGCCCTGGCCGGCCAAGCCGACGATGTGCTCGGAGCCGATGTTGGAGGTGAAGATCGACGCGCCGATGACGACCCAGCCGGCGTTCCGGCCCGCGAGGAAGTAGTCCACGCTGTCCTTCTGGTGCCTCCCATACCACCAAGCGACCCAGCCGATGAGTGCGAAGTAGAGGGCGATGACGATCCAATCGAGCCAATGCATAGGTTGTTTTCTTTCTTTGGTTAGTTGTTGGGTTTCTGTCCGTAGTAGGCGCCGGGGCCATGTTTCCGGAGAAAATGCTTGTCGAGCAGCACAGGCTGCATGGGTTTTGTCTTGGGATTGATGCGGAGCGTCTCGCTCGCCAGCCGGGCGATGAACTCCAGCACCACGGCATTGTGGACGGCGTCGTGCGCGTCCTGGCCCCAAGTGAATGGGCCGTGGCTCGCCACCAACACCGCCGGATGCTGCATCGGATTGAGCTTCTGCTTCCTGAACGTCTCGACGATGACGTGGCCGGTGTTGGCCTCATAGTCGGTCTTGATTTCCTTGGGTGTGAGCAAGCGGGTGCAAGGCACGTCGCCATACCAGTAATCGGCCTGCGTCGTGCCGTAAGAAGGAATACCCTTCCGCGCCTGCGCCCAAGCCGTCGCGTAGAGGCTGTGCGTGTGGACCACGCCGCCGACCTGCAGGAACGCGCGATAGAGCACCAGATGCGTCGGCGTGTCGGAGCTAGGCTTGAGTTTGCCTTCGACGACCTCGCCCGTCTCCAGCGACACCACGACTTGATGCTCCGGCTTCATGCCGTCGTACGGCACGCCGCTGGGCTTGATGACCACAAGGCCACGCTCGCGGTCAATGCCGCTCACGTTGCCCCACGTCTGGATGACGAGACCTTCGGCCACGAGGTCGAGGTTGGCTTGGCAGACTTCGGCTTTGAGTTTTTCAAGCATACGAGTGGAAGGAAATGCGATGCCAGGCCCGTCAGAGGAGTTTGAGGAAATCCTCCACCGTCATGCCAGACGCGCGGATCAACGCGCGCAGCGTGCCAACGGAAAGCTCCCGGTGTTGAGGAACGGAGAGGTTGACCCGCACGCCAGGTTTTGTGAGGACCAAATGGCTGCCGACCTGGCCTTCACGATGCCAGCCGGCACGAACGAACGCCTTGGCGGCCTCGCTGCCGGAGATGTTCGCCAGGCGGCCCATGTCAGATGCAGACGGCCACCGGTTCGCGTCCAGACTCGGCCGCGATGCCTGCCGATGCCTTGCGGTCCTCCGCCCACAGCCATGCCACGATGGCCTCTTTGATGTTCTCCAAGGCTTCCTTCTCGTCCTTGCCCTGGGACACGCATCCCGGCAACGCCGGACACTCCGCGACGATCCAGCCGTCTTCGGCCTTCTCCAATTTCACATGGAAGATCATAGGTTTTCTTTGCTGCGACAGCCTACTGCCGGGAGATAAAACGGGCAACGCGCCATTCGGTTCACTTCCTCACCCGGCTGCGGACCTCGATCAACTGCTTCATCACGTCGAACAAGTTTCCGTTCCACTCCTTCGTCCCGAAAGCGTCATGCATCTGTTTGTAGAGCGCGTAAAGCTGTTTGTAGGTCGCGTGGTTCTTGGCGTTCGGCGTATAGACCTTCGGTTTCAGGCCGGTCATCGCCTTCTGCGCGGCGGCGAAGTTCTTGTGCGCACCGGCCACGACCGCGCCCGCGATGGCCGCGCCCAGTGCGCATGTCTGCGCCGAGCGGCTGATCTTCATCGGGCGGCCCGTCACGTCGGCATAAACCTGCATCGTGATCGCGCTCTTCTCGGCGATGCCGCCGCAGTTCACGATCTGCTTCACCTTCACGCCGTATTCCTCGAAGCGATTGATGATCGTCAGCGCGCCGTAGGCCGTGCCTTCAATCAGCGCGCGATAGACCTCCGCCGGCGTCGTGTAGAGCGTCTGGCCCACGAGCAGGCCGGTGAGTTTCTGGTCCACCAGGATCGTGCGGTTGCCGTTGTTCCAATCGAGCGCGATCAAACCCGACTCGCCGGGCTGGAGCTTCATCGCTTCCTCGTCGAGCGCCTTGTGCGAGAGCTTCTCGCCGTGCGGTTGGATGTAGTTCACCCACCAATTGAAAATGTCGCCCACCGCCGACTGGCCGGCTTCGAGTCCGTAGAAGCCCGGCAGGATCGAGCCGTTGACGATGCCGCACAGGCCGGGGATATCCGCGAGCTTCTGCCCGACCGGCGCCACCATCATGTCGCAGGTGCTCGTGCCGATGATCTTCACCAGCGTTCCCGGCGCGATGCCGCTGCCCACGCCGCCGAGGTGCGCGTCGAACGCACCCACTGCCACCGGGATGCCCGCCGGCAAACCCGTGCGCTCGGCCCACGCTTCCGTCAGGCCGCCGACCGATTTGTCCACGGCGAAGGCTTGCGGGCGCAGCCGCGCGCGCAGTTCACCGAGTTTCGGATCGAGCTTCGCCAGGAACTTCGCGTCCGGATAACCGCCCCAAGCGTCGTTATACATCGCCTTGTGACCCGCGGCGCAAACGCCCACGGTCAACTTGTCCGGCGCTTCGGTGCCCGTCAGCGCGGCGGGGACGTAGTCGGCCAGTTCGACCCACGAGTGCGCGGCGTTGAACACCTCCGGACTGGTGCGCAGGCAATGGAGAATCTTGCTGAAGAACCACTCGCTCGAATACGTGCCGCCGCACTTGGCGAGATACTGCGGGCGCATCTTGCGGGCCAGCGCGGTGATCTCGGCGGCTTCCTCGACGCCGGTGTGGTCCTTCCACAGCCACGCCATCGCCGCCGGATTGCTGGCGAACTTTTTCTGAAACGCGAGCGGTTGTCCCTGCGCGTCCACGGGCAACGGCGTGCTGCCCGTCGTGTCCACGCCGATGCCGATGACCTGCTCCGGCTTGAATCCGCGCACCGTGTCGCCCGCCTTGGCCAGCGCCTCGCGGATGGTGATCTCGGCCCCCTGGAGATAATCCGCGGGATGCTGCCGGGCGAGGTTCGGGTCGCGGCCGAGAATGACGCCGGCGGTGCCGTGGGCATAGCCCCAGACGGCGGTGCCGACCTCCTGGCCATTGGCGACGTTGACGATGAGGGCGCGAACGGAGTTCGTGCCGTAATCCAGACCGATGGTGTATTGGGCGCTCATGTGAATGAGTTTTAGGTTTTCAATATGGTTCAATTTCAACTCGCTGAAAACATGACGAAACGGTGATCAAAATTCAGAAACCAACTCCATCTGCGGCTCCTCCGTACGAACCGCGGCCTGTGGTTTCTTCAACTCGTCCAAGCGCAGCACAGCGCCAAACTTTCTGAACACACGCAGAAATCGCTCGTGGTCTTCTCCCCAGTAAATCATGGCGCAGGACATCGGCGCGCCTTTGCCGCCGTTTTGTCCATTCACAAGGAATTTGAGCCGGGTGTCATAGAGGAAGCACACCGAGTTCGCCTTGCCAAAGACGTATTTCTTCCAGTGTCCCGTGTTCGTCGCCACGGGTACAAGCGCCAGCACTTCAGAGCCGAAGTTCTTGTGGGCTTGGGCGCAGCGGTAAAGCCAATTTTTGATGCCGGTTCCGCGCTTCCTGTCCAAGCCGTAGGGTGGATTGACGAAGATGCGCTTGAAGTTCCAGCTATCTTTCAGGCCATCGTGCTTGGGCAGCAGGTATTCGACCTTGGCACCGACGATGGAGTACTGGTTGGAGCAAGGATCAAGGTCGATGTCGCCGCCAAAGAACTCTTTGACCGCCACCACGTAGTTCTCCGGCGTGCCCCAGTCGAGGCTCAAGGTGTTGACTTTTCGTCCGGCGCTCATGCGTCGAAAATCCTCCGCCAATCTTTCTTCGCCAGCACGTCAATCTGGCCCTTCAGCCGTTCCAACGAGCACTGTTTGGGCGAGATGACGTTGAACCATTTCTCGATCCGTTTGATGTTCGCCGCGAAGTAGTCCTGCAAAACCTTGTCCGCGTCCAACGCCATCTGCACCTTCGTGAATCGGTTCTCTTTCTTCTTCGCGGAGTAGCTGGCGAGGAAGGCGGCCTTGGCGGGCGTGACCCCGGCCGCGTCAGACTGGAGGATGTCCCTGATGAACTCGGCCAGGCCGTCATCGGTCAGGAACAGAAGCCAATCGTAGGATTGGGCCAGCACGCGGAGTTCCTTGTTGGGATTGTCCGAGGTGAACCAATTCCCGTGGTTGCTGACCACGCCCACCGTCAGGATGAAATGGCGCAACAGTTCTGGATCTTTGGAGCGGACCACTTCGTCCACCAGCGTGACGTACGGCTTGGAGTAAAGCGTGCCATCTTTCTTCGGAATCACCCCGAACAACTCGCCGGAATGAGTCCGAATCTTCTGAAGAGACGAGACGGTGCGAGCCACATACGCCCCTTGCTTCGCTTTTTCAATCGTTTGCGGTCCCTTCTTGTTGCCCTCTTCGACTCCGACGCGCTTGCACTCGAACATGGCGTAGGGAGATCGGTATTGGCCGACCAAGTCCAGTTCCAGGGAGTTTCCTTTCAGAAGGGTGACGAGGCCCACCAGAACTACGTCGTTTTCGTGGCCCAAAACACAAGCGTTCCTCAGCACGCCGGAGGAGGAAAGCAACGCGTGGCCTTTCTTCTCGAAGCCGTGCAAATGTTGGAGCCGTTCGCCGAAGTACTTGAAAATCTTCGCCGGTGTGATGGGCAGTTCAGGTGTCGCGAGCTGCAGCCGTTCAACAAACTTCACCGGGTGGAGTGAATACTCGACGTTGTGGGTGATGTCTGGGTTCTTATATTCCTCCAGCCCGCGCTCAATGGCAACGCTGGCACCCAGTCCCCATGTCTTCAGGAGGTAGAACGTGACGATCTCGACCAGCGTGCCCAAAGCGCGACCAGCCGCTTTCTTCTTGTCCTCCGCGTAGGTGAACACGGTTTCGGCCAGAGTCTTTTGCAGTTGGTCAACGGATTCGTAGGCCATGATTCAGTTCATTCAGAATCGCACGCGGCTGGAAGGCAAGACGCATCTCGCCGCATCGCCCAGCCCGTCAGGGCGACCGACAATAGCCCAGCGTTTCAACGCTGGGTTTCCGCCGCCCCAGCCCGCCAAGTCCCGGAGGGACGACAGACGCCCTCCCGCACGGCGACCAGTCCGGCCCGCGTTTCCACGCCCGGGCCGGCCCAGCGCCCGTAGCGCGGACTTCCAGTCTGCTGAATCGCGGATTTCCAATCCGCCGGCGCCGCGTTCCGGAGAGTGGCCGTCCCGGCCACAGAAACGTTCGAACCGAACAGGGCGTTCGGATGGAAGCAAAGCCAGCCGATGGACGGACGTTTCTGTGCCCGTGACAGGCACTCTCCGTCCGGCTCCGGCGATTCCCGTTCTGCAGGCGAGACGAACTTCGGACGACTTGCCGACTGGAAGTCGGCGATACAGCAGATTGGAAATCTGCGCTACGACTGGCGCGGTTTGCTTCACGTTGCATCCTCCAACACCCCCGCATCCAGCACCTCAAACCGGACTGCGGCAAACTTCTTCGCCAGTTGGCAGCGGGACCATTTGCCCTGCAATTGGCGCCGCACGTTGGCGCGCTCCGCCGCCGTCAGCCGACGCCATTTCACTTCCGCCACGATCAGGCCCTTGGGCTGGTCTGGATCGGGCGCGACCAGGTCGAGTTCCACGTCGCCTTCCCAATAGCGTTGTGCGCCGGGATGGCGCTGGCGGCAGAAATCCTCAAAGACCGTGGAGGCGTGCTCATGGATGAGCTTCTGTTTCTGGGCCGTCGCCAGCGTGCGCCAGAGGCTTTGTTGCGGGGAATAGACGCGGAACCAGAACCGCAACGATGGATCCTGGATGCGGTAGAGGCTGCGCTTGGTGGTCCGCATGCTTTCGCCAAAGGGCAGTTCGCGCGTCAGCGCGGACACATCGAGCAACTGCTGGAAGACGCGGGAAAGACCCGTCTGCGCCGTGCCCAGTCGCGTCGCGATCTCCGACGTGCGTTCGGCCCCGCGCCCGATGGCTTCCAACACGGCCAGCGCGTTCAGGCCGGTCACGCCTTCGTCGCGCAAGAGGCGCTGCGGCTCCTGTTCCATGTAGGGTGCGAAGTCGAAGTAAAGCGCCTCGGCCAGGCCAACAGGCGTTTGGTTCGCTTCCAGAAACTCCCAATACTTCGGCACGCCGCCAACGAGTGAGAATTTGAGGAACGAATCCATATCGCCGGCCTTCAAGCGACAGGCGGCGCAAAACGCGGTGTAGGACATCGGCTGAACCTGGATCAGCTTGCGCGCCCGACCGAAGAGCGGCGCCGCACGATGCAGGAACAGGCTGTGCATCATGCGCGTGCTGGAGCCGGCCAGAATGAGTGTGCAACCGGCGGGCAGGCCGTGATCCAGCCAGCGCTGCAACTGGCTCGGCAACGTGCGATCCGTGGCGACCAGATATGGAAACTCGTCAATGCACAAGGTCCAGCGCCCGCGCTGGAGCCGGAGCAGTTCAAACAACTCGCTCCAGGTTTTCGGTACGACGGAGGTTTGCAGCCGGGAGCGGATGTCCTCAAAAAGCTGCTGAAGTTGCATGTCCCCCGGCCCTTCGATGGCCTGGCTGTACCAGCCGTCCCGGCGCTTCAGCCACTCGACCAGCAGTCGCGTCTTGCCGACACGACGCCGACCGTAGAGAGCCAGCAACCCGCCCTTGGCCGCCACGGCGTCCAGTTCTTTCAGTTCAGCTTCGCGGTTGACGAATGCGAGATTCACGGTTGCAGGCTAGGGAGCAACATTATGCCGGTCAAACATTATGCTGGGCCGACATAGTCATGGTCTGGCTCCGCTTTCCACCATCACCTTCACCACCTTGTCCGCGTAGGCTGCGTTCAACTGAAACGCTTCGACCGCGCGTTTCAGGGGAAAGCGGTGGCTCACCAGGCCACGCAAATCCACGCGGCCCTGCTCGGCGAGGCGGATGGCGCGGGGATAGACGTGCTTCATGCGGCGGCTGAGCACGATCGTCAGGCCCTTGCGCCGGGCGGTGGAGTGTTTCATCGAGAAGTGGTCGTCGCCGGGGATGCCCACCAGCACAACGCGCCCGCCCAACCGCGCCATCTCGGCGGCTTGCGCGACGGACTGGTCCGCCCACGCGGCTTCGATGGCCACATCCACGCCACGACCGCGTGTCTCTTTCGTGATGCGCTGGACGGGGTCTTCCTGGTCGCAGCGGATGGGGATGGCGCCGTGTTTCGCGGCGAGCTTGAGGCGCCAGGGGAATTTGTCGGTGGCGAAAATGGGATCGGCGCCAGCGAGTCGCGCGAGTTGGAGAATGAGCAGGCCAATCGGCCCCATGCCGATGATCGCGGCGCTGTGGCCGACGCGGAACTTGGCGAGGTCCACCGCGTGGATGGCGACACCGAGCGGTTCGAGCAGCGCGGCTTCGGTGTCATCAAGCGACTTGGGCACCAGGAAGCAACTGCGCGCCGGCATGTGCATCCATTCGCAGAAGCTGCCGCCGTAAGGGTAATTGCCGCAAAACGCCAGGTTGCAGCACAGGTTCGGATGGCCGTGCTCGCAAAGTTCGCAGTGGTGACATGGTTGCGCCGGATCGACGGCCACGCGCGTGCCGGGCTTGAGCGGTTGATGATTTCCGTCGAGCGCTTCCGGCCCGACGGCTTCGACCACAGCGGAGAATTCGTGGCCGAGTATGAGCGGTTGTTCCACCGGCGTGTCCCCGATGCGGGCGTCGAGGTAGGAGTGCAGGTCGCTGCCGCAGATGCCGGTGGTCTTCACGCGCAACAGCACCTGCCCACGGCCAGGCGGGCCAGGACGCGGGATTCGCTCAACGCGCAAATCCTTCGGCCCATGCAGCCGGGCGGCGAGCATGGTGGCGGCGGACTTGGGGGAACGTCGGGGCATTAGAGGCGTGGCGATCTTCGCGTGGCCAGAGCCTTCCAGATGATCGCCGGGTTGTTGCTGATGATCCCGTCCACGCCCAGGTCAAGCAGCTTCGTCGCCGCGGCCGGGTCATCAATGGTATAAACCCACACCTTCAAACCTCGCTCATGGGCCGCGATCACGGCCTCTTTGTTGATCTGCGAACTCCACACAATCACTTGAGCACCGGTGTCGCGCGCCCGGTCCAGCCAGGCCGCACTCAACTGACGCTCCGCAGCCGTGAGTTTCCGTCCGTCGGCATGCTTGGACGGTGGCCCCAGCGCGCCCAGGACTTGCTCCGGCGCGAGGCGATGGAATTCGCGCAAGTAGTCCCAGTCGAACGACTGCACCATCACGTGGTTGACGAGGTGTTTGTTCCGGAGCAACTGCACGCACGCCGCGGCCTCGCCGCCTTTGCACTCGATCAGGGTGAGGCCCTCGCGCTGAATGAAATCCAGCGCTTCTTCCAGCCGGAGCAGCTTGGTGCCCGCGAAGGTCGAGGAGAACCACGCGCCCGCGTCGAGCGTCTGCAACTCGGCCAGCGACTTGGCCGACACGAGATGGTTGCTGCCGCCCCATCGCTTTCTCGCGTCGGTGGTGCGATCCAGCGTGGGGTCGTGAAGGACCACCGGCACGCCGTCCCGGCTGTGGTAATAGTCTAGTTCCACAAAATCCACGGCGGCGGTGAGCGCGTAGCGGAAGGAGGGCAGCGTGTTCTCCGGCGCCAGCGCGCTGTAGCCGCGATGGGCGATGACGAGCGGCCGATCCATGGCAAGCAACTTCCCAACCGGCGTGTTGGTCTCGGCAGCTTGAGCGAGCGGAGGCGTGGTCATCATGGCGAGCATCATGGCGATGGTTCCCGTGGCAGCAAAAGCCAACGCGACCGCACCGACTGGCCGGATGGGCCGATGGCTGTGTTGCTTTCGGAAGCGGAGCAGACTGGCGAGGCGGTGGATGTTCGACATGGCTCTGTTCTCAAGTTGGGTTCAGGCGAGAAAACCTTGCTTCAGTCCGCAGGCCACTTCGTTCCACTCCAGTTCCTGTTTGAACTGGCGGACCTTGGTGTCGGCGTCGATGACCACCAGTTCGATGCCGGCGATCTCCGCGAAGTCTTCCAGCATCTCAGTCGTGACCGCTTGGCTGAAACCGGTGTGGTGCGCACCGCCGGCGTAAATCCAGCAAGCGCAGGCGTTCTCGAAACTCGGCTTGGGCACCCAGAGGGCTTGCGCGACGGGCAGCTTCGGCATCGGCTGTTCGGGCGCGACGACATCCACTTCGTTCACCAGCAGACGGAAGCGGTTGCCCACGTCGATGAGCGACGCATTGAGGGCGGGACCGGCGGGCGTGTTGAAGACGAGCCGAGCCGGATCGGCCTTGCCACCGATGCCGAGCGGATGGACCTGCAGCGACGGTTTGCCATCCGCGATGGACGGGCAAATTTCGAGCATGTGCGCGCCGAGCACCTGTTTGCTGCTGGGGTCGAGATGGTAGGTGTAATCCTCCATGAACGACGTGCCGCCGGACAGACCGGTGGCCATGACTTTCATCGCGCGAACGAGCGCGGCCGTCTTCCAATCACCTTCCGCGCCGAAGCCGAAGCCGTCGGCCATGAGGCGTTGGGCGGAGATGCCGGGCAGTTGCACCAAGCCGTGCAAATCCTCGAATGTGGTGGTGAAGCCCTTGAAACCGCCGGCCTTCAGGAACGAGCGCAAGCCGAGTTCGATGCGCGCGGCTTCGCGAACGGAATCGTGCCGGGCGCCGCCTTTGCACAGGTCTGCGGCGACTTGGTAAGTGTCCTCGTATTCCTGAACAAGCTTGCCGATGGCGGTGTTGGTCACGGCGTTCACGCTTTGCACCAGATCGCCGACGCCGTAGCCGTTGACCGAGTATCCGAACTTCATCTGCGCCGCGACCTTGTCGCCTTCGGTGACGGCCACTTCGCGCATGTTGTCGCCGAAGCGGGCGAACTTCGCGCCCTGCCAATCCGCCCACGCCGCCGCGGCGCGCGTCCAGGCGCCGATCTTTTCCTGCACCGACGCTTCCTGCCAGAAGCCGACGACGACTTTCCGGTTCAGGCGCATCCGGCTCATGATGAACCCATGCTCGCGGTCGCCGTGGGCGGCTTGGTTGAGATTCATGAAGTCCATGTCGATGGACGACCACGGGATGTCGCGGTTGTGCTGCGTGTGGAGATGCAGGATCGGCTTGCGGAGCAGCTTGAGGCCGTTGATCCACATTTTCGACGGCGAGAACGTGTGGCACCACGTGATGAGGCCGATACAATGAGGCGCGTTGTTGGCCTCCTGGCAAAGCGCCGTGATGGCGTCAGGCGTAATCAGGACCGGCTTGAAGACGATCTTCACCGGGACGGCCACCGCGGTGTCGAGGGCCTTGGCAATTTCCTGCGAGTGCTTGGCCACCTGCTTGAGCGTCTCGGGGCCGTAGAGATGCTGGCTGCCGGTGACGAACCAGACTTCGAGTTTCTTGAGGTTGAGCATGGGGGGGAGGGTGTGAGTTGTTAAATCGTTGAAGTGTCGAAGCGGTCAGGACGCTTGGGGTCGGATCTGGCCGGTCATGGGCAACACCAGCCGATCAATGCCGACCGCGACCAAACCGGCCGCCCGGCGACGCGGGGCCGCCTCGACTTCCACGCGGCCAAAGCGCGCCCACATGGCGCCGCGCTCGATGGCCTGCTTGAGATAGTCCATCACCGCGGGCGGCAACTGAGTCAGACTGCCGGTGATGACGACGTGACGCAGCCCGATGACGTTGAGGGCGCCGGCGATGGCGACGGCCGCGGCCTCAAGGGCTGCGGCCAGCCAGGGTTCGATGCCGTGCTCCGCGATGCTGGCACCGAGAGCAGCCCAAGACTTGGGCGACTTGGCGTGAGTTTCCGCAAAACTTTCCAGCAGCCCCCGCGTGGACACCAGCGTCTCCACGCAGCCCGTCGCGCCGCAGCCACAACGGCGGGAGTTGCCGAGGACCGGCGTGTGGCCCAGCTCGCCGGAAATGGGCAGCGGATTTGCGTGGAGTTTACCCGCCACGATCACCGCGCCGCCCACGCCGTCGCCAAAATCCACCAGCAGGAAATCATCGCTCTCCGGCGTCAGATACTGATGGCCAAGCGCCAGCGCCCGCTCCTCCTGCACCAGCGCCACGGGGCCTTTCCACACGCGGCCCACCAGTTGGCGCAAGTCCGCCTTCTCGGTCCAGTGCAGGTTCGGGGAGAACAGCACTTTGCCTTCCTGCTCATCCACCAGGCCCGGCACGCTGACCAGCACGCCCCAGAATTTTTTCTGCGGCAACTGGCCCGCGACCCGGCGCAACTCGCTGACCCATTGTTCAGCCGAGCCGGGTGTTTCCAGGCGCACGGACCAGCAGTCTTCCGCATCCGCACCCACCGGCAGCGCCGCGAGACGGGTTTCGGTCACACCCAACTGGATGGCCATGAAGCGGGGCCGGGAGCGATCCAGCCGCAGCATCCGTCCAGGCCGGCCGAGCCTGGCGGCCGCTTTGGCCCCGTTCACGGCCGTCCTCGGCGGGGCGAGGTCCGCTTCCTCCAGCACGCCAGCCCGCAAGAGTTCGTCGGCGATTTTGCCGGCCGTGGGCTGGCTCATGCCGAGCGACTTGGCCAGGTCCGCGCGCGAGGCCGTCCCCAAGCGGTGCAAACGATCCAGCAACGCGCGCTTGTTGAGGCGGCCCATCCTGGCGGGGACAACGATCATATTACTTAAGAAAACTCAGGAAGTTAAACCCTGCCGTGTCGGGGGCTGTCAAGGGGGAATTCCCGATCCGCTCCGCCTCGCCGCTGATGAGTTACCTTCGCCTCGCGCCAGAGGCGAAGGTCCGCCGGTGCCGAATTACTGTCCGGCCTTTTCCACGGAGATCAGCTCGACCTCGAAGATCAGCGTGCTATTCGGGCCGATCTTGGGGCCGGCGCCGCGTTCGCCGTAGGCGATCTTGGAGGGCAGGACCAGTTGCCACTTGTCGCCTTCCTTCATGAGTTGCAGCGCCTCCGTCCAGCCGGGGATGACCTGGTTCACGCCGAACGAGACCGGTTCGCCGCGCTCGACCGAGCTGTCAAACACGGTGCCGTCGATCAAGGTGCCGTGGTAATGGGTCTTCACGGTGTCGGTGGCCTTGGGGGACTTGCCGGTGCCCGACTTGAGGACTTTGTACTGCAGTCCGCTGGGCAGGACTTTCACACCTTCCTTCTTGGCGTTGGCCGCCAGAAAGGTTTCGCCCTCCTTGACGTTCTTGTCGCCGGACTCCTTTTGCTTGGCTTGGGCCTTCTCCATCATTTCCTTGCGGAAGTTGTTCAGTGTTTCCCGGATTTCGGCCTCCGTCAGCGTGGGCTTGCCGGCGAAGGCATCGGCGAAGCCGGCGGCCAGCACCTTGGGATCGACCTCGATTCCTTGCGTCTTGAAGTTGCCGCCGATGTCCGCGCCGATGCAGTAGCTGAGGCGGGCCTTGGGGGTTTTGAGGTCGGGTTTTTCCTGGGCCGGCGCGGAGACGACGACGAGTCCGAGGGCCAGAGACGGGATGAGATATGATTTCATGTATTGTGCTTTTCGCCGCCGCCATTTGTGCAACGGCCCGCGAACCGTAGCAGCCGAAAGGCGCGGGTCAAGGAATCTGAGCGAACAAGAATCGAAGCGCGCAGAGCGGTCGCCGCAGCGCTCGGAAAGACCCAAGTTCACAGTTGCGCCCCTCTGTGGTTCGCGCACATTGGCCCTCGTGCAAGCGGTCGATGCCATCATCCTCGTGCGGTCGGAACGACAAGCCATGGATTGGAGCCTGGTGCTGGTGAGCCAAGGGATCGAAACGTCCATCGAGCGCACACCGGAAGGAGGCCAACACCTGCTGGTCGTCCATCCGGCGGACCACGACCGGGCCATCGCTGCCATCAAACAATACGAGCGGGAGAACCGCGTCCGTCGGTGGCAGCAACCGATTCGGTGGACTGGCCTGCTCCTGGATTGGCGGGTGGTTTTCTGTCTGCTGCCACTCATGGCCGTCTTCTTCGTGAACGACGTCGCCGGCGCCGTCGATTTGAGAACTCCCGGCATCATGGACAACGCGGCCGTGCGCCACGGCGAGTGGTGGCGGCTGTTTACCGCGGTGACGCTGCATGCCGATCTGGGCCACCTCGCGAGCAACTTCGTCATGGGAGTCTTGCTGCTTGGCTTGGCGATGGGAACCTACGGGACCGGCAAAGCCCTGCTGGCTTCGTATCTCGCCGGTGTCGGCGGCAACCTCGGTGGGCTGCTTTTGCTTTCCGGCCCGCACCGCTGCCTGGGCGCTTCGGGCATGGTGCTGGGGGCGCTGGGTTTGCTGACGGTCCAATCTCTGTCCTTGCTGCGCGGCAGCGAGCGCCAGCACGCGTTGATCGGGCGTGCCGTCGCCGGAGGCTTCCTCCTGCTCGTCCTGATCGGCTTGAATCCGCACACCGACGTCATGGGCCACGTCGGGGGTTTCGCGGTTGGGGCGGCGCTGGGTGGCGTGCTCGTTTTCCTGCCGGAGAAGTGGAACCGTCCGGCGGCGGTGAACCGGGCGTGTGGCATTCTTTGTCTCGTGATCGTGGGAGCGGCCTGGGCGCGGGCGCTGCTGCCCAAGTAGGCCGTCGTCTCCTTCCGGCGCCGTTGGCGATGCTCTTGTTGCGGCAGCGTGAACTGGCCGCTCTCCCCGCCGCCACACCACTTGACTTTGCCCCGGCCAACTCCCATTTTCGGAACCGACTTTGCGCCTGAATTTGGATATTAGAATATGAGCAACGCACGAAACCCGTTCGACACTCTGCGCCCGTTCGACCCCGGCCAAGGCCGAAAAGGCTACTTCTATTCGCTGCCGGCACTGGAAAAAGCCGGCCTCGGCGGCGTCTCGAGATTGCCCGTTTCCCTCCGGCTCGTGCTGGAGTCCGTGCTGCGCAACTGCGACGGCCAGAAGATCACCGAACAGAACGTGCGCGATCTTGCCGCCTGGCAGCCCAAGGCCGAACGCACGGCGGAGATCCCCTTCGTCGTGGCCCGCATTGTATTGCAGGACTTCACGGGCGTGCCGCTGTTGGTCGATCTCGCCGCCATGCGCTCCGCCGTGGCCCGTCTGGGCAAGAACCCGAAGCTCATCGAGCCGCTCGTGCCGGTGGATCTCGTCGTGGACCACTCGGTGCAGGTGGATTTCGCGGGCAGCGACAGCGCCTTCCGCAACAACCTGGAAATGGAGTTCATGCGCAACCGCGAGCGCTACCAATTCCTCAAGTGGGGCATGCAAGCCTTCGAGACGTTCAAGGTCGTGCCGCCGGGCATCGGCATCATCCATCAGGTGAATCTGGAATATCTCGCCAAAGGCGTGCTCTGCCGGGAATTTCAAATTTCAAATTTGAAATCTCAAATTTACTTCCCGGACACGCTCGTGGGCACCGATTCCCACACCACGATGATCAACGGCCTGGGCATTGTCGGCTGGGGCGTGGGCGGAATCGAGGCCGAGGCTGGGATGCTGGGTCAGCCCGTTTATTTTCTGACGCCGGACGTCGTCGGCGTGCATGTCACGGGTTCGCTGCGCGAAGGCGTCACGGCCACCGATGTGGCCCTCAGCGTCACCCAGATGCTGCGCAAAGCGAAGGTGGTCGGCAAGTTTGTCGAGTTCTACGGGCCGGGCGCCGAGGCGCTGCCAATCGTGGATCGCGCGACCATCGCGAACATGGCGCCGGAATACGGGGCGACGATGGGCTTCTTCCCCATCGACGCGGAGAACGTGAAGTTCCTCCGCGCCACCGGACGGAACGAGGAGCTTTGCTTGGCTTACGAGAATTACTACCGCGCCCAGGGTTTGTTCGGCATGCCCAAGAAGGGCGAGATCACCTACTCCGTCGATCTCGAACTGGACCTGGGCACGATCAATCCGAGCGTGGCCGGCCCGAAACGGCCGCAGGACCGCATTGAACTGCCGCACCTCAAGCGGACCTTCACCGAGCTGTTCGCCAAGCCCGTCGCGGAGAGCGGCTACGGCAAGGACCTCGCCGATCTGGGCAAGACAGTCGTCGTGAAAGGCTACAAGCCGACCAAGTTCCACCCTGAGTGGGAGGCCGGCCTGAACCATCCGGCCGTCGAGCCGAGCGAAAGCGAGATGCGCGACCAGCATCCGGCGCCGGACCACATCGTCTTGAACAAGGACGCCAAGTTTGAACTCCGCCACGGCTCCGTGCTCATCGCGTCGATCACGAGCTGCACCAACACCTCCAATCCCAGCGTGATGCTGGCGGCGGGCTTGCTCGCCAAGAAAGCCGTCGAGCGCGGCTTGCGCGGCTGCCCCACCGTCAAGACCTCGCTCGCGCCCGGCTCGCGCGTGGTCACCGACTACCTGGCCAAGACCGGGCTTCAGCCTTACCTCGACCAACTCGGCTTCCAACTTGTGGGCTACGGCTGCGCGACATGCATCGGCAATTCCGGCCCGCTCGAAGCGCACATCGAGGAAGCCGTTGTCCAGAACGACCTCATCGCGGCGTCGGTATTGTCCGGCAACCGCAACTTCGAGGCCCGCATTCACCAGAGCATCAAGGCGAACTTCCTCATGTCGCCGCCGCTGGTCGTGGCATTCGCGCTGGCGGGCCGTGTTGATATCGACTTGTCCAAAGAACCGCTTGGCAAGGGCCAGGGCGGCCAGCCCGTGTTCCTCAAGGACATCTGGCCCGCGCAGGAAGAAGTCCGCGAGTTGCTCAGCACCACGCTCAAGCCGGAAGTTTTCCAGCAGCTTTACCGCGACTTCGCCGCGCAGAATCCGAAATGGAACGAGATTCCCGCCACCGTTGGCGAGGCCTACCAGTGGGACCCGACCAGCACCTACATCCAGGAGCCGCCGTTCTTCCTCGGCTTCTCCAAGCGGCCCAGCGCCATCGCCGAGATCAAGGGCGCGCGTGCGCTGGCCATCTTCGGCGACAGTGTCACCACAGACCACATCTCCCCGGCCGGCGCGATCAAGAAGTCTTCCCCCGCCGGGAAGTACCTCCTGGAGCACCACGTCGAGCATGAGGATTTCAACAGCTACGGCTCGCGCCGCGGCAACGACCGCGTGATGACGCGCGGCACCTTCGCCAACGTGCGCATCAAGAACCTCATGCTCGGCGGCGAGGAAGGCGGCGCCACGCTCTTCCAGCCTAGCGGCGAGAAGCTGAGCATCTACGACGCCGCGATGAAGTACGCCGAAACCAAAACGCCGCTGGTCGTGCTCGCGGGCCAGGAATACGGCACGGGCAGTTCGCGCGACTGGGCGGCCAAGGGCACGGCGCTGCTCGGAGTGAAAGCGGTCGTGGCCCAGAGCTTCGAGCGGATTCACCGCAGCAACCTCGTCGGCATGGGGGTGCTCCCGCTGCAATTCAAGAATGGCACCACCGCGCAGACCCTCAAGCTCGACGGGACCGAACTCTATGAAGTGCTCGGCCTCGGCCCCAGCCTCAAACCGCAGCAAGACCTGACGCTCTGGATTCGCCGCAAGAGCGGCGCGGTCGAAACCGTGCCGGTGAAGTGCCGCATCGACACGCCGATCGAGATCGAGTATTACCACCACGGCGGCATCCTGCCCTTCGTGCTGCGGCAGTTGATCGGGAAGGCGTGACCGCTCGCCCGACGACCAAAACGCTCTTGTATTCAGGAACGGGCGAATGCCCGTCCTTGAACTGTTGAAGCACTTCGTATGAACGAAAGAAGAAGCTGGCACTCCCCCCGCAACAGGCAGGAACTGTCCCGGCCTCCCGCGAAGCCAACCCGACAATCCGGGCAGGCTGGAGGAGGCTTCCCCCGCCCCGCCCGCCAGGAGCAGTCGAGGCAAGAGTCAGAGGAGCCGCGACCGTGGCAACCCAAGTGGCGGTCCCAGGCGAAACCGCCGTGGCGGCCCAGACCAGCGCGCGCCTTCGAGCCGAGGCCGCCCGAGGAGGTCGAGCCGTACGTGCCGGGCGTGTCGCCCCGTCTTCTCCGACCGCAGATCAACCCGCTCGATGTTGCCGCCGCGGTCATTCGCAAAGCCGACCGCGAGCATCCCGCTGACGCCGTGCTTCGCGAGGAACTGCGCGCGAATGGCGCGATCTATCGCTCGCAGTCGGCCGAGGTCAGCCGTGCGGTGTTTGCTTATTACCGTTGGTTCGGCTGGCTGGACCAGCGCCATCCTCTCGCCGGCCAGATCAAGCACGCCCTGGACCTTGCGACCGCCTTCGCGGAGCGGCCGGATTCTTTTTCCGACGAGAAGCTGATGCAGCGATGCCTCCCGGCCTGGATCGCCGCGCACATGGAGGTGACCGCGGACTGGGTACGCTCTCTCCAGCGCGAACCCAGCCTTTGGATTCGCGCCCGGCGCGGCTTCACGGCTGCTTTGCGCAAGAGTCTCGTCAAGACCGCCAAGTCGCCCCTCCCAGAAGCCCTGCGCTACGCCGGCAAAGAAGACTTGTTCCGGCGCCCTGAGTTTCAAGACGGCGAGTTCGAGATTCAGGACATCGCCTCCCAAGTGGTCAGCCTGCTCTGCGATCCTCAACCCGGCGAGACGTGGTGGGACGCCTGTGCCGGCGAGGGCGGCAAGACGCTGCATCTCTCCGACCTCATGCAGAACAAGGGCCTGATCTGGGCCAGTGACCGGGCCGACTGGCGGCTCAAGCGGCTCAAGCTCCGCACCGGCCGGGCCAAGTGTTTCAACTACCGCACCGTCTTCTGGGATGGAGGAGAGAAGCCGCCCACCAAAACGAAATTCGACGGCGTGCTGGTGGACGCGCCGTGCGCCGGCCTCGGCACTTGGCAGCGCAATCCGCACGCGCGCTGGACGCTCACGCTCGACGATGTGCGCGAACTGGCTGCCATCCAAAAGACGCTCCTGTCCCATGTCGCCGGTTCCGTGAAGCCCGGCGGCAAACTCCTCTACGCCGTTTGCACGCTCTCGCGGGAAGAAACGACCGAGGTGGCGAAGTTCGCGGACGAACAGTTGGCCGACTTCGAGCCGCTGCCGTTGCCCGACTTGCTGCACGCGGGCGGTCCAGCCGCGCCCGTGCGCTGGTTTTGGCCGCAAGACCTCGGCGGCAACGGCATGTTCGTCGCGGCGTGGCGGCGGCGCAGTGCGGCGGTCAAAGACCCTTCGCCCACTCCAGGAACTTCTTCGACTCCGTGAGCGCGTCGAGCTTGTTGAAGCCCTCGATGTATTCGGCCACGTAAAAGCCCGCGTAGCCGGCGGCTTCCAGTTTGCACACGACGGCCTTGAAGTCGATCGGCCCCTCGCCCCACGGCATTTGGATTTCCTGCCAACTCATCCCGCCGGCGCGGAAGCCGGTGCCCTGGATGAGCGGATACACCGCGTCGAAGCTCCGGCCCTGGTTCGGCCCGGCGTAATAGTGGCTCGGATCGAGCGTCAGGCCCAGGCCCGGCGTTTGCTGGCAGAGCCACAGCGCGTTCGCGGATTGTTCGGTGAGTTGGTTGCAGTGCGTTTCCAAGGTCAGAAGCACGCCGTTCGTCGCGGCGATGGCTTGAAGCTTCTTCAACTTGGCCGCCGCGTCCTGCCGCTCCGCCTTGTTGGACGGTGCCATCAAGTTGATCAACCGCGCCTTGAGCCGCACCGCGAGCTTCACGACCACGGTGAACTCCTTCTCAAACTGGTCGAACGGGCGCCCATCAAAGGAATCGTAGGTGAGGTTCGCCGTGCGCAGTCCGTTCGTGGCCAGCAGCGCCTCCACGCGCGCGGCTTCCTGGTCGAAGTCCGCCAGCAGCGCCGGGACCGAAGCGTGCTGCGCCCAGGAAAGGCAGGACAAGTCCACCCACTTGAAGCCGAGATCGGCAATCGCCTTGAAGGCTTTCTCCGCCGGTTGTTTGGCTTGGCACAAAGTCGAGCAGCCCGCCCGCTCCGCGATCTTGGCGACGGCAGGCCGGGGCAGCGCCGCCTTCGCGCCGTCACGCACCACGGCGGCGATGGGAGCGCCCATTTGATTGGCCGGGGCAGCGCCCAGCGCCGTGGCGCAGAGCGCGGAGAGAACCGAAATCAGAAAGGGGCGCTGCGTGCGGGAAGCGGACCGGTGTTCCAGCAGATTGAATGTCGGCATGGCGTCACTTTGCCGAACCCGCTCCCCCGGATGCAATGCTGAGTTTCGGCCAAGACTGCGCGAACAGGGCTGCATCAAGCTCCCGCCCGGCGCGCTGGGTAGCGCAGGTTTCCAACCTGCCGTAGCGCCGACTTGCAGTCGGCAAGGCCGTGGACCTTCCAGCCGGCTGGCCTCGCCCAACGCTCGCCGGTTGGAAAACCGGCGCTACGGCAGACCGGAAAGTCTGCGCTACGAGTGCTCCCGAACCGAGCTTGAGGCAACCCTGCTGCGCGAAGCCTCATCACTCTTGAATCCTTCCCCGACCAACTCAGTCAGAAGGGAGCGAACACATGAAAGCAATCCACATACTCGTCATCTCAGTTCTTGGCGCCGCCGACGGAATTCTTCTCCCGGTTTTTTCTTCCGTTGCCGCGGAATCGGAATCCGATTTCGCGACCGTCGAGCGCCAATTCCGCAAACTTCCCCTGGAGGCGCGCCGCTTGACCGGCCCGCTCTTCTGGCTGCATGGCGATGAAAGCAAGGAGCGGCTGGAGATGTACGTCGCCAAGGTGGCCGAAGGCGGCAACGGCTCGTTCACCGCCGAATCCCGTCCGCACAAGGACTGGCTGGGCGAGGGCTGGTGGCGTGACCTCGGCATCTGCCTCGAAGCCGCGAAGAAGCACGGCCTCAAGCTGTGGATCTTCGACGAGAAATGGTGGCCGAGCCAGGGCGTCGGCGGCAAGGTGCCCCCGCGCCACGCGGCGAAGCAGTTGGACGCGACGGCGACCGAGGTGGTGGGACCGCGTGTGTTCGAGGCCGAGGGTTTTGCCGGCGAGCGCTACGTCGGCGCGGTGGCCGGGCGCGTGGCCGCCGACAACGCCATTGACCCCGGGAGTCTGGTGGATTTGGCGCCATCGATCCGCGACGGCAAACTCGCGTGGCAAACTCCAGCGGGTCCTTGGCGGATCATGAAGTTCACCCACAAACAAGCGCCCGGCCTGGGCCAGGGCGGCGGCAAGGAGTTGAGCGTCGATGGCATGAGCAAGGACTGCGTGGACTGGTTTCTCCAGACCGTCTATCAGCCGCATTACGACCATTTCAAAGCCGACTTCGGCAAGACGATCGTCGGCTTCTTCTACGATGAACCGGAGACGCGCGGCGATTGGGGCACTGAACTCAACGCCGTTCTGGCCGAGCGCCAAGTCGATTGGAAGCGGGCCTACGTTGCCTACAAGTTCCGCCTGTCCGGCGAAGAGCAAGCCGCCGCGCGCTTCCAATACCTGGAGGCGCGGGCCGAAACCTGGGGCCGCACGATGTACGGCGGCATCACCAAATGGTGCGAAGCACATGGCGTGAAATCCATCGGCCACTTCATGGAGCACGGCGGCATGTATCTGCTCCAGGATTTCTGCGCCGGCGACCTGATGCGCGTGCAGAAGTACAGCAGCATGGGCGGCATCGACGCGGTCTTTTCCCAATTCAAGCCCGGCCAGCGCGCGGCCTACGACACGCCCTGCTGGCAGACGCCCAAACTCGGCAGCTCCATCACGCACGCCTACGGCAAGCCCGATGACGTGACGATGGTGGAAATCTTTGGCGCCCGCGGCCAGGACCTCACTTACCCGGAGATGAAGTGGTGGGCCGACCACATGCACGTCTCCGGCGTGAGCTTCCTCATTCCGCATTCGTTCAACCCGCGCTCGCCACGCGACACCGACTGTCCGCCGTATTTCTACAACGGCGGGTTCGAGCCGCGCTGGCCGCTCTACCGCGTGTTCGCCGACTACACCAGCCGCCTCAGCGTGATGCTGAGCGGCGGGCGGCATGTCGCGCCAGTGGCCTTGCTGACGCCCGGCCAGAGCGCGCACGTCGGCAAGCGCGTCATGCCGGACCAGATCAGCGAGAGCCTCCAAGACGCGCTCTACGATTGCGACTGGTTGCCGTGGGAAGTTTTCGAGAACGACATGACGGTCGCTGGCAACGGACTCAAACTCCGCGCCGAGTCGTACAAGATTCTCATCGTGCCACCGGTGGAAGTGATCCCCTACACCACGCTGGCGAAGGCAAAGGCGTTCTTCGACGCCGGCGGCGTGGTGATCGCGCACGGTTTCCTGCCGACGAAATCCGCCACGGTCGGCAAGACCTCGGCCGACATCGCCCCACTGCGCGAAGCCATCTGGGGCGCGGCCCAGCCCGGCCTCGCGGTGTGCAAGAAGAGCGCCGCCGGCGGGCGCTCGTATCTTCTCCCTGAGAAACCCACGCCGGAGCAACTGCAACAAGTGTTGGCTGGCGACGCGGGCATTCATCCCACGCTCGAAGTTGTCGAAGGCAAGACTGATCACTGGCTGCACGTGCTCCATCGCGTGAAGGCGGGCCGCGACGTCTTCTTCATCGCGAACCAGAATCATCTTGGCGAAGCCCGCCGGTTTCGTTTCCGCATCACCGCCGACGGCGAACCGGAATGCTGGGACGCGATGCGAAACGAGATTTCCGCCGTGCCGTTCAAGCGCGTCGGCCAGCAAGTCGAGTTGGCGCTGACGATGGAACCGAACGAAAGCGTGCTGCTCGTGTTCCAGCCCACGAAGCGTCCGCTGCCGCTGCGCCTCGAAGCCGGCGACACCCAACCGCGCACCACACTCGCCGTCACACGCGACCCAACACCGCCGCGCGACGAGCCGGTGTTGGAAGGCGTGCCGAAGAGCGCCCTCGCCTTCGAGGGTTGCTCGTGGGTCTGGTATCCCGAAGGCAAGCCCGCCCAAGACGCGCCAGCAGGCACGCGCTACTTCCGCAAACAGATCGACCTGCCCGCCGGCCGAAAGGTCAAGAAGGCCACGTTCGCCGTCACCGCCGACAACAGCGCAGTGGTCTTCGTCAACGGCCAAGACTCCGGCCACAGCGACGACAGCGCGAACGGTTGGCGCAATCCGGTGGAACTGGATGTGACGGCGCGCTTGCGCTCCGGTGTCAACCAACTCGCCATCGCCGCCGCCAACGCTGCCGCAGTCAACATGGCCAATCCCGCCGGCCTGATTGGCAGCCTCACTGTGGAGTTCGAGTCCGGTGCGCCGCTGACAGTGCGCGTGGACAAGTCGTGGAAAGTCTCGAAGGAGAAACCAACGGGCTGGACGGACGCCGGCTTCAACGACGCGGCGTGGACTTCCGCTGCCGAAGTGGCGCGCTACGGAGCCGCGCCCTGGCGGCGGTTCGCCAACGGCCAACTCACGCTCAGCCCAGTGAAGGCTGATCCGTTCTTCGGGCACTGCGAAATCCCCGCGAGCCTGGACCTGAGCCAGTCGCGCGTCTGCCTCGAGCTGGACGATTTGTCGCCCGAGACCGCCGCGCGCGTGACGGTGAACGACGCTTACGCCGGCGGGTACCTCGCCAAGCCCCTGCGCCTGGACATCACCGGAAAACTCAAACCCGGCCTCAACACCTTCCGCATCGAACCGTTCGCACCGAAGTCGGCACGGTTGATCTGGCACGCGCGGTGAGCGGTTTCCAAACGCCGTAGCCGCCGACGTTGTCACATCGTGGTGTGGCTGGCGTCACCAGGAAACCTCGGTGGTGCGCACGGTGGCCACCCAGCGGCAATGAGAAACCGTGCCCACCGCCTTCAGCACCAGGGCATCGAGGGTGTTGTCGGCTTCCACCAGGAAGTTCAGCGCCGTCGCACTCTCCTTCGTCATCGTCGTGTCCACCGTGCCCACGAAGGCCGTGGCGCCCGCCGCCGACCGGTGGATCACGCCGTGGAACTCGTAGCCCGCCGCGACGCCCAGGTCTGAGCGGGCGGCCACCTGGATGTGGAAGGTCATGGTGGTCTCCGGTTCCAGAGTCAGGCGCGCCCGGGTGCCGTCGAGGAACATCTCGTTGGTCCCTGGCCCGCTGGTGATGGCGCGCAGCACATAGAGGGCGCTCTGAGCGTCGCCGGACGACGCGAACCGCCCGCTGGCGTAGGCCCACTGGCCATAGTGATCGGCCCGCGCCCCTCGCCCTCCCGGGATCGTCGCGTAGGTGGCGTTGGTCCCGATGGAATGAGCGGTCCCGCCGCCGATGAAGGCGTAACTCGCATTCGACTGGATGACCTGGCTGCTCCCGCCGACGATCACGGAGTAGTCGCTGCCTGTTCGAATCCTGTTGTTGGCCCCTCCCCCGATCACCGCCGCCCGCGCCTGCGCCTCGACGTAGTTATTGAAGCCACCGGTGATGACGGTGCCGTCGGCGCTCGACTCCACCTGGTTTCCGCCGCCGCCGCCCACGGTCGCATAGTTGGCCGCCGCGTTGTTCGCCTCGCCGCCGCCCAGCACGCCCCGGTAGCCCTCGACACGGTTTGCAGTGCCGCCGCCGAGGAAAGCATCGTTGGCGGTGGCGGCCACTTGATTGTTGTTGCCGCCGCCGAGCGTCGCGCCAGGGCCGGCGTTGGTATTGCGAAGCCCGCCCACGATCACCGTGTGGTTGGCGCTCAGTTGATTCAGCCAACCGCCGCCGATGAAGCTGTCCACCACGCCCACAACGGCGTTCTCGGCCCCACCCACCACCGAGCTGTTCAACGCCAGCACCCGATTCGCCTGCCCGCCACCGATGAACCCGCCGAAGAACCCCGGCTCCACCCGATTGCCGGCCCCTCCGGCGACGACGCTGGCATGAGATCCCACGGCGTTACTGAAGCCGCCCGCAATGACGGAGTCGTTCACCACCGGGCCGATCGCATGGCCGGAGCCGGCCCCGATGAAATTGCCGGACGAGTTCGACAGGATCAGGTTCGGCATGGACCAAAGGCCACCGCCTGCGATGGCGTTGCCACCGGAACCGAACTGGCTCACAGCATTGGAGGCCGAACCGCCGATGAGGTTCGGCACGGCAAGGCCTCGCGGATCAGGCTCCAACCGAAGCGCACGCTCACCGTTGACGCGCAGATGCAGCGGCTGGCTGTCGGAAGTTCCCAGGAAATGCGTGCTCCCACTGGTGCCAGCGTTGCCGTCCAGACGCCAGAACGTACTCGCGAGCAGCGCCGGGCTGAGGTCGGCGGCCGCGACGGAGCCGTCGAGGACCTTGTCCGAGGTCACGGCATTGGATTGCAGGCCGGCGTTGGCTACGCCGTTGGCGATGACGGCGGCGGCGCTGGCGGCCGTGGTCGCTGCACCGGCGTTGGGGGCGTAGAGCGCGTGAGGCGCGGGGGTGAGGGGCTGGCGCGGTTCCACGGTCACAAAGGCCGTGCCGCCGTTCGTGCGCACGGCAATCTCCAGCCAGCGCGCGTCGCCAGTGAACAGGCCGGACCCGAAGTCGAGCGTGGCCGTAAACAAGCCGTTGGCCACGGCGACGGCGGAGTTCGTCGTCACGGCCAGCGGACTGCCGCCGCTGGCCGAATCGCAAACTGCAAATCGCAAATCAAAAATCCCGTCGGCGGGCGAGCCGGCGTCGGCGAGCCGGCCTTGGTAGGTGAAGGCCGTGCCAAGGGGCGCGGCGCAGAGGTCCACGTTGAGGAGGACCAAGCCAGACAGGAGGAGGGGAAGGACAATCTTCATACAGCAAGTTCTAAGGGTTGACACGCGCGCACTTTGAGCCAAGCCCGGCAAGATGGGAAGGCTGTTCTTCTGCCGTCGCCGGCCGCGTGTGCCTCTTGACACCGCCGCCGTAGCGCAGGCTTTCCAGCCTGCCGTAGCGCCGGTTTTCTAACCGGCGACGCGCTCGAAGGGACCAAGCCTTGGACCTTTGCGGGGCGTCCTGAAGCTTCGCCGGCCTCGCCGACTGGGAAGCCACTCAGCCGGCGGGGCCGGTGGCGGGCCGGCAGAATAACTTGGCAGAACCGCCTTCGGCCCGCATCGTCGGGGCGCTCGTGCACGCGGCGGAAGTCCAGACCGGTTTGACCATGGTGCGGATTTCCAGCCCGATGGAAAGCATGGTTCCTCCGTTCTGGCGAGGTGGACCCTGGTGACGGCGGCTCCGGCTGTCGATCCCGTTTGGAAGATTGCATCCCTGTTT
>JACRJZ010000081.1 GCA_016219875.1 Verrucomicrobiota bacterium | reverse complement strand
GTCTCGGCAGAGCGCCGCCATCTCGATCAGGAGAAGACTGCGGCGCTCTGCCGAGACGCCGCTACACCCTCTCCCATCCGAGGGGAGAGGGCTGGGGTGAGGGTGCCTGCTCTCGAAGCCCGCCATCTCACCCAGCCCGGCATGGTGCGCGACATCAGCTTTGCGCTGCACCGTGGCGAAGTGCTCGGTCTCTCCGGCCTGATGGGCGCAGGTCGCTCCGAACTGGCGCGCATTCTTTTTGGCCTCGATCCGTGCGAGCGCGGCGAAGTGTTTGTGGCTGGCGAACCGGTTTCCCGCGCCACGCCGCGCCGTCGCATCCAACGCGGCCTGGCGTTCCTCACGGAGAATCGCCGCGAGGAGGGCCTGTGCATGGAAGCCGCCATCGCCGACAACATCGCGCTCGTCTCGCTGCGACAGCACACGCGCCCGCCGCTGGGGCTGCTCAACTTCGCGGCGCTGCGCCAGACGCTCCGCACCATCCGCCAGGCCGTGCGCCTGACGCCGACCGCGCGCGACGATGCTCCCGTGAAGACCCTCAGCGGCGGCAACCAACAGAAGGTCGTGCTGGCGAAGTGGCTTCTGGCCAAGCCGAGCGTGCTGATCCTCGACGAACCGACGCGTGGCATCGACGTGGGCGCCAAGTTTGAAATCTACCAACTCATCCACGAACTGGCGGACCAAGGCGCCGGTGTGCTCGTGATCTCGTCGGAGTTGGAGGAACTCATCGGCCTCTGCGACCGCATCCTGGTGATGGGCCGCGGCGAGATTCGGGATGAACTGGAGCGGGAGGAGTTTGACCGCGAGCGGATTCTGGCGGCGGCGTTGGGGGAAGGGAGGGGCGGATGAACTGTTCGTTGTCGGTTGTTCGTCGTTTGTGGTTCGTGAGCCAGAAACCTGTGCTTGGCTTCACGGACTACGAACTACTGACCACAAACAACGAACAACAAACAACAAGCCGTCAGCCATGACCCGCAGCCGCGCCAATCCCCTTCTACTTGCGCTGAACAACGCTTCGCTGGTGCTCTTCCTCGCCGTGCTGGCCGTCTTCGGCGTGTTGTCGCCGAGATTCTTGACCGTGCCAAACCTCACGAACGTCCTCGTGCAGTCGGCTTCCACCGCCATCGTGGCGGTGGGCATGACCTTCGTGTTGCTCACGGCAGGCGTCGATCTTTCCGTGGGCGCGATCATGTTCGTGGCGGCCGCGGTCGCGGGCAAGATGGTCCTGGGTGGCGCGCCGTTGTGGTTGGCGCTGGTGATCATCCTGCTGATCGGTCTCGCCTTCGGCGCCATCAACGCTTTCTTCATCACCCGCCTGCGCATCATCGCCTTTATCGTGACGCTGGCGACGCTGTATCTCGGACGCGGGTTCGCGTTGTGGTTTACCGAGACGCGCGCGATGAACCTGCCGCCCAGCTTCCTCGCCATCGGCACGGAGCGTTGGCTGGGCGTGCCGTTGCCCATCCTCCTCCTCGCCGCCGTGGTGGCCCTCGCGCACGTCGTGCTCACCCGCACCCCTTTTGGGCGACAGCTCTACGCCCTCGGGCAGGACGTGGAAGCCGCGCGCAAGGCTGGCATCAAGACCGGTCGTCGGCTCGCGGCCGTTTATGTCATCAGCGGCTTCTGCGCGGCGCTGGGCGGCATCCTCGCGCTGGCGCAACTCGGAGCGGTGTCGCCCACGTTCGGCACGAACAAAGAATTCGCCGCCATCGCCGCGGCAGTCCTGGGCGGCACGAGTCTCTTCGGCGGACGCGGCAGCGTCTTTCCCGGCACGGTGCTGGGCGCGCTCCTGATCCAGAGCGTGGAGAACGGCCTCGTCATCCTGGATGCCGATCCCTACCTCTACCCGCTCATCACCAGCGGCATCATCTTCATCGCGGTGTTGACGGACAGTGTCCGCAGCGCGCTCCTGGCGAAACTGGGCCGGCGGAGAATCCGCGTGGAGGAAATGGGATGAAGTCCATTTTGTTTTTGGTTCGTGGTTCGTCGTTCGTGGTTGGCCGCTGTCCAGCGACGCATTCAAAGAAGCAGACCATCGACAACGAACCACGAACCACGAACCACGAACCACCGCCCCGCATGACCACTACCGCTTCAGCGTTGCGCAACTGGCTCCGTTTCGGAAGCGCGAACGAACCGACTCCGCTGAGCCTGCGCGCCGGCCCACTCACGATGCTCTTCGAGCCGGACACGGTTTTCCTGCGGCGCATTTGTCTGGGAGAGGTGGAGGTGATTCGCGGCCTCTACGCCGCTGTGCGCGATCGGAACTGGGGCACGGTGCCGGCGCAAATCTCAAATCTCAAATCTCAAATTTCAAATCAATCATTCGCGCTGGCCTTCGAGGTCGAGTGTCAGCAGGGAGAAATCCACTTCCGCTGGTACGGCGAAATCACCGGAGCGGCGGACGGCACGGTGAAGTTTACTTTCGACGGCGAGGCGCTCACGAGCTTCCAGCGAAACCGCATTGGCTTCTGCGTGCTGCATCCCATTCGCGAGTGCGCCGGCGCGGCAGCCCGGCAGACGCGGATGGACGGGAGCGTGGTCGAGTGCCGGTTTCCGAAGACCATCGAGCCGCAGATCTTCGGCCAGGCCAGCTTCCGGGAACTGAGGTCGTTGGCGCACGAAGTCCGGCCGGGTCTCTGGGCGGAACTGCAGTTCAAGGGCGAGGTGTTTGAGACGGAGGACCAGCGCAACTGGACTGACGCCAGCTTCAAAACTTACTGCACGCCGTTGGCGCTACCCTTCCCGGTCGAGGTGAAGGCGGGAACGCGCATCCAGCAAAGCGTGACGCTGCGTTTGGCCGACGAGGCGAGTAGCAGCCGACGTGAGGAGGCTCAAATGTCCGTAGAAACAGCACCTCCTCACGTCAGCTACAGTTTGAAGAAGACTCCGGCGATGGCGGCTGTGGAAACCCTGGAGCTTGTCATCCCGTCCGAGCCTTCGTGCGACTTGCCGGAGTTCGGCGTGAGTCTGGCGAGTCATGCTCAGCCACTCAATGCGCAGGAAGCCAGCCGGCTTGCGATGCTGCAACTCGCGCATCTGCGGGCCGACTTGAGGCTGGACCGTTCCGAGGAGTGGCGCACCACTCTCTCCCGCGCTGAAAGCGAAGCCAATGCTGTCGGCGCCGCGCTGGAACTGGCGGTTCACTTGCCGGCGCAAGGGGGAGAAGTCGCGCTCGGCGAATTGCGCGAACGACTGCGCGCCACGTCGGCCTCCATCAAGCGACTGCTCGTCTTCCGTCAGGGCGAACCGGCCACCTGTGCCGCCACGTTGCGGCTGGCCCGAACCGAACTGGATCCGCTGGGCGCGCCCATCGGTGGCGGCACGGACGCGCATTTCTGCGAACTGAACCGCGAGCAAGCCCTGGGGCGTTTTGGGCTGGCCGAAGCTGACTTCGTCAGTTGGCCGATGACCCCGCAGGTCCACGCGTTCGACCATCTCTCGGTGATGGAAACGCTCGAAGCCCAGCCGCACGCGCTCGCGACGATCCGAGTCTTTGCTGGCGAGCGCCCGCTGGTGGTTTCGCCCATCACGCTGAAGCCGCGGTTCAACGCCGTGGCGACCGGCGCTGATTCCAGCCAATCCGCCGACGTGCTCCCGCCGCAGGTCGATCCGCGTCAGATGTCGCTCTTCGCCGCGGCCTGGACTTTGGGCAGCGTGGCGGCTTTGACGAGCGCCGGCGCTCGCAGCCTCACCTACTTTGAAACCACGGGCCGGCGCGGGGTGATGGAGAAGAGCACCGGCTCGCCGTGGCCGCAGAAATTTCCGTCTGCTCCGGGAGCCGTCTTCCCGGTTTTCTTCGTCCTGGCTGGGCTGGCTGGCTTCCGCCGCGCCGCGCCCGTCGTCACCACGACTCCAGGCCTCGTCGCCGCCCTGGTGCTTTTCGAGGGCACGCGGCGGCGCGTGCTGTTGGCCAATCTGACCGGCACTCACCAGGCCGCGATCCTGCGCTGCCAGGTGCCCGTTTTCGGGCAACACGTGCTGGACGAGACGAATGTCCAACAGGCCGTCCGAGAACCGAAGACATTCCTGGCGCGAGCTGACGGCACACCGCAAAGCGCACCGGGCCAAGTCCACCTTGACTTGAAACCACACGCGTTCGTTACGCTGGACTTGACGTAACAGCCGGCCCTGCCTCCCGCCGGCGTTCCACCCGATGCACCGGGTAGCAGGTTTTCCAACCTGCCGTATCGCCGGCTTGCAGTCGGCCAGGCCGTGAAACATCCAGCCGGCCGGCCTCTTCCAACGCTCGCCGGTTGGAAAACCGGCGCTACGGCAGACTGGAAAGTCTGCGCTAGTGCGCCTGAGAGCGCACTTGGACAGCAAGGTGCAAGTCCCTGACCTGGCCGACACTGTAAGGCCAGTAACGGCAAGTAACTGCGCCGGGGCCATACCCCCGGGTGGGAAGCAACTGAATGTGAACGAACAGTCCGTAACAAGGTCCCCTGTGGGGGGACAAGGTGAACTCGATTCGGTCGGCGGTTCTGGCGAGCCTGCTAGCGAAAGGCGAAGCCCGAACAAAATAGTGCGGCCAGCGTTGAGGGAGTGGAACGCGTCTGGTCGAGAACCGCAGACGGTTGGAGATGGAATGTTCGGAAGTCCAGGTGACGTGAATCAGGGAACCACGGCTGGTGGCGAAAGGACCGGTCGGGGTCAGAGTCCTCGTAGGAGCGAAGAAGCGGGTAACGACCGTGGAGCGAAGGGGGACAGGGACGTGGTGTTGGGAGCCGTTGGAACTCCATTCCAAAAGAGTCCGGGTAGTGCCGCAAGGCTGTGCGCCCGGATGCCTCGGAAAACCGGGCCTGGAGTTCGACGCCGACCTGACAGTGGACCGCCTGAGAACCAGGTGAGCGGGGCGCAAGCCTACGCGGCTGGTGCGACTCTTCTGAAAGCCCTGAGTCGAGTGCCTGAGCCCGTCCCTCAGCGACCACGAACTGGAAAGCCGGATGCGGGAGAACCGCCTGTCCGGTTTGGGTGGGGGGCGACGGAGCAATCCGTTCTCTATCCACATCAAGTGCTCCCGAGCCGAGCTTGATGCAGCCTCGTTCGGCCGGGGCAGAGCGTTTTTTGCAGAGTTGTAGCAGCCGACGTGAGGAGGCTCCGTCTTGATTTCAGATTTCAGATTTCAGATTGCGGATTTGAAGTCAGAGCCTCCTCACGTCGGCTGCTACGGGGTTTTGCAGTTGCCTCCAAAGCGCAAACTAAGCTCGCCACGCCGCCGAGACCGTCTAAGCCGTAAAGATTCAGTTGAACCACGAAAGACACGAAACACACGAAAGGAACGTCGAAGAGAATCGCTCGCCGCGCCGCGGCAGGATGGGGACTTCGTCCCGTCACCGTTTGGTGACGCCGACACCCCAGCCAAGAACCGCACGGCGGCCTTTGCTTTCGTGTGTTTCGTGTTTCGTGGTTCCCTCGTCTGCATCGGTGCGTCTAAGCTGGCCGGCACATGCACCAATCACCGATTCAGATTCTGCTCGTGGCCGCGACGGTGGGCTGCGGATTCGCTTTCGCCTCCGTAGCCGCCGCGCCGCGCCTCAAAGTCAGCGACAACCAACGCTTTCTCGTCTGCGACGACGGCCGCCCGTTCTTCTACTTGGGCGACACGGCCTGGGAACTGTTCCATCGGCTGAACCGAAAAGAGGCCGACCGCTACCTGGAGAACCGCGCCAAGAAAGGCTTCACCGTCATCCAGGCCGTCGCGTTGGCGGAGATTGATGGCCTCAACTCGGCGAACGCGTACGGGCATCGCCCGCTCATCGAAAACGATCCTACCAAGCCCGACGTGAAGGACGGGCCGGCCAATGATTACTGGGACCAGGTGGATTACATCGTCGCCAAGGCCAACTCGCTCGGCCTGTTCATCGGCTTCCTGCCGACGTGGGGCGACAAGTGGAACAAGAAAGCTGGCACGGGTGGTGGCACTTTCACGCCGGAAAGCGCGGCCACGTACGGCGAATGGTTGGGGCGCCGCTACAAGGACAAGGCGATCATCTGGATTCTGGGTGGCGACCGTCCGGTCCAAAACGAGGAGCAGCGCGAGATTCTGCGCGCGATGGCGCGCGGCCTCAGCCAAGGCGACGCGGGCACTCACCTGAAGACATTTCATCCTCCCGGCGCCAACGGTTCTTCCACGTGGTGGCACAACGACGACTGGCTTGATTTCAACATGCGCCAGAACGGCCACACGGCGGAGTTTACCGCCACCTATTTCAAGACGCGGGAAGACTACGACCGAACTCCGATCAAGCCCGTGCTCGACGGCGAGCCGATTTATGAAGACCACCCCGTGTCTTTCGACGCGAAGAAGTTCGGCCACTCCACCGCCGCGGACGTGCGCCGCCCGCTCTATTGGGACCTCTTCAGCGGCGCGTTCGGCCACACTTACGGCCACCACTCGGTCTGGCAGATGTGGGCGCCGCCGCGCGGGCCGATCAATAACCCGTTAATGCCTTGGCTCGAGGCCATCGATCAGCCGGGCGCCGGCCAGATGCAGCATGGCAAGAACCTCCTGCTCTCGCGTCCGTTCCTCACGCGCATCCCCGATGATTCCGTCATCGTGACCGACCGCGTGCCGACTTCGGTGCCGGGCGCGGGGCGCTACCGCTTCGTCGCCACGCGCGACAGCAACGGCAGTTACGCGATGGTCTATGCGCCCATCGGCCGGAAGTTCAAAGTGCGCCTGGACAAGATCACCGGCCCGACGGTGCAAGCGTGGTGGTTCAATCCCCGCAACGGCGAGGCCACGGTCATCGGCGAGTTCCCGAATACCGGCGAGCGTGAATTCCTCCCGCCCAATCCTGGCGAGGAACTGGACTGGGTCTTGGTGCTGGATGACGCGGCGAAGAAGTTCCCCGCTCCGGGACGCCCATAGCAAAACCTCGCAGCAGCCGACGTGAGGAGGCTCTGTCTGGATTGCAGATTTCGACCTCTGCCCTCTGAATGGAGCCTCCGACATCCTGAGCCGTGGAACGCGTCTGGGCTGCCCGGTGAGGGCACCGGGCCTACAAGGCACGCCTTTCCTGTAGGCCGGGTCCCCTGACCCGGTGAACGCCGCTTCATCTCGATTCCTGGCCTCCACAAAACCGTGCGGACGGCTCAGGATGATTCAGAGGGCAGAGGTCGGAATTCGCAATCTGCAATCTGCAATCTGCAATCCAGACAGAGCCTCCTCACGTCGGCGGCTACGGCTTGTCGGCGGCTACGGCTTCACCCGAAGCGCAGTTCGGATTCGACCCAGTGGACGGCGAAGCGGGTCAGCGCGGTGCCATCCTTGATCTCCAGCTTTTCCTTGATGTGCTCGCGATGGGCCTGGACGGTCTTGATGCTCACGCACAGCGTGGCGGCGATCTGACGCGTGCTATGCCCCTGGCCGATGCGTTCGAGCACCTGCAGCTCCCGGTCGCTCAGGCGCTCGATGGGGAGGGCCTGATTGGGGCCGCGCGTGCCGGAGAGCAGGTTGATGATCCGGCTCGTGATGTCGTCGCTGAAGGAGAGGTCGCCTTTCAGCACCTTGCGGATGGCGGCCAGCAGTCTCTCGGGCGGCTCCCGCTTCATCAAGTAGCCCTTGGCGCCGGCCCGGAGCGCGCGCTCGGCGTAAAGCATCTCGTCGTGCATGGACAGGATGAGCACCGGGAGCCGCGGATGCTGAATCTGGAGGTCCTTGAGCAATTCCAGCCCGTGCGAGCCTTCGAGCGAGATGTCCACCACCGCTACGTCCGGCTGTAAGCTGGCCGCCGCTTCCAGTGCGGCGTGGTGGCTCACCGCTTGCCCGCACACGCACAAGTCCGCCTCGGCGTTGATCACGCGGGTCAGGCCCTCGCGGACGATCGGGTGATCGTCCACCAGCAGCACGCGGGCTTTGGATGACTTGACGCTCCGGGCTGGCCGGCTGGCATTCGCTTTCAGATGTGCTTTCTCCATAGGGTTAGGGTTGGGTTGCAGGGGTCTGAGGGCGCGGCAGCACACAACTCACCACCGTCCCGCCGCTGGGGCCACGCTGGATCCGGAGTTCCCCGCCGATGGTGCGGGCACGCAGGCGCATGGTTCCCAAGCCCAGCCCCGTCCCCGGCAATTCCTTGGGGAGACCCCGCCCATTGTCTTTCACGCTCATGGTGATGGTCTTGGCCCCGGCTTCGAGTTTGACCGTGACCCGCGTCGGCCGGGCGTGTTTGACCGCGTTGCTCAACGCTTCCTGCGCAATCCGGTAAAGATGGGTGGCCGTCTCATGATTCTCGACGAGCACGGGCGCCGGGCAGACAAAACGGCCGGACACGCGGTACACGTCCGCGATCTGCGTCACCAACTGCCGCAGCGCCAGCATCAGGCCGGCCGCTTCCATGTTCACCGGCGACAGCCCGCGCGCCAGCCCGTGGGCTTGAGTGATGGCTTCCTGCACCAACTGCGTGATCCGGCCCAGCGGCTCGGCTTCCGTGGGCGCGTGCTGGGCCATTTCGTGGCGCGAGACGTCGCACAGGTAGGCGATGCCGGCCAGTTGCTGGCACAGCCCGTCGTGCAGGTCCCGCCCGATGCGCCGCTGCTCGGCTTCGCTGATTTCGAGCAGGCGCGCTTCGAGCGAGCGGCGCTGGGCCATTTCGCTTTGCAGCGCGGCATTGGCCGCCACCAGTTCGGTCGTGCGCTCCCGCACCTTCTCTTCCAGTTCGTCGCGGGCTTGGCGCACGGCGTCATCAGTGCGCTTGCGCTCCATGGCCATCGCCACCTGGTCGGCCACGACGCGCATCAGGGAAATCCGTTCTTCCTGGAAGCCGTCGGCGCGGCGCGTCCCGAAGAAGAGCGTGCCCAACACCCGCCCTTGCGCAATCAAGGGGTGGCAGACGTAGGCTTTGACTCCGAAAGCGTGGGGGATGGTTGGCCCGCCGGCGGCTTCACCGGAGGAGGGCAGGGGAAAACTCCGGCAAGCGTCCTGCGTCGGGCAGCCGCAGAGCGTCACCGCGCAGTCGAGGCATTCCAGCTTCCGCGCTTCCTCTTCGGGAATGCCGGCGTAGGCGTTCAGCCGCAGGACGGGCTGCCCGTGCTCCGCCACGAAGTTGAGGAAGACGTCGCAATCCAGAAACCCGAGCATCTTGCGGCAGAGGACATCGACCACGGTCGCGGGGGAATCGGTCTGGAGCAATTGCCCCGCGGTTTCGGCCAGGAGGTCGAGCCGCTGGTTGCTGTGGCGCAGGGCCGTCTCCGTGCGGTTGCGTTCGATGGCGTAGCGGATGGCCCGCTCGATCTGCTGGGCGTCGGCTTGGCCTTTGATGAGGTAGTCCTGGATCCCGTGCCGCACGGCGTCGGGTCCGTCCTGCTCGTTCATCGAGCCGGTCAGCACGATGATGGGCAGATGCGGAATCGCGGCGCGGGCACGGAGGAAGGTGTCGCGGCCCCCGCTGTCGGGCAGGAAGAGATCCAGGAGGACCACGTCGAAGCTCTCTTGTTGCAGCCGGTCCAGCCCTTGACCGAGGTTCTCCACGTGCGTAATGGCGAAGCGGTCCAGGCCCAGGGGCGCCAGCGTCTCGTGGAACAGCTCGGCGTCGGAAGGGCTGTCTTCCACCAGCAGGATTTTGACCGGGGCTTTGCTCATGTCGGCTTCGTCGGGCGTGGGCGGGTTCGTGCTGCGCCCGGCGGGTCAAGGATGCGGGGGCAGGGTGACCACCGTCAGCCAGAAGTGCTGGATGGATTTCACCACTTCGAGGAACTGCCGGAAGTCCACCGGCTTGGAGATGTAGCAGTTGCCGTTGAGGTTGTAAACGTGAAGGATGTCCTGCTCGGCGCGGGAGGTGGTCAAGACGACCACCGGGATGGCCCGCAAGGACGGGTCGGCCTTCAACTCTGCCAGCACTTCGCGCCCGCTTTTGCGCGGCAGGTTCAAGTCCAGCATGATCAAGTCCGGCCGCGGCGCTGTGGCGAACTGGCCCTGCCGGCGGAGGAACTCCATCGCCAGCACGCCGTCTTCCACGATGTTGAGGTGGTTGGACACCTTGGCTTCCTTGAGGGCTTCCAAGGTCAACTCGGTGTCGCTGGGGCTGTCCTCGACGAGGAGGATTTCAATGGCGCGGCCGTCGGTTGTGTTCATAGGCGATGAAACTGGTTCTTGGCCGGTCTGTGTAGCATGACTCGACCTCGCGGAGCAAGGCTTAAGAAAGGGGGTGAAGAACCCTGTAGCAGCCGACGTGAGGAGGCTCTAATCAGAAGTCAGAGGTCAGAGGTCGGAATCCGCAATCTGCAATGGCGCGAGCCTCCTCACGTCGGCTGCTACAGGGTTTGCCGGAGGCTCCTCCGGCGGGCCACGAAAGCTCACGTCCGCGGTCCTGATTCCGCTTTCACGTCCTGCACCAGCTTCTCCAGTCTCCGGCCATACTCCACGTAGCTGTTGAACATGGCTGCATCGTTGGACTTCACCGAGGCGTCGTGGAAAACCACGGCGAGATGCGGCTCGATGGAGATGCCGGCGTCGTAGCCGCGGGCGAAGGCGTCTTTGAGGATGTCGCGGACCCGGCCGTGGCCCTCGCCGGGCCAGTTGTAGTCGGCGTCGTTCTTGGCTGGGTTCCAGGTGGCGTCCTTGATGTGGAGGTGCGCGGTGACGTCGCGGACGGCGAGCCAGAATTCCCACGGATCCTGCCTCGGCCAGGGCTTGGGCTTGGAGCGGTCAGGGTTGAAAATCGGATTGGCGGTGTCGAAAACCCACTGGAGGCCGGGGACTTTTTCCAGCAACTCCAGCGCGTGGCGGGTGCTCATGCCGCCGTGGTTCATGCAGTTCTCATGGACGGGCTGCAGGCCGGCGTCGAGGAACATCTTCGTCACCTCGCGGACGCGCTCGAAGACGACGGGCGGCGTGGCGTCCGCGTCCTCGGCGGGCTTGAAACTCATCACGCGGACGAACTTCGTGCCCAGCCGCTGCATCCGCGGAATGGCGCGGCGGACTTCGGCGAGCGTCACCTCGAACGGCGTCTTGACGGTCTTGGCCCAATTCATAATGGCGGAGCCGAAGCAGTTGATCTGGACGCCGGCGTCTTGGAGCTTGCCGGCGATGATGTCGAACGCGGCGTCCGGCACGTCGTGGAAATTGGCCTTGGGGAAGCCGGTGACTTCCACCGCGCGGCCTTCGATGTGCTTCCAGCCGAGTTCATGGGTGGCCTTGATCTGGACGTCGATGTTCGCGCCCGCTTCGTCTGCGATGCCTGATAAAAACATAAATCGTGCCTTCCGGTTTGGAGTTTCAGTGCGGCAAACGATGGACCCAGGCGCAGGCCGCAGGCAAGCCTGAATACGAGGCCATGAAGAAGGCAATGCCTGATGGGCGTCACTTCAATCTGTTTTCAATCCGCAATCCGCAATCTGCAATCAAGACAGAGCCTCCTCACGTCGGCTGCTACAGTTTTGAAAGAAGCTCCGCCTTGTCCAAGGATCTTTGAGGTTCACCCTGCGTGCGTCACCTCATGGGCCGCCTCGGTGTTGCCTCAGTATTCTCGAATGGGGCTGAAGGAAACGTTGCGAAGGAACCGGCAGACAGCGCGCCGCGTCCGGCTGGGGCGTGAACCCCTTGATGGCCATTGTTCCCAGGGTGCGACGCCGACGGGGCGGTGGCGGCCGGGGAGTTGTCCTCGACTTGGAACCGCGCCAGCGCCTGGTTCAACTCCTCCGCCAAGCGCGCCAGTTCGCTCGCCGCGGACGCCGTGCTCGTGGCCGCCTGCGTGGAACTCTTCGCCGTCTCCGACACGCTCACGATGTTCTTCGCAATCTCCGCGCTCCCGCGTGAGGCCTCGGCGGAGTTGGCCGATATCTCATTCATCGTCACCGCCTGCTCCTCTACCGAACTGGCAATCGTCGTCTGGATTTCGTTGATCCGTTTGATGATCGCGGAAATCTCCTGGATCGCCGTCACCGCCGCCTGGGTGTCGTGCTGGATGCCGCCGATCTTGGTTCCAATCTCCTCGGTGGCCTGGGCGGTCTGCTTGGCCAGTTCCTTGACTTCGTTGGCCACCACAGCGAAGCCTTTGCCCGCCTCGCCGGCGCGCGCCGCCTCGATGGTGGCATTGAGGGCCAGGAGATTCGTCTGTTCGGCGATGCCGGTGATGACTTTGACGACGTTTCCGATCTCGGCGCTGCTCACGCCCAGCTTGACGATGGTGCCGTTGGTTTTGTCGGCGACGGAAACCGCCTGGCTGGCCACACGCGCAGCATCGCTGGCCTGTTTGGCGACTTCCTTGATGGTGGCGGTCATTTCTTCCGAGGCCGTGGCCACGGTGGCGATGTTCTGGCTGACCTGTTCGGCTGCCGAGGCGACGACGTTGGACTGGGCGGCAGTTTCCTCGGCATTGGAGGACACCTGACTGCTGACGGCGCTCAGTTCAGTGGAGGCGGAAGCCACAGACTGGGCGTTGCCAGCCACCTCACGAAACATCTGGCGGAGGTTGACGGTCATCTCGTTCATGGCCCGTCCCAGTTGGCCCAGCTCGTCCTTGCCCTTGAGATTGAACTTCTGGGTCAGGTCCCCCTCGGCCACTGAGGTGACCCGCTCTTTGATGACGCTCAACGGTGTGACAATGCTCCGGGTCAGCCAGAACCCCAGGGCCAGTCCGAGCGCACAGGCCGCGATGGAAATCCCCACGATGATCGAGCGAATTCGCTCGGCCACGCGGGCATAGATCTTCCGGGCGACCTCCGCTTCCTGATGCAGGGCATTCACGCCCTTCTCAGCGTTGTTCTCGATGGTCTTGAGCAACTCATCGCTCTTTCCGTCGAAAGTCTTGATCTCCTCTCGGAGCTTGGCCTTTTCGGCGGGATCCTGACTGGCGACGAGTTTCTTGACTCGTGGCAGGATTTCCTGGGTGACCACAGCGGTGTACCGCTGGTCGGACGTCTCGATCTCCGAGGCAAAGGCTTTCTCTTCCGCGGTGTGGGCCAACTCGGCATATCGCTTCTTGGCCGAGACGAACTCCCGGTTCCGGTCGTCGTATTCCTTGGGGTCCGCGTTCTCGTTGATGATGGCATCGGCCTGAGCGCGGTATCGGTTCGCCAGCGCGGCTTTGAGAGCATCGACTTCGGCCGCGTAGCGCAATCGGGACATCGCCTCATTGGCCGTAGCATTCATGCGGGTCAGCCCCCAAGCCGCCAAGCCGGCCACCACGGCAATCAACACGACCAGGAACCCTAAAATTCCCGCGATCCTCGTCTTAATGGTCCAGTTCTTCATGGTTCCGATTTCCCGCGATTCACTCAACGGCCTTCCCGCTGCAGTGATGGCTCGTTATCGCCAACGCCGCCGAAGGCTTTAGGAGAATCTCGAACCGTGGAACCGTGCGCCGGGCTGGTATTCCGCCGCGAAAACCCGTGGGCGCCGTAACTCAAAAGGGGGTGTTACCCAAGATGAGGCCGGAAAATGCTCCGGTTGACTCAAAAGTGGTGTTACCCAAATGCCCCTGGAAATTGGAAGCGAAGGAAGCCGGGGCACGGTGGCAGTCCGGCCTCCCTCG
>JACRJZ010000006.1 GCA_016219875.1 Verrucomicrobiota bacterium | reverse complement strand
GGTGCGGCTGAGCCACTGCACGTTGAGCGACAACGCACGCGGCTACACCAGCGGCCAAGTCTATGCGACGAACTGGGCGCGGGTGGAGTTGAACAACTGCGTCGTCTGGTCCTCGTTCTCCAGTCAAGGCACGGAAGTGGGGACCAACGGCGGAGCCAGCGCCACGGCGACCTACTGCGACATCCGCGGGCTGCCGATTCTGGGCGTGGGCAACCTCAACGTCGATCCAGGTCTCGAAGCGACTGGGACCGGCCGGCTGACGAACAACATCAATACGGGGTGCATCGATCAGGGCACGACGAACACCTTTCCGGTTTTCCGTCGCCTGGTGCGCTTGGACCTGGACGGCGAAGCGCGTTTGGACCACAGCCAAAAGACCAACGCCACGGCCAGCGCGGCGGACATCGGGGCGGATGAGTTTGTGTATCGGATTCAGTTTCCGACGGTGACGACGACCAACTACGTGCGCGGCGCGGATGGACTTTACACGCCGCAGCTTCTCACGGTTTCCGAAGTGGACGAAGCCTCCGGCGTGGCCTATTTGGGCAACACCAGCGGGGCGATGATTGCCGTGGTGGATGACGAGGTGCGGACGAACTTTCATGTTTACCGACTGAACGGAGATGCCACCGCGGTTACGCAGTCCAACCTGGTGGCGGTGGAGGATAATCTCGCGGATGTGGAAGGGTTGGCGTTCGACAGCGCCAACCGCGAAATCTACGGGATCACCTCCCAGACGAAACGCAACCGCTACCGGGACGTGGACGCTTCGCCGCCGATTGCCGAGCCAGTGGTGGACCCGCCGTCCAGCGATTACGATCGGAGCCGCTGCGCGCTGGCGATGGTGTGGCTCGGCACCAACCTGACCACCGTGGCTTACAGCAACACGATCCGCTCCGAGAACATGATTTGGCCTGCGTTCGTAACCAACGAACCGGTGGAAGGGCTGACCGCGTTGATGCGGTATCGGCTCAGCAACAACCCCGCGCTGGGGCCGGTGTCCGCGGGCAACAAGGTGCTGATCGCCTGGAACTCGGTGAACAAGTTCGGCAGTCCGGTCAGCGGTCGGAGCTATGCGACGAATGAAGCCCTGCCCTACACCAACGGCGGGCCGACGTTGACGGCGGCGGTGGTGATCGCGTCGTTTGATCCGGGGACCAATACCTTCACGTTGACGAAGGCCAGTCTTCCGAGCGGCTCGACGAACTTCTATAAGATTTGGGCGGTGGATGCGAACCTGAACTACTCCGCCGGGCCGGTGGCCGGCGTAACGAACGACGGCTTGCCGCGGCTGTTCATCAATGAATTCTACGCGGCGGCGGCGGGCACTGTCGGCGACCCGGATTGGGTTGAGTTGTACAATCCAGCCTTCGTCCCGGTAAACGTGGGCGGGCTGCAAATCAGGGGCAGAGACAGCGAGGGTTTCCAGAATCTACCTGCCGGCACAAACATTCCTGCTCGGGGCTTCCTCCGCTTCCTCGCGAACAGAAGCCAAGGCGGGATGAACCTCCAGCTTGAACTGACGAATAACGGCGGCAACATAGTGCTTCGCTCCGGTGAGAACACAATCGCCCGCTACCCCTACGCCACGCAGTACGTTAGCTATACCGAGGGTCCGGCTTGGGATGGCGGCCCGCGCGGCTACGTCTCTTCGACCACGCCTGCTCGCGGGGCCATGTTCTACAACGGCACGACTCAGCCGACCACTCCAGGGACCAACAACGATCGTGCCGCGCATCGGTACCTGACCGTGACGGCCGACGTGACGGGCACAAGCAACTATTTGGCTTGGCAGAATGTCGGCGTGACGCCCGCCACCTGGCGCTACAGCCCCAAGCAGTACGACGGCCACGCCCTGAACGTGGAGGACCTCGCCTTCCGGAGCACCAACGAAATGATCATCGCCCTGCGGGCGCCGCTCACCAACCGGACGAGCGGCAACGCTTACTACTTCCGAGTCACGAACGTGTTTGGCTTCGCGACTTCGGCCAATTGGGATTACGGCGCCGCCATGACAGGGATTGCCGGGCCGTATCAAATGAATCTGGGCGGACTGGGCTTCCGAAGCATCAAGTGGTGCCCGGCGCTGGCTGGCGGAGCAGGGCGCTACCTGATCCTGGCCGGCACCGCCAACGGCGGCCCGCTGCAACGCGAGGAGTTTCGGCAGAAGTTCTCGCTCTATAGCTGGACGGGAAACACGAACACGGCGCCCACCAAGCTCATTGACGACCTTTGGCAGTACGCGATCCGACCTGAAGGGGTGGACTTGATGAACGTGGGTGGCGTGTGGCGAGTTCTGTTCGTGGAAGACCGCTTTCTGGGCACGGGCTACGCGACGCGCAACGCGATCCACTGGCCCTTGGACATCTTAGGGACGGTGCCGTGAGCAAGGAATGCATGAAGCGGATCCTCTCCTTGTGTCTGGCTCTGTGGCCGCTCCTTTCCGGGGCGGAAGTTCGCTACCGGATCATTCAAGTTGAGAGCGGCTCTCAGGCTCCAGCTACGTATAGTAGCTGGGGCACGGGAATTAACAATCGGGGCGAGATCGTAGGCTACTTTGAATCGCCTGACTTGATGTTCTCCCACGTTTTCCGATTCACGCTGGATGCCGGCATGGTGGACTTGGGACCCACGAACAGTTCTCGTGCCGATCCTGGAGACATCAATGATCTCGGGCAGTTCGTAGGTGAGGAGATTTGGGACGGCGCGTTTCGCTATACGCCGGGTGTCGGGTTTGAGTATCTGGGGCTGGTTGATGCCAATGCCATCAATAACCGGGGACAGATTGCGGGCGGCAACGGCAGTGCCTGGCGGTTCACGCCTGGAGTGGGCGTGGAAGTCTTCAATGAGACTTGGTACGGAATCGGGATCAACGACGCGGGGTGGGTGGTCGGGCAGGCCCCTCCCTGGAATGCGTTTCTCTACCGCGACGATCAAGGCCTGATCAACTTGGGGCCGGGAGCGGGGAATGCGATCAACAACCGAGGGGTGGTGGTGGGCGAGTGGGTAGGGTTGCCAGCGGTGTATTCCTCCGCAGTGGTCTGGGTCAACGGGGAACCCCACCTACTAGGCACGTTTGGGGGAGACATGGGCGCGGCGTACGGAATTAACGAGCGCAACGAAGTCGTGGGTTACGGCCTGGACACCCGAGGGCGTTACACCGGTTTCTATTGGACCGAGGACGAGGGCCTGCTGAACCTCAACACGCTGGTGGCCACGAACAGCGGGTGGTATTTAATGGAGGCCACCGACATCAATGACCACGGCTGGATCGTAGGCACCGGTCGATATCAAGGGAAGAGCGAAGCCTACCTCCTCGTCCCCATTCCGCCGAGATTGGAGATCACGCTGGCCGGAACCAACGTGGCCATCTCCTGGTCCCCGCACTGGCCGCGGCTGGTCCTGGAAACCGCGCCGTATCATTCCGCCACCAACTGGCAAGCCGTCCCCGGCGGCACGAACGACCCGGTGGTCCTGCCCGCCGCTGGCCCCGGCCAAGTCTTCCGCCTCACTCAGTACGACACGCTGGATCCCCAACTCACCGTCACGCGCGCGGGCATCAACCTCGTCCTCTCCTGGTCGCCGCCCTGGCCGGACTACGCCTTGGAATCCACGCCGAGCCTCACTTCGCCAGCTTGGGCGCCTCTTCCTGCCGGGACCAACAGCCCCGTTTTTCTGCCCGCCACCGGCCCGGCCAGCTTTTTCCGCCTCCGCAAATGAAGTCTTTGAACTGGTTTTCAAAGGCCCGACTTCGGCCCTCTTGCCGACCTGAACGTGCTTGACCCGGCTTCGCGCCCCCCTAGCATCCGCGCGAATTTGACGGCTGCATGAAAGCAATCCTCGCGCTCGAAGACGGCTCCGTCTTCCACGGTCAGGGTTTTGGCGCGCCCGCCTCGGCGTGCGGCGAAGTGTGTTTCAACACGTCCATGACCGGCTACCAGGAAATCCTCACCGACCCGTCCTACAAGGGCCAGATCGTGACGATGACCTACCCGCACATCGGCAACTACGGCATCAACTCCGTCGATGTCGAGTCGTGGCGGCCGCACGTGGCGGGCTTCGTCATCCGCGAACTCTCGCCCGTGGTGAGCAACTGGCGCGCGGACTTCACGCTCGACGAGTATTTGCAGAAGTACCGCCTGCCCGGCATCCAGGGCCTCGACACCCGCGCGCTGACCAAGAAGCTGCGCGTCCGCGGCGCGCTGAACGGGTTCATCTCCACGGAAGGCGTCGCCGAGGAGGAAGCCTTGGCGCAGGCGAAAGGCTGGCACGGGTTGCTCGGCGTGGATTATGTGAAGGAAGTCACCCACAAGGAAGCGTTCCGCTGGGACGAACAAGACCAACAGAGCGCCGAGTTCGATTTGGCCAAAGGGAACGCCGCGGCTGGGAGCGCGCGCGATCTTCGCCTGCCGCTTCGCAAGGCGGACATTCCGATCGTGGCCTACGACTTCGGCATGAAGTACAACATCCTGCGCCAGCTTCGCCAGCAAGGCTTCCAAGTCCAGGTCGTGCCCGCGACCACGCCCGCCAGCGAGGCGCTGAAATACAAGCCCGCCGGTGTCTTCCTCTCCAACGGTCCCGGCGACCCCGCCGCCCTGCCCTACGCGGCGCAAGCCGTCGCCGACTTGGTGAAGAGTGGCATTCCGATTTTCGGCATCTGTCTCGGACACCAGATCCTCGGTCTGGCGTTCGGTGGAAAGACGTTCAAGCTCAAGTTCGGCCACCGCGGCGCGAACCAGCCGGTCAAAGATCTGGAAACGGGCCGCGTGGAAATCACGTCGCAGAACCACGGTTTCGCGGTGGACGCGGATTCGCTGCCGCAAGATGTGACGGTCAACCGCATCAACCTCAACGACCAGACGGTCGAAGGAATGCGGCACCGGACGAAGCCGATTTTCTGCGTGCAGTACCACCCCGAAGCGTCGCCCGGGCCGCACGATTCCCGCCCCCTGTTCACCGAGTTCCGGGAGATGATCCAGAAGGCGTGAGGCGCGCTGGCGGGCGGAGCGGAAGTGCGGTCCTCGCGAGCCGATTTCAAAACGGACTCCGAAGTTGGGGAGCACGCCCGCCCCGGACGTGGCTGGACGCGCCCTCGCGTTCAGCACTTGGGGCCGACGAATGGATGGAGGCACTGGAAAAACTCCCACGGCCCCGGAGTTTTCCGCGAGGGCGCGGAAAACGGCGCCCGCGGCGGGCGCGCTCCCCATTCGATTTCGGAGTTCAGGTTCAAACGCCGTAGCAGTCGAGGTAACGAGGCTCACGATTTCTCAAACGCGCTCCCAGGCCGGGCCACCGTCTCGGCGACGGCGTCCAGAATGTGCCGGGGCTTCAGGTCGGTCACCTTCAGGTAACCAGCTCCCATCTGCGCGGCCAGCCGTTTCATCTCCACTCCCTTTCCAGCTTCCGCGGCCACGTCGATCAGCACCGAAGCGATCGGGGCGTGGCGAAGTTTGGCGGCCAGGTCAAGCAACTCCCGCCAAGTCGGCACGCCATCGCCCAACGGCACGTTGGCTTCGCCATCGGAAACCACCAGCAGCACCGGGCGCACGCCGGGATTCTTGAGCCGCTCGCGGCGAATGATCTGCCACGATTTGAACAAGCCGTCGGCAAACGGCGTTGCGCCGCCGGCAGGCATCCGTTCGAGCTGCGTCTTCGCGCGTGCGATGCTCCGCGTGGGCGGCAACACCACCGTGGCGGACTCTCCGCCAAAGGCCACCAGCGCAACCCGGCTGCGGCTTTGGTAGGCCCGCCGCAACAGCGCCAGCACCGCGCCTTTCGCGGCTTTCATGCGCGCTTGCGTCCCTTCGCCCATCGAGTCGGAAGCATCCACGGCCAGCACGATGAGGGTGTCGCAGGGCCGGACGCGGACTTTGCGGCAGAAGTCGGCGGGAGTGATCCGCAGAGAAACGGCGGCCAGAGTTCCGTCTTCAGAAGGTTTCGGCGAAATCGCGTGAACGCGGGACTCTGACCGAGCCACCGAGAGGTGCTCTGAAGATGGCTCGACCTGACTGCGAATCCTTCGCCCCGCCGCGCGCCGCACGGTCGCGTCCAGAGCCAGATCAACGGGCTTCTCCCCCGCGTGCAACGCTCTGGCCCTTCGGTAGCGCCCGTTGCGAGCTTCCACGGTGACACGCGCGCGGCGCGCGGCCCCTTGCCCCGACGCCAGCAAGTCCTCCAGGTCAATGTCCACCGCGCTCAGGCGCGGGTCGGGTTCAAAGACGGTTTCGCGGTCTTTTTTTTTATGAACGACAGCACCACGCTGCCGGCGGCGGCGCTGCCGGGAACCTGCATTCCCAACGCCATCTCATCGAGGTCTTCCTCGGCATCGGGGACGGCGTCGGGAATGTCGTCCACCGCCTCGCTCGCGAGTTCGGTTTCTTCTCCGGCCAGCCGGCGGAACACGCGGTCGATGCTCTGCTGAATCTGCTCCGGCGAATCGAGCGGTGAAGCCGGGACCCGGTGCGGCAGCGCAAGTCGGGCTGCGGTCGCGACGTCCTCCAAATCCGCGCGCGGCTTTTCCATCAAGGCCGCGTGGGCGCGGGCTGCCTTGATCATCGTGAGGTCTGCCCGGTGCCCTGCGGCGTTGAGTTCATGGCCGAGCCGGGCCGCGAGGGCGAGGATCGAATCCGGCACTTCCACTTGTTCGAGGGCGGAGCGTGCGAGGTCAATCTGCGCCGCCACCGCGCGGTCCTCGTCTGCCCACTCGCGGGCGAAACTCTCGGGATCGCTGTCAAAGGCCAACCGCCGCCGCACGATTGCTTCCCGCGAAGCCAAGTTGGTGATGCGGTCCAGCGTTACGCACAGGCCGAAGCGGTCGAGAAACTGCGGCCGCAGTTCACCCTCTTCCGGATTCATCGTGCCGATCAACAGGAACCGCGCCGGGTGCGCGAACGACACGCCTTCGCGCTCGACCACGTTCAGCCCCGACGCCGCCGAATCCAAGAGCAAGTCCACCAGATGATCGTCGAGCAGGTTGACCTCATCGACGTAGAGCACGCCGCGGTTGGCGGACGCCAGGAGTCCGGGCTCGAACTGCCGTCGTCCCGTTTGGAGGACCTTCTCCCAATGCAGCGTGCCAGCCAGACGGTCCTCGGTGGCATTCAGCGGAAGTTCGACGAACGGCATAGAACGGCGGGCGGGCTTCGCTGTCTCCTGATTTACGCCCAAGGCCAGAAGCCCGGACTCATCCACGAACGGTGCGCCCGGATCGGAATTGAACGGGCAGCCCTCGACCACTTCGATCTCCGGCAACAACCGGCCCAGCGCCCGCGCGGCAGTGGACTTGCCGGTTCCTTTCTGACCACGGATGAGCACGCCGCCGAGGAGCGGATCGACGGCGTTGAGCAGCAGCGCCGCCTTCAAGGCGTCCTGCTCCACGATGGCCGAGAACGGAAAGACCCAGCGTTGCGTCACAAGCGGCGAAGCTAGGCAACCCGGCGTCGCAAGGCAAGCGGGGCCTCAGTTTCGTCTCGTCAATCCGCGCGGGCTGGCCGATGCTCCCGCCGGATGAAACGCGAACCGCTGGACACGTATCAAAAGGCGGCCCAGATCAATCAGGACAAGGGCCGCTACGGCACGTTTGCCGAAATCGGCGCCGGCCAGGAAGTGGCGCGGGTGTTCTTCCGCGTGGGCGGCGCCGCCGACACCGTGGCCAAGACGATGTCGGCCTACGACATGACCTTCAGCGACGCGATCTACGGCCCCAGCGAACGCTACGTGAGTCGCCAACGTTTGGAGCGGATGCTGGATCACGAATACGAGTTGCTCCTCGAACGCCTGAACGACCAGCGCGGCAGCCACACCTGCTTCTTCGTGTTCGCCAACACGGTCGCGGCCCGCAGCTTCCGCCGGCAAGACGAAGCCCACGGCTGGCTCGGCGTGCGGTTTCAGACGCGGCCCTTCGCGCCGCCGTCGCAGATCATCATCCACGTGCGGATGCTCGACGAGAAAAACGTGTTGCAGCAAGAGGCGCTCGGCATCGTCGGCGTGAACCTGCTCCACGCTGCGTTCCACTTGTACCAGACGCCGGAGGAGTTGATCGGCGCGCTGCTTGATGATCTGACCGCCCAGCGCATCGAAGTGGACATGATCAAGTTCACCGGGCCGGAGTTTGCCGCCGTGGACAACCGGCTCATGAGCCTGCAACTCGTGCAGCAGGGCCTGACGGACACCGCCATGTTCACCGCCGACGGCGAGGCCGTGCAACCGGGCGAGGTCCTGTGGCAGAAACCCATTCTCCTGGAGCGCGGCAGCTTTCGCCCGGTGAATCTCCTGAACCTCGACATGCTGGAATGCGCCAGCGTCCGCTTCCTCGCGGAGCCGCAGGTGCAAGGCACGCCCGTGGTCGTGCTCATGGAAATGACGCTGCGCAACCTGCTCGCCGCCGGCGCAATGGACCACCAGGATTTTCTGGCCCGCGCGGACTTGCTGGGCGCGCTCGGGCTGCCCGTGCTCATCACCAACTACTCGTATTTCTATCCGCTCGCCGGGTGCTTGGGCCGCTACACGAAGCGGCGCATCGGCATCGCCATCGGCGTGCCGGCGCTGCGGGAGATTTTCAAGGAGAAATACTACGCTGACCTCGAAGGCGGCATCCTGGAATCCTTTGGGCGGCTCTTCAAACACGACCTCACGCTCTACGTCTATCCCTATCGCGAGCCGTCCGGCGAAACCATCCGGGCGGACAACCTCGAAATCGCGCCGCACCTCCGCCACCTCTACCAACACCTGTTGGAGAACGGCCATCTGCAATTTCTGGAGAACTTCAACGAAGCCTGCCTCTCCATCCGCACCGCAGACATCCTGTCCCTCATCCAGCGTGGCGAGCCGGCCTGGGAACAGATGGTGCCGCCGAAAGTGGCGCAGATGATCAAAGCGCGGAAGTTCTTCGGCTGCCCGTAGCCGCATCCATGCAGTAGCACAGGCATCGCGCCTGTCTCCGACTTTGTTGGAAAAGGACCTTCCACGGCCAGACACCGCAGCCACGAAGCGCCCCTCCTCCGGGAGCAAGAAGTTGGAAGATGGAGACAGGCGAGACGCCTATCCCACGCGGGCCTTGCGCTCGGCTAACACTTCTTCGACGCGTTCGACCAGTTCGCGCGCGTCAAATGGCTTGTGCAGATACTCCGTGGCCCCGCATTCATACCCGTAGCAACGCGGGATTTCTCCGGGCAACCCGGTCAGCATGACGATAGGAATGGCGGCGGTGGCGGGAAGGCCCCGGAGCGTCTCACAAACGGTGAAGCCTTCCACGTCGGGCAAAACCAAATCCAGGAGGATCAGGTCCGGCTCCGCTTCTTGCGCTCGTCGGACGGCGTCCTCCCCGTTCCCGGCGGTCAAGATGCTATGGCCGGCCTTGCGCAAGTGGTAAGCGACGAGCTTGACGACCTCCGGTTCATCGTCCACGACCAGTATTCTTGCGCTCATAGGCATTGCCTGGATACCACCAATGCTTCGGCTGGATCGTGGCGCTGCTTAAGGCCGAACTTCATGGGATGCCGTGAGGCCTTCCACCTCTTTCTGACCGCGTTGCTCTACCACGGCTTCTTCTCGTTCAGCGCCTTCAGGATGGCGCGCTTCAGCGCGAGCGGGTCGATGCGCTCCGTCTCGCGGCAGACGATCTTTCCGTCCGGCGCGATGAGCACCGTGTAAGGCACCGCGCCCTGCCAGTCGGGATCGAAGGCGTCCATCAACTTCTCCCGGTCGGCAGATGCGAAGATGAGGTTCCGACACGACGCCTGCTTCTTCTTGAGAAACTCCAGCACGGATTTCTCCTCTTCGGGCCGGTTGAGCGACACGGTCACCAGTTCGAAGTCGCGGTGGCGGTACATGCGGTTGATCGTTACGAACTCATGGAACTCTGCGAGGCACGGCGCGCACCAAGTGGCCCAGAAATTCACCAGCCGGAACTTCCCCGATTCGTTCTTCCGCAGCGCCTTCAAAGCGCTGGCGTCGGCGAGGGCCAGCGACACCGGTTCGGCGGCCAGCTTGTCCATGAACGCCTTCACGGCGTCAGCTTTGCCCGCCCATTTCACCGAGCAGCCCACCGCGCGGGTCTTCGTCACGGACGGCTCCTGGCCGGCGAGCAAGGCGTCCAGCGCGTCGCGCACGTACCGCTTCGTGACGTGCTGCGGGCGCTCCGAGTCGTCGAGGGCGCCCACGTAGCGGAGCCGGCGCGCGGCGTCGAAGACAAACACGTGCGGCGTCGCCACGGGGCCGTAGGCGCGCGACACCGTCTCCGCGTCGCCGTCGTAGAGGTAGGGAAAGTTGAACTGCCGGTCCTGGGAGCGCAGCTTCATCTCCTCGAACGAGTCGCTGAGGTCGGCCCAGCCCAGTTCGTCGAGGCGGACGGACTGGGGATCGTTGGGCGAGATCGCCACCACCGCCACGCCCTTGGACTGGTAGTCGCGGACGAGGGCTTTGATGCGCTCCTCGTAGTACTGCGCCGTGGGGCAATGGTTGCAGGTGAAGAGGACGACGAGGACCTTGGCATCGGCGAAATCCTTCAGCGCATGGTTGCGGCCATCGACGCCTGGCAGATTGAAATCCGGCGCGGGGGAGCCGAGGGGCAAGGTCGAAAAGGAACTCTCCGCAGCGCCCGAGCAGAGCAGCGTTCCCAGACCCGCCAGCACAGAAAAGAAGATGCGTTTCATGGGCGGAGATTCTAGGCGGGGTTCGTTTGCCAGCAAGGAAGTTCGCCGGCGCAGAAAGAAGCCAGCGCAGGCTCGACAGGGCGAGACGGTCACACTAGATTCGGCCCGCATGGCAACGCTGCTGACAGCACCGAGTCCGATCCGGCGAGAGCGCGGGCCGCGTGGCGTGGCGCTGCTGGAAAACGGCGCCCACCTGGGCGCGCATGAATTCCTCCGACGCTATGAGGCCATGCCCGAAGTCAAGAAGGCCGAACTCATCAACGGAGTTGTGTATATGGGATCTCCAGTGCGGGCGGACCAGCACGGGGAGCCAGACAACCTCATCCAAGGCTGGCTCTGTAACTACTGCATCGGCACGCCCGGGGTGAGGGCCGCCACGAATTCCACCACTCGTCTCGGACCGGACGATGTGCCGCAGCCGGACGGCGTGCTCAGGATTTTGCCCGAACGCGGGGGCCAAGCCCGGCTGGATGCCAAAGGTTACTTGCTCGGGGCGCCGGAGTTGGTGGTGGAAGTGGCGGCCAGCAGCGCCTCGCTCGACGTGCGCGAGAAGCTGGCCTCGTATCGCCGGGCAGGCGTGCGCGAGTACCTGGTCTGGCGCACCGAAGACAGCGCGGTGGATTGGTGGGTCTTGGAGGAAGACGAGTACCGTCCGCTGCCGGGCAGTGCCGAGGGAGTGTTGCGCAGCCAAGTGTTTCCAGGACTTTGGCTGGACGTGCCGGCCCTGCTGGCGGAAGACGGGGGCCGATTGATGGCCACGCTGGAGAAGGGTCTGGCCAGCCCTGAGCACGCGGCCTTCGCGGCGGAGTTGCAAAGGCGCGCCAAAGCCTGATGCCCCGCCCGGCGGCGCGAGCCGGCCTACTCCTTGGCTTGGCCCCGTTTCGAAAGCAGCTTGGTCAGATGAATTTCTGCCCGCTCCACCTCGGCCTTGAACCTCGTCAAGTCCGCCTGCATTTGCGCCCGGTCAGCATCGCGGCCAGCCTCCAAGCGGGCCAAGCGTTCACACAAATCGGCTACTTGATTTTCCAGCTTCTCGAGACGGCCTGCCACGGAGAGCCGCAACTCCCGGATGTCTTCAGCCATCTCGTCCAGTCGATGGACCGCCGTGGCGATCTTCTGGACGGTTTGCGGATTCCCTCGGCTGGCATCAGGCCTCGGTGGCTTTGGGCTTGAGAGATTGCAGGGCGGCGCGCAGTTCGGAGGAAACCCGTTCCAACGCCAAGTCGAGATCGCCCAGGGCCCTGTTGAGGGTTTCCACGTCCTTTGCGCCCGTTTGCTGGGGAGCGTTGGCAGGGAACAGCACGATTTCACCTCGCCGGGGGACCGGAGAGGATCACCGCTTCCAACGTTTGGGCCATCGGCTTCATAGGCTCGTATTTATTTCTGAAGGGATACTTGTCTTTCCGGACCGGAACTCAAACTCAATTTCATCGCTTCGTCGAACTCGGGCCCAACCGGACACCCCCGCCGTAGCGCAGGCTTTTCAGCCTGCTGGAGCGCCGACATTTTTGTCGGCCGGCCGGCCGCCACGATGCGGACGGCCGAATCGCTTGCACGCCTCGCAGGCTGGAAGGCCTGCGCTACGGCAGACCGGAATGTCTGCGCTACCGCCGGGCAAGACTGAGTCATGACACACGGCCCAACCCCACTGCCGTTGAATTCAGCAGCGGCGGTAGGCTCTTCATCGTAATCATCATCTTACTCTTACTCGCTGAAGTGCTGGGGGGATTAAGATTACGATCAAGAGCAAGAGCAAGAACCTGTCGGCTTGGCTGTGCCGCTGGCCTTAATTCAACGGCGGTGCGGCCCGACCCTGCCGGCCAGAGATTCAGAGGTGCCGCTTCACTTCGTCGAGGAACTGCTGCGCCTGGGCTTGGTCGCCGAACGTGCCGATGCGGATCCCAATGGCGGTGGCGTTGTCCGTCAGTTTCTTGAGGCTGACGGTGACCGTCTTGTCCTGGAGGCTGGCGGCCTTGACCGTCACCGCGGCGACGTTGGTGGTTTCGCTGGTCTTGGTCATCTTGAGGACGGTGATGGTCTTGTTCACGGCGGCCACCGCCCGGTCCAACGGCGCGTCCAAGTTAGCCTGAAGTTCCCCGCGAACATACGCGACGGTGCCGGCGCCGGCGCCGGCTGCTGCGCCCACGGCCACCGCCACGCAACCCGCCAGCACGGGCAGAGTCGCAACGAGCGCGCCCGCCATCAACATCCGCTTGAAGTTTGTTTTCATACTTTTCAGAGGACTCAGACGTTCCACGGTTCTTAGTTAACCCAAAGGACCCGGAACACAAGCGAAGTCTTGCCGCCCTCCAGACAGCCAAGCTGGCCGCCGCTACGGCCACCGACGAATTGCGACGGCACGGCTCGCCGCGCGGTTGTCAGACCTTCCGGCTTTCGGTAGCGTCCGGCTCATGGCTTTGTACAACCTGCTCTTGCGGCTCTTGCTTCCCAGTGGCCTTGGCGTCGTGCTCTTGCTCGCCGCGCTGTTGCTTCGTTCCCGCAAGCGGCTCTCGACCGGCTTGGTCATCGGAGCGGCGCTGGTGTTGTTGTTCTTCGGCAATCGTTGGGCGGTGGACTGGCTCGCCCGTCCACTCGAATGGCGGCATCTGCCCGCGTCTCCGCTGCCGCGGGCGGACGTGATTGTGAGCCTGGGCGGTGGCACGCTCCCGCCGGAGCGCCCGCGGCCGACCGTCGAGGTCAGTGAAGACGGCGACCGCGTCATCTACGCCGCGCACCTCCTCAAGGAAGGCAAGGCCGACTTCATTCTCTGCACCGGCGGCATGGTTCCTGGAACGGATCGGGACCACGCCGGCTCCCACGACATCGCCGACTTGCTGCGGATGATGGGCGTGCCGGCCAGCGCGATCGTGGAGCAACCCCTTTCGCGGAACACGTTTGAGGACGCCCTCTACGCGCGGCCCATTCTGAAGGAGAGAAAGGTGAAGCGGCTGCTGCTGGTCACGTCGGCGGCGCACATGCCGCGCTCGCTGGCGGTGTTCCGCAAGCAATGCCCGGACCTGGAGATCATCCCGGCGCCAACGGACTTCACCGTGACTCAGCGGGAGCGGCGTTCTCTCTGGGAAATCGCGCGCGGCTGCGTGCCCTCCGGGCATGAACTCGAACGGGCGGACGCGGTGCTGCACGAATACATCGGCCTCGCCTATTACCGGTTGCGCGGCTGGATTTGAACCAGCGAAGCCAGGACCGACGTTTTGCCGTCGCCTCGGGCGGAAAAGAAAAACGCAGCAGAGGGCGAGGCCAGGCGCCCGCGCGGCGCAGGTCAACGGCTAGCTTGCCGATGGCGGCCCCTTCCTGGCCTCCGCATCACCAACGGGCATCACGGGGCCGCCTTTCGGGGCCGCGCCCGGTTGGGCGACGCCACGCTGCCGCAGATCGCGCAGACAAACCAGATCGTCCACGGTGAGAGCAAACGAAAAGCGATAACCGGCCAGCACGGCGGTGGGCCGCAGACAGGGCAGTTCGAGATAGGGATGGTCGAAGAACTGCATCACGGCATGGCCCTTCCAGACCGGTGACACCTGGATGTCGCGCGACTTGAGTTGGACCAACTCATGGACGGCCGGCGAGTCATGCTTCCCGGCCGCCAACTCCGGGAAGTAGCGCGTGTTGACGGCCCGGGCAAACCCGGGAGAAGGCAGTTGGTCCGTCCTTTCGCAGAGGGTGACCTGGGCCTCCACCAGGCGGCGGTCCCGCGCGGCCAGGGTGGCGCCGAACTTGCCCCCGGGTCCGAGCACGGGGGCCGCTTTCGACGCCAAGTCGTAGGCTCGCGTCATCCAGGTCGAACCGATCTGCTTGGGCCAACCTTGCACGAGGCCGCGCATCAGCGACACGTCCTGGTCCACCCAGATAAACGGGCAATACCCCACCGGGGAGCCTTCATACGTGGCGGACAACAGGATGATGGTCTCGCGGTATTGACTGCGAATCGGGTCCAGGTATTCCTCGCCCCCGTCGCTCGCATACTGCCATTCCACGAAGTAGGCGGCACACCGCGGGGAGCCGAGTGCCAGCGGTGCGGGCAAGAACGCGGCGGCGGCCGCCGGGGCGGTCTCGAACTCGACGGCCAAAGCGTTGCCCACGTAGTGCCAAGGCGGGGCGGGTGCCAGGCTCGAAGTTCCGAGCGGCGTGCGGGGGAGGGTAAAACCTTTCAGCATAGAATGTCCTCAAACCGTGCGTGACTGCGCGGCAAGCCACGTTGCGGCCCAACGTCCCGGATCACCGACGGCGCGCCGGGAATGTCCAGAATGAAACCGCAGCGCACTCGCGGCGTTCGGTGCATCCTCTGGTTCACCGGTTGAAGCGGAGCAAATCATGCATTCAACACCGGCGACTTGCGTTCTGAAATTCTGATGAAACACATCGCAACAGCATCTACGGCTCCGATGCAGCCGAGCATCCAGCCGGCCACGCGAAGAACCTCCATCCACGAAATTACTCGGAAGTAGAGCATATCCATTCGCGAGGATTCCCCGTGGGCGGCTGGCTCGGGATACTCCCGCAAATGCCCCTCACGCCAGGCTGTGGCCACAACCTTCTCACGTCGATCCACAATCAACGCCCGCAATGCAATGTTGTGAACCAGGTCGTCTGGCAATGAGTAGTCCGACCGTCTTTTCAGGGTCGCCTCGGTGTTCACCATCACGACGCGCGCCCCGGTTTGGGGAAATGCGGCTTTGGCTGTGAGCCACACCAAGGCGTACCAGGATTGCCCTGCCCAAATCAGTAGCCCTCCCGACACGAGGCAAAGCGCAGTCACAACAATCAGCGCCATCTTACTAACGCGGCTAAGAGCTTTCATTCACCAAGTTTGGCGACCGAACTGAGCGACGCGGGCGGCCCAGCGCGTCCGGATTGGCAACTGACGTGGCCCGCCCGCTCCAGTGATCTGGTTCGCCGTCTTCATTCGAGTGCGGCGTATCGATCCCGCCCCTTCCAAAACGGACACTTTGGACATGCCTCGCCCTCTGGGTAGTCAATCCCTTCCTCGTGCGGGCAACCGAAAATCTCCTCCAGCATAATCAGCGACTTAACCGCGTGCTCGTTCAAGCGCGCAACAATGCTCTGCTGAACCTCCACTTTGAACCGCGCATCTTTGTCCTCGCTGAAATACCGATGAATCGTCGACTCGTTCCCTTCGCGCAGGAAAATGCCAAGGACTGCCTTTGTGGCTTTCTTGTCATCCGGACCGTAAAAAGCAAGCGTGGCTCGCGGAAACCCTTGGTCTCCGAGCTTGGCCTTTTTCCGAAGTATGGTGATAGGCTTCACCATGATACTTACGGCGAACGACCGAACTGAGCGACAGCCGCCCCGCCGTGATAACGTCCGTGACTCTCGACCACCAGTGCGCACCGCCGAAGCCCGCGACGCTCGAACTGCGAAGCGGGGCGGCTGTTCGCTCCAGTGACCTTGTTGGGCGGGCAAAAGCTCATGGCAAAACCAGCACTTGGTAGAATCTCTTTGTGCTGCCTCGTGTGCTGTCGAAAAGGCACTTCGTCGTTCCGTCTCCAGCTATTGGTGGCCCGAGGTTCGTCCAATTGGTGCTCGGCAGTGATGAGGTCCACTGAATCTGGTACTGCGTGTTGGGCATTGTGGCGAGGCAAAGCTCCACAGCAGTAAAGGCGGCCAGTGTCGGTGGTGGAGCAGAGGACCACTCGACGATGAAACCGCTCGGAGACGGCTGAAGAGCAGTGGGAGCGTCTGCGTAATCATTCCAAGTCTTGTCCTTCAGCGCGGGGAAACTGGCAAAATGCAGACGATTCTGGCCGCCTAATCCGTTGTCTGGCTGCCCAGTGCCCCAGATCGTGAACGTGAATGGCTCTCCGGTAATCCAGTGCCAGCCGCCAGCTGGTTCGAGTGCTCCATCCGACTGAAGACCACCAAGCCAAGGTCCGACACCATTCCCGTTGATGTTCACAAACCAGAAACTGTTGTCTCCACTCACCAGACTGTATATGAAATCGTTCTCGGTTGCGTTAGTGGCCGTCGCCAAATAGCCACCAAGGCTTGTGGCTGCATCGCTCGCAGCCTGCCAAGTGATGCCAGTCGGAACGAGAAACGCCTGATAAAAATGACCATTCCCGCCTGACGCAACAGTCCACTGCACTGGAGTGGTCGGTGGCGAGGCTGGCGACCACTCGACGATGTAGCCTCGCGGAGACGGCCAACTGGCGCTCGGTGTGCCTGGGTAATCATTGCACGTCTTGTCCTTTGGCGTTCCGAAACCGGCAAAGTGCAACCTGTCCGCGCTCCCTCCGTTGTCGGGCTGGCCTGGTCCCCAGTTGGCATATCCAAACGCCTCGCCGGTGACCCAATGCCACCCGCCGCCCGGTTCGGCCGCACCGGCAGCTTGAAAGCCTCCCAACCAAGGCCCAATACCATTGGCGGTGTTTGGCCTCAGAAACCAGAAAGCATCGTCGCCACTCACTAAAGAGAACACGAAATCATTCTCGGCAGCGTCGGTGGGCGTCGCCAAGTAGCCGCCCATTGCCGTCGCGGCGTCCCAGGCCGCCTGCCAAGTGATGCCAGTTGAAACGAGGAACGCCTGGTAAAAGTGGCCGTTGCCGCCTGACGCGACTGGCCACTCAACACGCTCACCGGCGACAGTCGGAAGCTGGGCCGCCATCAAGGCGCCGAAAATGCGGAGGACAGTGAATTTGTTGGTGAGTTTGGTTTTCATATTCTGTCATTGGTTTGCTGATTCGAGGGGCGCGTTGCCGCCCAACACGTATTGAGCCGCAAGTGGCTCATCCCGGGTTTTCCGGGGATAAACCGCAGGAAGTGCGGTTCATCCTCGAAAAGGCCTGGTCCTGTGCTGGCATTTCGGCGGGCAGAGTCCCGCGGAGCGGCGCCTTTGACAAGCCGGAAGTCAGACCGGGCGCATCTTGACGCTGCCGCCGTCGCGCCGGTTTTCCAACCGGCGATGTGGGAGGCAACTGCAAAACCCCGTAGCAGCCGACGTGAGGAGGCTCCATTCAGTAGAGTAGGCGGAGCCGACGGGTTGAAAGGCACGCGGCCAATGACCGTCTGGCTCCGCCCCTCATCGAACCGGACAGGCGGTTTTCCCGCATCCGGCTCTCCGAGGGCCATTCACGCGCATCGCTTCTACGCCGT
>JACRJZ010000078.1 GCA_016219875.1 Verrucomicrobiota bacterium | reverse complement strand
GGAAACCCGCACCATGGTCAAACCGGTCTGGACTTCCGCCGCGCGCACGAGCGCCCCGACGATGCGGGCCGAAGGCGGTTCTGCCAAGTTATTCTGCCGGCCCGCCACCGGCCCCGCCGGCTGAGTGGCTTTCCAGTCTGCCGTAGCGCCGGTTTTCCAACCGGCGAGCGTTGGAAGAGGCCAGCCGGCTGGAAGGTTCACGGCCTTGCCGACTGCAAGTCGGCGCTACGGCAGGTTGAAAACCTGCGCTACCCGGTGTGCCGGGAGGGAGCTTGATGCAGCCTTGTGGCCGCTCGAACAGAGCCAGGCTGAAGCGAGGTCTCCGGGAGCCTCGTGCATCTTCTCGCGCCCAAGAGGGAGCTTCCCCATCCGCTTTCGGTACAGATCGGGGAGAAGATTGTTTCAGAAATTTCTTGAACAAGACCCCGCCTTGTTGCTTCTAATGCCCCGTAGTTTTCGACCAGCCCCGGTCTGGGCGGCAAATCGGTTCCTCACCACGACCAAGACGCGGGCGCGTACTTTGGTTTTCGTTGCCCCACTTTGTTGAACTGTGCTCTAGTCGTGTCGAGATGATGTATCTGTTTCTAGCGGACATAGCAGCCAACCCTGGCAAGGGCCGGCTCCTCTTCATTTGGGATCGGGCCACGCCCGAGGCCAAGGTCATCATTGTCATCCTCGTGCTCTTCTCGATCTTCGCTTGGTCGATCATGGCCTCCAAGGCCATGCAGATGCGCCGGGCCAAGCGCCTGAACCGCCTCTTTGAAGCTGAGTTCCGCACCCAGAAAACGGTCATGGACATCTTCGACCGCCGGGTGCAAGTCGATGACTGCCCGCTCTTCTCGGTCTATCAGGAAGGATGCAAGGAGATGGACGCCCGCCTCAAACAGCCCGACACCGGACGCAAGCGGGCGATCTCCCTGAAGTCCATGGAGCACATCAAGCGCACCCTGGAAGGCACCGTCGCCCAGCAATCGCTCCGGCTGGAGTCCGGCCTCATCATGCTCGCCATCGCCGTCAGCGGCGCGCCGTTCCTCGGTCTGCTCGGCACGGTCTGGGGCGTGATGGACACCTTCGGCGCCGTGGCCATGCGCGGGCGCGCGGACTTGGCAACGATGGCGCCCGGCGTGGCCGCAGCCCTCATCACCACCGTGGCCGGCCTGCTGGTGGCGATCCCCTCGATGTTTGGCTACAACTGGCTCGTCCACAACCTGCGTGTCCTGACGGTCGAACTGGACAACTTCGCGCAGGACCTCGTGTCGAAAATGGAAACGGAATACCTCGAGGAATAGTTGGTTCTCAGGTTTTCAAGTTATCAGGTTATCAAGTGGCCCGGGCGGGCGCTGACGTGGAACCTGACAACTTGAAAACTTGAAAACTTGAAAACTTGAGAACTTGAAAACCTGAGAACCTGACATGCGCCGCTTCTCCCAACGCAATTCGCTGGTGACGCTGAGTGACATCAACATCACGCCGCTGCTGGATTTGGCGTTCGTGCTCCTCATCATCTTCGTCATCACGACGCCGCTGTTGGAACAGGGCTTGGACCTCAAGCTCTCGCAAGGCGGGCGCACGGACCGGCCCGTGGAGAAAGGCGATATCCGCACCGTCGAGATCGCCGCCAACGGCATCATGGCCTTCGGCGGCCGGCCCATGACCCTCGACCAGATCGAGGCCTCCCTCGTCCGCGACTTTCACGCCAACCCGAACCTGCTGGTCTGGATTCGCGCCGACGAAAACGGGCAGAACAAGCATCTTTATTCGGTCATTGACCGCTGCCAGCGGAACGGCATCACCCGCTTCTCGCTGCGCACGACGCCGCCACGATGAACCGCCTTGAGAAAAAGTGTCTGCTCGGGTCAGCCGCTCTGCACGGGCTGCTGATGGTGGCGTTCTTGTTTGGCTCGGCGTTCTTCACGCCCAAAGGGCCGAAGCTGGAAGACCTCGGCCCCGTGCTCACCTTCACGCGGCTGACGGACGAGAAAATCTCCACCGGCGGCAATCCCAACGCCCCGCGCGAGAATGCCCCCGCGCCGCAGCTTCCGCCCCCGCCCGTCGCGACGCCGCCCGCGCCAGTGCCCACTCCGCCGCCGCCGAAAGTGGAGAAAACGCCCGAGCCCGCCAAAGAAACCGCCAAGCCGAAGGAGCACGAGCCGGAACCGAAAACCGGCGACGACCCGACCAAAGCCACCAAGTCCACCAAGCCCAAGGACACCCATCCCAAACTCACGACCCGCATCAATACGAACGCCACGAAGCGGGCTGCCGCCGACCTCGCCGCGGCCAAAGTGCAGCGCGAAGCCGACGAGAAGGCCCGCCGCGAGTACGCCGCGTACCAGAAGCGATGGGGCGAGGCGCGCAATGCCTTCGACCGAACGGTCTCGAACGTCGGCCACGGCTTGGTGGGCAACGTGGCCTCCAGCGTCGATGTGTGGGGACCGGGCGGCGGTCCTGCTGTCAGCAACTGGAGGGCCGCGGTGGCGGCGTGCTTCGACAACGCCTGGAACCCGCCCGCCGAGGCCAACGAATCCGCGACCGTGAAAGTTACCGTGACCATCGCGCGCGACGGCAGCGTCATGGCTTCGGACATTCTCTCCTCTTCCAGTGACTCCGCCGTGAACCGCTCCGTGCAGCGCGTGCTGCGGGACGTGAGGAACGTGCCGCCCTTCCCGGAGGGCGCGAAAGAAGAGCGCCGCACCTTGACCATCGAATTCAACTTGAACGCCAAACGAAGACTTGGATGAAACTGACCCGCTTGTTCCTAACCGCCGTATTGTGCTCCGTTCTTCCCGTAACCGTGCTCGCCGCTACCGACGACGCCATCCGAATTGACAGGGAGGCGACTGCCTCCGGCCTGGACTTCCCGCCCGCGATCCCCATTCACATCACGGGCTTCTCCGGCGAGGTGGACAAAACGATCAAGAACGACCTGTTCTTCATGGGCTTCAGGTTGGTTTCCGAGAAAGAGGCGCGCTACCTCCTTCAAGGCAAGAACGAGCCGGGCCGCGTCGAAGGCGTGCTCTACGATCCGTTCACCAAGCAAACCAAAGTCGCCAAAGCCTTCACCGGCAGTGGCACCCGCTCGCAGACCCACGCGTTGGCCGATGCCGTGGCGCAGGCGGCGGAGCGGATTCCCATCGCGCAGACCAAGATCGCTTTCCTCGTCCAGCCGAGCGGCGTCGGCCCAGGAGAGATTTATGTCGCAGACTACGACGGATACAGCGCCCAGTCCGTGACCCAGGATGGCGTCATCGTGGCCGCGCCGGCGTGGGGCAAAGGCTCGACGCTGTTCTACACGTCCTACAAATTCGGCAAGCCCGACATCTTCTCCCAGAACCTCAGCACTGGCGCGCGCAAGGCCGTCGCCCGCTTCAATGGACTCAACTCCAGCGTGGCCATCTCGGCGGACGGCCGCCGTCTCGCCATGATTCTCGGCAAGTCCGGCAACCCCGATCTCTACGTCAGCGACATCGACGGCGGCAATCTCCGTCAGCTCACCACGGGCAAGGCCGTGAACGCCTCGCCGTGCTGGTCGCCGGATGGGCGGACAATTTGCTTCTGCTCCGACCGCACGGGTGTGACGGCGCTCTACACGATCTCGGCGGAGGGCGGCGCTTTGACGCGCGTGCCGACGACCGTGGGCCGTCCCACCGAACCGGACTGGTCGCCGGACGGCAAGTACATCGTGTTCACGTCCCAGCGGCGGGGCGGATTTGATATTTGCGTCGTGTCGATGGACGGTTCTCGGCGCGGCCAAACCACCAGTTTGGTGGAGGGAGAAGACCCGGTGTGGGCGCCCAATTCACGCGCCGTGGTCTTCGCCCGCAACGTCAACCACCGGCACGTCCTGTCTTTGCTTGACGTGCCCAGCAAACAAGTCAAGGATGTCGCCCGCATTTCGGGGAGCGCCTCGTCGCCGAGTTGGGCCAGGTAGTTTCCCACAATACACAACGCACATGAAAATCACGAAGTTTGTCACTCTCATCACGGTCGTCGCAGTCCTCGCTTTCGCCGGTCAAGGCTGCAAGAAACGGCCCGGGCGCACCACGCCGTTGCCAGGGCAGGCTGCCAGCGGTGTCGGTTCAGACACCACCGGAAATCCCATCGGCTCTGGCAACCCCATCACCACCGCGCCGCCAATGATTGGCGGGGAAACGCCCACCACGATGAAGGCCAATGCCGATGGCACTTTCGGGGCCGCCTCCGGCTCCATCGAAGGCCGCCCCAAGGACCGCGAGAAGTTCAAGGCCTTCACGGTTTATTTCGACTTCGACCGTTCGGTCATCAAGTCGAGCGAAGCCTCGAAAGTGGATTCCGTGGCCGGCCAGTTCAAGAACGAGAATCCGGCCTGCGATCTCTTGATCGAAGGCCATTGCGACGAACGCGGCACCGCGGAATACAACCGCGCCCTCGGTGAACGCCGCGCGTTGGCCATCCGCGAATACCTCATCCGTGCCGGCGTGAACGGGGAGAAGATTCACACGGTCAGCTTTGGCAAGGACCAGCCCGTCGCGCTCGGCCACGACGAAGCCTCCTGGGCCAAGAACCGCCGCGGCGAATTCATTCTCGTCCTGCCCAAGTAAGCTTCCTCCTGTCCGCTCTCCCGAGCGTCGCAAGAACCCACGGCCTCGTATGTATTTGGCGTAGCGCAGGCTTTCCAGCCTGCCGTATCGCAGGTTTTCAACCTGCGGGACGTTGCCAAGCGAAGGCGGGTATGAACTCGATGTGTTTCTGAACTGGCCACGCCCTGCCGACTGAAAGTCAGCGATACGGCAGGCAGGAAAGCCGGCGCTACGACGCTAAACACATACGCCGCTCAGGGCACGACAGCGGCCCGCATTCGCTTCAGCCAGACCGGCACGGCCTGCCACGGATCTTCCGCCGCCTCGTATTCGAGCGCAACAAAGCCCTGGTAGTTGGCGTCGCGGAGGAACTTGGTGATGCGATCCAGGTCGGTCGTTTCTCTCTTCGCCGCACCGCGCCGCTTGATCTCCACCTTGATCTGCACGTTCACGGCGTAGGGGGCGCACTTGGCGAGGTCGGCGTAGGGATCGTCCGTGTTGAAGTTGCCTGAGTCGAGGTTGATACCCACCCAGGGACTCTTGGCGGCTTGGACGAGTCCGAGCAAGTCCGCCGGCTCGGCCACGATGCCGCCGTGGTTTTCCAGGCCGAGGAAGACGCCCTTCTTGCCCGCGTAGTCGGCGCACTCTTCGAGCGTTTCGAGACACAGCTTCTTCGCCTCCGCCAGGTCGAGGGCGCCCTTGGCCCCGGCAAAGACCCGGATGTGGGGCGCGCCCAGGAGGGCCGCGTTGTCCACCCATTGCTTGGTGAGGGCGATCTGGGCATCGCGCTTCTCGCCTTTCGGGAGGCAGTAGTTGTTGCCGATGGCGGTGCCGCTGATGGCCACGCCGCGCAAAAAGGCATGGCGCTTCACTTGGAGCAGGAACTCGGCGTCGGCTTTGGGAGGAAAATAGTAGCTGGTCAGTTCGGCGCCCTCCAAACCCTGGTCGGCGCAGAAGTCGATAAACTGGAAAAGCGTGAGGCGCTTGGCCGGATCCTTGTGGTTGAAGAACTCACGGAAAGAGTAGGCGGCCAAGCTGAGCGGGAAGCGCGGCTTGCCCGGACGCTTGAACGGCTCCATAGCCGGCCCCGGCGTCGGAACAAGTGCGCCCGCGGTGGCCAGGGCCAAGCCGGCGCGCCACGAGGTGGAAAGGAACTCACGTCGATTCGTCATTTCGTTCATGCGACCGATTGAACCAGCCGCTCCGCCGGGAAGGAAACAAATTTTTCGCCGGACGCAGGAGCTTCCTGCAAGACTGTAGCAGCCGACGTGAGGAGAGTCGGAGCCACCGCCGATGGTTGCTGCATCGGGCCAAGGAACGGAGCGCGGCTGTGGTCGAAGACCCAGCCGCAGCACGCTCCAGAGGACGAAGCTCGGACATGCTCTCACGCCCCGCTCCTGGGTTGGTGCTGCGGCTGGTCCTGCGGACACAGCCGCGCTCCGTTCCTTGGCAGGCTCACTCTTCGAATCTGAAATCTGAAATCTGAAATCAAGACAGAGCCTCCTCACGTCGGCTGCTACGGGGTTCTGAAATTGCCTCGCAGAACTACCCGCTCGGCGCCGGCAGTTTCGCCAGCGACACGCCTTCGCGCCGCCGCAATGTGGCTTCGACTTTCGGCACGTACATCTGCGTCTCCGCCGGCAGGCGCGTGGCGATCTGGTCGAAGGTCCGCGCCTGGTGTTTCTCCAGCAGGCCGCTGATCCGGCCCTCGCCGACGTTGTAGGCCGCCAGCGCCAGCGGCCAGTCCTTGAAACGCCCGTGCAGGTATTTCAAATATTTCGCCGCAGCCAGCGCGTTCTTCTCCGGCTGCAACCGCTCGTCCCTGGGCCGCAGCGAGAGGCCGAGCGACTTCGCCGTGGCCGGCATGAGTTGATATAGCCCCGCCGCGCCGGCCGGACTCCGCGCGCCAGGATCGAAGGACGACTCGACTTCCGCCAGCCAGGCCAGCTCCGCCGGCACACGCTGCGCCGCAAAGATCGGCTTCAGGCGGCTCACCAGCGGGTCCGAGGCTTTCGGCGCGGGCCGCGTCTCCAGCCGCTTCTCCCAGACTTTGCGCTGCAACTCCGGCGCGGGATTCGGGACTGGCTTCGGAGGCTGGCCGGGCTTCACCTCTGGCGGCGGGATGGTGAGGCGGAACTCCTCGGCCACATCAAGGTAATCAAGTCGCGTCTTCAGCCAAGCCGCGTAGGGCCGACTGTCGGGATTGGATTCCAGCAGCGGCAGGACGGCTTCCGCGGTGGTCTTGAGTTTCGCCAGATCGACGACGTACTCGCCCTGGAGTTGTTGCTGCAAGTCTTGAAACAACTTCTCCGCTTTCTGCTGATCCACCCCAGTCAGCGACCGCAGCGCGTCGAGGTCGAGGTTGTCCTGAATCCATTGCGCGCCGTCCTGCAGGAGGTCGTCGAGCGAGATCGACTTGTCCTGGGCCACGGCCAGCGGAGCCGTCGCCAAAGCGAGGAGCAGGAGGCAAAGACGTTTCATAACAGGCGGCTGCAAAACCTCGTGGGCGTCGCGGCGTCTCGGCAGAGCGCCGCACTCCTGTTGTGCCCGACAAAGAGAACGGCGGCTCTCTGCCGAGACGCCGCGACGGGGCTTTGAAATTGGATCATATCGGCTGCGGCTGCGCCTCCCGCTTTGGGTCACGCCCCAAACACCTTCTGCACCCACTCGCGGCTGCGGCGGTGATTCTCGACCACAGAGCGCGTGATCTTGGTGCCGGCCTCGAAGGCGAGTTCCACCGTGAACCGCCGCGGCAGCTTGTGTTCTTCCGCATACTTCGCCACGGCTTCGTAGTCGATGTCGCCGCTGTCGAGGTCTTCCCACCAGACCTTGTCGCGGCTTTGGCGCAAGTGCCAGGTCACGACGCGGTCGCCGTATTCCTTGAGAGCGTCCATCGGCGGCATGCCGCCTTTCCAGACCCAATGCACGTCGTAGCAGAAGCCGACCACGCCCGGCTTGGAGTTGCGGAAGTTGTAGTGGAACTCGCGGGCGTGGTTGGCCATTTCCGGCAGGTGGTGATGCACGCCCAGCTTCATCCCCAGCGCGTTCAAGCCTTCGCCCAACTCGATCAGCGCGGCCACCTGGGTCTTCAACTCCTCGTCCGTCTTCTCGCGTCCGATGGGAGCGGCGTTGCAGCTAAAGACCTGGAACCCGGCGTCCTTGCAGACTTTGGCCGCTGCCAGGACTTTGGCCACGTTGTCCTTGGCCTTGGCATCGTGCAGCGCCGGACCCACGTAGAGGCTGACCGGTTGAAGGCCCTTTTCCTTGAGCTGCTCGGCGAACTTGGCGTTGTTCTCAGGACGCGCCAGGTCCATGAAGTTCTCGAGATAGTGGTAGCCACTGTCGCGCAGCGCGGAGATGACTTCGCCCACGTCCAGCTTGCGTTTCTCCCGGCCGGCATATTGGCCCCAGCCGTAGATGTTGGAGCCAACGAGGCCCTTCATCGCTGGCTGGCTTTCGGCCGCCAACGAACTGAGCAGCCCGGGCGAAGTGGCGGCCGCCCCCAGCGCGACGGTCGCGCCGAGGCGCCGGATGAAATCGCGGCGGGACTGGGTGAGGACTGAACGAGAGAAAGCATTGCGCGTCGTGTTCATGGCGGAATTGATAATGTGGCCCAGGCTTTACGCCACAAAAAAGTGGCGTTCAGGTTAAGCCTGAATCTTGCCCGGTGGGCGCGTGGAACAACGCTGATCCCCCATCGCCGGGTCTGGGGACCCGGCCTACAGCTCTCGCGCGACCCTGTAGGCCCGGTGCCCTCACCGGGCGGGCCACGTCATTTCCACGGGCTCAGGAGTCCTGAGGCTAGAAAGCCTCCGCGACCACGCTCGCCTTCCCCGGACGAAACAGAAACGGGCTGGCGTTCAAGACCAGCCCGCGTCATCGAAGTGCGAAAGCTCCCGCGGCTATTTCCAGTGCGGATGCTCCGGCAGCGAAGCGTCGAACTCCTTCTGGAGTTCCGCTTCATACGCGCCGGCAAACGTGCCGGCAAAGAACCGATCGAGTCCTTCCTTGAAGAACCGCTCCCAGGACGCCTCTTCATGGCCCGGCACGATGGGGAAGAAGAGCGCGTGGTTCTTCTTGGCCGCGTTGTAGTCGCCGGGCGCGTCGCCGATCATGAGCATCTTGTTGGTCGGATACTTGCCGTCGGCGGCGAACTTGATGTGCTCCGTCTTGGTCCCCAGTTCCTGGCCGGCGATGACGCGAACGTGCTGCACGATGCCGTGCTCGGTCCATTCGCGCACCAGCGCCTCGGTGGGCGTCTGGGAGACGACGATGGTGTCGGCCCGCTGGACCATCCGTTCAAGACTCTCGCGGAAGAGCGGGAACGGCGGCACGCCAAAGACGATGTCCTCGACCGTGCGGTTCACGGCGAGCGACCACTCCATGACCTGCTGGAGGGCCGTGTTGCCGCCTTCGATCTCTTTCTTGAGCGCGGCGTTGCCCAGCTTGGTCTCCCGCGCGACCCACTCTTCGAGCGGCTTGGTGTCCCAGATGGCCACGCGGCGAGCGATGACCTCCTTGCGCGCACGGAGCAGACCCAGCGCGCGGATGAGTGCGGGGAAGCGATTGCAGCCGCGGGTCTTGGAGTAAAGGTTCACGAAGTCCCAGACCTCGCGGGCGTACTTGCTGGCCGCTTGGAGGCGGAAGTGTTTCACGAACATCGGGGTGAAACACTCCTTGTGTTTGATCTCCATCGTGTCGAAGACGCAGCCATCGGAGTCGATGCCGATGAAAAATTCCTTCTGGGGTGTGAGGTCTTTCAGTGCTTGTGCCGGGTCGCTCATAGGTTTCAAATTTTGCGGCGAAAGTAGGGAGGGAAACGGCGGGAGAGTCAAATCTGATTTGAGGCGGAGGTGAATCTGTTGCTCCTGGCCCGCGACCTTCAGGCCGCTTCAGCCTCCGATGGAAATGGTTGAAACGATTGGCCGGGAGGACATCTGAACGCTAAGGCGGCGTAAACGCCGCGATCAGCACAGTCGTGGCGAGAGCAAAGCCGGGATGTGCCGGCGGAACCTCAGCTTTACTGTTTCCTTCCGGACGGCTTTGCGCTAGAACATCGACCGTGTCCCGCGAAGAACAACGCCGCGCGGACGGCGCGCGTCGGTTTCACTCCGCCTTGAACAGAAGGAGAGGGAGGGTGAGGTGTCGATTTGAGTTTCTCAATCTTTCTGGTGAATCTCAGGTTCTGAACATCATCTATGAAGACTTCTTCCACGGCTTCTGTGGGCACATGCAGGATTTGCACGGCGGCACTTTCTCGCCACGTACTTCGGTCTGATGTACTAGACATGGAGGCCGCTTGAGTGACAACCCAGCAAATGAAACAATGCAGAAAACTGGCCAGTGGATAGGTACCTTCAAAGGGACAATACAAGGTTGGGCTGCTCTGAGCATTGAAGCCGGGGCAAGGGCGTTTGCGACGACAATGCTCCAAGCTCCGCTGCCAGCCGCCCGGTTTGACCTTACACTTGATATCAAAGGAAGCGCGATTCACGGCTTCGCCACGAACCCCAAGGCATGGGACGACGAATCGCAAGTGCTGCTGCCCGCAGGCGATTACATGAAACGTCACCCTGGCGTTGTTTACTTTCCATCCTCGTTCAATGTCGAAGCTGAACTCCGTGGCAACAGAATTGTCGGCAAGTGGCGTGGCGCCACTGGAGAAGGCTCCTACGACCTGCAGAATCGAGCGGACGAACAGCCAAGGGAGCCAGACCACAAGATGAGTTGGGGTGAGTTCAAGGACTACGTGGCAGAGCTAATCCGAAATGGCAAACACCTTCTATTTCGAGGGCAGGCTGATCGAGCCTGGAAGTTGAGGACCACTCTCCATCGGCATGGCAGGTACGATCTCCTTCGCTACGACCAGGAGGATATCCGCCTGCTCGCTCCCCGAGTCGATTCGGTTTGCGCACAACGGTACAACTTGGACGATCCCGCCGATTACGGAGCCTTGCTGAGCCTGGCGCAACATCATGGATTCCCGACGCCGCTGCTCGACTGGACCCGCTCGCCGTATGTTGCGGCATTCTTTGCGCTTGAAAGCGTCATCAAAAACGCCACTTCAAGTGGCTATTCGCGCATATTTGCCTTCGATGGCGATGCGTGGATGCACGATACTCCTCAAGTGGTTTCGCTCGCAGATCCGCACCCCGCAATCACATTGCGGGAATTCGCAGCACACAACAACCCTCGCCATTTTCCCCAACAGTCAGTTCATGTGTTTTCAAACGTTCAGGATGTGGAATCGTGGGTAAACCTTGTCGAGGAAGGGAAGGAAAGAAGATACCTGACCCTGATCGACATCCCATGGTCGGAGCGCCGTTTCGCGATCCGTGAACTCGACTACATGGGTGTTTCAGCGGCGACATTGTTTCCGGGTTTGGAAGGAATCTGTCGCGCCTTGAAGGAGAGGCAGTTTACCTCCTGAGGAGGAACAAGAGCTATGCAGCGCCGCTCACAAGAGTTCCCAAGCTTGGACAGCATCCTGCCCAAGACGTACGAGTACCGTGGCGGCATCACCAGCGACTCACACCGCACCAACGATCCCGGCTTCGTAGTCCGCGTCCTTGGCCAGGTCATCACCGTGAGCCTGGAAACGGTGAAACCTTTGCCGGCACCGGTTTTAGCTCCGTGGGAGCATCATGTTTGTAGCCTGCGTGCCCCACGACCAGCCAAGCTCCGTAGGAGCGGCATGATAATCACCCCACGCACCGGCGCCCGATTCACTTGGTTGTCCGGATCGGAACAACCTGCCGCCCCGCTGGGGCTCGACATGGATTGGATTTCTGGAGCTATAAACTTGACGCGCCTACGGCGCTGGGGCACCTCCGCAAGAACAGAATGAACCAATGGCCAACACCTACACCCAAATCTACATTCAAGTCGTATTCGCCGTGCAAGGCCGGCAGAACCTGATCCGCCCTGAGCGCAAGGAAGAACTCCACAAGTACATCACGGGCATCGTCACTCGCCAGGGCCAGAAGCTGCTGGCGATTCATGCCATGTCAGATCACGTTCATGTTCTCATTGGCTTGAAGCCGAGCATGGCGCTTTCGGATTTGGTGCGGGAGATCAAGACCGGTTCAACCAACCACATTAACGAGAATCGCTGGGTCGCGGGACGGTTCGCGTGGCAGGAGGGTTTTGGAGCCTTCTCTTACTCGCACTCGCAGCTTGGCGACGTCATCCGGTACATTCAGAACCAAGAAGCGCATCACAAGCGCAAGGGATTTCAGGAGGAATATCGAGAATTCCTTGATCGATTCAGCGTAGCCTACGATAACCGTTATCTGCTCCAGTCCGTTGGCTGAACCATGCTGTCCCGCTGGGGCCTAAAGATGCTTTGTACAATTCCCGCCATCAAACATGTCGCGCCACCGGCGCTGCCCCGTGCGGACAAGGTGTTCACCTGTCTGCTGCATGGTTGGCCTCGGAAACCGCGCCACCGCTGTCGGCTCGTCGTTTGTCATCTGTCGCCGGGCTGGCGTACAGAACTAGTCTGAACACTCCACTATTTTTTACATGAACGATCCAGAAGGCCAAGTCACCCGACAGGAAGAAGCCATTGACCACTGGCGGCGACGGGCCGGGCTGGCGTTGGCTCCCATCGTGTTCCTCGTGCTGTGGTGGGTGCCGCTGGCCGGCTTGGCTGAGAATGCGCATCGGCTGCTGGCCGTGTTCGGATTGGTCGTCACGCTCTGGCTCACGGAAGCCATTCCATTGGCCGTCACCGCGCTGCTGGGGCCGACGCTATGTGTGGTGTGCGGGATCGCGAGCGACAAGGAGATGTTCAAGAACTTCGGGCACCCGATCATCTTTCTCTTCCTGGGAAGTTTCTTGCTGGCCGAAGCGATGCTGCATCACGGCCTCAACCGGCGGATTGCCTTCGCGATTCTCAGCCTGCGCTGGGTGGGCCAAAGCCCGGCGCGGATTCTGTGGGCCTTCGCGGGCATTTCCGGCTTCCTGTCCATGTGGATTTCCAACACGACGGCCGCCGCCATGATGCTGCCCATCGGCGTGGCCATTCTGAGCGAGATGGCCCGACGCCAGTCCGAACGCGAGGGGCGCGAGGTCCGCTTCACGGACCTGAAGTATGGTACCGGCCTCATGCTGGCCACGGCGTTTGCGGCGTCGATCGGCGGCATGGCGACCCCGGTGGGCACACCGCCCAATTTGATCGCCGTCGGATTCATCGAGAAAAGCCAGGGGCTGAGGATCACCTTCTTTCAATGGATGGCCTTCGGCGTCCCGCTGGCGGTGGTGATGCTCGCCTTCCTGGGGTTTTATCTCAACCGCGCCTGCCCGGCGGAGCCAGGCTTGTTGGACGGAAGCGCGGCGTGGATTCAAGCAGAGCGCGCGAAACTCGGCCCGCTGTCGCGCGGCGAGCGCAACGTGCTGATCGCGTTCAGCGTCACGGTGATCTTGTGGTTGCTGCCCGGCGTGGTCGCGGTGGGAGCGGGCGTGAATGCGCCCTTGTTCAAGGCACTGGAACGTCACTCGCCGGAGGCGGCGGCTTCGCTCCTGGGCGCCACGCTGCTGTTCGTGCTGCCGGTGAATCTTCGTCGCGGCGAATTCACCATCGGCTGGACGCAGGCGCGCGGGATCGACTGGGGCACGATCCTGCTCTTCGGCGGCGGACTGGCGCTGGGCGACGCGATGTTCTCCACCGGCCTGGCCCGCTGGATCGGCGAGGGTTTGGCCCATTCGCTCAACGCCCACACGGCCTTGGGGCTGACGGTGCTGTTCACTGTGATCGCCGTGTTGCTCACGGAGACGACGTCCAACACGGCCACGGCCAACATGGTCGTGCCGGTCGCCATTGCGGTGGCGCAAGCCGCACAGGTCAACCCGGTGCCGCCCGCGCTGGCCGCGTGCCTGGGGGCGTCACTGGCTTTCATGCTGCCGGTGTCCACGCCGCCCAACGCCATCGTGTTCGGCACCGGTTGCGTGCCACTCCTAAAGATGGTAAAGCACGGCATCGTGTTGGACCTGTTTGGCATGGCCGCGATCATTGTGGTCGTCCACTGGTGGCTGCCGCGGTTCATCGGGTAACGGCTTGTGTGTATGAAAAACATCCTCCTTCTCGTTGTGGCCGGTGCCATTTCGGCAACGGCTGAAACTCTCAACTTCGACACCGCGGACGCCGGTCAACCCCCGCCCGGCTGGACAGCGACCCGGACGGGCAAAGGCGAACCGAAATGGGTGATCGAACGGGACGACACCGCGCCGACCAAGCCCAACGTCCTGAAACAATCCGGCGAGGCGACCTATCCGGTATGCCTCAAGGACGGGACGAACCTCAAAGACGGCTTCGTGGAAGTGAAGTTCAAACCGGTCAGCGGCCAGGAAGACCAAGCGGGCGGCGTGGTCTGGCGCGCCAAGGACGCGGACAATTACTGCATCGCCCGCGCCAACGCGCTCGAGGACAACGTCCGCATCTACCATTTTGTGGACGGCAAGCGGACGCAGTTCAAGGGCGCCAACCTCAAGGTCGCGCCGGGCCAGTGGCACTCGCTACGGGTGGAGTTCAGCGGAAGCGCGTTCAAGGTGGTCTTCAATGGCCGGCATCTCTTCGACGCGGAAGACGCCACGTTCACGGACGGCGGCAAAGTGGGCGTTTGGACGAAGGCTGACAGCGTGACATTGTTCGACGACTTCAGCTACGGCCCGAAGTGAACACCCCGTGAGAGGCGCTTTCAGAACCTTGCAGCAGCCGAAGTAACGAGACTAAACCTCCAAGGAAATCGGAGCTTCCTCTCGTCGGCGGCTACGAGAACGGCGAGCGGCGTTCACCGGGTCAGGGGACCCGGCCTACATCTCTCGCGCGACCCTGTAGGCCCGGTGCCCTCACCGGGCGGCCCAAGCCAATTCCACGGCACAGGAGGTCAGAGGCTCCGATCGAAAATGGTGGGCCCAGCAGGATTTGAACCTGCGACCAAGCGATTATGAGTCGCCTGCTCTAACCCCTGAGCTATGGGCCCGACCTGCGGGCGCCGGCCAACCGGCCACCGACCGCCGCGCCTCTCGACGCTCCAATACCGCCAGGTCCGCCGCCGTGTCGAGAGGTTTCCCGGACGGCACCAAGCACGGCGCTTCCTACTCCGCCGGCTTCAACAACAGATAATCGAGTCCGAACATGTAGGACTTGATCGCCTTCTCGTTCGCGCCCACGACGGTGGCCGAGAACTCGTTGACCCCGGCCTTCAACTCGAACACGCCCAAGTCCCGCTCGCTGCTCGGACGCACCTCTGGATTGTAGAAGTCAGCCGGCTCGCCAAACTTCTGGCCGTTGATGGCGAGTTGGTGGATGCCGTAATCGCGCGCCTTCAGGAAACGGCCGAACACGCGGTACTTCCCGGCTTTTGGCGCATCGAAGCTCACGACCAGCGTGTCGTCCGGCTTCATCCCGGCGTGCCACCACAAATGCCGTCCCGCGCTCGCATTCGCCCAGTCCTGCGGTTCGGCCACGCCAGTCACACGGAGGATCTTCATCGTTTCGCCCTCGATCGCCCCAGCCACGCGCGGCACCACGTACACCGGCATGGGACGAAGCACGGTCTCCTCGGCGCGGATCGGCTTGAAGCCATCCGTGGCCCCGGGCCGGGCGTACCAGTAGGCCACCGCTGCCATGTTCACCTTGCAGGTGGCGTTCCAGTGCCAGAGCTCCATGTCGAACTTGAAGTTCTTGGTGAACGGGATGCAGTCCACGACGTGGAACCGGTTCACACTCGTCCGACCGTAGTTGGCCGGCCCATCGCAGCGCGGCTGGGCGTGATACGCGTGGGTGAACACCGCCGGCCAGCACCAAGCATAGCCGTAGTAGTCCTCCGTGCCGGTGCCGAAGTGACTGGGGAAGGTTTCGCCATCGACGTAAATCTTCTCATCGCCTTCGCCCCACCAATCCTTGACCGGATTGTCGATGGCGAAGGAGACGCCCGCGAACACCCCCTGCCCTTTCGCCGTGAGGTAATTCCAGTCCTGCATGGGCCGCGTGGGCACGTCAAACTCGGCCCGCCACTTCGCATGGAAGTGCATGGTGCGTTCGGTCCAGGCGTGGTCCTTCAAGACGATCTCGCCGGACAACCTCACGAGGTCCTTGGTGTGGTTGATCAACTCGATCACCGCCGACTCCTTGAACGGCATGAACCAGTGGCAATACAGGTCGCCTTCCTTGGTCATACCCAGCGGCAAGGCCGCATACGCGTTGACACCCGGCGCGCTGCCGAAGAAGTCGCCGAGCGGCGCCTCAACACACCCCTCGCCGTCGAACGTGACCTTCACGATCAAACCACGCAGCGCGGCCTCGCGGTCTTTCGCCTCAAGGCGGGCCACGGAACGCACGAACGCCTTCGGCCCCTCGAACTCTTGCCGCACGGTTTCGCCGGCCGGCACGTCCACCGTGTACTCCTCCGTCAGGCCCCCGAACTCGCTGGCCTTGCCGCGCGGCGACGCCAGCCGCGCGCCGAGTTGTTCGATCCGCGCCGCCAGCGATTTGATTTGGCCCGCGTTGAAGGACTCGACTTCGGTGCCGGCGGGGTAAGTGCGGTAGTTCACGTGGTAGTAGAAACCGCCCTTGTCGCTCGTGACCTTGCAGCTCTTCGCGTAGGGAATCGGAAAGTAAAGGTTCCAGCCCTTGCTGTATTCCCCGGCGATGGGGCGAGGCAGCCCGGGGAATTTCCCGCCGAGCAGATCGGACATGGCCGCCTCGATCACGGGTTGCTCCGCGCCGTCGAGGTAAATCCGCACCGTGCCCGCCGGGTTCGCGGACCAGATGCGCACGATCGCGCCCGGACCCGCCGCGTCCATCATGACGTGTTCCTTGCGGCCGGCGCGGTCTTCGACCCGCAGGTATTGGCCGCAGTCATTGTTGGCAAACCACTCCTGTGCGGGCGACTTCGAAGCCTGGTCATACGAGGAGAACTGTTTGCAGGTGTAGGCCGGGCTGGGGAACTCCGCCAAGCCGGCGAGGTCCGTCATCTGCTCGAGGAGCGTGGCAGTGCTGACCGCCGCCGCCGAGGCGGTGACCGCGGCTGCAACAAGGCAACCAGCCGAGAGGCCCAGGAGGAAACGATGCGCCGGGCGACGGCACAGCGCCGTCGTCGGCCCGAGAAATGTCATCTGTGGATTCATGCTGGCGGGAAGACTGCGGATTTGGCGGACAGAGTCAAGCCGGGGCATGGGCATCGGAGGAGAATGGTGCAGGTTGTAGGGTTTGAACCTACGACCCCCAGTGTGTGATACTGGTGCTCTACCGCTGAGCTAAACCTGCACGGCGCGGAAAAACTACCGGCCAGCCCCGGCAATTCAAGTTTTTCTTTGCGGTCGCCGGACGCAGCCAGGGCTGCATCAAGCTCCCGCCCGACGCACTGGGTAGCGCAGGTTTTCAACCTGCCGTAACGCCGACTTGCAGTCGGCAAGGCCGTGAACCTTCCAGCCGGCTGGCCTCTTCCTACGCTCGCCGGTTGGAAAACCGGCGATACGGCAGACTGAAAGTCTGCGCTACGAGCGCGCCCGAACCGAGCTTGATGCAGCCTTCGGACGCAGCTTCGGAGGGGGAGGCAAAGGCAGTTCGCCCCTGCATCCTACCGCCAAACGGAGCCTTTGAGACTCGTCCGCTCCATGAGCCAGTAAAAGTCCGCGCGCTGGTCCGACGGAATGGCCAGAGGCAGGTGGGCCGCGTCTGGCCGGTTGGGAGGCTTGGTGCTGCCGAGAAGCCATTTGTGCGTCTCCGCGTGTCCATCGGCAAACGTCAGGTTGGCCCCTCCGTTGTGGTAGGACGCCGGCAGGTCGATCCACTCCCCCGAGTAGGCCTTGTTGAGGAAATAGGCGTCGTTGATGCTGTCCGGGTGTTCTTCGATGAAGACAAAAATCCGCGCCGGCTCCGGAACCTGGGCCGCTCTGAAGAACTGCTGGTAGTGCGGGTTGTTCACGTTCATCCCGTCAGCCGTGTATTCGCCCGCGTCGCCCACCATCGCGTTCATGGACACGCTCCGCACGCGGTGGCTCCAGCCCGCTTTGGCTTGGAGGTCGCTCACCGCGAAATCGCTGGGACAGTGGTAGAGCGTGGGGGCGCCTTCCACGTAAGGCCCCAGCCCGCCCTTGGCCAGCAAGGCCGTGTTGGTGTTGTCGGAATCGAGTTCCCACGTCATGACGTTGTTCACCCAGTTCAAGAACCTCCGGTCCGCCACCGTCTTCCGGGTTTCGTCATCGCCAAGGTTGTAGGGGAACAGATCGTCGTGGTCGTCGATGTAGAGCAGGCAGGCCAGGGACAATTGCCGCTGACTGCTCAAGCAAGCGATGGTGTGGCCCTTGGCCTTGGCCCGACCCAACGCGGGCAGCAACAGCGCCGCCAGCAACCCCGTGATGGCGACGACCACCAGCAATTCCAGGAGCGTGAACCCGCTCCGCCGGGCCGTGCCTCCGGCCCTGGCTGAAACAAAAAGCCTTGCTCTCGTTTTCATAGTCTGACCCGCAATTTTCCGCGAACTAGGCACAGAATACACCAACGCGGTTTCCCGTCAAAAAAGAGTTAATGATGTTCTTTACTTTTTGCCATGTTCAGCGGACCAGGGCGCCGCCCGGTTCGGCGCATCGGCGGATTGTGTTGCACTGCCCCGCTCACGTAGCATCGCCGCATGGTCATCGACATCCATACGCACGCGTTCCCGGACCACCTGGCCCAACGCGCCATGGCCCAGCTTCAGGCCGAAACCGACGAGGTGAAAGCCGTCCTCAACGGCACCGTCGCCGATCTCTTGCACTCCATGGACCGCGCGGGCATCGACGCCTCGGTGGTGGCCTCCATTGCCACGCGACCCGAACAGTTCGAGCCGATCCTGCGCTGGTCTGCGGCGATTTGCTCCGACCGAATCCTCCCGTTCCCATCCGTCCATCCGTCAGCCCCGAATGCGGCGGAACAGGTCCGACGCATTGCGGCGGAGGGCTTCCGGGGGTTCAAGCTCCACCCTTACTACCAGAACTTCACCGTTGATGAGGAGCGCCTGACGCCGATCTACACCGCGGCGGCGGAGTGCGGACTGGTGCTGCTGCTGCATGGTGGATTCGACATCGCCTTCCCCCTGGACCGCCTGGCCGATCCCGTGCGCATCCTGCAGGTCACGGAGCGATTCCCGCGCCTCAAGTTGGTGGCCGCGCACTTCGGCGCCTGGAAGGACTGGGACGAAGTGGAGCGCCATCTCGTGGGCCGCTCGATCTACATGGACATCTCTTGCAGCTTCGACTTCATGGAGCGCGCCCAAGCCGAAGCGATCCTCAAGCGTCATCCCTCCGACCGGCTGCTCTTCGGTTCGGACAGCCCGTGGGTGGATCAGCAGAAGACCATCGCGGGACTGCAATCGTTTGCTCTGGGGAAAGAGTTTGAAGCGAAGGTGCTCGGCGCGAACGCGCAGACGTTGTTGGGCGCGTAGGACAATCCGTTTCGGGCGCGACTGCCGGCCTGTTTGAAGTCTGGCTCACTTCCCGCCCAACAAGTCCAAGACCGCCGCCGTCATGGCCGTCACGCCGGTCTTGAGAGTTGGCTCCGGCACGGGCGCGAACAACGGCGAGTGCAGCGAAGGTGGCGACGACGCGGTGCCGCTCTTCGCCTTCAGGACCGCGGGATCGACCGCGCCAACCCAGAAAATGCAAATCGGAATTTTGTGCTCGGTCCTCCCATACTCGCCGAAGTCTTCCGCGCCCATGACCGGCTTGCCGCGCACGACTTTGTCCTCGCCGAACCAGCCGCGCCACACGCCCGCCAGGCGCTGCGTCAGTTGAGGATCGTTGTAAGTGGCCCGTGCGCCGGACGAGCCAGCTTGCACGACCGGCATCCGGTCCTCCGGCAACCCGGCCGCCACCGCCAGCCCGCGCGCGATGCGGCGGATGGCGTCGATCGTTTGCCTGCGCACTTCGTCGGTGTAGGAACGCACCGTGAGTTGGAGGCGCACTTCGTCGGGAATGATGTTGGCTTTGGTGCCGCCGTGAATGGTGCCGACCGTCACCACGACGCCGTCGCCAGGCGCGATCTCGCGGCTGGCGATGGTCTGCAAGGCCAGCACCGTCTGCGCTGCGAGCACGATTGGGTCTTTGGCCTTGTGCGGAAACGCGCCGTGGCCGCCCACGCCGCGGACCGTGATCTCAACGGAATCGGTGTTGGCGAGCGCGTAGCCTTCGGTGTGGCTCACCGAGCCGGCGGGAACATCGGCGCTGACGTGCAGCGCGAGACAGTAATCCGGGCGCGGGAAACGCGTGAACAACCCATCCGCCAACATGCGGCGCGCCCCGCTGACACGCTCCTCGGCGGGTTGCCCGATCAACACCAGCGTGCCGTGCCAACGATCCAGGTGTTGCTTTAGCACCCGCGCCGTGCCGACCAGCGCCGTCATGTGCAGGTCATGGCCGCACGCATGCATGACTGGAACCTCGCGCCCGTTGTCATCTTGAGTCGTGACTGCGCTGGCATACGGCAGGCCGGTCAGTTCTTTCACGGGCAACGCATCCATGTCCGCGCGCACCAGCACCGTCGGGCCGGCGCCGTTGCGCAGGACGGCCACCACGCCGTGTCCGCCGACGCCGGAGGTGACTTCATAGCCCGATTGGCGCAACTCCCCGGCGACGCGCGCGGCGGTGCGCTCTTCATGCAACGAGAGTTCCGGGTGCGCGTGAAGGTGTTGATACAACTCGAACCAGCTGGCGTAGCCGCGCTCCACCGCCGCCCGGACAGAATCCGGCAACGAAGTTGTTTGGGCGCGCAATCCGGGCGCCAGCACGACTAGGGACACCAGCCATACCGCGAGAAGAACGTGTGTGTTCATGGGTGCGGAGCTTGGCATGAACCCTGGCAACATGCAAACCAGCCGCTGGCGGATCGCGCCGTCACGGTGTCTCACAAGTGCCCGCCCTACCCCGTCTGGAGACTGAGATCGCGCACCTGCATCTCGACATCGAAGAGGCCCGGTACTTCCCAGCCGAGGTTCATGCCGGTGATGCGATAGTCGGACAGGTCGCGTGCCTCGCGCAAGAAGCCGCGCTGCCAGGCGGTTTCGAGCGCCTCCAGGAACAGCGGGCGAAGCTCCTTGTCCACGGTGATCCACTCACGCTCATGCGCGCTCCGGCTCGCGAACACTTCACCGCCAGGCGTGAAGATGAACATGGCCGTGCCGCCCGTGTCCTGCGCCTTGTGCTCCTTCGGAAAGCGCGACCGATCGTCGTAGAGCGGAATGCCGAACCACGCCAGCTTGCCGAAGCCCGACGACTGGCGATTGCGATTCTGGAGCATGAGGAACATCTGGAACCGCGCCGCGTGCAAGCCGGGCGAGTAGTCCTCCGTGCGATGGAAATCCGAGCGCAGCAACCGCGCCCGGAGCCGGAGCCGCGCCGAGGAGATTTCCGCGAGCGACGGTGGAGCGGCGAACGCCTGTTCCACCAACAGATGCACCCACGGCTCCTTCGCTCTCCGCGCCCGCCGGTCGTATTCCACGCCAGCGTTCACGGCCAAGGACAGATCAGCCTCGGCAGTGTCCGGCTCGCCAAGTGTCACCGCCTTGCCCGCATTGGCCCAGCGGCGGACACCGGGCTTCGGTATCGCCGGCGGTTCCGACGCCAGCGGAAACCGGCTCGACCACTGATCGAGGTCCCACGCCGGTTCGACGCTACCCGCAGCGCCCGCCAACTGGCCGTAAGCGACTCGGCGCCCAGTCTTGGGTTCAATCAGGTGGAACCCAGTTCGAAAGTGCGGATCGCGGATCAGCTCGCGGGTCGAGACGTTGCTGGAAACCCCGCGGGACACATTCGTCTGAGCCGAGATCGCGGCCCTGACTTGGCCGAGTCCAAGGAGCACGCCGGTTCCAATCAAGAACTGGCGGCGAGAGGTCCGAGACAGATGGGGCGGTTTCAAAGCCCCGTAGCAGCCGACGTAAGAAGGCTCAAACTCCGATGGAAACAGAGCCTCCTCACGTCGGCTGCTACGGATGTGAAAGACGTTCATCGGGCACTGGCTTTCATGGTGTGCGCTCCGATGGGGAGAGAGCGACAGGCAGCTTGGTGAGGCGTGGCTTCGTCGCGGCGGCGGAGCTTTGGAAACGAGGCGGCAGCAACTCGTTGAACGTCTCCACCGGCCAGAAACGCAGACGCTCGAATCCCTTCGGCACGGCCTGGCGATACTGGACGTAGGCGCGGTTGGTTCCCTTCGTCGTGTAGGAGAACAAGTCGTCATCGCGCGCGCCCAGCACCTTGTAGCCCATCACCGTGCAGTCCTCGAAATCGACGTGCAGGAACTTGCCCGCCAGATCGCTATAGACCGCGCCCGTGGCCGGCGTGCCGTGCGGTTGGGAGAAGTTCATCACGATGAGCCGCGAGTTCCGGAACAACACCCGCGTGTAGCCCTCGAACTTGGGATAGCCCACCTGCAACGCATTGTCCGGCCCGATCAGCGTGCAATCCTCGAACACCGCGTCCGGCGTGGACGGCATCCTCTTGTTGTGCGCGCGCACATAAACCGCGCCGGCGTCGCCCCAGACATCGAGGCACATGAAGTAACAGCGGCGGAAGACCACCGGCTCAGCGGGCCGCCCCACGTGCGCCATCACACACGCGCCCGCGAAACGACCGAGGCCCACGCAATCCTCCACGATGGCCGAGAACTCCACCCCTTCGTGACAAGTCATGTCCCAACCCACGCCGCCTTCCGAACCGGTGCAGTAAAGACGGCGAAACACCCAGCGGTCCCAGCCGTCTGCGGAGTAAGCCGGATCGCACCGCCACGGTCCCCACCAATCCACGCTCTTGAGGCCGGTTTCCGCGTCGGGATTGCCGTTGGTCAGGATCATGAACGTCGGATTGCCGGTGGCCGCTTTCGGATTCGTGCGCACCACCACGCGCGGCGCGCCGGAGTCGATCACCACCCAGCCTTTCGCGCCGGAGCCGAAGCGGCCATCCCAGTCGCCTTCGATCACGTTGTACGCGCCCGCCGCGCCTTTGTGTTTTGAGTCCAGATTGGCTTCCGCGTAGGTGTCGGGCCGGATGATGATGCGGTGCCCGCCCAAGTCGTCCGGCACGGCCTCGAGCGCGGCCTGGATGGTCTGGAACGCGGTGCGCCAACTGCGGCCATCGGTGTTGTCGCCGAGTTTCGAGACGTGGAGGAGCAACCCTGGACGCGCCGCGGATTGGGTTTCGACAGCCGGGTTCGCGGCAGACGACATGAACGAGCTGAGCGCCGCCGCCAGGATAAGCAAGGAAGTCTCTTTCACGGGCGCCAGTGTATGGACGCAAGCGTCGGCGAAGTCGAGGCCGGAGTGCGGCGGGACGTAAGGCCTCAGTAGAGTCCAGCTCTGGCGGTTCGCCAAATCCGAAACCTTCACGGGCCGACAGGGTTTCGGATTTGCTCACTCGGATTTCGGATTTGTTTCGGATTTCGATTTTCGGATTTCGGATTTCTGCCTCGGCCCCGACTTTACTGAGGCGTTACGGCAGGACTCCGCCGCTTTTAAGCACTCCACCCCCACCTCCTTGGCTGTCACCTCGACGCACTTTCTTCCGTCTTCAACCCCATGAACGAGCCTCGTTTTCAACGTCTTGATGTTCTGAAGCGCTTCCTCCTGATCGCCGGCGCCCTGGCCGCCAGTCTGGCCGCCGGGCCGATGCTCGCGGACCAGGCTGGCAAACCCAACGTCCTGCTGATCTGCGTGGACGACCTCAAGCCGGTCCTGGGCTGCTACGGCGACGCGCGGGTGAAGTCGCCGAACATCGACCGCCTCGCCGCGCGCGGGGTGCTCTTCGAACGGGCCTTCGCCAACCAGGCGGTCTGCGCGCCGTCGCGCAACGCTCTCATGACCGGCCGCCGGTCCACCACGCTCGGCATCTATGATCTGGGGACCTATTTCCGCAAAGCGGCACCCAACGCGGTGACGCTCGCCCAGTACTTCAAACAACAGGGCTGGCGCGCGGAAGCCTTGGGGAAAATCCTCCACGTCGGCCACGGCAATCACGAAGACCCAGCGTCCTGGAGCGTGCCGCATTGGGGACCCAAGACGGGGCCGGCCGGCGGCTACGTGCTCAAAGAAAATCGCCCGCCCCAGATGACCCGGGAAGAAGCCCTGTTCTCGAACGTGCCCGCGAAGGAGGCCGCCAAACTGCCGCGCGGCGCGGCGACCGAGTGCGCCGACGTGCCGGACAACACGTACGGCGACGGGCTGATTGCGGATGAGGCCATCCGCCGGCTGCGCGCGGCGAAAGAAAAGTCGGCCGAACCGTTCTTCCTCGCCGTCGGATTTCTGAAACCACATCTCCCCTTCGTCGCACCCAAGAAGTACTGGGACCTCTACCGCCGCGAGGAATTTAAGCTGCCCAGCTTCCAGGAACCCCCGCGCGGCGCACCCCAGTTCGCACCGACGAGTTGGGGCGAGTTGCGTCAGTACAGCGACATGCCCGAAACCGGTCCCCTCACGCCCGACCAGGCACTCCACCTCATCCACGGCTACCACGCCGCCGTGAGTTTCATGGATGCGCAACTGGGCCGCGTGCTCGACGAACTGGATCGTCTCGGCTTCGCTCAGAACACCATCATTGTGCTCTGGGGCGACCACGGCTGGCATTTGGGCGACCACGGCATGTGGTGCAAGCACACCAACTACGAGCAGGCCACGCGCATTCCGCTCATCGTCTGCGCGCCCGGCGTGGCGAAGGCCGGCGCGAAGACCGGCGCGCTGGCTGAGACGGTGGACCTTTACCCGACGCTGTGTGAACTCGCCAGCCTGCCGGTTCCGACCGGCCTCGACGGCGCGAGCCTGGCCGCCGTGCTCAAGAATCCTGCGACGGCGAAAACGAAGGAAGCCGTTTTCCATGCCTATCCGCGCTCGCCCCGAGGCGTGGGCGAATTGATCGGTCGCGCGGTCCGCACCGAGCGCCACCGCCTCGTGGAATGGAAGAAGCCCGGCGCTGCCGCCGACACGGGCATCCCGGAGCTTTACGATTATCAAACCGATCCGGAGGAGACGAAGAACCTGGCCGCGGAACAGCCTGAAGTCGTCGCGCAACTTCGCGGGCTGCTGGCGCGGCAACCCGAGGCCAAGCCGCAACTCAAGGTGGCCACCAACGCCGTTGCCGGCACGCCCAGCAAGCCGAAGCAGGACCGCGCGGCGATGTTTGCCCAGCGGGACAAAGATGGCGATGGTAAGCTGACGCGCGCGGAATTCCTGGCCAACCAACCTGACCCGGCTGAGGCCCCCCAGCGATTCCTGCGCTTCGACACCGACAGCGACGGCTTCTTGAGCCGGGACGAGTTCATCCTCATGGGCGGGAAGAAGACGCCGTAGCCGTGAGCCAACTTCAAGACCTGTAGCAGCCGACGTGAGGAGGCTCCAATCAGAGGCAGAAATCAGAAGACAATTGGAGCCTCCTCACGTCGGCTGCTACAGGATCGCGCGAGGCGCGGCGGGGACTTGATCGCCCTCGCGTCAAAACCGGGGACCGGTTCCTTGGCTGAGAGTCTCGGCCGCGGTCCACTTCGGCAATCCCCACTTGGGCTGTACCACCTCACCCCGCGCCTGCTTGCCGGCATCCGTGTAGGCTGCGTAGAAGTTGCTGTTGCAGTCGAGCCAGACCGTGATGCGGCGCAGTTCTGCCGGGGCCAGCCTGACGTCATGATGGCCCTGGGCGAGTTGCTGGTAGAGCCGCGACACCCGCGCCCCTTCCTGGCCTGGAATGGAATATTGCCGCTCCGTCAGGGCAACGCCGTTTCCACCGCTTCTGGCCCAGGCGAATTTCTTCAGCGTATGGAAGGCTTCAGACCAGCCGTGTGGGCCAAAGCGGTCGCCGTGCAAGCTGGGCGCCTTGGCTTCGCGGTCGTGGCAACCGACGCATCGGGCGTCGAGCACCGGCTGCACGAGTCGCGCGAAGGTGAGCGGATGGGCGCCGTCCAGTTCCGGCTGCAAGGTGGACGGCAAACGTTGGAGCGCCAACGGCGGGTTCGTCGGCCTGGACGTGGGCCGGCTTTGCCTGGACTCGTGGCAGCCGGCGCACGTGAGGGTTTCGCCGGGATGCACGTAGGTGTCGCTGCGCATGGTCTGCACCGCCAGCCCGCGCTCGTCGAGCAACTGAAAGTAAACCGGCGCGCCCGCGGGCACTTTGAAGTGCGCGCTGCCGTCCGCCTCCACCGGCGCGACCCCGAGCACGCCGCGGCCCAGCGACTGCGCGGCCACGCCCATGCGCGGTTCATCCTGGAACGGATTGTCCTTGGGGAAGATGTTCACCACGCGCACCTGCTTGATCGTCGTCCCCGCCGGCCACGGGAACGAACTGTCGTACACATTCATGATTGCGACGGTCCCGGTCGCCAGTTCGGGCGCCGTCTCTCGATCCGCCTTGGCTTGCACCGTCGCGACGGGGACCACGGGTGGACGCTGGCGGGGCTTCAAGGGAATCGGGTCCAGGCAGGCGATCTCCGGATCGCGATAGAGCAACTCGCGGTTGCCGAAAGCGTCGAGCAAACAGACCCCGTAGTGGCGCTGGCCCGCGTCAAAGACGCACAGAAAGTAATCTTCGCTGAGCGGCCACGGCGTCCCGTAAACCTCCGCGGTCGGCGAATGCGTGCCTTTCGTGTGGGGCACGCCGGGGGCGGATTCGGACTCCGGAAACGGCACTTCCGGCGTCACCCGCCGCAGTTGCGCCGTGGCGCGATCATCGGTCTGGCGCGGGTCGATCAAGACGATGGAGCCGTAAGCCTCGCCGTGGTGCGGCGCGGCCACGGCCACGTACTGGTGCGACCCTGGCACGGCGCGGATGGACATCTCCATCCAGGGGCGAAGCTCGCGGCGTTCGGGATAGTTGCCGTGGGGACTGCGCGGGTCGCGTCCATCCGGGTAGCACGTCCAGAGATGTTGGGCCACGTCCGAATCGCGGTCCACGTAGTCCCAGCGCGTGTAGGCGATCAGGCCTTGGCCGTCCACGCTCGGATGCCATTCCTGGGTGTCGTGCCAGCTTAACTGGATGATGTCGCTGCCGTCGCCCATCATGGCGTGCAACGTGGCGCTGGGCAGCGGCCTCATGCCGCAGCGCACCTGTCCGCCCGCCCGTTCGGAGATGAACGCGATGCGGCCGTTCGGCAGGAAGCACGGGTCGTAGTCGTTCCACATCCCGTCGGTGAGTTGGCGCAAGCCGCTGCCGTCGGCGTTCGCGCGAAAGACGTGATACGTGCTCTCCGGGCGAAAGTGGTGATGCAACGCGCCCTTGTCCTTCTTCAACTCCTGCCGCGAGCAATACTGCTCATCGAAGGACGCGTTGGCCGGGACCGCGTGTTCCGCTTCGGTGAAGGCGAACAGGATGGACCGGCCATCGTAGTCCAGGTCCAGGCCGATGAAGCCGCCCTGGTTCTCGAGGACGCGTCCCTTCAGTCGGCCGTCCTGCACGGGAGACTTCGCCAGCAAGCTCTCCACCGCGGGCTGATCGCTGAAGGGCCGCCGCAACACGAACACGCCTCCGGCCTTCTCCGCGTTGAACCCGAGATACTGGTCCACCATGTGCCGGTAACCGCGCGCCTGCTTGTTGTGCTTGAGGAAAAGGATGGCGTCGAAATCCAGCAGCGGGTTCTTGAACGCGATCTGCCGGCGCAAGGCGACCAACTTCTCGAACAGGGCGCGCTGCTCGGCCTCGGAAGACGGTTTCTGTTTTCGCAACAACTCCAAAGCGGCCGCCTCCGCCGTCAAGTCAGGCGCGGACGGCCGGGCGCGCAAGTCGTCCAACAGGGCCTGCGTCCGGCGACCGACCACGTCCAGCGGCGTCCGGTCCGAATCGAGAATCAACGCCTCCGGTCGCGCGGCCTCACGGCCCAGGCGGGCGCGGTCCCACTTCACGCTGGCGGCGATTTGCCGCTGCAACTCGGCGAACTCCCCGGAGGCCGGCCCGGGCGCCGCCCAAGCCATCGGCACTGCGAGCAACAAGGCCAGCCCAACGCAGGTGGTTTTCATGGGGCGCGAGTCTAGCGGCCGCCGCGCCGAACGCAAGCCGCGGGAAACGCGCCGGAGCTTCACTTCTTCGGCTTCGCCTCGGGTTCGTCGAACGACAGCGTCAAGCGGTGTCCGGTGTAGTTCAGTTGCATGGCCTTGAGCTTCTCCGAGTCCTTGGCCACGGTGATCTTGGTCACGGCTTCGAGATGTTGGCCCGCCGGGATCGACGGACTTCGGAGTCGGTGCCGGTAGCGCCAGACAAAGCCTTGTTTGGATTCGGTGATCTCAAACGGCTGGCCGAGCAGTTGGGTCACCTCGGTCTTGGTCAGCGGTCGGATTGCCTCCTTGGGATCGAGGGTGAGACTGGCCTGCGCCGAGCGTTTGCTCTTGTCGATCTTCGCGTTCCCCAGCGACCGAAAGACGCCGAGGACAAACCACTTTGGGACGATGGCCAGGAACCGGTCGGGAATGGCGAACCGGTTGAGCTTCCCGTTCTCGAAGGAGGTTTCAAACGTCAGATTGAACTGATTCGGTTCCGCGTTGGTGGCGTTCGGCACCTTCTCGAAGGTCCACGACCACGTCTGTTGCGTCCCGTTGGTTGACTTGCAGGTCGGATCCACCTCCAGGAACTCGCGGACATCGCTGTCGCGCACGACGGGTTTGACAAACTGGAGCGCCAGCCCGCGGCTTTCGTCCACCTTCACGTAGCGGTCGAATTCGGCGAGCTGGTTCTTCAGGGCCAGCAGCCGGAACCAGATGCAGCCCGTCAGCGTCGCGGCGAGGGCACCAAGCAGGAGAGCCACCGTTAAGCGATGTCGTTTCGTTGTCATGTTCGTTCACCCGAACGGCGCCGACACGGCCACGGCCGCCGGATCACGGCGATTCAACCTGAAGCTCCGAACAAATCCAAGTGTCATGGGATCAGATCAAGAGCGATACGCAAAGATTTTCAGCTTGTCGCGCTCGCTGAAGAAGCGCAGGTTCCGGCCAGAAAACCGTGAAACCAAGCGCGCAGGCGGTGGCCAGCGTTGTGTATTGTCGCGCAGGCAGACGAGCAGGGCCGACCAGAGGAGGTGGTGCCCACTTCGGTGTGTCGTTTCTTTCTTCGACTGCCTCCTCACTTGGCAGAGGCATCCTCAACCAAACCAAAGCATGAAACGAATTATCGCCCTGTGCGGCGCTACTCTGGCGGCTCTCTGCGCGTCTGCCGACGCCGCGACCCTCGGAGAAGCCCTGAACGCCACCAACCTCAACTGGACCACCGGGGGCGCCGTCGGTTCTTGGGTCGTTCAATCCACCGAGACGCACGACGGCAGTTGGTGCGCGCAGAGCGGGCGGACGGATATGCGGCAGTCGTGGCTCGAAACGAGTGTCATCGGCCCGGGATGGCTCTCGTTCTGGTGGAAGTGCTCAGGCTCCGTCTCCAGCCTTATCTTTTACACGAATGGTGTTCAAGTAGCCAACCGCGATTCGTGGATCCCGGCGTGGTACTTGGTGAACTACCTACCGCTCGCCCCCGGCCAGCAGGTGCTCCGCTGGGAGTACAGTTGGGTAAACACCTTCGGGCAACAAAACGATCAGGGCTGGGTAGATGAAGTGGCTTTTCTCTCTGCGAACGATGCGCCATATCTGATCACGCAGCCCCTTACTCTCACGAACGACGCTGCTACAAGTGTTACGTTCACCATCCTAGCGGGTGGCGCGCCACCCATGACCTGCCGTTGGGTCAAAGATGGATTCTCGCTGACCTCCGGGACCAACGCTATTGCGCCGACGGCGACGTTGACCCTCACAAACTTGTTTGGTGGGGATACCGGGGACTATTCGGTAGTACTCAGTAATCGCTTTGGCAGCGTCACGAGCGCCGTCGCGCATCTCACCGTCATGGACCCTGTCATCACTTCGCAGCCGGCTGGCCAAGGCCGAGAGCTGGGTGAGACTGCCACTCTGAGCGTCGCAGCCGCAGGAACCAACTTGAGATATCAATGGTGGAAAGATGGAATCGCCCTGCCCGGAGCTACTGCAGCATCCCTGATCGTAACCAATCTCCAAGCAACCGATTCGGGCAGTCAGTACCAGGTTGTCGTAACGAGTCTCTATGGCAGCGTAACCAGCGCCGTGGCGGTGTTGGCGGTGAACTTGGCCACCGTGGACAACAGTTTTGATCCGGGGGCCAACAACTCTCCACTGGCGCTGGCGGTGCAGACGGACGGCAAGATTTTGGTTGGAGGCCAGTTCACCACGCTTGGCGGGCAAGCACGCAATTACCTTGGAAGGCTGAACGCCGACGGGACCTTGGACAGCGGGTTCGCTTTGGAAGCGAATGGAGCCGTCCAGGCGCTGGTCCTGCAGGCGGATGGGAAGGTTTTGGTCGGCGGTGCCTTCGCCGCGCTGGGCGGGCAGCCGCGCTATGGCCTAGCGCGACTCAATGCCGATGGCACCCTCGACCATGATTTCACCTCGGGAGTAACAGGAGGGGAGCCTGGCTGGTGGAATCCCAATGTGTCTGCGCTGGCGCCGCAGGCGGACGGGAAGCTCCTGGTGAGTGGTCAATTCAAAATGCTGTGCGGGCAACCGCGCAATTATATTGGCCGGTTGAATGCGGACGGGACCCTGGACACCGGATTCAATCCCGGGGCAGAAATTGGAAGTGATCCGAGCCGAACCGCCGTTCTCTCAGTGGCGGTGCAGGCCGACGGAAAGATACTGATGGGCGGCGTTTTTGCCACGCTTGGTGTGCAGCCGCGCGCTTACCTCAGTCGGCTGAACCCAGACGGGACCGTGGACAGCGGGTTCAATCCGGGCGCGAACGGTGGCTATTATCCCTTTGTGGATTTGCTGGCGGTGCAGGCGGACGCGAAAATCCTCGTGGGTGGCCGATTCGCCACCTTGGGCGGACAGCCGCGCAGCAGCATCGCACGACTGAACGCGGACGGAACCCTGGACAGCGGGTTCGATCCAAGTGCGGAAGGAACCATTTGTCTGTACCCTCCGAGTGTATATTCGTTGGCGGTCCAGGCGGACGGGAAGATTCTGCTGGGCGGCTGTTTCAGCGGTGTAGGTGGGCAAGCGCACAGCGGCATTGCGCGTGTCAACGCCGACGGCACACTGGATGGATCTTTCAACCTCCAGGCGAACGCCACAGTTCATTCTGTGGCGGTGCAGGCGGACGGGAGAATCCTGGTGGGTGGCCTTTTCACCGGCTTGGGCATGCACTCACGCAACTCCATTGGGCGGCTGAACAACACAGAAACGGCAACCCAAAGCCTCACGTATGACGGTTCCTCGATCACCTGGCTGCGCGGCGGGGCCAGTCCGGAGGTCCAGCACACGAGCTTTGAGTTCTCGACGAACGGCAGCAACTGGAGTCTCGTCGGCGTAGGTGCGCGCATCATTGGCGGCTGGTCATTGAGCGGCGTGTCTCTTCCGTCCGCCGCTCAGCTTCGGGCACGGGGGGTTGTTTACGCGGGACACCACAACGCTTCAAGCTGGTTTGTAGAGAGCCGGGCCGGGAGTGCTGTTCTCCTCTCCCAGCCGGCAAGTCGGACGAATGATGCCGGCACGACCACGATATTCAGTGTGGTGGCGGATGGTTCCCAGCCATTGAGCTTTTCCTGGTTAAGGGACGGAAGGCCGCTGACGGACGGAGCTAACATTTCCGGTTCAACCACGGCGGCGCTGACACTCACGAATTTGTTGGTAAGCGACTTTGGCGGCTACAGCGTCGTGGTGAGTAATTCTTTGGGCAGCATAACGAGCGCGGTGGCCAGTCTTACGGTGAGGCTGATCGCTGCTCAACCCGCCAGCCGCACCAACAATGCTGGCACGACTGCCGCGTTCAGCGTGGGGGTCGCCGGCTCCGGGCCGTCGAGCTTCCAATGGCTGAAGGACGGGGTGCTGTTGGTTGACGGAGTGAACCTTGCCGGGGCTACTAGCGCTGCCTTGAGGCTGACGAACGTGCTGGGCGGCAACGCTGGCGGCTACAGCGTGATGGCGAGCAATGCCTGGGGTACCGTGACGAGCGCGGTGGCGAGCCTCACGGTCATCGACCCGGTGATCACGGCTCAACCGGTGAGCCAGAGCCGAGAGCCGGGGCAGAGTGTGACGTTCAGCGTGACGGCAGTGGGGACGGCACCTTTGGAGTATCAATGGTGGAAAGACGGGCTGGAGTTGGGCGCGATCGCGGAGGCTTCCTTGCCCCTGACCAATGTCCAAACAAGCGATGCCGGGCGATATCGCGTGGTAGTTGGCAACCGGTACAGCAGCGTGACCAGCGCAGTGGCGGAGTTGACCGTGAACCTGGCCACGGTGGATGGCGACTTCAATCCGGGAGCAAGTGGCAGCGTCAACTCTTACTACTCGCGTCTTTCTGTGTATGCGCTGGCGGTGCAGCCGGACGGGAAGATTCTGGTCGGCGGCGAGTTCAGCACGCTGGGAGGCCAGCCGCGGGCCAACATTGGCCGACTGAATGCGGATGGGAGCCTGGACAGCGGTTTCAACCCGGGAGCAAGTGGCAGTTACTACGCTTCTCCAGTCTTGGTGTATGCCCTGACGATGCAAGCGGACGGGAAGATTCTGGTGGGCGGCGGCTTTACCACCTTGGGCGGACAGCCGCACAACAACATCGGCCGGCTGAATGCGGACGGAACCCCGGACAACGGCTTTAACTCGGCTGCACACGGAATCTGGCCGGATTATGTGGTTTCCCTGGCTATGCAGGCGGACGGAAAGATTCTGGTGGGCGGCCATCTCAACAAACTGAATGGGGAATGGCGATCGCAAATTGGCCGGCTGAATGCAGACGGCACTCTGGATAGCGGGTTCGATCCCGGAGCGAACGGAATCGTGTCTGCACTGACGGTACAAGCTGATGGAAGGATTTTGGTTGGCGGCGAGTTCACCACGCTGCGAGGACAGTCGCGCAACCGAATTGCCAGACTCAACATGGACGGGACTGTGGACGACGGGTTCAATCCAGGGGCAGACAGCGCTGTGGCTTCCCTGGCAGTGCAGGCAGACGGTAGAATTGTGGTGGGCGGCTCTTTCACCACGCTGGGCGGGCAGGCACGCCACTATATCGGCCGGCTCAATGCAGACGGGACTCTGGACAGCGGTTTCAATCCAAAGGCGGACAACGCTGTGGCTTCACTGGCGCTGCAGGCAAACGGGAAAATCCTGGTCGGTGGCGCTTTCACCTCGTTGGATGGGCATGCGTGCGGACGAGTCGCCCGGCTGAATACGGACGGAACACTGGATAGTGGATTCCATCCGTGGGCGAGCGCCGCTGTTTCTTCGCTCACCCTGCAAACGGACGGAAAAATCTTGGTGGGTGGCTCCTTCACAAATCTCGGTGGCCAGCCGCGGAACTTCCTTGCACGGGTGAACAACACCGAACCAGCGACTCAGAGCCTCGGCTATGATGGCTCGATCGTCACTTGGCTGCGGGAAGGTGCCAGCCCAGAAGTCTGGCGCACCAGCATCGAGGCTTCCACCAACGGCAGCGCCTGGATCAAGCTCGGCGAAGGTTCGCGTATTCCTGGCGGTTGGGAATTCAGCGGTGTTTTTCTTCCGCCCGACGGCACGCTGCGGGCGCGGGGCTACGTTTCTGGACGTGACAACGCGTCAGGGTGGTTTGTGGAGTCCTACTGCGGAAAGCTCCTCTTCGTGGCCCAGCCGGCCAGCCGGACCAATCAGGCCAACACGGTTGCCAGATTTAGCGTGGTGGCTGGCGGTACCGAACCACTGAATTTTCAGTGGCACAAGGATGAAGTGCCCCTTGCAGACAGTGGGAGCCTTGTCGGGGCCGCTACGCCGGTGCTGACGCTGACAAACGCGTTGGGCGGCGACGCCGGCGGCTACAGCGTGGTGGTGAGCAATGCTTTGGGCAGTATGACGAGCGCAGTGGCCAGGCTCACGGTGATCGACCCGCTGATCACAGTTCAACCTGTGAGCCAGAATCTGGAACTAGGTCAGAACACAACACTGGGTGTGACGGCATTAGGGACCGCGCCTTTGAAGTATCGCTGGTGGAAGAACGGGATCGCATTGGCCGGAGCCGCTGAGGCTTCGCTGTCCTTCACCAATATCCAGGCAAGCGACACTGGGCCATACTTCGCGGTGGTGAGCAATCAGTACGGCAGCGTCACCAGCGTTGTGGCGGAGTTGAGTGTAAACCTGGCTACGTTGGACAGCGCGTTCGATCCACAGGCAAACGCAGCAGTTTTTTCTTTGGCGGTGCAAGCAGATGGAAAGATTCTGGCGGGCGGACAGTTCACCGCGATAGGCGGGCAGCCGCGGGACCGGATTGCCCGCTTGAACGCAGACGGCACCGCAGACCCAGGGTTCAATCCTGGGGCGGACAACTATCCGTATTGTTTGGCAGTGCAGGCGGACGGCAAAATTGTGGTGGGTGGGTTGTTCACTACTTTAGGCGGACAGCCGCGCAGTTGCCTCGGACGCTTGAATGCGGACGGGAGCCTGGATAATGGTTTCATTCTGGGAGCAGGAAGGAGTGACAATTTCACTCTCTCCGTCGATGCGCTGGCGGTGCAGGCTGACGGAAGCATTCTGGTTGGTGGCCATTTTACATCACTGGGTGGACAACCGCGTAGCTGCATAGGGCGGCTGGGCGCGGCCGGCACCCTGGACAACTGGTTCAACCCCGGAGCCGGAAGGACTGACTACCCGCCGGGAGTGAACACGTTGGTAGTGCAGCCCGACGGCAAAATCCTCGTGGGCGGCTCTTTCACGACTCTGGGCGGTCAGTCGCGCAAATACTTTGCACGGCTTTATGAGTTCGGCGCCGTGGACGGAGGATTTGACCCCGGCGTGGACGGATATGTGTATTCGTCGGCCATACAGGCTGACGGCAAGATTTTGGTTGGAGGAACCTTCAACAATGTGGGTGGGCAGCCGCGTAGGAATATTGCCCGGCTCAATGCGGACGGGACCGTGGACGCGGGGTTCAATCCCGGTGCGAACTACATTGTGTATTCATTCGCGCTGCAGACAGACGGGCAGATCCTGGCAGGTGGTGGGTTCGGAACAGTGGGCGGGCAACCTCGTGCTGGGATCGCCCGGCTGAGTGCGGACGGAACTCTGGATAGCGTGTTCAATCCCGGAGCGTCGGGCGTCCTGGGGAGTCTGCTGACAATGGCGGTGCAGGCGGACGGGAAGATTCTGGCGGGTGGCTATCTCACACAGCTCACTGGGCAGTCACGCGTCGGGATTGGTCGGCTGAATAACACTGCACCCGCGACCGAAAGTCTCAGCTACAATGGCTCGACCGTCACTTGGCTGAGAGGCGGCACCAGCCCGGAAGTGTGGCGCACCACTTTTGACTACTCGACCAGCGGCCTGACTTGGACCAGTCTTGGATCGGCTTCGCGTATCCCCGGAGGCTGGCAGGCCACCGCTTCTTCGCTTCCGCCCCATAGCATCCTGCGAGCGCGTGGCTTCGTCAGCGGCAGCCATGATGCGGCCTGGTTTGTGGAGTCCACCCTTCCAGAGCGGCAGCCCATCTACCTGAGTCTTTCCCGAAACAGCTCCAATCTCATCCTGAAGTGGACGGGCGGTCCAGGTCCCTACCAAGTCCAGCAAGCCACGCAGTTCGGTCCTTCAAACACTTGGGAAAGTCTGGGCAACTTGATGCTGACGAACTCGTTTTCGCTGCCCATCGGTTCTGGAAACCTCTTCCTGCGTGTGCGTGGACCATGAGCTTGAGTGGCTGTCTCGATCCAGCCCACGGCTTTACCGCCAGCTCGCGGATTTCGGATTCCTTTTTCAGCACAGCTCCAGTTCGTCCGCCTGCAGTTTCACTGCGGCGGCCTGGCCGATGAAGTCCAGCCGCAACAGCACCGTGGCCGGGCCGTAGCGTTGTTCGACCCAGCCCTCCATGCCGCGCAAGGCGCCGGACTTGATCTTCACGCGGCAGCCCTGGCCGATTTGCGGGGCGAGAAAGATTTCCAGGTCCGTGTCCAGCGCCTCGATGATTTCGCCAAGTTGGCGAATGAAGCGCGCCTGGTCGTTCACCACCAGCAAATTCGCAACGTGGTCGCTCTGGAAAACCTTCTGCTTCTGGTCGGGACTGAGCCGGAGGAAGACGTAGCCGGGGAACAGCGGTTTCCGGAACTCCACTGTCTTGCCGCGATACTTGTGAATGGTGCGGTAGCACGGCAGGGTCACGGCGATGCCGTCGCGCTGGCAATACTGCTGGAGCTTCTTCTCCCGGCGCGGCCGGGTATGGGCGACGAACCAGGGCAAGTCCGCCGCAACATCTGGCGCGGGCGGAGCAGTGGAGGGGACGGGAAGGCCGGAGTTCATCACACGCCGAAGAGCCGGTCGCCGGCATCGCCCAAGCCCGGCACGATGTAGCCGCAGTGGTTGAGTCTCTTGTCGATGGCCGCGGTGAAGATCGGCACGCGCGGATAACGCGCGCGGACGTGGCGAATGCCCTCCGGCGCGGCCACAAGGTTGACCAGGCAGACGCGGCGGGCCTTGCGCTCGGCCAGCAAATCCAGCGCTGCGACCGTGCTGCCGCCCGTCGCCAGCATCGGGTCGATCAGGATGATCTCGAACGCGCGCAAGTCGTCCGGCAGGCTCTTGTGATAGGTGCTGGCCTGCAGTGTGGCTTCGTCGCGTTTGAGGCCGATGAAGCCGACGCGCGCTTGCGGGATGAGTTGCAGGATGCCGGTCAACATGCCCAGACCGGCGCGCAGGACCGGCACCAGGATGACCTCGCGCCGGAGGGAGAAGCCGTCGGCGTCGGCCAGCGGCGTTTTCACCGTTTCGCGCTGGACGGAGAAGCTGCGCGTCGCCTCATAGACCATCAGCGCCGCCACTTCGCCAAGACACCGGCGGAATTCCTGCGGTCCCGTTCGCTGGTCGCGCAGACGCGTCAGGTTGTGTTGCACCAGCGGATGGCGGATGACGGTGACCCCGTTCACGGAATCCAAGGTTCGACGCAGCACGCGCAAGACGGTTCAGGGCAAAAACGTGGGCGAGAGGAAATAGACCTGGCCGGGCTTCAACTTCGGCAAGTCCAGGCCGAGGTCCACCTTGAGCGCGCGGCCCTCAGTCTTGCCGAAAAGGCGGAAGAGCCGGGAGATGTCGTAAATCTGCTGGTATTGAATGAGCGTGGCGTCGGCGATGCCGGCCAGTTTCTTGGCGCGTTCCACGGCGGTCTGGAAGTTGCCCAGTTCGTCCACGAACCCCAGCCGATGCGCCTCCTTGCCAGAGAAGATGCGACCGTCGGCGTACTCAGCCCAGTCAGGAACGAGATCGCGGGCTTGGTCCATGCTCTTCTGATTCTGTTGGCTGGCGAACTCGCGGCCTTGGGCCACCACCTTCTTGAACTGCTGGAAGGTTTCGTCGATGAGGTCCTGGACCATCTTGCGTTCTTCAGGCGTGATCTCGCTCTCTTCTTTGGAGCCGCGGAGCATGTCTTTGTACTTGCCGCTCTTGAAGACCACCGGGCGCAGGCCCACTTTGTCCATCAGCCCGCGATAGTTGAAGGCGCTCATGATGACGCCAATGCTGCCGGTGATGGTCATCTCGTTGGCCACAATCCACTGGCACGGCGCGCTCACGTAGTAGCCGCCCGAAGCCGCCACGCTGCCCATCGAAGCGACGACCGGTTTCTTGAATTCCTTCTGGAATTTCAAAATGGCCTTGTAGATTTCGTCGGAAGCCAGCACTTCCCCGCCGGGCGAATCAATCTTAAGCACGACCGCCTTCACGTCGTCGTCGCGACCGGCGCGCTTGAGTTGCTCGCGGATGACATCGACCAAGCCGTAGCCGTTGCCATCGAAGGGGTCGCTCATGATGATGCCTTCGAGGCGGACCACGGCGATCTTGTGGCCGCCTTTGGCGGAGGCCAGGACCGCCTCCTCCAGTCTTGGCCCCGCCGTGGCGTGCATCGCGGCTTGGCCGCTCATGAACTGCGTCATGACGCCGCCGATCTGGGTGAAGAAACTCAAGGCCAACAAGCAGGCCAGCACGATGGCGGCGATCATCCAGCCGGTGCCTTTGCGCGAGCGCGGGGGCGGCCCGACCCGCGCCGTGATGACGGGCGGGGGCGGCAATGCCGGGGGCGGGGGCAACGCGGCGGGTGTCGGCGTCGGTTCGGATGCGGGCGGCACACTGTTTTCCATAGCGGCGCGAAGTTAGTGGAACGCCGCCCGCACGGCAAGCGTGTTGCGCAGGGGCATGAAGAAAGAACCGCTTTCAGAACCGTGGCAGCCGACGTGAGGAGGCTCTATTTCGATTGAAGTTCGAGCCTCCTCACGTCGGCTGCTACGCGGTTTTGAAATCGCCTCGCGGGGCAGACCGTCCCGGTTTCAGAGTCCCGGCAACCGTCCCGGTGGTCGTTCGATCTGACCAAGAACCCAGCGGTCTGACCGCACTCACCCCACGCTGTCCCAGTCGGCCGCCGAAGCAGGCGGCGAAGGCTCCGCGCCGGCTGGCCTCGCCGATGGCGGTCGGCCGGGCCGCTGTTGGCCGTTCTCCAAGGGCCGCAAGGCGCGCAATTGCCGCAGGCGTTCCCCTGCCCCGCGCGCGACCTTGATCGGCTTGCCGGTGTCGTAGTCCAGCCCCGTCACATACATCGCGGTGGCCGGCATCATCGGCAGCGGAATGAAGTCTTGCACCTGCTGAAGGTTCCAGCGTGATTTGCGGAGGAACCCCTCCACCACCCCCATTTCTTCCTCGCCACAGCCGGGGAAACTCGAGATGAAATACGGCACCAAGTACTGTTCCTTCCCCGCGGCTTCGCTTTCCTCACGGAAAATTTCCTGGAACCGCTCGAAGACGCCGGAGGGCTTCCGCATCCGCCGCAGCACATCCGGATGCAGGTGTTCGGGCGCAACCTTCAAATGCCCCGAAACATGGTGGCGCACCAGTTCGCTCAGATACTCCGGCGTGCGCATCGCCACATCCATGCGGATGCCGGATTGGACGAAGACGTGTTTGACGCCGTCGGCCTGGCGCGCCGCGCGCATCAGCCCGATGGCCGGGTCTTGCTCCACTTGGAACTTGGAGCAAATCGTGGGACTGAGGCAGCTCGGGCGACGGCATTTCTGGCAGGCATCGTCCTGGTCGTTCTTGCAGCCGTAAAGGTTGGCCGTCGGGCCGCCCAGATCGGAAATGGTCCCGCGAAAGTCCGGCGACTCGGACATAAGGCGAATCTCCTTCAGCACGGAATCTTCGCTGCGGCTCGTGAGGAACTTGCCTTGATGCACGCCGATCCCGCAGAACGTGCAGCCCGCCGGACACCCGCGCACCACCGTGATCGAATCCTTGATCATGGTGTAAGCGGGAATCGGCTTGCCGTACGAAGGATGAGGCCGTCGCTGAAACGGCAATTCGTAGAGCGCGTCCAGTTGCGGTCCGCTCAACGGGTAGGCCGGCGATTCGATGACGACCGCGCGGTCCCCATGCCGCTGGACCAGCGGGCGGCCGTTGAAGGGACTCTGCTCCCGCTCCACGGTCCGCGTGAGCGGGAGGAGCAGGTTCTTGTCCTTCTGCAAGTCGTCCCAGGCCGGCAATTGGAGATGGGCGCTGAAATCCGCCGCAGCGGTGGCCTTCGCGCCCAGCAGTCGCGCGGTGCCGCGAATCCCACCCAGGTCCTGCTGGCCGGCGAGCCGCCGCGCGATTTCCCGCGCCGCCGTCTCACCCATGCCGAAGACCAGGAGGTCCGCCTTCGAGTCGAGCAAGATGGACGGGCGCAGCTTGTCCTCCCAGTAATCGTAGTGCGCCACCCGCCGCAGACTCGCTTCGATGCCGCCCATGACCACCGGCACTCCGGGGAACGCCCGGCGGCAAAGCTGAGCATAAACGATGGCCGCGTGATTGGGTCGCCTGCCGGGGGAACCCTGTTCGCTGTAATTGTCCTCCTTCCGCCGATGGCGCGCCGCGGTGTAGTTGGCCACCATGGAATCGAGGTTGCCCGCCGTGACCCCGCAGAACAGCTTGGGCCTCCCCATGACTTGCAGCGCCTGGACCGTGCGCCAGTCCGGCTGCGCAACGATTCCCACGCGCCAGCCCTCCGTTTCCAACACGCGACCGATGATCGCCGCGCCAAACGACGGGTGGTCGATGTAGGCGTCCCCCGTGATGAGGAGCACATCGAGTTCATCCCACCCCCGCGCCGTCATTTCCACGCGGGACGTGGGCAAGAAAGATGTCGAGTCCGTGTTCAACCGGGAAAACTGTGGCACAGCCCAGGTGCGGGAGCAAGCGGAGGGGCCGCTCGGAAGGCGAGAGGCGCAGACGGGAGAGAAAATTGAGAATTGGAAATTGAAGACTGTGAGGCGATGCCAAGACCCCGTAGCAGCCGACGTGAGGAGGCTCACTCTGATTGCGGAAGGCAGATTGCAGATTGCAGATTGAAACAGAGCCTGCCAAGGAACGGAGCGCGGCTGTGTCCGCTGGACCAGCCGCAGCACCAACCCAGGCGCGAGGCGTGGGAGCACGTCCGAACTTCGTCCTCTGGAGCGTGCTGCGGCTGGGTCTTCAACCACAGCCGCGCTCCGTTCCTTGGCCCGATGCAGCAACCGTCGGTGGTTGCTCCGACTCTCCTCACGTCGGCAAAGCTGCTCCAAACTGGGAGCGACCGTCCGCAAGGACACCCCAAGCCCTCACCCTGACCCTCTCCCGTCGGACGGGAGAGGGGACACGCTGCCCGCGCTCATTGCCGGCGAACGCTTGCTTCGCCAAGACGCGTGATCGGTCCTCCCTCTCCCATCGGATGGGAGAGGGCCGGGGTGAGGGTTCAGGGGGAAGGGAAACCACCCACGCTCGCATCGGCGTCGTCGAGTAGAGAGCGGCCAGGTCACGTCGGCTACTACGGGGCGAGGCGAAATGCGTCCTTCAATTCTCATTTCCCAATTCCCTCCCCGAACGTCGCGGCGCGGCGGGAATATCCTTCAGAGCCAAGGCCCGGATCTCCTGCCACTGGTTGGTCCACAAGCCCGCAAGCTCACTCAGCTTCTGAGGGTTCTTACCGGCAAGGTTGTTCATCTCCGCGCGGTCGGTGCGCAGGTCGTAAAGCTCCCACGCCGCGTTCGTGCCGGCGGCGACGATCTTCCAGTCGCCAACGCGCAGCGCGCGGTTGCCTTCATGGAGCCACCACAGGCTGTCGTGCGAAACGGCGCCGTCCTTCGCAAACGCTGAGGCCAAGCTCTTGCCCGGCGGCGGCGGAACCGGCTGTCCGTCCTGCGCCGCAGGCCACTGACCGCCGGCCAGTTCGAGGACGGTGGGCGCGAGGTCGATGAGATGGGCCGGCCCGTGACGCAGTTCCCCGCGGGCCGCGATGCCTTGGGGCCAATGCGCGATGAGCGGCGTGGCGATGCCGCCTTCGTGGACCCATGTTTTGTGGCGGCGGAACGGCGTGTTGGCCACGCTGGACCAACCGGGGCCGAGGCACAGGAAACTGGCCGCCGATCCCGGCGCCGCAGACTGACCATGGCCGTTGCCACGCACCATCATTTCGGCGCTGGCCCCGTTGTCGGAGCAGAACAGCACGAGCGTGTTGTCGAACGCGCCCATCGTCCGGAGCTGGTCCAGCACGCGCCCGATCTCGCGGTCCATGCGGTCGATCATGGCGGCGTGGACGGCCATTTTGGCGGACTGAAGTTCGCGCTGGCCGTCGGTTAATTCGCGCCACGGCAGCGGGCGGTTCACCTCGTTCGATCCCAGCTTGTCCAGCGCCAGCGGAAAATGATACGGCGGGCCGACCTCACGTTCCACCGCCGAGAGCGAGGTCCGCACCAAGCCGAGCGACTTCATGCGCTGCCAGCGTTGTTCGCGCACGGCGTCCCAGCCCTGGCGATACTTCTCGCGGTACCGGGCGATGTCTTCCGGCAGCGCCTGCAGCGGGAAATGCGGCGAGAGGAAACAGAGGTAGTGGAAGAACGGCTGGCCCGCGTGCTGGGCCGCGTGTTCTTTCAGGCACTTGATGGCGTGGTCGGCGATGGCTTTGGTCGAGTAGTAACCGGCGCCCGGCTCGACCGGCGGCAGTTTCACGTCGTCCTCGAAATGGTTTCGCGGCGCGAAGTAGCGGTCGTGGTCCTCGATGCTGTAGGAATGGTCGAAACCGCCCTTGAGCCGCGGACCATCGACATGCCACTTGCCGGAATGGTACGAGCGGTAGCCGAGCGGCTTGAGCATCTCCGGCAGCAGGCGCGCCCAAGCCGGTCGCACGCCCTGCGCGCCGCTGCGAACGCCCGGCACCGTATCGCGCCGCACTCGCTGGGCGTAATAGCCGGTCAGAATCGCCGCGCGCGAGGGCCAACAGCGCGCGGTGTTGTAGAACTGGGTGAAGCGCAGCCCGCCCGCCGCGAGCCGATCGAGGTTGGGCGTCTGGATTTCTCCGCCGTAGCAGCCGGCGTCGGAAAAGCCCATGTCGTCGGCGACGATGAGCAACACGTTCGGGCGCGGCGCGGCCAGGAGCGGGAGCGCGGACAAGGCCAGGAGAGCGACGAGTCGTTTCATGGTGATCGAGTCGGAGTGATTGAACGCGCGCGGCGCGGTTCCGCCAAGCAGATTGTCGCGCGCGTCGCAAGGCCTGGGCTGATTCAAAAAGGAGTGCGGGCAGCCTGCCCGCGTGTTTTTCGCTCCCATTTTCGACGGAACGCGCGGGCAGGCTGCCCGCGCTCCTCTCCGCATATTTCTTGAATCAGCCCCGGAGCAGGTTTCGTCCGGATCCTTTTTGTTCGCCAAACGCGCCGCTGCCCGCTACGAATCGCCGCGAGTCAATGCAAGCAAGTGAACATACCGC
>JACRJZ010000077.1 GCA_016219875.1 Verrucomicrobiota bacterium | reverse complement strand
GGTCCGCAAAAACAAAGTCATCCGCCTCATGCGCCAAGCCAAAGAACTGGGTTTTGACCTTGTTCCCCTCGAGCAAGCCGCCTGACGCCCGCGCCCCTAAATCATCCAATGACAAGGGCGAACAGATCAGTTACTTGGAAGAACCCGCCTCATACCGCGCTGGAGACCGCTCTGGCGCCACGGCCGACGCCAAAGTTTTGAATGGACACGCGGCGGCTTTGCGGGGAAAAGAAGCCGTCCATTATGAACCAAATCCTGACGACCGAATCCTCCGTCGGCCTGCCCGCTCCCCGGCAGGGAAACCTCCACCGCAACCTCCACCCTGATCGCTCTGCGCCCTCCGCCGCTCTGCGCGGGCTGGGCGTCGGGCTGACTGCCCTCACCCTCCTCGGCTCCATGGCCTCCATCAAAACCTCCGCCGCGTCCTTCGCGGACGATCTGGCGTTCCTCCAGAAACACACCGAAGTCATCACGCTCTCCGACAAGACCGGCCACGCCCAGGTCGCGGTCGTGCCGGCCTACCAGGGCCGCATCATGACCAGCACCGCCACGGGCGCGGACGGCCTCAGCTACGGCTGGATCAATCGCGAACTCGTCGCCGCCGGCAAGTTCGTGCCGCACATTAATGTCTTTGGCGGCGAGGACCGCTTCTGGCTCGGCCCGGAAGGCGGCCAGTTCTCGATCTTCTTCGGCAAGAACGCGAAGTTCGATCTCGAACATTGGTTCACGCCCGCGCCCATCGACACTGAGCCGTTCAAGGTGGTGAAGCAGGCCAAGGACTCCGCCCAATTCCGCCACAACTTCCAGCTCACGAATTTCTCCGGCACGATCTTCGACGTGCAAGCCGACCGCGCCGTGCGCCTGCTCACGCCGTCCAAAGCCTGGAAGCAGCTCGCCCTCAAGCCCACCCCCGGCGTGAAGATGATCGCCGTCGAGTCGGTCAACAAGATCACCAACAAAGGCAAGAAGGCCTGGACCACCGACACGGGCCTGCTCTCGATCTGGATTCTCGGTATGTTCAATCCCTCGCCCGCCACCACCATCGTCGTGCCGATCAAGCCCGGCTCCGAAGCGGAACTGGGCAAAGCGGTCAACGCCGACTACTTCGGTCGCGTGCCGGCGGAGCGGCTGGTCGTCAAGGACAAGGCCGCGTTCTTCAGTGGCGACGGCCAGTATCGCAGCAAGATCGGCGTCGGTCCGAAGCGCGCCTTGCCGATCATGGGCAGCTACGACGCCGCCAACAACGTCCTCACGCTGGCGCAGTTCACCATGCCGACCGCGAAGCACGGCTACGTGAACTCGATGTGGGAAATCCAGAAAGAGCCGTTCGGCGGCGACGTGGCCAACAGCTACAACGACGGCCCGCCCTCGCCGGGCGCCAAGCCGCTCGGCCCGTTCTACGAACTGGAGTCGTCGTCGCCGGCCGCCGCGCTCGCACCAGGCAAGTCGCTGGAACACGTCCATCGCACGATCCATCTGATCGGGCCGAAAGCAGAACTCGACGCCATCGCCAAAGCCAAGCTGGGCGTGGGCCTCGACGAGATCACGACCGCGCTGCCGAAGGCGAAGTGAGTCGAGCGGCTTCCTCGTCTGGAAGCCATAATCTCGTAGCAGCCGACGTGAGGAGGCTCCATTCAGCGGTCAGAGCTTCCTCACGTCGGCTGCTACAGTTCCGCACGAGGCTCCCGTCTCGCCGGCTTTCAGTCGGCAGGGCGTGGCCAGTTCAGAAACGCTATGAGTCCTCACACGCATTCGCATTTCAACGTCCCGCAGGTTGAAAACCTGCGACACGGCAGCCAACTGCAAAACCCCGTAGCGGCGTCTCGGCAGAGCGCCGCCATGCTCGGATTCCGGGCCAAAGAGCGCGGCGCTCTGCCGAGACGCCGCTACGCTGAGCAAATCCTCGCCGCCGCGGCCCTCCTGCTCCTACCGTTCCACTTCGCCACGGCGGCGCCCGCGCTTCCTTCGTTCGACTTCACCCAGCCCGCCGTCTGCGCAGAATGGCGCGCCCAGCACCACTTGAGCGGCTTCCACCACACGCCGGACGGGCTGGAGATGACCATCGAGGGCATGGACCCGTACTTCGCCGGGCCGCCGCGGGATTATCCGGCCGGCACGCCGCTCTGGCTGATCATGCGGGTGAAGTCGGAGACGGGCGGCGCGGCGCAAGTCTTCCACTTCCGCGATCATCCGACGGAGGAAAACTCCGCGCGCTGCGGCATCAAGGCCGGCGATTGGCGCGAGGTGCGGATGATGTTGCCCGCGCTGGGGCCGGGCCATCGCCTGCGCCTCGACCCGCCGGGCACACGCGGCAAGTTCGTCCTCGCCTCGCTCACCTTTGCGCCCGCCGTGGCGCTGACCGCGCCGGAGTGGCCGAAGCCTGTCCCCGCGGATTTCAGGAAAGCCGCGCGCCTGCGCTCCGGGCCGGTCGAACTGCTCGTGGCGGAGCGCGGCTTCGCGGTGAACGTGGACGGCCAGCGCGTCGCGGCCAGTCACACGCGTCCGCTGATCGGCTACACGGTAGGTGAGAGGATGCGCTGGCTGGACTTGACCTCGCCCGGCCTCGAACCGACCCGCGTGGAACAAGTCCCAGGCCGCGCCACGACGACCGCGACCCTCGGCGACCAGGACGGCGCGAAGTGGAAGATCACCCAGCAGTTCACGGCCAACGCCACGCCGGGCGTCATCGACCTGCGCGTCACGGTGGAAGTGGACCGCGACCGCGACGTGGCGTTCCTGCCGCTGCTCCTGCTGATTGCCGGCGGCGAAGCCAACATCACGGCGAAAGGCCAGGCCCTCTTCGCTGGCCTGGAATATCTCGACAACGAACCCAGCAGCAGCGAGGCCGACCTCATCGGCCCGGAATCGAAGCGCCAGGTGCCGGCCAACCACAAGATCACGATCCCGCTCATGGTGGTGCAGCACGCGGGTCGCTACGTGGGCTTGATCTGGGACCACGCCCCGCCGTTCAGCGCGCTCTTCGATTCGCCGGATCGCGTGCTGAGCACGGGCGGGCACGTGATGGGCGTGTTGTTTCCAGGCAGCGACACGTTCAATCGTCGCGAAGGCTCGCTCATGCCGATGCGCACAGAGCCGTTGCGCGCTGGCCAGCCGCTTACGCTCCAGGCGCAACTCCTCGGCGGCGCGGGCGCGAGCGTGGTGCCGGCCCTCCAGCAATACGTGAAGGTGCGCGGCCTGCCGCCCACGCCGGAGACGGGCAACTCGTTTCAGGATTACGTTTCGCTCGCGGCGCACGGCTGGCTCGATTCCAAGGCGCGCGAAACGAATCTCTTCCGCCACGCCGTCTGGCCGGGCTTCGGCCCGCATCCGGCGGCTGACGCGGCGCTCCATCTCAACTGGCTTGCAGGACAGACGGCCGACGTGCCGCTCCGCCAGCGGTTGCTCGAAGTGGAGAAGCTCGCCCTGGCCGCCGTGCCGCCGCGCCAGTGGGACATCTCGTGCGTGGGGCACGTCCGCTATCCGGTGCAGTCGCTCGTGTTCGGCCACGTGTCGGAGATCGCCGAACAACATCGCGCGCACGCCAGAGCTTCCTTGAGCCGCTTTAACCTGGACGGCACCGTCACCTATCGCGCGCACGACAAGACCGACTACGGCCGCACGCATTTCACCAACCACGCCAACGGCCTCACCGCGCAAGTGGCCGCTTCGGCGCTGGAGGCGGCGGTGTTCTCCGGCGACCGCGCGCTGATCGACCAAGCCCTCGCCGAACTGCGCTTGCTCCAACGCGCCTATGCCCACGGCGTGCCGCGCGGCGCGCAAACGTGGGAAGTGCCGTTGCACACGCCGGACATCCTGGCCTCGGCGCACTTGGTCCACGCCTTCACGATGGGCTGGCAACTGACCGGCGAACGCGCGTTGCTCGACGAGGCGGTTTACTGGGCTTGGACGGGCCTGCCGTTCCTTTACCTGATCAACCCGGTGGGCTTTCCTGATCCGCCCTACGGCTGCGTCACCGTTTATGGCGCGACGAGTTGGAAGGCGCCAGTGTGGTTCGGGCGTCCAGTGCAATGGTGCGGGCTGGTCTATGCCGACGCGCTGTATCGCCTGACGCCGCACGATCCCGCCGGCCCGTGGCGGCAACTCGCCGACGGCATCACCGCGATGGGCGTTCGCTACACCTGGCCGCGCGATGATCAGGAGCGTCAGGGCTTGCTGCCCGACGTTTGGGAAATGCAGCAGCAGGAGCGCGCTGGCCCGGCGATCAACCCCGCGACGGTGCAGGTGAATGCGGTCAGGCTTTACCGGAAGGCGGGCCTCTACGACTTCCGCGTCTTCCGCGCGAATGGCCGGCGGCTGACGGTCCACGCTCCGGGCGAGATCATGTCGCAGGCGGAGAACTCGCCTCAGCCGAGGTTCTCCGTGCGCGGCTGGCCGACGGGGCCGTACTTCGTCCTCGTGAACGGCCTGTCCAAAGCGCCGCAAGTGAAGATCGACGGCCAAGCCGCGCCGCTCAACGCGCCGCACGAGTTTGAGGAGAAAGCCGGACGCTTGATCCTGAAACTCTCCGGGCAGCCCACGGTCGAATTGGGACTCGACCCGTAACCGCGCGGGCGCCAGGGCTGGCTCACCTCCGATGGGCTTGCAACGAGCAGTTGGAGTGGGCCACAGATGACACGGATGGCACCGATGAACCCAACCTCGAAAGCGTGCCCTGCAGGTGAACAGGCTGGCTTCGCTCAAACCTCTTTGTGTCTGTGCCATCTGTGCTATCGGTGGCTCCCAACTGCCGGGTTTAGGTTCAAGCGGGCCACCGGAACCACCGGTTCACTTCTGAGCTTGGATACAGCGCCGGTTCTGTGGCTTGTCCTGGCCAGGCTTGTCGGACCCAGACAGCAGCCAAGCCAGCACCACGGGGGCGAAGCAGATCAGCAAGCCGAGCGGCATAGCACAGAAACTCCAGAATTGGTCAGTCGTCATACAGCGCGCAGAAGATGCCACGAAGGCGCCGCCTGTAAAGCGGCCCGCCGGGTCCCTCACTCGTAACGCAAGGATTCAATGGGGTCGAGTCGGGCCGCCTTGATCGCGGGCATCAGGCCGGCGACCACGCCGACGAGGGCGCTGAAGAGGAAGGCCAGGCCCATGGCCGTGACCGTGATGACCGGCGTGTTCTCCGTCGGCGAAATGACCCCAATCAACTGGACCAGCCCCACGGAGGAGGCCAGTCCGACGCAGGCCCCGATGAGCGCGATGACCACGCTCTCGACGAGGATCTGGAGAAAGACACTGCTGTTGGTCGCGCCGATGGCCTTGCGGATGCCGATCTCACGCACGCGCTCGGTGATGCTGGCCAGCATGATGTTCATGATGCCGATGCCGCCCACGAGCAGGCTGATGGCCGCGATGATGCCACCGCTGAGCCGGGCGTTGCGGATGGAGGTGTCGATCTGCTCCGCCCAGTCTTCCTGGGTGCGGAAGGCGAAATCCTCGATCCCCTTGTGCGTGGTCATGAGAACGTTCCGCGCCTGCTGGAGCGCGCCTTCCATTTTGTCCACGTCGCTGATCTTGATCTGCATGACGGAGAGGCGCGGGTCGGGGATGTTGTTCGTGCCGGCGGCGGAGCGGAAGCGAATCCACATCGTGTTGAGCGGGATATAGACGGTGGCGTTCTTGAGGCGATAGACGAAGCTGCTGCCGCGCCCGCCCCAGCCGCGGCTGCGCGCCGGGCCGGTTTCGACTTTGGGTTTGTTCTTCTCCAACTCGCGCTGCTTCTTCTCCTGTTCGCTTTCGTAGTGCTGGAACATGCCGATGATGGTGAAGGGCTGCCCGTTGAGGTTGAGGGTTTCGCCCACCGGGATGATCTCGCGCCCGACCTGCTCCGGCGACCCGAAGAGTTCATCGCGCGTGGCGGTGCCGATGACGCAGACGGCACTGGCCAGGTCGTCGTCCAGGTCGTTGAACATGCGGCCGTGGGCGATGACGTGCTGGTTCATGGCGAGGGCGCTCGGGGTGGTGCCGACCAGGTTCCAGGGGAAGTAGGATTTGCCGCCGCGGGTCAACAGGCCGCGCAGGCGCATCTCCGGCGTGATCATCCGGGTGAGCGGGGCGTTGCGGCGCAGCGCGTCCACGTCCGTCATCGTGATGCCCACGGCTTGGTCGGCGAGGTGGAGTTGGTTCGGCGGAATGTCCGAGTCCTCGACGCGGACCTTCTCAATGCCGCCGATGGCGATGAGCGCCTCGCGCAAGCCGTTCTCCATGCCTTTGATGATCGCCGACATCGCGACCAGGCTGGAGACGCCCAGGATGATGCCGAGCATGGTGAGCAGGGACCGGAACTTGTGTGCCCAGATTTCCTTGAACCCGATGAGGAGGGCGTTCGTGAGGTTCATGGGGAAATGCAGATTGCGGATTGCAGATTGCAGAATGAGCGGGCGGATGGCGCCGACATTTCATTCTTCATTGTCTGTTCAGCCCTGCCAGTTTGGGGTCCACCTGGTCGGCGATCTTGCCGTCGCGAATCTCGATGCGGCGCGGGGTGATGGCGGCGATCTCCGGGTCGTGGGTCACGAGCGCGATGGTCCGGCCCTCGGTGCTGAGCTTGCGAAAGAGTTCGAGGATGGCCTCACCGGTGTTCGAGTCGAGATTGCCCGTCGGTTCGTCGGCGAAAATGATCTTGGGCTGGTTCACCAGGGCGCGGGCAATGGCGGCGCGCTGCTGTTGGCCGCCGGACAGTTGGCTGGGGCGGTGCTTGGCGCGGTTTTCCATGCCCACCAGCTTGAGGGCTTGCATCGCCGCCTCGCTGCGCTCGCGGCCGTTCTTGCCGGCATAGATCATCGGCAGCTCGACGTTTTGCAGCACGCTGAGTTTGGGCAGCAGGTTGAAGAACTGAAAGACGAACCCGATTTTCTGGTTGCGGATGGCGGCGAGCTGGCGCGGCGAGGCGTCGTGAATCATGACGCCATCGAGTTGGATGGTGCCGTGGGTGGGCGAGTCCAGGCAGCCGAGAATGTGCATCAGGGTGGACTTGCCGCTGCCGGACGGGCCGATCACGGAAATGAACTCGCCGATCTGGATGTCGAGGGTGACGTCGTCCAGCGCGCGGATTTCCTCGCCACCGAGACGGTAAATCTTGCTGACGTTGCGAAGCTCAACGAGGGCCATGCGAGGCGGAGGGGAACGTGAAACGCAAAACGTAAAGGTGGCAAAGAGTCTGGGGCATGGGCTGGACGCGCGGAACGAACCCACGCTTTTACGTTTTACGTCTTCCACCCGGCCCTTCCCCGGTTGCAGCGCCGCCTTCGGGGGGACTTTGTCCGCCACTCTTGTGGCTTTCAGCGGTTTGGCGCGCTCGCCGTTGGTGCCGCCGATCGGGGCGGGCGGCTTGCCGCGCTCTTCCATCGGCATTTCCAGGGCCACCGTCTCGCCTTCGGAAAGGCCCTTCTGCACTTCGGCGTACGAGAGGTCGGAGATGCCCACAATCACCGGGCGACGCTCGAAGCCTTCCTCTTTCTTCACATACACGTAACGGTCGCCGCGCTCCGTGAAGACCGCGGACAACGGCACCGCGAGGACGTTCTCCACCGAGGCCACTGGGATGTTCAGAATGGCCGTCATGCCGGGGCGGATGCGCGGATCGATTTGTTTGATCTGGACCCGGGCGGCGAAGCCTTTGATGCCATTCTTGATCACGGCCTGCGGGGCGATGCGCTCGAGGAGGCCGGTCATCTTCAGTCCGGGCACCGACTCGACCTGTACCTCGACCTCCTGTCCCGTCGTGAGTCGCGTCACGTCCGCTTGGTTGATGTGGGCGTTGACGATCATGTCGTTGAGGTTGGCGATGGTCATGACCTCGGTGCCGCTGTTGAAGCCCGCCGCGCCGGACACGGTCTGGCCGAGCGACACGGGCCGCGTCAGCACCGTGCAGTCGAACGGGGCAAGAATCTGGGTCTTGGAAAGCTTCTCCTCCACCGTGTGCAGAGCCCTCTGGGCGCGCTCCAGGGAGTTGGTCGCAAGACTGTAGTCCGTGCGGCTGTCGTCGAAAATCTCCTGAGAGATCAGGCGGTCGGTGAAGAGCTTCTGGTTCCGGTGGTGCGTGCGCTCGGCACGCTCCAGTTGCAGCTTGGCGCCTTCGACTTCGGCAACGCGGGTTTCGCGGTCGGCGCTGAGTTCCTTGTCGTCGAGCAGGCAGAGCAGGTCGTTCTTTTTCACCTTGTCGCCGATATCGACGGGCAGCTTGGCGATCTTGCCGCCGATCTCCGGTCGCACCGAAACCTGGTCGGCGGGGCCGATGTCGCCCGCGGCGTTGATGGCAAAGCGGATGTCGCGCGCTTCCACGAGAGCGGTGGCGACTTCTCCGGCCACAGGCTCAGCGGCTTTCTTGCGCTGATACTGCTGCCAGAAAAACCAGCCGCCGGCCCCCAAGGCCGCGACCACCAACAATGTCACAAAGAATCTCATTCGATCCCAAAAGGATTGCCCTTCAATGGACTGCCCACTAGTTTCCGGTTATTCAAATGAATATGAACGCGCGCCTGAGCCAATTTCAAAGCCCCGTAGCAGCCGACGTGAGGAGGCTCAAACCGCAATGCAAACAGAGCCTCCTCACGTCGGCTGCTACAGTTATGAAAGACGCGCGCCTGTCGGTTCAAGCCTTTGTTTCCTCGTCGTTCTTCCGCGCCGCCGCCGTGCTGGCGTCCGTTTGGCTGGCGGGCGCGGCGGAGCCGGTCACGTTGACCGGCAAAGACCTCCAAGGCTGGCGTCAAACCGGCGAGTGGATGATCGCCAAAGCCGTCGCGCTGGATCCGCTGGACGCCAAGAAGCTGGCCCTCACGCCCGGCGCGGGCCTCTACGTCAATGGCGCGAAGGGCCGCACGATCAACCTGCTCACCGAAGCCGAGTTCGGCGACGTGGAGGCACACGTGGAGTTTTGCCTGCCGAAGCAATCGAACTCCGGCGTGTACTTCATGGGCCGATACGAGGTGCAACTCTACGACAGCTTCGGCGTGGCCAAGGACAAGTATCCCGGCATCGAGTGCGGCGGCCTTTACCCGCGGTGGACGCAGGCGCGTGGTGAATTCGAGGGCCACTCTCCGCGCGTCAACGCCAGCCGGCCACCCGGCGCATGGCAGAGCTTCGACGTCGTGTTCCGCGCCCCGCGCTTCGATGCCGCCGGCAAGAAGACGGCCAACGCGAAGTTCGTGAAAGTGGTCCACAACGGCCAGGTCATCCACGAAAACGTCGAACTCACCGGCCCGACCCGCGCGGCCTGTTTCGAGGACGAAAAGCCAGCCGGCCCGATCATGCTGCAGGGCGACCACGGCCCCGTGGCTTACCGGAACCTCCGTTTCAAGCCGGTGGATTTGAACTAGGCAACGCGGCGGCATCATGGACGCCTCCCAGCAACCGCCCCTGCTCTACAAGCGGTCCCACTTCTCCACGACCCTGCCGGCGTCGTGCCGCTACACGCCCTCGCACGCGTGGGTGGCGGAGGTGGAACCGGGCCATTGGCGCGTGGGCCTGACCAAGTTCGCCACGCGGATGCTCGGTGAGATGGTGGACCACGGCTTCGAGATTGACACCGGCACGCGCGTGAAACCTGGCGACATCGTCGGCTGGGTGGAAGGCTTCAAGGCCATCTCGGACTTGTTCTGCGTGGCGGCGGGCGAATTCCTTGGCGGCAATCCGGCGTTGTCGGAAGGGATCGTGCTCGTCACGCGCGACCCCTACGGCGCCGGCTGGCTCTACGAAGTGCAAGGCCAGCCGGACAGCAAGTGCATGGACGTCCATGCCTACTGCGGCCTGCTTGACCAGACCATTGACCGGCTGATGGCGCAGAACAAGGGTGGGGAGGCGTAGCGTTCGGGTATCACCAGCGAGGTTGAAGCGTTGAACCGTTGAAGCGTTAAAGCGGGAACAGAACACGATCACGCCGTCAGGAACGCTTCAACGCTTCAACGTCCTGGCGATTCACCCCTTCAATTCTCCAACCCTCATCCCCGTGGCCATACACGCCTGTAACTCCGGGACGGCGAGGAACGTCTCTCCGCCTGTATGCACGCGACTGTAGCCAAGCCTTTCGTTCCGGCGCGCCGCCAGGCGTTCACGTTGATTGAACTCCTGGTGGTGATCGCCATCATTGCCATCCTGGCCAGCATGCTCCTGCCGGCGCTGGCCCGGGCCAAAGAAACCGCCAAGCGCATCGCGTGCGTCAACAACAACAAGCAGCTCAGCCTGGCCTGCCGCATGTACGTCGATGATAACGAGGAGCGGTATCCGCCGCGGACCTACCAGAAGCGCTGGCCCACGCGGCTGTTGCCCTATTACTTGGAGTTGAAGCTCCTCCGCTGCACCAGCGATGGGGCAGACCCGCAGACCTTTGGCAGCGGCGACAACACCCTCCCCGCCGATGCCGCGCCGCGCAGCTACATCATCAATGGCTGGAACGACTACTTCAAAGCCCAGAGCAACTCCGTCTATCAGGGTTACATGTCGGGCCACTCCGACGTAGCCATGCAGGAATCCGCCATGTTGCAGCCGAGCGAAACCATTGTCTTCGGCGAAAAGAACACCAGCTCCGGCCACTACTTCATGGATTACGAGATGCTGGATGACCTCCAACAACTGGACCAGAGCCGGCACAGCACGACACGCATCAACAGCAAGACGGACGCGGGTGGCGGCTCCAATTACTCGTTCGGCGACGGCAGCGCGCGCTTCCTGCGTTTCGGCAAGGCGTTCAATCCGATCAATCTCTGGTTTGTGATCGAGAGCGAGCGCAACATAGCCATCACGTTCTAAGAACCACCTCGCCTCCCTGAACGATTGCGCCTCACGCTTCCGCCCACTGCGGGTTCTCCATGAACGCGTAGCAGAGCATGTGGCAGATGCCCATTTGCGAGTCTTCCACGCGGCCGTAATGGGTGTCGTTGATCACGACGACCTCGTGCCCTAGGTCGGCCATCGCGCCGCGCTTGGCGCCGACGAGCGCGATGGTGTGCAGGCCGTTGTCGCGCGCCCACTGGAGCGCCTTCACACAATTGGGCGAGTTGCCGCTCACGCTGATGCCGAGGGCGATGTCGCCGGGCCGGCCGTAGTTCATCAACTGGCGCACATAGATGTCTTCGTAGGCGAAATCGTTTCCCAGCGCCGTCATCCACGCCACGTTGTCGTTCAGTGAGAGCACGCGGAAGCGCCGGCCCACTTTGTCGGATGAGCCTTTGCCGAGATCGACGGCAAAGTGCGACGAGTTCGCCGCGCTGCCGCCGTTGCCGAACACGAAAATCTGCCGGTCCTCCAGCAGCGCCTTCTTCAGGCTTTCAATGAGCCGGGCCACGGACTCCACGGGGATGGAATCCAAGGCCGCCTTCTGCGCTGCCACGTAGTTCGAAATCCATTTGTTCATGCGGCAGACAGTAGGCCAACGGGGCGGGGTTGCACAGAAAGAATTTCCACCGGAGCGGCCCGCAATCATGAGGCGATTTCAAAACTCTGTAGCAGCCGACGTGAGGAGGCTCAAACTCCAAGGGAATCAGAGCCTCCTCACGTCGGCTGCCACAGTTTTTAAAGAGGGTTTCATTACGGAAGCAGTGGCCCGCCGTGTGAGGGCGCTCGGCCAACAGGGCGGTGTGGTAGGCCGGATCCCTGGTGTTGTAGGCCGGGTCCCCTGACCCGGCGTTCACCCGCCAACGCCGTCTCCTCCGGCTCGCCCACGATTCGGGAGCAGGTCCAAGGCTGCATCAAGAAGGAGCGCGGGCAGCCTGCCCGCGTGTTTTTCGCTCCCATTTTCGACGGAACGCGAGGGCAGGCTGCCCGCGCTCCTCTCCGCATATTTCTTGAATCAGCCCCGGAGCAGGTTTCGTCCGGATCCTTTTTGTTCGCCAAACGCGCCGCTGCCCGCTACGAATCGCCGCGAGTCAATGCAAGCAAGTGAACATACCGC
>JACRJZ010000073.1 GCA_016219875.1 Verrucomicrobiota bacterium | reverse complement strand
CCGGACGGTTCAGACGGGGTCGTGCTTTCGGGTTCGGCCTCGCGGCCTCTTCCCAGACCCAGCTTTCGGTCGTGAACAGTCCAATTCGACCGGCGGGACTCGCACCCGCGTGGCGGCCAGCTTCACCGGCGCACACCCGAACCCCGATTTTGAATCACCACGAAACACACGAAACACACGAAAAAGTGGCCCTATTTCATCATTTTCCATCGCGCGACTCTTGTGCAGGGCCAGCACGACGGTTCCGGTTTTGCTTTCGTGTGTTTCGTGTGTTTCGTGGTGCCCACTTCGGAGTTCGGGCTGAATGGAGCCTCCTCACGCCGGCGGCTACCGCGCAGGACTCGTTTCGGGACTCAGGTCCAGCGCCGCAAAGGGATTGTTCGTGAAGCCGCCTTGGGACGACGGGAGTGGGGTGACGGAGCGGTGGGCCGGCACCGGCCTGGGCGGCGGGTTGGAGGCCGGCGGCGGCTCGGCCGGCTCGTCCATTGGCGCCGACGCGGCTTCGCCGTCGGGCCGGGTGGGGTGCTTGGCGCGCTTGTTGCGTGGCAGCGGGCTGATCATGACGGTGACGCCGCGGCCCACGAGCTTTGGCTCCGAATCGGCGTGCGCGTAGGGCGCGAGTTCCTTGATGAAGTTCTCGACCTGCTGGAACCCAAATTCCTTATGCGCCATCTCGCGTCCGCGGAAACGCAGGTTGACCTTGACCTTCATGTCCTCGCACAAGAAATCGACGGCATGGCCCAGCTTGACCTTGAAATCGTGCGGGTCGATGGACGGACTGAGTTGGATCTCCTTCACCCGGTTGGCGTGCTGATGCTTCTTGGACTCTTTCTCCTTCTTGGCCTGCTCGTAACGGTACTTGCCGAAGTCCACCAGTCGGCAAACCGGGGGGGTGGCATTGGGGGCCACCTCGACCAGGTCCACCCCTTTCGCCCGGGCCATGTTGATGGCCTCGGGGAGGGAAAAGACGCCCAACTGCCCCTCGTCCCCAATGACGCGGACCTCACGGGCACGGATTTTGCCGTTGATGCGGACGACGGGACCGGAATGACTACGAGGCGGGAAAGGGCGGCTCAAGACACCCTCCATTCAACGCTATTCATGCAGATTTAGAAACGAATGCACGTAACCAACACTATTTTCTCAAGCGCCGCGCAAGTTAGTCACCGGTCCCCGTGTTGGCAAGTGGAAAGTGGGGCGTAAAAGGATTCCGGCCTGCTGAGGTTTTTGCTACGTTCCCGCCCATGTTGAACATGCGGCCTTGGTCGTGCTCAGGTTCAGTACTGCTCGCCATGCTCGCGGGCGTGACGGGAGTGGCGGGCCAGACTCGCGCTGCCGACACGTTGGACGCGATCCAGCAGCGCGGCGAGTTGCGATGGGGAGCCGATGCGGAAGGCGGCGCTCCTTACGTTTATCCCGATCCCGACAAGCCGGAACGAATGGTCGGCTTTGAATGCGAACTGGCGGACGCGTTGGCGGCGAAGCTCGGCGTGAAAGCGCGCCTGGTCCAGAATCAATGGGATCAACTCGTTCCTGCCCTTCAGCGCGGCAACTTCGACTTCATCCTCAACGGCCTCGAACTGACGCCGGAGAACCGCCAGCGCATCGGCATGTCCCGGCCTTACTTCGTGTACGCACAGCAGATCGTCACGCGCCGGGAGGCCGTCAGCTTCGCGCGCCTGGACGATCTCAAGGGCAAGCCGGTGGGCGTGCTGGCCTCGTCCGTGGCGCAGCGGATCACTGAGAAAGCAGGCGGCCTCGACCTGCGGATCTATCCCGGCAACGTGGAGAGCCTGCGTGATCTCAAAGCGCGGCGCCTCGATGCCGTGGTCCTCGATCTACCCATCGCGCTGCATTACGCGAAGCCCGATCCCACGCTGACGCTTTCCGGGCCGCCGTTTGCGCCGGGTTTCTACGGCATCGGCGTGCGCCCGGAGGACAAGGCGCTACTGGCCGCGCTGGACAAAGCCATCGAGGAACTGGTGCAAGACCGCACCGTGGAGCGCATCTGCCGCAAGTATGGCGTGTGGGACGCCACCCAAGATCGGCTCCGCGAATACCGGCCGGACGCCGTCGCCGCGAGCCAGCGTATCTCGACGTTGCGCGAATGGCCGAAGTACCTGCCGCTGCTGCTGCGTGGCGCGATTACCACGGTCGAGTTGTCCGTGTTGGCCATGGCGCTGGCCGTGGTGACGGGATTGGTGTTGGTGTTGATGAGAGTGCTGGGCTTCGGGCCGCTGCGGTGGTTGGCCAGAGGCTACGTGGAGGTCATCCGCGGCACGCCGCTCTTGATCCAACTCTTCCTGATCTACTATGGCCTGCCGGAAGTCGGCATCCGGCTGAACGCCTTTGCCGCCGCGGTCCTTGGCCTGGGACTGAACTACGCCGCAAGCGAGGCGGAGAACTACCGGGCCGGCATTGAGTCGATTCCCCGCGGCCAGATGGAGGCCTCGCTCGCGCTGGGCCTGAGCCGCTGGCAAGCCCTGCGGCACGTCGTCTTGCCCCAGGCGCTGCGGCTGGTGATCCCGCCGGTGACGAACGACTTCATCGCCATGTTCAAAGACTCGTCCATCGTCTCGGTGATCACGATGGTCGAGTTGACCAAAGTGTATGGGATGCTGGCGATGTCCACCTATGACTACATCGGGCTGGGTCTGATGACGGCGGCGATCTACTTCGCGCTGAGCTATCCGGCTTCGCTCTTCGCCCACTGGCTGGAAAGGAGGCTGCGTCATGATCGTCGTTGAGAGTCTCGTCAAGTCCTACAACCAAACCCGCGTCCTGCACGGCGTGGACCATGCCCAGTCCCGCGGCGAAACGGTCGTGCTCATCGGGCCGAGCGGCTGCGGCAAGAGCACCTTCCTGCGCTGCCTCAACCAGCTCGAAGTCGCCGACGCCGGCCGCATCACCATCGGCGGGATCACCGTCGAAGGCGGACGCCCGCCGGGCACGAAGGAAGAGCGCGAGTTGCAGCGGCGGCTGCGGATGTGCGCCGGGATGGTTTTTCAGTCCTTCAACCTTTTCCCTCATCTGACGGTCGTGCAGAACATTGCCCTCGCGCCGGCCCAGGTGAAGGGCGTCAGCCCGCGCGACAGCGAAGCCCTGGCGCGGGAGTTGTTGGCGAAGGTCGGCTTGGAAGACAAAGCGGCAGCCTATCCGGGCCAGCTTTCCGGCGGACAACAACAGCGCGTGGCCATTGCCCGCGCGCTGGCGATGAAGCCGGAGGTGATGCTGTTTGACGAGCCGACCAGCGCGCTCGATCCCGAATTGCGCGACGAGGTCTTGCGCGTCCTGCGCCGGCTGACGGAGGAAGGCATGACCATGATCGTGGTGACGCACGAAATGCAGTTCGCGCGCGACATGGCGGACCGCGTGGTCTTCTTCGACAGCGGACGGGTGGCGGAAGCCGGGCCGCCGGAGCAAATCTTTGAGCACCCGCAACTCGAGCGGACGAGGGAATTTCTGAGCAAGGTGGCGAAGCGCTGACCTTTCCCGCCTCGGCGAAGGCTGCTTTCTTCTTGAATCAAAGCCGCCCTTCCAGCGTCATTTCGCCACTATGAAAACCGCCGCCCGCACTTTCGGAATCAGCCGCCGCCGCTTTCTCGCCGCCACCAGTTTGGCCGTGGCCGCGCCCACCCTCGTCCCGTCCAGCGTCTTGGGCGCGGAGGGCCAGACTGCGCCCTCCAACCGCATCACGATGGGCGTGGTCGGCTGGGGTATGCAGGGTCCGGGCAACACCGGGAACTTCCTCGGCCAACCGGATTGCCAAGTGGTCGCCGCGTGCGATCTCGACAAAGGCCATCTCAAGAGCGCCGTGGACCGCATCAACGGCCACTACAAGAACCAAGACTGCAAAGCTTACAGCGATTATCGCGAAATGATGGCCCGGAAGGACATCGACGCCGTCATGCTGGCCGTGCCGGACAACTGGCACGCGCTCGTCGCCATCGAGGCCGCGAAGAACCAGAAAGACATTTACGGCGAGAAGCCGCTGGCCCGCACCATCGCCGAGCAGCAGGCCATCGTGAAGGCCGTGCAAGCGAACCAGCGCATCTGGCAAACGGGTTCCTGGCAGCGCTCGGATCGGCCCATGCATTACGCGGCGGAAATCGTCCGCAACGGCCTCATCGGCAAAATCACTCGTGTCGAGGTCGGTCTGCCCAGCGGACACCATGACTTCGCCGGCACCGCACCCGCGTTGCGCGAAAAACTCGCCACGCTCCCGGACAAGTCCACGGACCTCGCCAAGATCGTCCCTGGAACTCCGGCGTGGAATCTGGCCGTCTCTCCGCCTTCGGAGAATCTGGATTACGAAACCTGGATCGGCCCGGCCAAAATGGAGCCGTACATCAAGGCCCGCGTTCACATGAACTGGCGCTGGAACTACAACATCGGCGGCGGGCAACTGCTGGACTGGATCGGCCATCACTGCGACATCGGCCATTGGGGCCTGGGCAACGACGACAAGATCGGGCCGCTCGAAGTCGAGGGCAAAGGCGAGTTCCCACCGAAAGACGCCATTTGGAACACCTGCACCAAGTACCGCATCACCTGCAAGTATCCGAACGACGTGGAGATGATCATCGCCGGTGGACACGGCGACATTCGTGGCGGAACCAAGTGGATCGGCACCGAGGGCTGGGTCTGGGTGGACCGGGGTGGATTCGATACTTCGATTGCGGCGCTGAAGGAAGCGCGCGCCTTGCCCGAGGAGAAGCGCAAAGTGAAACTCCACCGGAACAAAGGCGGCCACTACCGCGACTTTCTGGACTCGATCAAGTCCCGCCAGCCCACCGTGGCGCCGGTGGAAGTGGCGCACCACTCCGCCATTCCCGGGCACCTTGGCCTGATCGCCATGCTGATGGGTCGCAAGATCAAGTGGGACGCGGCCAAGGAAACCATCGTCGGCGATGACGAAGCCAGCAAGCTGATGAGCCGCGGCTACCGTTCGCCGTGGAAGTTGGGTTGAGAGAAACCGGGAGAAACCTCGAACTGCAATCGGGCGGCGCTCTCCGAGCGCCGCCTTGCTTGTTTCTGGAGAAATGCTGGCCCGGATGCGCGGTTCTGCCAGGTCTGGCGATCGACGCCGACGAGCGGAGCCACGCTTTGTGGACCAAGGCCGCCGTCCCGCTCATGCAGGGCGCGGAAACGATTGGCTTTCTAAGTTTGTGTCATGGGGTGGGTGGCCAGGTCGGATGGCGCTTCAACTGGGCCAGCGCGACTTGGGACCACGTATAGGGTGGCCCTTCCAAGAACGCGCGCGTGTCAATCGACTGGCTATAGTGCTCCAGGGCGCCGACGCGGTCGTTGTCGGCCAGATACACCAAGTAAGGGCGACCGACTGAAAGGGTGGCGGCAGGCATCTTGCCGCACGGACTTGGCTGCGAACCTTCACGCGCGCTTGAAAGTGCGACGCCCGATCCGCCGGGCTGGAAGCCCGGCTCTACGGCAGGCAGGATGCCCGCCGCTATGGGGGTTTGCGTTGTTCCGGCATCCAAGACTTTGGCGATGTTCGGATGATCCATCATCGCCAGCGCCTGGCGCTCCGCTCGAACCGAGCGACGACCTGCTTGGTGTCCATGCCGAGCTTGATGACTTTGAGCGCCACGCGACGCCGCACCGGCTCGGTCTGCTCGGCGACATAGACCACGCCGCACCCGCCTTCGCCGACACGCTCCAGCAGCTTGTAGCGCCCGAGCATCTGGCCCACGACTTCGTCGGCGAATCTGGCTGTAGAGGACTCTCAACCCCACCTTTCCTTCCTGTGAAAACAACCTCGTTGGCCGGACCTGATGTCAGGGATCCAACCACGCGGTGCCGGAGCGGAAGGAGATCGTCGGGTCTGCGGACGAGTGGCCAGCATCACGGGTGAGCAGCCGGTCTAACTCCTCGGGGGAGCGGTTCAGCGCAAGCCGATAGGTGATGAACTTGGAACCGGGAGCCGTCGTCCCCTTCGATGAAAGCCGCGCAGCAACCTGGGACACGACCAATGTCGGCGGCAGCGGTCGGCGGAGAAGCAACATCGCGCCGCCCGCGAGCAACAGGCCGACGACAGCCGCTGCGGCTACTGGCATCCAGCGGCGGCCAAGCCCGGGCAACACTTCCTCAGGCCAACGGCGCGAATCGCGGCGGATGGCCGCCGCGACCCTAGCACGGGTCTGCGGCGAGATTTCCGCGGGCGGCAACGCGCGAGCCGCGTCCCGATGGCGGGCTGCCAACGCTGACATTTCTTCGAAATAACCCCGGCAAGCCGGGCAAGCCGCGAGATGACGGGTGATGGCGATGGTTGCCTCCGCATTCAAGGCCGAACAGGCGAGCAGCGCGACAGCTTTACGATCACAAGTGTTAGGCTTCATGGGTTGTTCTCCTCGGCGAGCGACTTAATCCTGCGCAGACGTTCCAGTCCGTGAAACAGCCGGGACTTCACGGTGCCCACGCAACAGCCGAGCGCGGCGGCGATGCCTTCGAGGGACTCCTCCGCATAGAATCGCAGATGAAGGACTTCACGCTGTTTCGCTGGGAGCTTTGCCAAGCTTCGCAAAAGGCGCACGGCCCCTTCTTCCTGCTGGGCCAGTGCTTCGGTCGCGGGGCTGGTGTCCGCCACTTGGTCGGGAAAAGACTCGGCCTCGTCGCGCTCGCCGCCTAAGAGCGCTGAGAATGGGATGGGCCACCGCTTGCGCCGCGCATTGAGATGGCGGTGGATCAGAATGCTACAAAGCCAGGTGAAGAACTGGCAACCGCCGCGGTAACGTGGGAGGCCCCGCCATGCCTCGATCAACGTCTCCTGCACGAGATCCTCCGCAGCGTTCACGTCGCCGCACAGGGCGATGGCTTGCCGCAGCAGGCGGTCACCGTGCTCGTGGCACAACTCGCCGAACGCCTCGCCGTCGCCCGAGCGGGCCTGACCGATAAGGTCAGGCTCGTCGTTGACCGGCAGTTTCGCCAGTTCCGAGTTCAAGGCGAAGGTCACAAGGTTGGGGCCGAAGCGGGGAGCGAAGCCGGTTTCATTTCAGCGCCTTCCCCGCGTTCTTGCCGTCGAGGTGGAAAGCCGGGCCGTCCTTCTCAAGGAAGATCAACGAAGCGTTCCAGTCGTCCAGGTATCGCATCTGCGAGCGCAACTCGAAGCCGCGGTCCACGCCATCGAACTCAAAGCGGCGGAACTGGAACGATCCGTTGAACAACGGGTCCGCAACTTGGCTCAACCCGGCCTCTCCCGATCGCCGATACGCAACCGCGGCGCGCAACATCGCCAGCTTGACCTCGATCGCGAATTCCTTGAGCCGGCATTTCTCGAACACCGGGAAGAAGACATGCACAAACAGGTTCGGGTGGTTCGCGACCTTCTTGTTGAACGCCTTGATCTGCGGCAGAAACTGGTCGTAGGGCACGGTCATTAGCACAGCGGCCTCGTCGTAGAGCGCATCCAGTTCCTTGAGTTTCCGGAGTAAGCCCGCAGTCGTGCTGCCGGCGGATTGGATGATGGCCTCCGGTGTCGGCGGGGCTGGCCCCTGGGGAGCCTCCTCACCGGACATGATCGAGCGCAGCAGTTCCTGGGTCTTCTGAAGTGCTTCCCCCTCATTGCGGGAGGCCGCTTGGAGTCCTTGGATCTTCCGCGTGAGCCAATCTTTGAAGGCGATCCGCTCCGTCGCCACGCACTGCACCATCGTGCCGCGTGCCGGTACCGCCGCGAGGCCGTCCATAATCTGTTGAAGCGTCTCCGGGCTGAACCGGAACCAGTTCTCCGCGACGCCGGAGGCGAGAATGTTCTCGATGGCGACTTGGACGAGCGCAGAGATGAGGATGCCGTCCTTGGAGACCTGCCGCCCAAGCACGAACGCAGCGAGCAGATCGTCGCGGGCGTCGTCCGGCCGGCCGTGCTCCAAGTGCCAGCGCGTGCGTAGTCGTGCGGCCTGTGAGAGCAGCTTTGCCTTGGCCAGGCCGGGCAGGAGGAGCTCCGGCCCCTGTGTCAGGTCATAGCCCCAATCGCACGGTGCTTTCTGCCGGGCCGCTTGGCGGAGCAGTTTGAAGGCGTTGTCGTAGGTCGCAATCTGTTTCTCGAACTGCTCATCGAGTGCATGTCCGCGCCATTCGTTGGTGAAGAGATGGTCCTGCGCCGCTCGGTCGGGCATCGCCGCGGTGGCCTGCCAGTAAAGCAAGGCGGGATTGATGTCAGTGCGCAAACCGTTGTCGGCGGACGCGACATCGGTGAGGAACAGCGCCAGGAGGACGCATAGGATGGCTGCGGAATTCTTCATGGATGAATCTTGTTGCTGGTTGCTTTGATTTGTTTCGCGGCCGCTTAAGCATGAGTAACTGTCCAGCGTGGAAAGGTTCATTTTATTTTGCGCGCAGATTTCCAAGGCGAATGCTCTTGGCCACAAACGGACCGTGGACGCCTAGCGCAGGGCTTCCAGCCTCCGGAATTGCGGGAGAATCTAACGCGTTCGAAATTGCGGCACCCGGCCGACTGGAAGTCGGCGATACAGCAGGAAACCTGCGCTACTCACCGGGCCACCCGTCATTTCCGCATCGAGCACCTTGGCGATGTTGGGATGATCCATCATCGCCAGCGCCTGGCGCTCCGCCTCGAACCGGGCGACGACCTGCTTGGTGTCCATGCCGAGCTTGATAACTTTGAGCGCCACGCGACGCCGCACCGGCTCAGTCTGCTCCGCGACATACACCACACCGCACCCGCCTTCGCCGACGCACTCCAGCAGTTTGTAGCGGCCGAGCGTCTGGCCGACGGCTTCGTCGGCTGACTCCTCGGGAAAGTCGAGTCTGATAGTGGCTCGGGCTGCGGGCGTGGCATCGGTGGCCAGCGAAACTTCTGGTTTCTCATGCGCCGCGAATAATGCTTCGAGGCGCGTGCGCAACGCCGCGTCCCCTTCACACACGACGTCCAGAAATGCAGCGCGCTTCTCCGCCGGCTTTTCCAGCGCCAGCGCAAACAGGGCTTCTTCGCCGTTCGGATTCATGGCTGTTTGCCCTCCGCTTTCTCCTTCGCCCCCGCCGCGTTGATTTCCGCCCACGACGGCGCGCGCCAGATGTGTAACCCGCCATCGTTGTTCAACCCGACGATCTTGTTGCCGTCGGGCGAGAAAGCCAACTGGTTCATCATCGAGCCTTCGCCGGAAAGTGTGATCAACTCCTGATGGGCACGCACGTCCCAGAGTTTCAGGGATTCGTCGCCACCGCCGGCAGTGGCCAGTCGTTGCCCGTCAGGGGAAATGTCGAGGGCGTGTATGGAACGAAGATGCCCTTTGAGCGTGCCGATTTCCCGGAGGGTTGCCACGTCCCATAACTTGGCCGTGCCTTCCTCACCACCCGTCGCCAAAATGCTCCCGTCGGGCGTGAAGGCGGCACCGACCACCGTCCGCGGGTGGGCCAAAAACTTGGTCCCTGCTTTACCCCAAATCGTCACCCGACCGTCCTCATGGCCAGTGGCCGTTTTGCCCTGGGGTGAAACGGCGGAAACGGTCGCCATCGCCCCCGACAATCCGGTTGTTTCCTTGAGTTGCCGCTTGTTGAAATCCCAGATTTTGACCCGCGTCGTGCTGAACGTCCGCTTCGTCCGCAACCCGTGGACGGTGGCCACGAATTCGGTTGCGCCGAGCCGGCGAACGGCAACTATTTCTTCATCGTCATCTCCAGCGGCAAACTCGCTCAATGCGTTGTTCTCAAAATCCCAGATGCGCACTTTCCCATTGCGTCCCCCGGCGAGCAATTTCCGGCCATCCAGCGTGAAGTCATAACCCGCCTGGTAGCCGCGCAAGGCAGAAATCGTTTCGAGCTTCTCGCCAGTATTCAAATCCCATACGACATAATCAGCGGCCAAAGTCACGACCCGCCGGCTGTCGGGCGCGATCATGAAATACCCGAACGGCTCGCGCAACACGCGCAGCGCGGGCGGACGCTGCGTAGGCGGCACGTTCCACAACCGCACTGAACCATCCTTCGCGCCGCTGAGGAGCTTTTTCCCGTCACCGGAAAAAGCGAGGCAATAGATTTCGTCCTCATGCCCGCGCAACACGCCAATGGTGTTCCGCGTTTTCACGTCCCACAGCCGGATCGTTTGATCAGAACTGGCGGAAGCTAGCAACGCGCCGTCCGGTGAAAAGGCCAGTCCGGAAATCCATGCTTGATGTCCGCCAAGTTCGCCCGCTGCTTCGCCAGTTTCGCTTTTCCAAAGCTTGACCGTCTTGTCGGAATAACCGGCGCCGGTGGCGATGACATCGGCGGTTGGCGAAATCGCGAAAGCCGTGATCCCCTCACTGTGGGCCGTAAACTCGCGGAGCTTCGTGCCGGTGGCGGATTCATGAACGGACACCTTGCCGCTGCTCCAGCCGATTGCGATCCGTTCGCCGGAACCCAGAAAGCTCAAGCCCGCAAAGTGAACCCCGGAATTGCCGCTCGAATGCATGATCGGGATGTAACTCCAATCATCGGTGCGCCATACCCGGACTTCGCCGCCAGCGTGATAGGCAGCCAGCCGTTGACCATCGCGGGAGAATTCCATGTCCCTGACTGCGCTAGGGACCGGCAACCGCGTGATGGCCTCCATCGTGGTGAAGTTCAAAATGGCAATGTGCCGGTTTGCACCCACCTGGCTGGTTGCGAGCCAGCGCTTCTCCGGAAGAAATGCCGAGACACTGACTGGCGACGCGCCAAGCACGCGCCGGTTCGTCAGGCGATCCGAGGTGAGGTCGAACAACGAGATGCCGCGCTCTTCAGAACTGAATCCGGTCAGCCCCACGACCACACTGCGATCGTTGTCCGTGAAAGCCAGATGAAACACGCCGCCGTTGAAGCGGGCAATCTCGGCGGTGTCATCGCCGCTCGTCTGGCCCCACAGATAGCGCCATTCCCAGCCGCGCAAATCCTCCTGTCCCGCCTCGGGGATGGCGCTGGCGAGAAGCCGGCGCGTTTTGCCTAGGTTGCTATCGTTCCAGGCTTGGTTCGCGAGATTGATGTTCGCGGCGTACAGATGCCGGCGCGCGTTGTCCCGTTCCTTCATGGCTTCGTTCTGGGCCTGCGTCGCTGCCTCACGCGCCTTCCGCTCGGATTCGAAAAGGACCTGCTTGGCTCGCTCGGCGCGGCGGGCGCGAAGGGCTTGACGCAAACTGAAGCTGATTCCGAAGCCCAACGAAAGGCCGATCAAAACGCACGCCGTTACCAGGACTTTGTGCCTCTGCCAGGCTTTTTGAAGTTTGTAGCCGGTGCTGGGTGGTCGCGCAACAACAGGTTCGTTCTCCAGGTGTCGCTTGATGTCTGCCGCCAGTCCGGTGGCTGTGTCGTAGCGGCGCGTGCGGTCTTTCTCCAGGCATTTCATGGCGATCCAATCCAGGTCGCCCTTGAGTTGGTGAAGTAACTTTGCCGTGTCGGCCGAACGCCGCTTGGCCGTCGTCGTGAGTTCATCACCCTGAAGCGTCGCCAGCCTGGTACTGGGTCGGACTGGGTCTTTCTCGCGAATGGTTTTCCGCATCGCCTCAATACCTAGCGACATCAATTCGTTCGCATCAAATGGGGTCTTGCCAGTGAGCAATTCGTAAAGCAGCACGCCCAGGCTGTAGATGTCGCTGCGCGTATCGATGTCCAGCCCGCTCATCTCCGCCTGTTCCGGACTCATGTAGGCCGGCGTGCCGATGAACTGGTGCAACTGCGTGTAAACCGTGGCATCGGTCAACCGCCCTTCCGGCGCCTTGGCGATGCCGAAATCAATCACTTTGGGCACCGGCACGCCATCGTGCAGCGTCACGAGGATGTTCGACGGTTTGATGTCGCGATGAATGATGCCCTTCTGATGCGCGTGCTGGATGGCCTGGCAGACTTTGATGAACAGATCGAGCCGTTCCTTGGTGGTGAGATTGGCCTGGTCGCAGTAGTCGGTGATCTTGATGCCGCGCACCAGTTCCATGACAAAGAACGGGCGGCCCACCGCGGTCGTGCCCGCATCGAGCACCTTGGCGATGTTGGGATGATCCATCATCGCCAGCGCCTGGCGCTCCGCCTCGAACCTGGCGACCACCTGCTTGGTGTCCATGCCCAGCTTGATGACCTTGAGCGCGACGCGACGCCGCACCGGCTCGGTCTGCTCCGCGACATACACCACGCCGCAGCCGCCCTCGCCGACGCGTTCGAGGAGCTTGTAGCGTCCCAGCGTCTGGCCCACGGCTTCGTCGGGTGGCTCGGATTCCAAGTCGAGCTTGATGGTGGCTTTGACGGCGCGCGCTGCGGTGGCCAGCACTTTCTCCGGCTGCTCATGCGCGGCGAGCAGGGCGTCGAGGCGCTGGCGGAGGGCACTGTCGCCTCCGCACACGGCCTGAAGAAAGGCCGCTCGTTCGGCGCTGGGCTTCTCGACGGCCAGCGCGAACAAGGCGGCCTCACGTTCTTGGGGCGATGGCACGGATGATTTGTTCATCTGCATCTACATGCGCAATCGGCGGGCAGAAAGTATGTAGCTTTTCTCAGATACTCCTGGGCGGCGGGCTTACCCAGCCTTCAGTTTTGTGCGCCTGGCGCAGCTCGACCGTCAACCAAGCACGAGAGTAGGCCCACCATTGCTTGGCCGTGGGCACGGCGATGCCGAGCGCGGCGGATGCCTCGTCGAAACTAAGACCGACGAAGTAGCGGAGTTTCACCAATTCGGCCTTGCGCGGGTCGAGGACGGCGAACCTCTCCAACGCTTCGTTCACGGCGAGCAACTGGTCATCGCTCGCAGTCGGGGCAGGCAGATTGATTTCATCCAACTCCACGGGAGCGGCGCCGCCGCCTCGCTTGGCCGCCAGACGCCGGCGCGCGCGTTCGATCAGGATGCGCCGCATGGCCTCCTCCGCCGCCGCGAAGAAATGGCCGCGGCTGTTCCAACGGCCCGCTTCTGACCCGACGAGCCGGAGCCACGCTTCGTGGACCAGCGCCGTCGGCTCGAGCGTCTGGGTCCCCGATTCTTGAGACATGCGGACCGCGGCCAGCTTGCGCAGTTCGTCATAGACCAGCGGGAGCAGTTCTTCGGCAGCTTGTGCATTCCCTTGCTCGAGCTGTTCGAGCACGCGTGTGACATGACTCACACGGGAGTATCCACCAGAATTGTTGAAAGTCGAACGTCAGGCGGAGGGCAACCGTGGAAAGCCCCAATGGCCGAGTGGCTAGGTTCATGGAATTGCGCACGATGCCGGAGGAGCAGCGCAAAGTGAAGCTTCCTCGAAACAAGGGCGGCCACTACCGCGACTTCCTGGACTCGATCAAGTCCCGCCAGCCCACCGTCGCGCCGGTCGAAGTGGCGCATCACTCGGCCATCCCCGGGCACCTTGGCCTGATCGCCATGCTGGCTGGCCGGAAGATCAAGTGGGACGCGGCCAAAGAACTCCTCGTCGGCGACGACGAGGCGAGCAAGCTGCTGAGCCGGGAGTACCGCGGACCTTGGAAGCTGGGTTGAGAGAAACCCGCGAGGAACTTCGAACTGCAATTGTGCGACGCTCCCTGAGCGCCGCACAAACTTGCTCTGACGCTCACGGCAATGGCCCGAAGACCCGCACCGCGTACGGGCCAAAGTCGTCCGTCACCCAGCCTCCTTGGACGGGCACTTCCCGGTCTTCGCCCAAGACGCCGATTCGTGACACGGCTTGCGAAGTTGAAACGGCCTTTCCCACGACACCGGGCGTCGGCGGCAAAGTGAAGCTGTAGGTGTGGGTCTGGTCCGTGTTGTTGACCGCCAGGACGTAGTCGCCCGCCGGCACAACGCCGTTCCCCCGCCGGACGCGCAGCAGACAAGACGTGACGCTGCTCTCCAACGCCGCGTTGAACCGGCGCTTGGAGTCAGCGAAGCGGTGGAGCTTGGGCCACCAGCGAGGCTCGGCTTGAAACAGCGGCCGCCGGTCGTTGATCTCCGCGACCACCCGCTTCAGCGCCGCCCACGTTTCAGGGTGCTCGCGAATCTTCCACGCGCCGGAATCGTAGGCGAAATAGAACAGCCCGTTCGCGCCGCGGGCCAGGGCTTCGTAGGTCATGCACCGCATTTCCTCGAAGGCGGGCGGACGGAAGTTCGCTTCACCCGGCAGGAGTTCGGGGCAGGAACTCCAATCGAAGGCCTGGATGACGGCGACGAGCGGTTTGCGCGCCGGCAGCGCGAGCCGCGTCATCTGGACGTGCTGGCCGAAGTTCGCGAGCGGCAGCCACGGAACGGGATAGCGGTCGATCATCGTGATGTCCGCGAGGTTCGCGTAGTAACGGGACTGGGCGCCTTGAAACAGCACGAGCGCCGTGGGCTTGGAAGGCCGCAGCGATTTCACGAACCGCTGCGCCTGGCGCACCTGCTCGGGCGGCACTTGGTTGAAATCCGGTTCGTCGATCAGATACCACGCCCACAACGCCGGGTGACGGTCGAACCGCCGGATCGCCTCTTGCGCGCGGGCCGGATCGAACTCGGGGCCGGCCGCGGTGTCGGGCGGAGTCAGCACCTTCAGTCCGTGCGCGGCGGCGGCGTCCAGGTAGCGGCGCTCGGCGGGGCCGGTGACGAGATTGAAGCCAGCCGCTTTCACGATGGGGAGATCGTTGGTCGCGTTCACGCCGTAGAGGCCGAGCGGATAAAAACCGCCGGCCCGGTCTGGCGCGGCCATCCGGCATCCCGTTCCTGCCGCCGTCAGCAAGACCAGAAACCCTATGACGAGGTATCGCACGGCGGCAGCCTACACCGCCTCGAGTCGGGAGGGGAACGGAAGATTGCGGGGGTGCATCAAAGATGGACCCATGGGAAAAATGAGCGGCGAACGGCCGGGCCTTGCCTACCACGGCGCGCAGTGCCAGCATCGCGCTCGACACTATGACAATGCGACGACAGCTTCTTCTTCTGGTTGCGGCCGGGCTGCTCTATAGCGGCGGCGCTGACGCAGCAAACATCTCCCAAACTCCCGCGCTCATTCCAGCGCCCGTGAAGCTGGAGGCGAAGCCAGGAACATTCAAAGTCGATGGACGCACGGTGGTCGTGGCTGGAGGAGGCGCGGAGAGCGAGGCCCGCACTTTCGCGGAAACGCTCCGTCCGGCGACCGGCCTTGCACTGCGCTTCGCGTCCGCTGCGGGCGATTCGTCATTCATCAGCTTTCAACTCGATCCCTCGCTGCAAACAGCGCTTGGCTCCGAAGGCTACCGGCTTTCCGTGCGGCCCGAAGCCGTGCGCCTGAGCACGGCTTCCGGGGCCGGCCTGTTTTACGGCGGAGTCACGCTGCGGCAACTGCTGCCGTCGGAGATTCTGGCCACGAACCGGTCGGCCCAAGCTCCTGCCAGCGGATGGACGATTCCTTGTGTCGAGATCGAAGACCAGCCGCGGTTTCCGTGGCGCGGACTGCTGTTGGATCCGGCGCGGCACTTCTTCCCGCCGGAGTTCATCAAGAAGCTGGTGGACGTGATGGCGCTGCACAAATTGAACACCCTCCAGCTTCATCTCACCGACGACCAAGGCTGGCGCCTCGAGATCAAGAAGCATCTGCGGCTGACGCAAGTCGGCTCCGTCCGCGCGGAGTCGCCGAAGAAAGGCGACCCCAACCGCGGCGATGCCTCGCCCTACGGCCCGTTCTTCTACACGCAGGACCAAATCCGCGACCTCGTGGCCTACGCTCAGGCGCGGCACGTCACGCTGCTGCCGGAGATCGAGATTCCCGGCCATTTCCTCTCGGCGGTGGCGGCGTATCCGGAGCTCTCGTGCCGCGGCGTTCCGCAGACGGTGCGCACGCGCTGGGGCATCGAGCCGGACATCCTTTGCCCCGGCAACGACGCGGCGATCGCCTTCGCCAAGGACGTGCTGGCGGAGGTTTGCGAACTGTTCCCCAGCCGCTTCATCCACATCGGCGGCGACGAAGCCCCGCGCGACCGCTGGAAAAGTTGTCCCAAGTGTCAGGCCCGACTGAAGGCCGAGGGGCTGAAAAGCGAAGCGCAACTCCAGACCTGGCTTAACCATCGTCTCGAAGAATTCCTCGCCAGCAAGGGCCGTCGCCTGATCGGCTGGGACGAAATCCTCGAAGGCGGCCTCACGCCCGGCGCCACCGTCATGTCGTGGCGCGGCATTTCGGGCGGCATCGCGGCGGCGGACGCGGGCCACGATGTGGTGATGTCGCCGACGACGCATTGCTATTTCGATTACGCGCAGGCGCGCGGCCCCGGCGAGCCGGAGTGCATCGGGGGCTTCATTCCATTGCGCACCGTTTACGAGTTCGAGCCGGTGCCGCCGACGCTGGCTGAGGCCAAGCGAAAACACATTCTGGGTGCGCAAGGCAACATCTGGACCGAGTTCATCTGGACGCCGGCCGAGGTGGAGTATTTCGCGTTCCCGCGGGCGGCGGCGCTGGCGGAAGTGGTGTGGTCGCCCGCGACATCGCGCAACTACAGCGAGTTTCTTCAACGGCTGGCCGTCCACCTCCAGCGGCTTGACCAACTCAACGTCAGCTACCGCAAGCTGGACGCCGTGCCCACGGCCCGCTCGGAATCCGCTGTTGAACTGAAGCTGATCGGCGAGTGGGAGGTGCAAGTCACCGTCCAGGAACCCCGCGCCGTCACCGCGACCGTTCGCGTCCGCCCGCCGGAAGAGATGGCGGTGACAGCGGAGCAGTTCGACTCGCTGCCGCTGTTCAATCCCAGGACTGGCGGCTGGGCGAAAGGCGCGCAACTCCGCGGCGTGCGGGCGCAGGAAACCACCACGCCGTTCCTCCTGAATCCTGAAAGCTTGGTGCTGCGGCTCGGCCCGGAAGCCAACAGCCCGCTTCTCGAAAAAGGCCGCGATTACGAAGCGGACTTGAGTTGGGGCACGATCGGGCGGACCACGAACGGCGCGTTGAAAGAGAACCAAGCGGTGTTCGCCAGCTACCGCTACACGCCGCTGCGGCTTGACGCCGTCGTGCTCACGCGGGACGGGCGCGTCGAACTGCGCGCCGGAGAAGGCCGCTCGGCGGCCCCGCTGCCACCGAAGCTGGCCGACAACGAGCGGCCGCTCGCGAACGTCTGGCTGCCCGGTCGCATCCCGCGGCTCACGAACGACCACTTGTTCCCGATTCTTGAAGCCACTTACCCGGAGCCGCCCCAGCCGGTGCCCGCGGTGGCGGAGCGACTTCTTCCCCGCGCGCTCAAGAAGCTTCGCGAAGGCAGCCCGCTGCGCGTCCTCGCTTGGGGCGACAGTGTCACCGTCGGGACGTACGTCCCCGATCCCGCGCGCGAGCGGTGGCAGGAGCAGTTCGTGGCCCGGCTGCGCGAAAAGTTCCCGCAGGCGAAGATCGAACTGCTCACCGAAGCTTGGGGCGGACGCAACACCAGCAGCTACCTCGCCGAGCCGCCGGGCAGCCCGCACAATTATCGCGAGAAAGTCCTCGGCGCGAAGCCGGACCTGATCGTCTCCGAGTTCGTGAACGACGCCGGGCTGAACCCGCAGCAAGTCGAAGAACGCTACGCAAAGTTGCTCACCGACTTCCAAGGCCTCGGCGCGGAGTGGATCATCCTTACGCCGCATTACGTGCGCCCGGACTGGATGGGCCTCACCCGCGAGCGCGACGTGGACGATGACCCGCGCCCGTACGTCGCCGGACTGCGCGCGTTTGCGGCCAAGCACGACGTGGCGCTGGCCGATGCCGCCCGCCGCTACGGCCGGCTGTGGCGTCAAGGGTTGCCTTACAGCACGCTCATGCTCAATTCCATCAACCATCCCGACGCGCGCGGCATGAAGCTGTTTGCCGACGCGCTGATGGAGTTGTTCCCAACGGCTCGCAGTAATCGACGTGAGGGGGAACCGTCGTCCAATCCGCAATCCGCAACGCACACTCCGCAACTTGGACAGAGCCTCCTCACGTCGGCTGCTACTTCTCAAATAAGTACCCAGACCTACGTGTTCGTCTCCGGCCAAGGCGGCTACCACACTTACCGCATCCCGTCGCTGTTGGTTAGTGCGCGTGGCACGGTGCTTGCGTTTGCCGAGGGTCGCAAAGCCGGCGGCGGCGACGCGGGCGACATCGACCTGCTTCTCAAGCGCAGCACGGACCTAGGGAAAACCTGGCAAGCCACGCAACTCGTCTGGGACGACGCTGCCAACACCTGCGGCAACCCCTGCGCGGTGCTGGACCGCGACACTGGCGCCATCTGGCTCCTGCTCACGTGGAATCGCGGCGACGACCGTGAGTCGAGCATCATCGCCCAGCAGAGCAAAGACACGCGCCGTGTTTTCGTGACGAGTTCGACCGACGATGGACTCACTTGGTCCAAGCCGCGCGAGATCACCGCCGCCGTCAAGCCGACGAACTGGACCTGGTACGCGACCGGCCCCGGCGCGGGCATCCAGATGGAGTTCGGCCCGCATAAAGACCGCCTCGTCATCCCCTGCGACCACATCGAAGCCGGCACCAAGCGCTACTTCTCCCACGTCATCTACTCGGATGACCACGGCCAGACCTGGAAGCTCGGCGGCTCCACGCCGCAGGACAAAGTCAACGAGTGCGAAGTGGTCGAACTCACGGGCGGACGTCTGCTGCTCAACATGCGCAATTACGACCGCGCCCAGCGCACGCGGCAGCAGGCCGTGAGTGCCGACGGCGGCCTGACGTGGGCAGCGCAACGGCTCGTGCCGGAGTTGATCGAGCCGATCTGCCAGGCGAGCATCCGCCGATATTCCTGGCCCGGTCAGGATCGGCGGAGCGTGATTCTCTTTTCCAATCCCGCCAGCGCCAAACGCGAACGACTCATGCTTCGCGCCAGTTTCGACGAAGGCGAAACCTGGCCTGCTTCCCGCCTGCTCGACCCACGCCCCAGCGCCTATTCCTGCCTCGCGGTGTTGCCCGATGGCACCATCGGCTTGCTTTACGAAGCCGGCGCGAAGTCCGCTTACGAGAACCTTGTCTTTGCCCGTTTCCCGTTGGAGTGGCTGACCGCGAACCAACCTTGAACTGTCGCGCCAGATGAAAGCGATGTTCTGCCTCGCCATCCTGCCCCGCCGCGGGATTCTTCCGGCCAAAGCATACACGCGAATTCAGGACGGAACGCAGATTGACAACGGCCCTTTCAAAACCAAGCTGCGCTCCACCCTGAGCCTCTTTCAAGACCGTAGCAGCCGACGTGAGGAGGCTCTGTTTCCCTTGAAGTTGGAGCCTCCTCACGTCGGCTGCTACGGAGTTTTGAAATCGCCTCCTCTGAATCTGCGTGGAATCTTCTGCTCCGTCTTTCTCCTCTGCGCGGCTGATCTCTCGGCAGCCTCTCGTTTCGTTTGGGAAACCCTTCCGTCTCTCCCGGATCGCGAAGGGTTCGCGGGCGCGTTCGCCGGTGTGAGCGAGGGCGTTCTGCTCGTCGCGGGCGGCGCGAACTTTCCCGGCAAGAAGCCGTGGGAAGGCGGGAAGAAGGTCTGGTATGACACCGTCTTCGCCTTGGAGAAGCCGGACGGCCAGTGGAAGGTCGTTGGCCGGCTCCCGCGCCCGTTGGGCTACGGCATCCCGGTTTCCACCAAGCTGGGCGTGGTCTGCATCGGCGGCAGCGATGCGGATCGGCACTACGCTGAAACCTTCATGTTGGCGCTCTCCAATGGCGTGGCTCGGATGCCCCGGCTGCCCAGCCTGCCGGTTCCGCTGGCCAACGCCGCAGGTGCTCTACTCGGAGAGACGGTTTTAGTCTGCGGAGGATCAGATCAACCGGGTGAGCGAGCTGCGTTGAACCGCCTTTTCGCACTCGATCTGTTGGCGGCGACTCCGACGTGGAAGGAACTCGATCCCTGCCCAGGCCAGCCGCGCATTCTGCCTGTCGCGGCGGCCCTGGACGGCGCGTTTTATTTGGTCGGAGGCGCCGCGCTGGAGAACACCAACGGCCAGATCAGTCGCGTCTATTTGCGCGACGCTTGGCGTTACGAACCGGGCCGGGCTTGGCGTCGTGTTGCGGATTTGCCGAAGCCCTCGGTGGCTGCCCCCTCGCCGGCGCCGGTGTTTGGCTCACGGTTTTTCATTGTGGGCGGCGATGACGGCTCGCTTGTCGGATTCAAACCGGTGGAGCGGCATCCGGGATTTCCGAAGACCCTCCTCGTCTATGACACGCTAAAGAACGAGTGGAGCCAGACCGGCGAGGTTCCGGCGCCACGAGCGACGTTGCCGGCCGTCTGGTGGCGCGACCGGTTCGTGTTGCCGAGCGGCGAAGTCCGGCCCGGCGTGCGCTCGCCGGAAGTCTGGACTTTCCGACTGAACCCTTGAGACTGCGCGGCACATGAACTGGATGAACGGAAGAGCCATCCGCTACGCCTGGCTCGTGGTCGCGCTCCTGTGGCCGGTCGCCTTGCTGAACTATCTCGACCGGCAGATGCTCGCGTCGATGAAGTTCTCCGTGATGACCGACATTCCCAGCATTGACACCGAAGCCAACTGGGGCCGGATGCTCGGCCAGTTCAAATGGGTCTATGCGTTTCTCAGCCCCATCGGCGGCTACATCGCTGACCGGTTCAGCCGGCGCTTCACGATTTGCGGCAGTCTGTTCGTGTGGTCGGCGGTGACTTGGGCCACCGGCCACCTCACCACTTACAGCGGCTTGCTCTGGGCGCGGTCGCTCATGGGCATCAGCGAAGCGTTCTACATTCCCGCCGCGCTCGCGCTGATCGCGGATTATCACGCCGGACCCACGCGGTCGCGCGCGGTGGGCGCCCACCAGATGGCGATCTACGTCGGCGTCATCGTGGGCGGGTTCAGCGGCTACGTGGCGGACACGCCGACGCTGGGCTGGCGCTGGGCGTTTGATGCGTGCGGCATCGCGGGCCTTCTGTATGCCCTGCCGTTGGTCTTCCTCCTGCGGGACGCGCCGAAGTCCGAGGCTGCAGTCGCCGCGCTGAAACCCTCCGCCGCCCGATCCGCGACGGAGCTTCTCACCAACGGCGCGTTCCTCCTGCTGGTGCTCTACTTCACGTTGCCCGCGCTGGCCGGCTGGGTGGTGCGCGATTGGATGCCCGCCATCCTCAAGCAGCAGTTCAACATTGGCCAAGGCAAGGCCGGCGTCTCCGCCACGTTCTACTGGCAGGCTGCGGCCATCGTGGGCGCGCTGGCCGGCGGCTGGCTGGCGGATCGCTGGATGCGCCGGCACGAACGCGGGCGCATTTTCGTCAGCGCCATTGGCATGGGCCTCATCATCCCGGCGATGTTCGGTGTGGGCAACGCCGGCACGCTCGTGGTGGCCGTCAGCTTTCTCATCCTGTTCGGGCTGGGCTGGGGATTTTTCGACTGCAACAACATGCCGATTCTCTGCCAGATCGTCCGGCCCGAACTGCGGGCGACTGGCTATGGCATCATGAACCTCGTCAGTATCAGTTGCGGCGGCTTTGCCGATTGGGGCTTCGGCGCGCTGCGGGACGCGAAGGTGCCGCTGAACATCACCTTCAGCATCTTCGCCAGCGCGGCCGTCCTGTCGGTCGTGCTGGTGCTGCTCATTCGTCCGAAACCTGGGCTGAACCAGCACTGAATCCAAAACCCGTGCCACACACACCAGATGAAAACCTCCCTGAACAAACTCCTTGCCGCCGTCCTGCTAGCGGCTGGCCCGTTGGCTGACTCCGCGATCTCCGCCAGCAAGCCCGACGCGCCGTTCGATTACTTCGTCAACAATTGGAATGTCGTCGGCTTGAAGGACTATCCGCGCGGCGCGCGCGTGACGCCGGACAATCGCCTGTTCCTGGCCGGGAGCAACACCACCGTGCAGGTGCGATTCGGACGAACCCTGACCGCGCTCAGCCGCCAGCACGGCAAACTGGCGCTGAACGGCTGGATGCCGATCATGGTGATTGCGGCCGAAGACGGGCCAGTGCGCTACGAGTTCACTTACTGGGCGACCCCAATGCCCGGCGTGAAAGACTGGAAGAAGGCGTTCGACTGGCCCACCGAGAGCGAGAACTTCCTCGTCTGGGTGCGCTACCAGGCAGCAAACCACTCCGACCAATCCGCCGAGGCCAAGGTCGATGTCCGGCTGGACCCCAAGGCTCCCGTTCACCCGAACATCGAGGCGCCGACGAAGCCGGCGGTTGATCCGTCTCTTCACGGCAGCCATTCGCTCGCGAAGGTGTTGTCGCCCGGAGAAACCGTCGAGGGTGCGGCCCGGTTTGCCTTTTTCGCGCAGAAGGATTCGGCGGCGCTGAACCAGGCGGATCATCGACTCTGGTTCCAGCGGACGGTCGAGTATTGGCAAGACCTGGAGAAATCGTTCGCCACGATTCAGGTGCCTTGTCGCAAGGCAACCGACACCCTGAAGGCCGCGCACGTCTGCCAAATGATCGCCAACGATCTCGGCGAAGTCCGCGGCGGCGAAGGCTTCTACGACGTGTTCTACATCCGCGACGGGGCCTACCAGGTCATGGAACTGGAAGAAGCCGGCATGTGGGACGCGGCCCGGAAGTCCGTCGAACTCTACCTGCCGCGCCAGCGCCCCGACGGCCGTTTCGAGTCGCAGGCCAAGCAGTTTGACGCCAACGGCCAGGCGGTCTGGGTCTTGTGGCAGTTCCACAAGATGACCGCGGATCGTGCCTGGCTGGAGCGTGTCTATCCGGCGATGCGCCGGGCGGTGGATTGGACCATCAAGGTGCGGCGCTCGGCTCCAGCCGATTCTCCTTTCGCGGGCGTCCTGCCCAACGCCGTGGCCGACGGAGAGTTTCTCTGGGACGGCAAGCATCACATCGTAGGCTACGACTTTTGGAACTTGCGCGGCTTGCTCTGCACCGCCGACGCGGCGCGCATTCTCGGCAAGAAGTCCGAGGCCGAGGAACTGACGAAGGAGTCGGAGCTTTACCGGCAGGCGATTGAAGCCGCGTGGAAACGCGCGGGGCTGGCGCATTTCCCACCCAGTTGGGAAAAGGTCGGCACGCATTGGGGCAACACCGAAACCCTTTGGCCCACCGAGTTGTTCGCCCGCGACGACGCGCGGGTCGCCGCGCTGGTCAAGCACGTGCGCGGGGAGTTCGGCGGCGGATTCCTCGAAGGCACCATCCGCTGGCTTGGCCAGCCGGATGTCATTCACCCCTACATGGGCGCCTACACCGTGATGACCGACCTTGTCCGCGGCCACCACGAACAAGTCGTCCAGGATTTTTCCTGGTATCTGTTGCACTCCACCGCGGCGCACGCCTTCCCAGAAGGCATTTACTACAAACGCCGCTACGCCTGGAGCGAAACCATCCCGCACGTCACCGGCGCCTGCAATTACGCCATCCTGCTTCGCCACATGCTGGTCCACGAGGAAGGCGACGAGCTCCACTTGTTGAAAGCGGTGCCCGACTGGTGGCTGGCGAACGGCCAGGAGATTCGCATTGAGAAACTGCCGACGCATTTCGGCATGATGGGGCTGACGGTGCGCGGCACGACCCGCGGAGTGCAGGTCAAGCTGGACAAACCCACGCGGCAAAAGCCAGCCCGGATGGTGTTGCACCTACCCGAGAATCGCCCGCTGGAAGACACGCTCGACGGCGTCGCCGTCGTCACGCGCACCGCCCAGACCATGAAGTGGGATTTCGACACGGTGATCGAGCGGTATCAGAAGCTTCGCGGTGGGGAACGAAACCTGACGACCGACAAACCGGTGACGAGTTCGAGCGCGTTACCCGGGTTCCCGCCCGAGATGGCGAACGACGGCTTGCGCGATTCGACCGACAGCTACTGGGCCACCGACATCAAGTCGCAAAACGATCCCGCGCCGTGGTGGCAGGTGGACCTGGGCGCGCCAACTTCGGTCGGTCGAGTGGTGCCCGTCGGGTTCTACGGGGACAAGCGCAGCTACGGGTTCACCGTGGACGTGTCCACCGACGGCTCCACTTGGACGCAGGTTGCTGACCGGCGCGACAACAAGGAACCGGCGACAAAGGACGGCTATCCGTGCGTGTTCGAGCCGCGCCCAGTCCGGTTCATCCGCGTGACGCTCACGCACAACTCGGCCAACACTGGCCGGCACCTGGTCGAAGTCATGGCGTTTGAGAAATAGCGCCGCGTTGCACCTGAACTCTGAAGCTGGGGCGCACGCCCGCCCCGGGCGTGGCTGGACGCGCTCTCGCGTCCAGCACCTTGGCCCGACGCATGGGGGGCGCTGGGAATATTTCCACGGCCCCGGAGTTCTTCGCGAGGGCGCGGAAAACGGCGCCCGCGGCGGGCGCGCTCTCCATTCCCTTTCGGAGTTCGGATTGAAAAGGCTTGCTCAGCAGTGTTGCTCGCCCCATGAAAATGGCCGGCTTAATCGGATCACGACTTGATTCACCCATGACCAAGACCCGACTCACCGGCCTCGTGGCCGCCACGCACACGCCGTTCCACGCGGACGGCTCGCTCAATCTTGCCATCGTCGAGAAGCAAGCCGGGCACCTCCTCGCGAACGGCATCACCCTCGCCTTCATCGGCGGCAGCACGGGCGAGAGCCATTCGCTCACCCTTGAGGAACGCCGTCAACTCGCCCAGCGCTGGTTCGAGGTCACGCGCGGCTCGACACTCCAAGTGGTCGTCCACGTCGGCTCCAACTGCCTGGCCGATGCGAGAAACCTGGCGGCACAAGCGGAGCGACTCGGCGCGCTCGCCATCTCCGCGCTCGCCCCCAGCTACTTCAAACCGCGCAGCCTCGACGCGCTCATTGCCTGTTGCGCGGACATCGCCGCCGCCGCGCCGGCGACGCCGTTTTATTTCTACGACATTCCGGGGCTGACGGGAGTGCAGTTTTCGATGCCGGAGTTCCTGGCCCAAGCCCGCGACCGTATCCCCACGCTGGCCGGCATCAAGTTCACGAACTCAGACCTGATGGCCTACCAGCTTTGCCTGCACGCCGACAGCGGACACTTCGACGTGCCCTACGGCACGGATGAATGGCTGCTCGCCGCGCTGGCCTTGGGGGCACAAGGCGCAGTGGGCAGCAGCTACAACTTCGCGGCGCCGATTTATCAGCGGCTCGTGAAGGCGTTCCGAGAGGGCGACCTCTCCACGGCGCGAGTGGAGCAGTTCCGCTCCGTGCAACTCATCCAGCTCCTGGCCGGCTACGGCTACATGGGCGCGGCCAAGGCCGTGATGAAAATGGTCGGAGTCGAGGTCGGCCCCGCGCGGCTGCCCAACTCCAACCCTTCCGCCGAGCAGGTGAAGGAACTGCGCGCCAAGCTCGACGCGATGGGGTTCTTCGATTGGGTTCGGCATTGAGAATGTCGGCGCTACGGCAGGCTGGAAAGCCTGCGTTACAGCGGTGGTGCCTGGTAGCGTCCGGATGCGCGGATGCCCGGAATTATTTCTCGCCAAGCCCGGCGGCTTCGCGGAATATTCGCACCCAACGCGACCTAGAGCGGTGGCCGGTGGGCGTTTTGCGATATGAGAGATCGGATGCAACAATCGCGGTTTGAGCTGAAGTACCTCGTCAAAGAGGAGACGGCGCTCCGCATCCGCGACTTTCTCCAGACCTACATCCACATGGGCTACATCGACGTGGACGAGTACAGCGTCGGCAAGCCCAATCTGTCTTACGCGGTCCACAGTCTTTATCTCGACAACAACGAACTGTTCACCTACCGGGCCACCATCAACGGCGATAAGAACCGTTTCAAGCTCCGCATCCGCTACTACGACGACGCGCCCGGCTCGCCGGTGTTTTTTGAAATCAAGCGCCGCATGAACCACTGCATCATGAAACAGCGCGGCGGCGTGCGCAAAGAGATGGTGCGGGACTTGTTGATGGGCCACTTCCCGGAGCCGGGCCACTTGCTGGCCAAGGCCGAGAAGCAACTCGTGGCCTTGCAGCGCTTCTGCCACTTGATGGGACAGATTCACGCCACCCCGAAGGTCCACATCGCCTACCTGCGCGAGGCCTACGTGAGCGCGAACGACGAGTTCCGGGTGACCATCGACCGTCACGTGCGGGCCGAGCCCAACACCGAAGGCGTGATCAAAACGAAGATGACGGACCCGCGCCCTTCCTTTGTCGGATGGGTCATTCTCGAACTCAAGTTCACCAACCGGTTCCCGAATTTTTATCGCGAACTGGTGCAGAAGTTTGGCGTCATGCAGTGCGGCGCGGCCAAATATGTCGAGAGCATCGACGCCGTCGGACCAAGGGCCATCGGCGTGCCAGAAGAAGTGGTCATCACCACGGGGTTGACGGGCCTCGTGCGGACGCGTCAGGCTCCGGTGCCAGGGTGGGTGCGGGACGTTTCGCCTGCGGACAGCCTCCAGTAAGGCGTCCGGATGACTCACTCTGTTTCCATCCTGCCGCTCAATCCTCTTTTAACTTCATGAAGCTCTGTCTCTTTGGCCTCACCGACATCCCCGTCGGCAAACACAACCTCAAGGATCCGCGCCTCGACGAAGCCGACCGCCTCGTGGAAGCGAAAAAGAAGACCTACGCCCAGATCGATGTCGTGGGCCAGGACGAGACCCTGACCTCCGACGCCATCCTCGTCCCACGCGACGGCCTGCTCGAATTGATTTTCCTCGATCTCGAATTCATCGAGACACGGCTGGGGCGCGGCCCGACGGACGCCGAGAAAGCGGTGCTGGAGAAGCTCAAAGCGCAGTTGGAGTTGGAGAAGACCGTGTTCCAAATGCAACTGGGGCCGGAGGAATTGCAGGCGGTGGCGGCGCACCAGTTTCACACCAACAAGCCGGTCGTCGTCGCGGAGAAGGAGGAGTTGCAGGACCCGGACGCGCTCATGGTGCGCGCGTTTGGCGAGAGCGGCTACATCAGCTTCTTCACGGTAGGCGGCAAGGAGAACCGCGCCTGGCCAGTCCGCCAAGGCACGACCGCCTGGGAAGCTGCGGGCACCATCCACACGGACATCCAGAAAGGCTTCATCCGCGCGGAGATCATCAGCTACGCCGACTTCATCGCTGCCGGCGGCGAGACGCAGGCCAAGCGCGCCGGCAAGCAACGCCTGGAGCTGAAGACCTACGTGATGCAGGACTGCGACTTGACGAATTTCCGGTTCAACAAATGATCGGCCCCCGACCTTGATTATGATTTCCCGACGCTCCTTCCTCCACACCGCCTCGGTGGCCACGGGTTTGACTTTCGTGCCGAAGCCTCTGCGCTCGGCGGAGCCTGCTCCTTCAAGTGACAGCGTTCCCTTGATCGACTTCCACGTCCATCTCGACAACAGCACCATCGACAAGGTGTTGGAGTTGTCGCGCGAGCGCGGCGTGAAGTTTGGCATCGTCGAACACGCCGGCACCAAGGAGAACAAGTATCCGGTCGTCCTCAGCAACGACGCCGAATTGAAGCGATACTTGGCGATGCTCGAAGGCAAGCCCGTGTTCAAGGGCGTGCAGGCAGAGTGGATCGACTGGATGGGCTGTTTCTCGCCCGAAGTGCTGGGCCAGCTTGACTACGTCCTGACCGACGCCATGACCATGCACGGTCCTGCCGGCCAGCGCCAGAAGCTCTGGGAGAAAGGCCCGGACTTCAGCGACAAGCAGAGCTTCATGGACCGCTACGCCGACTGGCACGTCGAGATCATGGCCAAAGAGCCGTTCGACATCTTGGGCAACACCACCTGGCTCCCGGATGCGCTCCTGCCGGAGTACGACGCCTTGTGGACCGAGCCGCGCATGAAGAAAGTCATCGACGCCGCGGTGAAGTACGGCGTGGCCCTGGAGATCAGCAGCAGCTACAAGCTCCCGCGCCGGCCTTTCCTGAAAATGGCCAAGGCTGCCGGCGTGAAGTTCTCCTTCGGCTCGAATGGCCGCTATCCGAAAATGGGCCTGCTCGACTACAGCGTCGCGATGGCGAAGGAACTCGGCCTCAAGCCGGCCGACATGTTCTCCCCTGCCCCGCCGGGACAGAAACCCTTTCAGCGGCGGAAGAGAGAATAGCAAGATTCTTAAAAGAATGCTCCTCCGCGCGGCAACCCGCAATCCCCCCTGCAACCGAGGCAAGGAGGCTCACTCACGGAGCCTCGCTGGGCGGCGTCTCGCGAAGCATCAACACCGGCTCGTTCCGAGCCGTGTCCACAAAGCGGAACTGCCCCGAAGCCCGCAACTCCCGCGCGACCTGCTGGTAGTGTGTCAACCACCGCTTGACATCATGGCCGCAACGGGCCGAGATGCGCTGCCGCACCGCGCGGATTTTCTCGACTTCTTCTTCAAGAATCATAGGCGTTTTCGATCAGTTGCAGCGGCGTGGCCAGCACGGGTGCCGGCAACCCCAGTAGTGCGTTCACCCGCTGGATGTGCCGAAACTTGTTCGCGTTGGCCAAGTGGACGCAGTTCCAGGTCAACAGAATATCCCACACATAGTGGGAAGCGAGTGCGAGGTGCAAAGCATCGCCGCCGCGGTCCTGAGGCATCAGCTTGTGCGCGAGGCAAACCTCAACGATCCCCAGGACAGCGTCCGTCACTTCGAGCAGGGGAACCTCTTTCAGCAGGGCCATCTTCTCTTGCTTCTGGGGATGGTTTCCTTCGTGCAACTCGTCAACCACGGCCGGGCTGGAGAATAGATTGTAGGCAACGCGGTGGCCGTCCCACTACTCGCGCGTCCAGTTCATCACCGTCACCATTTCCGGCTCGGGCCGTTGGTTGTAGTAGAAGCTTGGGATCGTGGTTTCGATGTAAACTTTTTGAAGCATGAAAACTCAGATCATGGGCCGAGTCTATGGACGCAGGCGGCGGACTTCAAGCCGCATCTTGATGAAGCTCGCTCTGATAGCTGCCGCCTTGGCGATGGCTCCCATCGCAGGCGCGCAGACCTGGTCACTCACTTCGCCCAACGGCCAAGTGAAGCTCTCCGTCCAACTCGCCGACCTGAGCGGCAAGGCCGACTTCCCGAAAGGCCCGGGCCTCTACTATCGCGTCGAGCACGGCGCGGAAAGCTCCCGCGCCACGGTCGTCAACGACTCGCCGCTTGGGCTCCGATTGCAGGGGCGGGATTTTGTGGGCGGTTTGCACTTTGAGTCGGCGCAGCCGCAGCGGCTGATTGATGAGTCTTACGAGATGCCGCGCGGCAAGCGCCGCCAGTGCCGCAACCGCGCCCACCATCTCACGCTCTCCTTCAAGAACGCCGCCGGGCAGCCGCTCGAACTTGATCTGCGCGCCTACGACGACGGCGTGGCCTTCCGCTATCGCCTTCCGAGCGGGGCTTCAAGCGCGGCTACGTTGGAAGCGGAGGCGACCGGTTTTGCCCTGCCCGCAGACGCCAAGCTCTGGATGGCGCCCAACGACAAAGCCAGCACCTACTCGCCCGCCTACGAGACTTACTACGAAGACGGGATCGCCGTCGGCACCCCTGCAGCCCTGGGAGTCGGCTGGGAGTTTCCGGTTCTGCTTCGCACCGCCGACGCGCGCTGGGCTTTGATCACCGAGGCGAACGTCGGCCCCAACTTCTGCGGCTCGCGCCTCTCGACGACGGCGGTGCATGGCATTTATCGCGTCACCCTGCCCGATCCGGCGGAAGGCAATCGCCAAGGTTCGACACAACCCTCTTCGACGTTGCCCTGGGAGATGCCTTGGCGCGTCGTCATCGTCGGCGGTTCGCTGGCTGGCATTGTGGAATCGACGCTGGTGACGGATGTCTCCGCCCCAGCGCGAGTGAAGGGCACGAGCTGGATCAAGCCAGGTCGCGTGGCGTGGAGTTGGTGGTCGGACAATCCCAGCCCCCAGGACGGCGCCAAGCAGAAGAAGTTCGTCGATCTCGCCGCCGCGATGGGCTGGGAATACGTGCTCGTCGATGCCAATTGGGACATCATGGACAACGGCAACATTCACGATGTACTGCGCCACGCGAAGAGCCAAGGCGTGGGCGTGCTGCTGTGGTACAACTCCGGCGGCCCGCACAACGTCGTGACGGAGAAACCGCGCGACACGCTCACCTACCAGGAAGTTCGCCGCTACGAGTTGGGCTTGCTCAAGAAGTGGGGCGTCAAAGGCGTCAAGGTCGATTTCTTCCAGAGCGACAAGCAGGACGTCATCGGGCTTTACCATGACATTCTCCAGGACGCCGCCGATTTCCACATCATGGTCAACTTCCACGGCTGCACGCTGCCGCGCGGCTGGGAACGCCCCTGGCCGCACCTGATGTCGATGGAAGCCGTGCGCGGCGAAGAGTGCTACATCTTCGATCCGAAGTTCCCGGAGCGCGCGCCGGTGCAAAACACCATCACGCCGTTCACGCGCAACGCCGTCGGCCCGATGGACTACACGCCCGTGGCCCTCTCGGACAACAAGTACCCGCACCGCACCACGGCCGCGCACGAACTGGCGCTGACGGTGGTGTTTGAAAGCGGCTGGCTGCACTTTGCCGACAAGGCGGAGTCCTACCTCGCGCTGCCGGCTGCGCCGAAGGAGTTTTTGAAACAGGTGCCAGTGACGTGGGACGACACCCGCTTCGTCGCCGGCTATCCCGGCCAATTCGTGGTGCTGGCTCGTCGCAAAGGCGATACCTGGTATCTCGCCGGCGTGAACGGCCAAGCCCGCGCTCACGAAGAGCACATTCAGCCCGGTGCCTGGCTCCCCGCGGGCCGCTACGAGTTGGCCCGCATCGGCGACGGCGAGAACCCCCAGAGCTTCTCCAGCGAGACGCAACGCTTCAACGCCGGCCAGGAATTTGTGGCCAGGATGAAACCGTACGGTGGTTTCGTGGCGACGCTGAAACCAGCCAAGTAGAGACTACAGCGCCTTCAGCAACGTCTTCCACCGCTGCCAGGCTTGGTCGCGGGCTTTCTTGTTCGCTTCATTGGCATCAGGCGCTTCGCCGGCCCGCATGAAGCCGTGGCCCGCGCCGTCGTAGGTCACCGGCTCGTAGGTTTTGCCGGCCTTCTTCATCAACTCAGTGGACTTGGGGATCGTCGCGTTCACACGCGCGTCGTTGCCACCGTAGAATCCAAAGACCGGGCAACTGATGCGGGCGATGTCCTCTTCCTTGTCCGGCCCCGAACCGTAAAAGGCGAACGCCGCCTTGACGTTCTTGTTGTTCGTGGCGAAGCGAAACGTCTGGCTGCCGCCCCAGCAGAAACCGCCGACGGCCACTTTGCCGTTGGCAGCCGGGAGATTCCCGACGTGCTCAACAACGGCGTTGAGGTCGGCGGTGATCTGGTCGGCCGGGAGCGAGGAAATCGCCCGACGCACGGCGTCGCCGCCGCCCAGTTCCTTGGTGCCGCCACCGTTGGGAGCCGCGCCAGAAAGCAGGTCGGGCGCAATGGCGATGTAGCCCGCCTCCGCCAGTTGGTCCGCCACGCCGCGCACCCAATCGGTGAGGCCGAAGATTTCGTGGATCACCACCACGGCGGTGGCCTTCTCCTTCACTTCGGGAAAGGCGATGAAGCAACTAACTTCCCGCGTGCCCTGCTTGACCTTCACCCACTCCAGGTGACGCGGAGATTTTTCGAGCCGGGCCAAGGCCCAGTCTTGCGCCGGCGTGGCGAGCGCTGCGACGAACAGGGTGCCGGTGAGCAGGAGTGTTGGTTTCATGATGAGTCCTTTCGGTTCGGTTGGTTGGTTCGGCGATGCACAGGACGGCGGACAGCTTGAGCCATGTTCGTCGTCTCATATCAGTCTCGACTGAGGCCGCGATGCTGAGCGGCCAAAGCGGGACAAGATACCGGTGATCCTCCCAACCGGCAAACGAGGGCAACGAAGCTCGGGGCCAGGTCAGGTCCGAGTCCGTTTCCTTTTCGAAATCGCTTCGAGCCGCTTCCGCTCGGCGGCGTTCAGGCTGTCCATGCCGGCCCTCGAAATTTTCTCGAGCAGCCGGTCCATCTCCTGGTCTTCCAGAAGTTGGCGGTCGCGCTCCAGTTGATCCTTGGTTTCACCCACCCACTCGGACAGCGGCTTGAGCGGGTTCGCCGCCGGAAGCCAAAGCGGATTGATCCACAGGTAGGCAAACAGCCCCGCCGTCAGGCCCATGACCGCGAGATACAACGAGAGGTTCGCCGGGACGATCGACGGATACAGCGCCGTGGCGATCAGCAGCCCGATGATTGCGCCGCCGAGATGCGCGTCGTGACCAATGTTGTCGCGCTGCCGCCGCAGGCCGACAAACGACGCCACGATGAACACGATGGCGTAGAGCCACGACGGAATGGGGAATGGCACGGGGAACACGAAGAGGCTGCCGCCGGGCAGCAGGAAGATCGAGGCGAAGATGACCCCACACACGCCGCCGGAGGCGCCCAGCGCGCGATATTCGTGATGCCGGTGCAGGAAGAGCGAGAGCAGGCCGCCGCCCAGAATCGCGCCGAAGTAAATCTGCAACAGCGTCCAAAACCCGAAGAACATTTCGAGGTGGCGCCCAAACAGGTAAAGGCTGAGGGCGTTGAACCCCAAGTGCTGCCAGTCCGCATGTAGAAAGGCGCTCGTGACGAGGCGGAAGTATTCCTTGTCCCGCAGGATGGCCGCCGGATTGAAAATGAACCGCTCCAGAAACGCCGGGCTGCGGAAGCCTTGAAAGGAACTGGCCACCGTGACGGCGATGATGAGGACCGTGCAAATGGCGAGAGGCTCGCGCATGAAGTTCGCCCGGCGTCAGAAACAGAGGATCGTCAGCTTCTTCGGCCCGTGCGCGCCCAGCACGAGGATGCGCTCGATGTCGCCGGTGCGGCTGGGGCCGGTGATGAAGGAGATCATGCTCGGATAGTCCGCGCCGTATTTCTGCTTCACCAGCGCGAAGGCTTCCGGCAGGCCGGGGACAAGTTGCCCACGCCGCGCCAGCACGACGTGATGCGGCGGGAGGACGGACAGCGCGCGTCCGCCGGCGCTCCGGCTCGTCACCAGCACGCTGCCAGTCTGGGCTACGAGCGCGTCACACTCGGAAATCCCAACCGGGCATTTCTCCAGCTCGGTTTTGTCGAACCCGGCGTCCGTGAGCAGCACCGGCAAGCCGAGCGCCTGGCAGGCGGCATCGGTTAGAGAGCCTTTGTGGCTGGCCACGCGGGTCCAACCTTCGGCGGCTCTCAGCTTATTCAATGCGGCAACAAGCTCCGACTGGTCAATGAGCAACTTGAAGTCGGAGCGGAGTTCGTCCGAGTTCTTCGCAAACAGCGCCACGCGCTCCTCGAAGGATTCGCCGACCAACGGCAGCACGCGCCGATGATCTTCCTGCGTGGGCAAGCTGGCAGGCTCGGCGTGCGCGCCGTGGTGTGAGCCAGGCAACGGGGCCGCCACTGTCAGGGCTTCTTTGACTCGCGCTAAAATGTTCTCACGCTCGCTCATGCTCTTTCTGCCTTCACTTCCGCTCCTTCCACCATTCCTTGAAGCTCTGCCGGGCGATCGGCGGTAGGTCGCGCGTCTTGGTCCAGACGTAAGCCGGATCAAGCCGCGTGCCCTTCACCAGACCGTGGAAGATTTGACCGAAGCGCCCGCCCTTCGTGACGAGCAGCGACCACAACCACGGCTTCGTCGCGAGGGGCGCGAACAGCTTGAACGCCATTCGCTGGAGGAAACTTGGTTTCTGGCGCGAGGCGTTGCGGCGGTTCTGGAGCAGATGATGCGCGAGGTCGATCTTCACCGGGCACGCCTCGGTGCAAGCCCCGCAGAGCGACGAGGAATACGAGAGATGCTTCCACTCCTGCAAACCGCGCAGATTCGGAGTGATGACGCTGCCAATCGGGCCAGGGTAGGTCGTGCCGTAGGTGTGGCCGCCCACGTTGCGGTAGATCGGACAAACGTTCAGGCACGCGCCGCAGCGGATGCAGTGCAGTGAATCACGCTGCTCGGCGTCGGCCAAGATCGCCGTGCGGTTGTTGTCGAGCAACACGACGTGGAATTCCTCCGGCCCGTCCGCCTCGCCGGGCTGGCGGGGGCCGCCGTACATGGTGTTGTAGCCGCTGATGAGTTGGCCGGCGCCCACGGTCGCGAGCATCGGCAGGAAAAGCGCCAGGTCTTCCAGGCGCGGCACTATCTTTTCGATGCCGAGCAGCGTGATCATCGTCTTGGGCAACGCGGCGGTCAGGCGGGCGTTGCCTTCGTTCTCGGTGACGGAAACCATCCCCGTCTCGGCCACAGCGAAGTTCGCGCCGGTGATGCCCACGTCGGCCTGAACGTATTTCTGCCGCAGCACGCGGCGGGCGACCATCGTGAGTTCCTCCGGGCTGTCAGAAGGCGCGTCGTGGAGCTTGCGCTCGAAGACGTCCTTGATCTCGCCGCGCGTCAGGTGCATCGCTGGAAAAACGATGTGGTAGGGCGCTTCCTCGCGCAGTTGGACGATGAATTCACCGAGATCGGACTCCACAACATCAAAGCCGGCGTGCTCCAGCGCCTCGTTCAGATGGATTTCCTCCGCCGTCATCGCTTTGGACTTCACGATAGAGCGGGCGCTCTTCTCGCGGCAGATGCCGACCATGATGTCACGGGCTTGCTGGGCGGTACTGGCCCAGTGAACCTTCGTGCCGCGCGCTTCCAGGCCGCGCACGAACTGGTCGAGATATGTGTCGAGATGGTTGACGGCTTCCCACTTGGTTTCGGCGGCGAGTTGGCGCGCGCCCTGCCAGTCCTGGAAGAGCGCCTGCTTTTCGTCGCGCTTGAGCTCGTATTTGCTGAGCGCGCCTTGGATGAGAGCACGGTGGCGGAGATCGGCGCTGAGGCGCACCGCGTCCTTCTTGAATGCAACAGCGGCGGTGCTCATGACTGCGCAAGAATCTCGGCCAGATGGATGGTCTTGAGGGGCTTCTTCTGCCGGTCGATCAGCCCCTGGATGTGCATCAAGCAACTCGAGTCGCACGACACGACGTATTCCGCGCTCGTGTCGAGCGCCAAGCCGCATTTCACTTCACCCATCGCCGTGGAGATCATCGGGAACTTCGCCGAGAACGTGCCACCAAAGCCGCAACACACGGTCTGCTTCATCTCGATTAACTCCAGCCCTTGCACGCGCTGCATGAGCCGGCGCGGCGCGGCGTGAATGCGCATTTCGCGCAAGCTGTGGCAGCCGTCATGGAACGTGACGCGATGCGGGAACTGCGCGCCGAGATCGGTCACGCCGAGTTGGTCCACGAGGAATTGGGAGAACTCGAAGCACCTGCCGGACACCTGCCGCGCCAGCGCATGGTGCGGCGTGCCGGCAAACAGGTCCGGGTAAAACACCTTCATCATCGCCCCGCACGAGCCGCTGGCGATGACGACGACCTCCGCGTCCTTCAGTTGCTCCAAGAGCTTCACCGCCACGTCGCGACTCTCGTCCCAGTAGCCCGTGTTGAAGGCCGGTTGACCGCAGCAGGCGGGGCTGTCCGGGCACTCGACCTTGTGTCCGAGCTTTTCCAGAATCTTCACCATCGCGATGCCGACCTGCGGATAGAGCAGATCGACAAAGCATGGAATGAACAACGTCACAGTCATACGCGACGGCGGCAGAGTAGAGAGCCGGGCGGGCAGCGTCCATCCTGAAGAGGAGGCGCCGCGGGCCTCGACCTCCAATCTTTGATCTGGAGGGGCAATTTCAAAACCCTGTGGCAGCCGACGTGAGGAGGCGCAACCTTCAATGGAGCAAGTCGGCGTTCTCCTCCTTGCGCTTGTCAGGCTTCTTCCCCCGGCGTAGAAACCTCCAGCCATGTCCGCAGCCGCCACATTCGAGTCGTTTGAGGTCGAATTGAACCGCCTTGTCGAAACCTTCGGCAAGAACCTCGGCGCCTACAAAAGCGCGGCCTACGACGAAGCCAGCCTCCGCCAGGAATTCCTCAATCCTTTCTTCCGCGCCCTCGGTTGGGACATGGAAAACAAAGCCGGCCTCATCCCGCAGCACCGCGAAGTGGAGATCGAAAGCCGCACCCAGATTGGCGGACGCCAGAAACGCGCCGACTATCTCTTCCGCACCCATCCCACCGACCGCTTCATTTGCGAAGCCAAGAAGCCCGCCGAGGAGTTGCACGCGAAGTACGCCTTCCAGGCCAAACGTTACGCTTGGAACAAGGGCCTGGCCCTCGCTGTCCTCACCGACTTTGAGGAAATGAAAATCTTCATCGTCGGCGGCAAGCCGTACAAGGACGAGCCGGACGTGGGCCTTTGGAAGACCTACCATTTCCGCCAATACCCGCTCGTCGCGCAGGAACTCTGGAACCTCCTCGCCCGCGAACGCGTCGCTGCCGGCAGCATTGACGAACTCATCGAGTCCCCGCCCAAGCGGCCCACCGGCAAGGGCAAGGCCAAACAGGGCTGGCTCATCAAGCCCGACCGCTCCCGCGCCCTCGACACCGAGTTCCTTAATCTCCTCGACGAAGCCCGCCGCGAACTCGCCTCCGATCTCCTCAAGCACAATGACCGCGCCGACCTCCTCGAAGGCACCCAGCTCAACGAAGCCGTCCAGCGCATCCTCGACCGCATTCTCTTCCTCCGCATCTGCGAGGACCGTGACATCGACACCGGCTATCCGCTCGACCGCATGGTCCGCTCCTGGCGCGACAACACCGATCCCGAGGCCCCCCGCCGCGCCCGCCAGGAACCGCTCGAACTCCACGAGGAGCCGCCAGCCTATCACGGCGCCAGCGGACTCCGCGCCCCCAAGGGCACGCTCTGGCGCGCCCTCGTCCGCCATTTCCGTTCGCTGGACCGCCGACCGCCTTCGCACATCCCGTTCTTCAACGGCAACCTCTTCAAGCCCCACTTCAGCGAGGAACTTATCGTAGGCGACGACTGGCTGGCCGGTTTCCTGGACGAGATCGGCGACGAGGAATCGCCCTACCTGTTCAACTACATCCAGGTCGAAATCCTCGGCACCATTTACGAGCGCTTCCTCGGCAAGATCGTCCGTCCGCACGGACGCGGCGTGACCATCGAGGAAAAGCCGGAGGTCCGCAAAGCCGGCGGCGTTTATTACACTCCGCGCTACATCGTCGAATACATCGTTGGCCAGACCGTGGGCAAGCTGCTCGCGGAGCGGAAGCCGGAGGACGCGCTCAAGCTCCGCCTGCTCGATCCCGCCTGCGGCTCCGGCAGCTTCCTCATCCGCGCCTTCGAGGTTGTGTGCGAGCACTGCCAGCAATGGCTGACCGACGACCTGCGACGCGCCTCGAACGACGAACGCGGAAGCGGCGTGAACGCCGCGCTCCTCGCGCCGGAGCGCGGGCTTCAGCCCGCTTCACCGTCCGGCGAGCCACCGGCCGCAAAATCTTCCGTCGCCGCCTGGCTCAAGAAACACCGCGACTGGTGCTGGGTGGAGGAAAACGCCGTCCACCTCACCACCAAGGCCAAACGCCACATCCTGTGCGAAACCATTTACGGCGTGGACCTGGATCCGCAGGCCGTGGAAGTCACGCAACTCTCGCTCTACCTCAAGATGCTGGAAGGCGAGAACCGCGCCACACTGGCCCGCGAGCGCGACCTCTTCGGCAGCAACGAAGCTTTGCTGCCCGCGCTGGAGAACAACATCAAATGCGGCAACTCGCTCATCGCCTCCGACTTTTCGATGATGCCCGAAGACCTCGTGCGCGTTCACGCCTTCGACTGGCCTGTGCAATTCCCAGCCATCATGAAGGCGGGCGGGTTTGATGCGGTGGTTGGCAATCCGCCGTACGTTTTGATCAGCCCAGAGATGTTCGACGCGCAATCGATCCAATACCTGCGCCGCTACGAGGTCGCGCAATACAAAGCAGACCTCTTTCATCTGTTCATTCAAAAGGGAATCTCTCTGGCTCGGGAGAAGGGAAGCTTCGGGATGATCGTTCCGAACACTTGGCTGACGCTTCAATTCACGGATCGGCTGCGCCGCTATATCGCCGAGAACACTGCCATCTCCGAAGTCGTGGTTTTTGAACAACTGGTCTTCCAAGATGCGGATGTTTTCACTGCGCTGCTTTTCATGGAGAAGCGCAAGCCAGATGGGAAACATGAAGTTATCGTCCGCAAAGTCAGCGAAGCGAACTCGGCGAAGTCCATTTTGGAGACGACGGCGAACCGCGTGAAGCAAGCGACTTGGAGCGCGACGGAGGGTTGCATTTTTGAAACGCGACTGACCGGTCCGCAGGGCAAGTTGGTTCAACGCCTCATTACGGGCTTCCCGACTTTGGAGTCCATTGCCCGCGCATCTCTTGGCTGTCAGGCTTACAACAGTTCCAAGCACACCAAGGAGCAAATCGCGAAGCGCGTGTTTCACTCTGAGCGCAAGGCAGGGAAAGAGTATTTGCCAGAACTCGCCGGTAATGATGTGGGGCGCTACGAGATCAACCGCGAGCGCGGCCAATGGATCAAGTATGGGCCATGGCTCCACGACTACAGAACGATGGACTGGCTCGAAGGTCCACGAATCCTGATTCGAGAAATCTCCGGCCCCAAGCCCCGCTCGATCTTCGCGGCCTATGCCGAGGAAACGTATTGCCACTACAAGACCATTTTGAACGTGAACCCTTCGGACAAAACCACGTTCTCCATGAAATATCTGCTCGGCATCCTCAACTCCCGGCTGCTTTCGTTCCTTTACCCTTACGTTTCAAACAAGCTGGTCGCCCAAGCATTCCCTCGGTTGTCTGTTGGTGACGTTAAGCGCCTTCCTGTAGCTGTGCCTGATTTGAAGAAGCCCGCCGACCGCGCCCGCCACGACCGGTTGGTGGCGCTGGTGGACAAGATGCTGGCCCTGACGCCGAAGCTGCGCGCGGCCCAGACGGAGGCGACGCGGCAGACGTTGCAGAACGCCGTCACCGCCACCGACCAGCAAATCGACGCGCTGGTCTATGATCTCTACGGCCTGACCGAAGACGAAATCAAACTGGTGGAGGCCACCGCATGAAGACTGGCACCCGGAGCGCGGCGTTCACGCCGCTTCGACGTCCGAAGGGCGTAAAGCGCCGGATTATTCCTGCGCCGGTTTCCTTGCGTTCGTCGAAGCGGACTGAAGTCCGCGCTCCTGCCCGCGCGAGCCGCCACCCCAAGGTGCCGGCTTGGTGGCCCGCCTTCCGCCAAACCCTCCGCCCCGGCCTGGAGCGGGACACGGAACTCATGCCTTGGTTGATGGCCGAGACGGTCTGCGGCGAAGTCGCCGGCTTCCTCGGCGTGGAAATTCCGGTTCGCTACGCCGCTTGGATCGAGGCCCGTGCGGAACTCACCTACGTCAAGGGCGGCCATTTTCGCAAGCTCATGCGCGGGCGTGGCAACGCACCGCGCGACTGGCTGCGGGTTTTCATGCGCCATTGGCTGGCCGGTCTGTTGGGCACGGAGCGCCCGGACCTCTACGAGTGCCTGCCGGACACCTACGCGCTTGGCCATCCCCTGCCGCCTCCGGTTCACCCTCGTCGTCGTTGGCGCGGTAACGGCAGGCCGCTTCACTCTCCAATGGAGTGGGATCCCCAACGCGTACTGCACCACCGCCGCTGGCGCTGGCTGATGCAACGACTCCCGGCCCGGACGGAGGCGGAACGGCAGACGCTGCAAAACGCCGTCACCGCCACCGACCAGCAAATCGACGCACTGGTCTATGAGCTGTACGGCCTGACGGAAGAGGAAATCAAACTGGTGGAGGGCAACGCATGAATTACGAGTTGGGCCAACATGCCCGGACCGTGCTGGAGGAGCGGGCCATTCCCGTAGCATGGCTGGAGCGGACCTTGCGAGAGCCGGATTGACTCGACCAGACCCGGTGGACTCGACGCCGGAGCGCCGCTACCGGAGAATTCCCGAACACGAAAACCGGGTGCTCCGCGTCGTGGTCAATACGACGGTTGTTCCCGAACGCGTGGTGAGCATATATTTCGACCGCACAATGAAAGGCAGACTATGAAGTTGAAAGTGGATCAGGCAACCGACGCGCTTTACCTGCGGCTCGATGAATCGCCGATCATCGAGTCGGAAGAGGTGTCGCCCGGCGTGGTGCTGGATTACAACGCCCAGAACCAAGTGGTGGGCGTGGAGATTCTGCATTTGTCGCGCCGCGCGCCCGGACTCAATCCCAGCGAACTCCAGTTTCAAACGGCGTGAGAGTGCGCGCAGACACTGCGAACCGTTTTGCTCTAATGAAAGTGACCTACGACGGCAAAGTGGACGTGCTGCGGATCATCTTCCGCCACGCCCCCATCGAAGAGAGCGACGAAGACAAGCCCGGCGTGATCCTGGATTACGACGCGGAAGGCAATGTCGTCGGGCTGGAAGTCTTGAACGCCTCGCGGCGGGTGGAGAATCCGCGCGGAATGGAATACGCCGTCACGGCTTGATCCGCCGACCGGTCACAGAGGCCAGGCCGGCTTTCCGGGCAGGATGCAACCATGACGATTACGCGACAGACCGTGGCGGAGAAACTCGCCGCCTATTTGCGCCACGAGACGCCGCTGGTGCAACTGGTGGATTGGGCGGAGAGCGCCGTGATGGATGGGGAATTTCCCCCGGCAGAGGCGCCCATGTTGACGCGCGTGGTGGCGCGGTTGGGCGTAGCCGACGTGCGGGCGTTCGGCCTGACCGGAGACGAAATCAAACTGGTCGAAGGCTCCGCAGGACTGGCCGGAAGGGCCAGCGGAAACCAGCCCGAGGGCAAGTGAACAAATGCGAGCGCCGCCCTGGGCTGGTTTGCTCTGCCCCGTTGAGGCAACGCTCGGCGCGAGCCGCTGGCAGGCCGTGTTTTGATTGGCGTTAGCCGGGGGCTTCCGAGCATTCTCCGCCCATGATTTCGCTCACACAGAAAGAAATCCGCCAACTCAAGGCCCGGGCGCAGTTGCTCAAGGCCACCGTCAAGGTCGGCAAGCAGGGGCTGAGCGCCGAATTCCTCGCCGCTTTGGACGAGGCGCTGAAGCACCACGAGTTGCTCAAGGTGAAGTTCGACGAGTTCAAGGAGCAGAAGCGCGAGTTGGCGCCGCAACTTGCCGAGAAGAGCGGCAGCTTCCTTGTCACCAGGGTCGGCAACGTCGTGGTGCTCTTTCGACCGAAGCCCACTGCGACGACGTGAGCGGCAGGCGCGACGCCGAACGGCGTCTTCGCCCGATCCCCGGCTTCAGCCGCCCGCCTTCAGGAAGAATCCGCGCTGCTTCTCGGTGATGTTCATGCCGAGTTTCTCCATCACGCTGAGCATGTCTTCCCAGATCTTGCGTTTCTCGCTGATGGCTTGGTTGCGCAGCAGGTACGCGGGGTGGTAGGTCGGCATGGTGGGGATGCCGCGAAACGTCTGCCAATGCCCGCGCAAACGCGTGATGCCGGTGGGATTGTGCAGCAGCCCTTTCACCGCCGTCGCGCCGAGGGCCACGATGACTTTGGGCTGGATGATGTCGATCTGTTCGAGCAGCCACGGAATGCACGTCTCCATTTCCTCTTCGGTCGGCGGGCGGTTGCCGCTGCTTTGGCCCGGCGTGTCGGGACGGCACTTGAGAATGTTTGCGATGAACACGGTCTGCCGCGACAGCCCCATCGTCTGGATGATCTTCGTGAGCAACTGGCCCGCCGCGCCCACGAACGGCTCCCCCTGCCGGTCTTCATCCGCGCCCGGCGCTTCGCCTATGAACAAGAGCGGCGAGTTGGGATCGCCCACGCCCACGACGACGTTCCGGCGCGTCTTCACGAGATGCGGGCACTTCACGCACGCCTGCGCCCGCAAACGCAACGCTGCCATCGCCTGGACCTTGTCGGTCGGAGTTGTGGAAGCTGGCGCCGATGAAAGGGACTTGGGTGCGGTGGCAGCGGCCATAGCCGGAACTGGTGGCGCCGCCGCCACGACCGCCGGCGTGGCGCGCATGACGGCAGCAGACAGCGGCGCGGCTCCCACAGGAGGCGGCGGCTGGGCCAGCGCCGTGAGCGTTTCGGGAGAGACGTTCACGTAGCGTTCGCCGCGCGCCTTGAGTTCCTGCATGTGCCGCACCGTGGCGTCGAGAAGTGGATCGAGTTCAGCAGACATGGGGCTTGGTTTGACGGTTCAACGGTTCAACCCTTTGACCGCTCTTCTCCAATCAAGTGGCAGAACATTGCGTCCCGCAACTTCGGTTCGAACCAAGTGCTCTTGGGCGGCATGATCCCGCCGGCGTCCGCGATGCTCATCAAGTCCTCGATGCTCGTCGGGAAAAGCGAAAACGCGCAGGCGGCCTGGCCGCTGTCCACCAGCTTCTCCAACGCTGCCGGCCCTCGAATGCCACCCACGAAGTCGAGACGCTGGCTCGTGCGCGGATCGTCGATGCCGAAGATCGGGGCGAGGACGTGCGTTTGCAGCAGCGTCACGTCGAGGCGTTCAATCGGGTCGGGCGAGCGCGTGAACTCCGCGCGAAAGCGGAGCGTGCGCCATGGCCCGCCGGCGTAGCAGCCAACGTCGTGCTTCGCTGCCGGCCTCGACGCGCCGCTGGGCGCGATCTCGAAGACGGCTTCCAGCTTCTTCCACAGCGATTGCGGCGGCAGGCCGTTCAGGTCTTTCAAGACGCGGTTATAGGGCAGGATCTGCATCTGGTTGTGCGGAAAGAGCACGGCGAGAAACCACCCGCTTTGGCCCGCGCCCTTGCGCGCTTGATAGACACGCGCTGCTGCCGCGCTTCGGTGATGCCCGTCCGCAATATAAAGCCGCGGCATCCGCGCGAACTCGGCCTGAATCAAGCGAAGGCCGTCCGCATCGGCCATCGTCCAAGCCGTGTGCCGCACGCCGTCGCCGGCCACGAAGTCCAAGTCGGGCGCGCCGGCGGTTCGCACACGGAGAAGGCCGTCGATCACGCTGGAAGCCGGATAGACCAGGAACGCCGGGCCGGTCTGGGCATTCAACGCTTCGATGTGCCGCACGCGGTCGTCTTCCTTGTCAGGCCGCGTCAGTTCATGCTTGCGCACGATGCCTTGCAGATATTCCTGGCAACTGGCCACGGCCACGAGGCCGGTCTGGCTGTGCCTGCCCATGATTTGCCGGTAAAGGTAGAACGCGGGTTGCGTGTCTTGCGTGAGGTTTCCCGCCGCCACGAGCCGGGCGAAATTCGTCTGGCCAGTGGCGTACACCTGGGGATCGTAGGGGTTCGTCGAAGGCGGCAGATCGATCTCAGGCTTGGAGACGTGGAAGAAACTCAGCGGGTTGCCCGCCGCGGCCTGTCGGGCCTCCGCAGACGAGACGACATCATACGGCAGCTCGCAAAGGCGGGCGGCCAGGGCTGGCTTGGGTCGTAACGCCGCGAATGGTTTGATGATGGCCATGAATGCGGGCGGAAGATAGCGCGGGAGCACGGGAACGCACGCAGAAAAGCGAAGTGGTGGTAGGAGAAGGATTCGAACCTTCGTAGGCGTAAGCCAGCAGATTTACAGTCTGCCCTCGTTGACCGCTTGAGTATCCTACCACCCAGGGTCCGCTCAGGGGCGGCGATTTAGCCAAACCGGTCTGCCAACCTCAAGCGGAATCTTCAGAGCTGCCTGCAAAACCCCGTAGCAGCCGACGTGAGGAGGCTCTGTTTCCGTTGGAGTTTGAGCCTCCTCACGTCGGCGGCTACGGGGTTCTGCAATTGCCTCTTCAGCCTGAACTTTCGCTTGCTTCAGCCCGCCCAGTTGGCGACGCTCCGAACTCCACAGTATGGCAAAGAAAGCATTGATCACCGGCATCACCGGCCAGGACGGCTCCTACCTGGCGGAACTACTCCTGTCGAAAGGCTACGAAGTCCACGGCGTCATCCGCCGCGCCAGCACCTTCAACACTGGACGGCTGGACCACATCTACTCGGACCCGCATTCGGACAAGACCGCGCTCAAGCTCCACTACGGCGACTTGAGCGACGCCAGCGCGTTGGCCCGGCTGATCGGCAAGATCGCGCCGGAAGAGGTCTATAATCTCGCGGCCCAGAGCCACGTGCGGGTGAGCTTCGACAGTCCGGAGTACACCACGGACATCGCCGGCTCAGGCACGGTGCGGCTGCTGGAAGCGATTCGCGAAACGGGGATCCGTCCGCGGTTCTACCAGGCCTCGTCGAGCGAGATGTTCGGCAAGGTCCAGGAAGTGCCGCAGCGCGAAACCACGCCGTTTTACCCGCGCAGTCCCTACGCCTGCGCCAAAGTGTATTCTTACTGGATCACGGTCAACTACCGCGAGTCCTACGGGCTGCACGCCAGCAACGGCATCCTCTTCAACCACGAATCACCGCGCCGCGGGGAGACGTTCGTCACGCGCAAGATCACGCGCGCCGTGGCGCACATCCAGGCGGGCCTGCAGGACAAGCTGTTCATGGGCAATCTCAGCGCCAAGCGCGACTGGGGCTACGCCAAGGAATACGTCGAGGCCATGTGGCTCATGCTCCAGCAACCCGTCGGCGACGATTACGTGATCGCCACCGGCGAAACCCACAGCGTGCAGGAGTTCCTTGAACTCGCCTTCGCCCACGCGGGCCTGGACTGGCGCCGCCACGTGGAGATCGATCCCAAGTATTTCCGCCCCGCCGAGGTGGACCTCCTCATCGGCGATCCCTCGAAGGCGAAGCAAAAACTTGGATGGGAACCGAAGACCAAGTTCGCCGAACTGGCCAAGCTGATGGTCGAAGCGGACGTGCAACTGGTGAAGGACCACCTCGCGGGCCGCGGGCGCGTGCCGGACTGAGCGGGGCTGCTCACGCTTGGCGGATTGCGGCAGTCCGGCGACCGCCGCGGCCGGGCGGCGGTTTTCCCGCTTTGAAATTGGGAGCCGCAGTGCTACAGAAAGGCGGATTCACGTGCCGGGGCAACGAAGCCCTGGCAGAACGAAACCCGACTATGGCAAGCAAGACGATGACAATGGAAATCCCGGCCAGCGAAGCCGCGAAATACGAGGCGGCGATCGACGATTACATCGCAAAGATTGACCGGTCGCTGGAGCGGAACCGGCGAATGCAGACGCGGATTGACCGGCTGAAGGCGGAGACACGCGAGATTCTGATCCGGGTGAAGGCCCACATGAGGTGACCCATGTGGAAAAAACTTTTCACGTTGGCGGGGCGGTTCTGGCGGATCGCCGAGGATGTCGAACGGAACAAGGCCGACATCACGGACCTCCGGCAGGAACTGCGGGACATGGGCCGAGTCGTGGACTGGCTCGTCTTCGAGTTGCGCCACATCAAGGAGGCCGAAGCTCGTGAGCGCGACAACCTGGCGTTGCGGCTGCAGAACGAACTGCTGAAGTTCGAGCGGCGCTTGCCCGCGTTGAAATCGAAGTGACCGCCGACGTCGGGCAGAGAGCAGATCCGCCCGTTGCACGGCGCTACGGCCGGCGCGCGAGTTGGCGCGCGACCTCCTCCACCCAATCGCGCCCCGGCAAGGCGTAAGGTCGAAACGTTTCCAGCCAGCCTTCCTGCTCGTTGTAGAAGAGCGCGCGGTGCAGGCCGAGGCTGCCGGCTTTCGGGTTGTCGATCAGGCTGGCGGAGTCGTTCGCGCTCATTTGAAAGAGGACGCGCATCTCGAATTCGCTGAGCGCCTTCCGCCCCAGGTAGCGGTTCACGTTGTTGTAGGTGTCGCAGCTCGCGATCACGTGGAGGCCCACGGCCGGGCCGCCGGTGATGAGTTCACCCAACAGCTTCGCGGGGTTGGCTTCCGCCTCGTCGCTGGCGGAGAAACTGAAGTCGTCCTCCTGGCGCAGCTTCTTGAAGTTCTGCAAGCCGTAGATGAAGAGGAACACGGCCAGAGAGTCGGCCCCGTGCTGTTCGTCGGCGCGGCGCTTCATCTCGGCCACCAAGCCGCTAAGGAGGTCGCCAAGGTCGCCGCCCTTGGCCACCGTGAGGTCGTGCGGAATCGAAGCCGTGAGCCGCTCCGTGAAACTTCGCTGCGGCGAACCGGGCGGCGTGCTGTCGAACAACACGAAGCGCGCCGTGCCCCGCGGATATTGCGCCGCCAGCGAAACGAAGCCCACGGAGACAATCGCCAACGCCGCTTCCTCGCGCTGGCCAACGATGAGCAGGTTGTTGCCGCTCTGGCGATGGAAGACGGCCTCGGTCGGGCCTTTGATCGAGTTGGGCGCGCCCAGCCAAAACCGGGCTGAGGCCGGCGATTTGGCAGGAGCGGCTTCGAGCGCCGTCCGCAGGGGGAAGTTGTCGCGTACATCGGCCGGCGCATTGCCCTCGAACACGAACGGCGCAGGACGAGACTTCGCCTGCTCTTGGGCGAGCAAACGGATTTCCTCCAGACGCCGTTCGCGCTCCTCGTCCGGCAGCCACACCGTCTGAAACGGGCTGTTGCCCTCCGTGGTCCCCGCCATGTCGTTGTAAATGCCCTCGCCTGGACGCGAGAGCAGGCGCGGGGCAGGATTGTTCTCGTCCATGATGAGGTAGGCGTCGGCCTCGTTGCACTGGAGCGCGACGCGGATGACCATCTGGCCAATCGTCGTGCGCGCCAGCGTGTAGGCGCCACCGAGCGTCTGGGAGCCAAGCAAAACGTGGATGCCGAACGCGCGGCCCTGGCGCACGATGCGGTCCAGCAGCACCGCCGCGCTTTGCGACACGCGGTCGTCCTCAACGAAGAACTCCTGAAACTCGTCGATGATCAGCAAGGCGCGCGGGATCGGCTCGGCGCCGCCGGCGCGCTTGTAGCCGGCGATGTCTTGCACGCCGAGTTGGCGGAAGAGATCGCCGCGGCGCTTGAGTTCCTCGTCAAGCCGCTGGAGCACGCTCAGGCCGAACTCGCGGTCACTCTCGATGGCGACGACGCGCGCGTGCGGCAGGCGGTGCGTGGCGTAGCACTTGAACTCGACGCCCTTTTTGAAGTCCACCAAGTAAAACTCCACCTGCTCCGGCCGGCACCACAGCGCCAGGTTGGTGATGATAACGTGGAACAGCGTCGATTTCCCGGAGCCGGTCTTGCCGGCGAAAAGCGCGTGCTGGCGCGTGCCTTTGCCGATGGAGAGATACTGCAGCTTGGTGGCGCCGGTGCGGCCAATGGGGACGCGCAATTCCTCCGTGGTGTCGAGCGACCAGAGTTCGGAGGGCGCCGGCGCGACGTGCGCGAACGGCACTTCCACACGGTTGGCGTCTTTGCCTGCCAAGCCCACCGTGTGGAGGAACTCCGTGGTTAGTTCCGGCGAAGGGGGCGTGTCGAGGACGAGCTTGATGCCGCCGAGCGGCTGGCCTGTGAGCAGGAACGTGCCGCCAGGGCACGAGAGACAAACGCTGTTCTTGCGCAACTCATCGAGCACGAAGTCCGGCGGAAGCATCTGCCGGCGGTCCCAGTGGATGAGCGTATAGACGCCACACCGCGCGCCGCTGGCCGCGATGTTCACCAGACGGCGGACGGCGGTTTCGCTGAAATTCACCGGGAAGTCGGCGATGACGAGGAAGTGGTACTTCTCGGCGATCTTGCCCGCCTGCTCGTTGTACTCGGCGATGGTTTCGTACTCGTTGCGGAGGTACATCTGGATGACTTTCTCCATGTGCTCGTTCAAGTCGGCCAGACGCGCCTCGATCTCCGTGGTCTGGGTCCAAATGCGGTTGTTGATGAGGTTCTCCTCGTAGTCGGCGAGGTGCATGACGCCGGCAAAATTCTGGCCCAGCTTCACCGGGTCGATGATCGTGAAGCTCAGCTTGCCCGGCGGCGATCCGGCAAGGAGGCGCAGGATGACGTTGTTCAGGGTGTCGGCCACGGCTTCGCTGCCGGACTTGGAAGTCTCCAGGAGAATGGAGCCTCCGTGCGGATACGTGAGCACGAGCGGCAGCGAAAACTTCGCGGGACCGGGCAAGGCCAGGCGCGGGTCTTGCGGCACGCGCTCGGCGAGCGTGTGCAAATCCACGTCCAGATGGCCGAACTTCGCCGCGTTGTGAAACTTCTCTGGCGGGACCCAGTTCGCCCACAACTCCGGCCGCCACTCCGTGAACTCTTCGGCGGCGGCGTTCGCCGAGCGGATGGTGTCGAACAACGGGTGGAGGCGGCCCTTCCATTCGGCCTCCATCTCTTGCCAGCGGGCGTCGTGGTCCGACTTGAGCAGGGCCAGTTTCCGTTCGTGCGTGGCAATGAGCGGCTGCTTCCGGGTTTCGGATTCCGCGGTCAACCGCGCCACGACATCGGCGCGGACTTGTTGGCACCGCTTCAGGTTCCGCTGGAAATACCGCTCGCTCCGCGCCGTCACCATGGCTGCTTTGTGCCCCATGAGCGTGGGCCAATTCGCGCGCCGGCTGGTGGCCAGATCCGTCGCCGTGGTCCAGTCGCGGTTCAACGCGTCGCGGCGCTGCTTGGCTTCGCCCTCGAGGCGTTGGATTTCTTGCTCGTGCCGTTGCGCAGCCTTTTCCAAGCAGCCGTTGTGCAAGCGCCGCGCGCGATCCAGGGCTTGCGCGATCGCGGTGGCGTGAGGCAGGCACCGGCTCCGGCCAACGAAGTAGAGGACCACGACGAGCACGGCCAGCACCCCCGTGCCGATCCAGACATGCATCGGGGCGGCGTTGACGATTTTGAAATACTGAAGCGCCGGCGCCGCGCCGCCACCGGCCACCGCCAATAACACCAGCAGCAGCCAGAGCGGGCACGCGCGGAACGCCAGCGGCTCGGGCCGCCAGCGAAACCGTCGCAAGGCTTCTCTGGTCTGGCCGTGCAATGCCTTGAGCGTGTCGTGAAGTTGGAACTCGTCGTGCGAGAAATCAGGATCGTCACCCGCGCCCGGTTCCGCCAAGACCTTCAGAAACCTCCCGTAGCCGCGGAAGGCGCGTTGCGCGTCCTGCTCCAGGGCGACGAACCTCTCGCGCGTCTCGGCGATCGCCGCCTGGAACTCCGCAAGCCGCGTGTCGTTCGCCGCCAACTCCGCCTTGCGATTGCGCTCCGTGTCCAGCAGCCCCTTCTGGACGGTGAACGTGACCTGGCCCTCCTCACGCTCGATCCGAGCCGTCGCCTGCTGGGTCGCCCCGCGATGGGCCTTGATGATTCGCGCTTCGCGGGCTTCGAGTTTCGCCTTGAACGCCTTCTCCTTCGCCTGGAATTCGGCGTCCGCTTTCGCCGTTTCCGCGGCGAGGCGGGCGTTCTCTTGTTCGAGCGCCGCCTCGAACTGCCGCAGTTCCACGCCCGTCTTGACGCGGAACTCCTGCGTCAGTTTCTGCTCGCGCGCGGCGAAATCGCTGACCGCGCCGCGCAGTTCCTCCAGCAACGCCAAGGTCCCTTTGACTCCGAGATGCCTACTCACAGTCGCTCCTGATCTTGGCCGCCAGTTTATCCAACTGCTCGATGACGGCGACGGCTTTGTCCACGCCGGCGACGAGTTCGGTGATGTACTTCTGCTCGAACTCACGGCTCTTGGCGTCCTGCCAATGCTCTTTGGTCTGGTCCCATTTCAGCAGCAACTCGCGGGTCATGCCGGTGAGCCGCTGCTTGCTCGCGCCCATGCTCATGGCGTGGCTCCTTGCCCGGTGACCGCGTGTCCGGCGTCCTGGGCAGGCAGGTTCGCGTCAGCCGGAGCCTCCGTCGCTCGCGGCGCCCCTGCCCCGCCGCCGTCCACCGAGAGCGTCATGCCGGCGTAATCCGAGAGCGTCTTGATGACCTCCGCCAGATGGGCCACCGCCCGCGGCAGGTCGATGGCGAGGAGGTTGCGCAACTGGTCGAGTTGCTTGGCCATCGGCTCGACGTGGCTGTCGAAGTCGCGGCTCCAATGCCGGACGCGCTTGAGTTTGGCCTCGGCTTCCTCGACCGCGCGCCTGGCCCGCTGCACGGCGGCGTTTTCCGCCTCCGTCGCCTCGCGCAACGTCGAAACGCGCGCGCCGAAGAGGGCTTGTTGCGCCTGCTCCAACGCCCGCGTGCGGCGGCGAAGCTGGTTCTCCCAGTGCGTCCGCTGCTCGTGCTCCAGCCACGTCCGCACGCGCAACACGTCGCTGCTGACTTCCTCCAACGCAGGCCGCGCCTTGCTCAGATAGACGATCAGGCTGGCCCGGAACTCATCCAGGGCTTCGACCGAAGTGATGCGTGCCTGGTCCGCCACGGCTAGCGCTGGGTCAGATACTCCTCGATGCGCTGGGCCTTGCGCAGGAGATACGGGGTGTGGCGGCTGGACGCTTCGACGAACTTCTTCATCGCCTTCATGGTGACTGCGAATTCCTCGGCAAACTTGGCGTGCTCCTGGTCCTGCCAGGTGTCACCTAGCGCGGCGAACCGCGCCTGCAGCGAGGCCATGCGGTTCTGCAATTCGCCGTTGAACTTTTGCAGCTCGTCGGCAAATCGCCGGACCTGCTCCGGATCCATGATTGCTTGCGCCATAACTCGAGTCGTTCCGTGCGTGGACGGAGCATGTTGCCGGGCAGGGCAAAGTCAAATCCAAAGGCCGGGCGACGGCACCGCGCCAAGGCTGCATCAAGCTCCCGCCCGGCGCATTGGGTAGCGCAGGTTTTCCAACCTGCCGTAGCGCCGACTTTCGAGTCGGCAGGGCGCTGGAACTCCCGGCCCGCTGCCCGTTTCCAACGTCTGCAGGTTAGAAAACCTGCGATACGGCAGACTGGAAAGTCTGCGCTACGAGTGCTCCCGAACCGAGCTTGAGGCAGCCTTGGCACCGCGCCGCGCTTGATGGTCTTCTCCTCGACCAGCCAGCGGTTCGTGCCGCCGAACGGCACCGGGAGCATCTCGAACGGCACCCGGCTCAACGGGCCATCCAGGCTGACGATGGGATGAGCCGCGTGATTTCCAGACTTGTCGGCGGAACTGGCGAAGGCACAATGCCGGCATGAAGAAGGCCTTTGTCAGCTATCGCCACACCCAAGGAGCGTGGGTCTGGAGCCGGCTTAAACCCTGTCTCGAAGCCGGCGGGGTGGAAGTGCTCATTGACGGCGAACGCTTTCAGGCCGGCAAAGGCGTCGTCGGCCAGATGGACGCGATCCAGGACCAGGCCGACGTGCATGTGCTCGTGCTCACCAAGGACTATCTGGACAGCCCGTATTGCCGCCACGAAATGGACCGGGCCTTGGCGCTGGACCCTGATTTCACCCGTGGCTTGGTTGTTCCGGTGCGACTGGACAACCATCATCCCTGGCCGCGCAAGCTCACGCATCCCGCCCCGCTTTACGTGGAGTTGTCGAATGACGCGGACGCGCACCAGTGGAAGAAGCTTCTGGAGGCCTGTGGCGCCAGTTTGGGCACCGGCGCCCCGGAATGGCTCCAGGTCCGCGATGATGTCGTGCGCTGGCTCCAGCGCGGAGAATCGGTGAACCTGGTGACGGAGCGGGGAGTCAAATGGCAACCGCTCCTGGAACACGTCCGTGGCTGCGCGATTCCGGCCCCGCTGCTGCCGGACTTGAAGATCGTGGACCTGGAGAAAGGCGAGACGGCTTCACGACGCGGGCTGTTGGAAGCCATCCTCCGGCAGTTCGGCCACCACGCCACGCTGCCGGACAAGCCCGAGGACTTGGTGAAGTTCTCCCGCGCTCTGGATGCCTTGCCTTTCGCCCGGCTGGCCCTGCTGCGTTTCGACTGCGTGGCGGATCGGCAGAACGAGTATGGCTTGGACCTCTTCCGGGCGCTCCGGCATCTGGTGATGACGGACAGGAAGCTGGCATTGCTGGTCCAGTCTCACCGCCCGTTTGATTCCCTGCTTCCAGCGGGGCACCCGGTTTCCGAGATCAACCTGAAGCTGGCCGAACTGAAAGCACGTCCATGAACCCCGCGCCGCTCGAGCAGCTTGGGTTCGGCTGGCGCAGCCACCGCGCCGCGCTTGGGTGGTTGGGATTGCTTTACCGGCGGCCGCACCAGTTGAGAGAGGCTTTGGAGGAAGTGCCCAACCTAACAGCCTTGAAGGCGGGTGCAGCACTCTGGGTGCATGCGTTGCCCTGGTGTTTCTTGCTGGCGATCTTGGGGCGCCTAGTTCTGTTTGGAGTTCTGGCTCTGCCAAGCCAGGCGGGTTCCCGTACGGGAAATGATCTTCTTCAGTGGCATTTGTTCCAGACCGCCTTCGGGATCGCCTTCGGGATCGCCTTCGGGATCGCCGACGAGATCGCCGACGAGATCGCCCTCGGGATCGCCGGCGGGATCGCCGGCGGGATCGCCTTCGGGATCAGCCTGCTCAGAGCGTACTACCATCTGTTTCACTGGGCTTTTGTGTGGCCCGCTGTACAGGGGCGTTGGTATGGCTGGCACCCTGTGGCATGGGACAATCTGTGCTCACTGCCCTTTCCAAGGCTTGATCGTCTGCTCCTTTCGTATGCCGAGCACGACGGAGAGGCCGGCCGAGCCGAAATCGAGCGGCTGATTGCCACCTATCCCAGCCAGCGTCCGGCCGCGCTGCGGGCGCGGATCGCGCTCATCGCCAGAGACGCGGGGCGGGTCGCGGACCTTACCCGGCTTCCCTTCATCGTCAGCCAGTTGCCCGAAGGTGGGAAGGGTTTCCTGGCCCAGACTCCGCGCGTGCGGGAATTGGTGAATGAGATTTCCCGGCAGCAGACCCTCCTGAACACGCTGGACCGGCCAGTGCTTCGTGAGCCTCATGCCAGACTGCTGCACACCGAGATCGAGAATTTTCGCCACACCGTCAGCGGCATGGCGGAGCCGCTGGCCACGGGGTTTCGCGCCGCCGCTTTCCGCTGGTTGGAAACAGCCGACCGGCAACTCGCGGAGGCGGTCGCGATCACCGCGCGCCAGCCCACGCCGCAGGTCTTCCGCGCCGGTGACCCGGTGGATCAGTCGAAGGAGGCTTTTGTGCCGCGGAATGGCGTGTTTGGGGAACTGGAGCGGCAGATGACCCTCGCCACCGGCTGCCCGGCCCTCGTTCTCTATGGCCGCCGCCGGGTGGGCAAATCCACGGTCTTGCGCAACGTGGCGGGTTTCCTGCCGTCATCGGTGCGGGTGGTGGTCGTTTCGATGGAAGATGCCAAGGCGTTCACTTCCCTGGACCTGCTGTTGGCCCTGCTCGCTGACCGCATCCAGAGCCATCTGCCGGAAGGCCGGCGGCTTGAGCTGGTGACGAAAGATTTGCCCTGCTTTCGGGATTTCCTCGGCCAAGTGAATGGTTCGCTCCAAGACGGCAACCGGCGTTTGCTCGTGGCGCTGGACGAATACGAGTACGTGGACCAGAAGATCGGAGAGGGAGTCTTCTCCAAAGATTTCCTGGCGCTGCTTCGGGAGTCGATCCAGACCCACCGGCAGTTGACCTGGCTGCTGGCGGGCAGCCACGAGATCGGCGAACTGAGCCACGCGGAGTGGCCGTCTTACCTGATCAGCGCGCGGACGGTCGAAGTGGGGCTTTTCTCGGCCGACGAAACCCGGCTCCTGCTGACCGATCCCCTGCGCTACTGTCCGCTCTGGGCCAAGGATGACCCGAAGCGGCCACGTTTCGATCCGGCCTTTTGGGGAGAAGGCGGCATCGAACGCATCCATCGGGAGGCGGGTGGCTGGCCGCATCTGGTGCAACTGATCGCCGAAACCACCGTGGACTTGCTCAACGACAGCGAGCAGCGCCAGGCCGACGCGCAAGTGCTGGAGCGGGCGTTGAACAAGGCCATCGTGTCGGGCGACATCGTCTTGCGGCAACTCGTGCAAAACGAATGCCGTCTGCCGGACGAATGGGAGTATGTGTCGCGCTTTCGCAACGTGGAAAGCCAGCCTCCGCCGGGAGACGAAGCCATCCACCGGTCGCTGCGGCGACGCTTGCTGGTGGCTGAGGAGAAGGGAGTCTGGCGCCTGCGCGTGCCCCTCATGCAACGGTGGCTGCGCACGCGGGGTTGAGTGGACAGGCGATGGAGGTGGATGGCGGTTCGGGAGCGTCCGTCACCGGTTGTTTGTCTGTTCACCGGAACAGCCTTCACCTCCTCCATCGCAAACTGCGCCGGGTTTCCGGCCGCTGTTGCAGCGGATTTTTTGGCCAGTAGAGGAGAAAGGAGAGCACGGGATGAGAGGGCCAAAGCCCAATGACCGCCGCTCCCCTCTCCCTCGTCAAACCGGACCTGGAGCTTTCCCCCATTTCGGAGTTCACAGAATGACGAAGCTGGTGGAAGCTTTCGCCGTTATGACGAAGAACAACTTGGCATCTCCACTCTGGCGTTTGGCCGTGACTCTCGCGCTGGCCGCGCTGTTGGTCGCTTGTCGCACGCCCGTGCCCGCGCCGAGCGCCCAGGCCGGACCGGCTCGGATTGCGCTGGTGTCGGACACCCACGTGCTGACCACGTTTACCACGAACAAAGAGGAGCGGCTTTACTCGTTGCGCTTCGCCAAAACGATTGAAGCGGTCAATGCCGCCAACGTCGATCTCGTGCTCGTGGGGGGCGACCTGACCGAGCACGGCACGCCGGCGGAACTGGCGGAGTTCCGCCGCACGATCCGCGGCTTCCACGCGCCGGTCTGGTGCGTGCCAGGGAATCACGACTTGGGCAACAAACGGATTCCCGGCAAGAAGAACCCGAAGGCGGAGACGAATTTTGGCCGCGTGCGCGACTATGAGTTGACGATGGGCCGCTCCTTCTGGGTGCGCGAGGCCGCCGGCACACGGATCATCGGACTGAACTCCGGCCTGTTCGGCAGCAAGCTGCCGCGCGAGCGGACGATGTGGGACCTGCTCGAAAGCGAACTGGAGAAGACCAACACGCCGCCGACGATCATCCTCCAGCACCACCCGCCCTTCCTGAAGACGGTGGATGAGCCGGGCGGGGATTACTTCAACATGGAGCCGTATCCGCGGGCGCGGTTGCTGGCGTTGGCGAAGCAGGGGCGCGTGAAGGCCATCCTGAGCGGGCACCTGCATCGCGGCCTGACCAACACCGCCGAGGGCGTGCTGCTCTACACGACCCCGCCGGTGTCGTTCGGATCGCCCAAGGGGAAGCTGATGGAGGGCTGGACGCTGGTGACGGTGTCGAAGAAGGAAGTGAAGGCGGAGTTCCAACGTCTGCCCAAAGTCCAAGCGCCGGCAGAACCGGCCGAGCCTCCAGCGCCGGCAAAAGCGGAATAGCCGGCATTTCTCTCCAGCTTCGTAGCAGCCGGCGTGAGGAGAATCGGAGCAGCGAAACAGCGCTGCTGCCTCGGGCCAAGGAACGGAGCGCGGCTGTGGTCGAAACCCAGCCGCAGCACGCTCCAGAGGACGAAGCTCGAACTTGCTCCCACGCCCCGCGCCTGGGTTGGTGCTGCGGCTGGTCCTGCGGACACAGCCGCGCTCCGTTCCTTGGCAGGCTCTGATGTTCAATTCCGCATTCTGCATTCCGCACTCAGCATTTGAATGGAGCCTCCTCACGTCGGCTGCTACGCGGCTGGCGAGGTGCGGGACAGCAGCCGACGTTGCGAATCACGGCTTGGAGCCGGCCCATTGTTGCCCGCGCTGGTTGATGGCTTCCGGCGATTTCGGCCCAGGGTAGAGGGTGACGAGGTAGTTCACTTGGAACTTTTCCCCCGCGCGATAGACGAGCGGTTCCTTGTCGAGATTTTGCGTGGCGCTCAAGTAGGCGAAAGGCGTCCGCATCGTGAAGAACCACGAGTCGCCGCGCGCGTTGGCCGGATGGCCGAACAGAACGAGGGTCGCCGACTGACCGAAAGAGACGCTGGCCCACGGGTGCTGCGACACGTCCTGCTTGTTGCCACTCAGGTCAGGAGCGCCGCCGGAGTTGAGGTGCTTGGCGAACGGATCGAGCGGTTGGAGAAAGCGCATTCCGAGGCCGTGGTAGTTGGCGCCGGTGAGGGTCACTTGGTTCGTCTTGGGGCCAACCTCGAACTCGGACTTCCAGTGCAGCGCGACTTCCTGCTGCGCTTCGTTGACGGTAAGCGTGAGGGTGCGGCGCTCGACGAGGATCGCCACCTGGGTCGTGTCCGATAGATCGGCATCCTGTGGCGCGAGCCAATGGAGGCGCTGCTTGAGCGTGAATTGAGGCTGGCCGTTCGCGCTCTTTCCCTCGGTCCAGTTCGAGGTTTCGATGGGCTTCTGGAAGCCGCAGCCGGCCACTTCTTCCCAGAAATTCACGCCGTTGGCCTTGACGGCATACATGAGCGCGTGGTGGTGGAGGTGATCGAACGGCGCGTCGCGGAAAATGTTCCGGCCTTTGAACGGGGCGAGTTCCTTCACGTAAGGTTTGAACTTGCCCAAGGCATAGACGAGCAGCTTCTGCTGTTGGTAGGTCACGGGCCACTCCGCGAAAATCGGGCCACCGTCCTTGGGTTCAGACTTCGCGGCGGCCGAGGTTGGCTTCGGGATGCCGACATGAGGTTCGCGGCTGAAGATACCAAGTTCGCGGATGGCGGGCGAACGCCCGTAGTAACCGGTAATCTTGAGTTCGATGGACTGGCAGGTGGTGTCGTCGAGCGGCAGGTGGAGAATGTTTCTATCGTATTGGGCGTTCTCAACCTTCTTCACGGCTTTGCCGTCGCAGAGAACTTCAAAGTCCTTGGGCGCGAAGTCGTGTTGCGCCCAGCCCATGATGGCGAGGGCGGAAATCTTCTCCGGCTGCTTGAAGCTCACAACGTAGCGGTAAAGCTTGGCATTATCCTGTTCGTCCCAATAGGTGCTCGGGTCGCCGTCAAGGGCCGCTTGGGAACCCCTGCCGTCGCCGTCCTGCTTCATGCCGTCGGGACTGCTGCCAGTGCCAAGCGCGGCGATGTTCACCAACCCGGTTGCGACGCGGCCAAAGATCGGATCGTGCTGCGAGACGCCGCCAGCCAGGTCCGTGAGCGCAAGGGCGCTGAGCGCGGGGGTAGGATCGGCGTCAGCGCGGGTGCCCAGCGTGAATTGGAGATCAATGCCGTTGGCGGCGGCTTCGACCTGGAGGCGAAGCAAGCGGTTGGCGGCTTTGTCGGCCAAAACCGTCCAGTCCTTGACGACAGGCTGGCCGTTCACCATCACGTTGAAGGCGCGTTTTGTTTTGCTGCCGAGGGTCAGGATTTCCAACAGGTAAGTGTGGCCCGGAGTGGCGGCGAGTTTGAGGCCAAAAGGGAGCGCGTCGCCGACAAGGCCACCGCGGGAAATGCCGTTGCGGGCGGGGCGCTGGCTGGCTTCGAGCCAGTCCAATCCGCTCACCACATGATTCGTGGGCGCGCCGGTGAAGGCGAGGCCGGTTTCAGGATCGTTGACGCCCGTGTTGCCGACCAGGAGCACGCCGTTCAACTCGACCCATTTCAAGCCCACAAACGGCGGGGCGAACATCCAGCCTTTGGTGGTGCTGTTGAGCGAGGTCAGAAAATCCGGGAAGCCGTAGATGGAGACATCCTTCAGCACAACGGGAGCGGGCGCGGCTTGGCTGACCAAAGCCAGCGCGGCAAACGCAAGCGCCGAAGCGGTCGTGGTGAGTTCACAGGATCGGGTATTCATTGCAGAAGTGGATTAAGTGTCATCGAACCAAAGAGACGATGTGGTGGCTCCTTTCCGGGCGCGGTCCAGTTGGCCGCTTTCCAGCAATCCGAAATCGCTTGGCGGCGCGGACGCCAATTGCCTTCGCCCAGAAAGGTCCCCGCAATCTCGCCCAAGTCCGCAACAAGAACCTGAAGGGCGGCTGCCTGACCGGCATCCTCTGGACGGGCTTCTGGCAGGAAGTTGAGAAACCCAGCCCCGCGCTCTGACAGGAGCTTCACCAACACTTCGGCAAGGCTGTAGCTCAACTCGTTTGGCTCGCCCGGCTCGAGGAAGGAAGTGCCAGCCCAAAAGCCTTGAATGTTTTCCTCTGTCCAGAAGGCGAAGTGGCGCTCGGCCAGTTCATCCCACATGACAGGCGGGCGCCAGTCGATCGCAGCGCCGAACAGGGCATCCTGATCGCTCTGACCAACGGGCTTCGGCGGAGGGGCGATAGCTTTTTGCAGCGTCACAGCGACGCCTTCATTCAGCCAGAGTGGCAAGGACAGATGAGCCAGGGAATCGTGAGTCAGTTCATGCACGATCGCGTTCGTTGCATCCATCTCCTCGCGCCACGGGATGGCGATGTGAGTGTAGCCTGCGTGAATGCATACTCCGCCGCTCTGGGGTTGTACGCCGTCCTTCGCGTGATACGCCAGATACTGGTAGTAGTCGTCGTCCTCGGAGAAAACCAGCACCACATCCTTGCCGAGCGCGCCACCCCACGCAACTTGGCGCAACTGGGTCTGAACGGTGTCTGCCGCGTGCCCAGCGTAATTGAGAAGCCAGCGGCTTGTTGCCAGCGGCAAGTCAGCCAACAGGATGGTGCTCTTTGACTGAAGCACGTAATAGCCCGCCCCAAGATCGTCCCGCAGATGGCAGAGCCAGTGCAGCGCTGCCTCGCCCCACGCGTCGCCCTGGTCCAGCGGGTCGATGTGGGCCTCGATCCACGAATGGATCTTCCCCCAGTCGGCCCGATGGAAGCCTTGTTCGACAAAGCAAGCCTGCGAGACGGCTTCGGCCGGTACGTATTTCGCGGCAGGTAGTGGAGGCGGCGGCTCCATATCCTGCGTTTGGATCTCGGGCAAATCCGCGCCACACGTGTGGCAAACGCCAACATCGTCGCCGTTCTCTCTGCCGCAGTACGGACAGGTATTCATGGTGACGGTCTTCAGCGGAAGATTGACCCGAAACAGAACTTCGCGCTTTGAACTCCTGGACCGGGCGAAGACGGATCGCGACCGGTCCCCAGTCGCAGCGGCTTCCTCGGTGCTGCGGCCGGGGACCGGCCTCGGTCCGGTCCATGGGATGGGGGCCGTTCGGCGATAATCCCACCCGCTGCGGTTACTGGAGAGGCTATCCACCGGGTTGAATGCCCGCTATCCGGCAGATTGAGAACTTGCGTTGCGACTTGGCGCTTCGGAGGCACTCGAGGTGCGCGGTATTCATTCACAGCACGATCTCCTCCTTCCGGTACCGGAAGCGCCGCTCGCGCCCAAGGCCCAGGAAAGCGGCCAAGAGTTCAAGGGTTTCGTGAAGGGCATCCTGATAGGCCCCGGCGATGCCCAACTCCGCCTCTTCGACGTACCAGCGGTATTGCCGCTCGAAGTCGCTGATGAAGTCGTTGGCCTTCTGAAGGGCGAGGCTCATCGGGACCGCATTTCGCGGCGCACCTTCGCCGCCACGTCCTCAAGGTCGCGCTTGGAATAGGGGGAATGGGGACCGGTCACCGCTTTGAGCAGCATGGCCTCCAGTTCCGGGCTGTCGAATTCCGGGTCCAGCGGCTCGAAACGCTCCAGTTTCACGAGTTTGTTCTTGTGAACCAGCAAGACGGGAGCGCCGCCGTGAACCTGGTCCACCAGTTTGCCGAGCCGCGTCTTCGCTTGGTCAACCGTCATCGTTTTCATGGTTTCATCGTACCTGGTTGGAAACTGTTCAGCAACTTCACAGCACAATCTCCTCCTTCTCGACATCGTACTTGGCCACCTTCTTGTTCAGGTAGGAGAGCAGGGCCATGTTCAGCGCCACTTGGACGTTGTAGCCGAACTCGACGTCGCTCACCGGCTTCTGGCGCGTGCGCGCGCAGTCGAGGAAGTTCTTCCAGTGCGCCCGGGTGGTGTCGGAGTAGCCGCCTTTGATCTCTTGCTTCTGCCCCTTCTTCGGCACCAACGTCAGGCTGCCGACGCCGGAAGACCAGTCGGTTTCCAGGAGGATCGTCCCCTCGTCGCCGCGGATCATCGGGGGCGTCTGGTAGTCGTTGGCCAGCGTGCAAAGCAACATCACGCTGATCTGGTTCGGGTAATCCATGCACTGGTTGAACGTGTCCGGCACCTCGCGGTCGTAAGTGACGTATTTGAAGATGCCGCCCGTGGCCACGACGAGCGACGGGCACTTCAGCCCCAGGATGTTCATGAAGGGCGTGAGCACGTGCGGAAAGAGGTCCGTGCTGGGACCGCCCGCGTAGTCGAGGTACTTCCGCCAACTGAAGAAGCGGTCCACCGTGAACGGCACTTTGGGCGCGTCGCCGAGGAAGCCTTCCCAATCGAGGTCCGGGCCGGGCTGCGCGGTGCGATCCGGGATCGGCATCCGCTCACCCCAATCGCCAGCGCGATAGAATCCCGCCTGGACATGCACCGGCCGCCCGATGACTCCTTGCTTGATGAGGTCGCCGACCTTCTTCCACTCCGGGCTGGAGTTGGCCTGATTGCCAATCTGCACGACGCGCTTCAGTTTCAGCGTTTCGTGGTAAAACTCCTTGCTCAGCTTGGTCTGCGACCAGTGGCCCATCGGCTTCTCGCAATAAACATCCTTGCCCGCGCGGATGGCGTCGAGCGCCTGCGGGACGTGGAGGCGGTCGGGCGTGGCGATGCAGACGACGTCCACGCTCTTGTCGGCGAGCAGGTCATGGTACTTCGGATAAACCTTGGCCCCGGTGTCGCGGCCCGCTTCCTCGCGGCGGAAGCCGTAGGTGTCACTGATCGCAACGATCTGGGCCGGCTCGCCAGCTTTGATGAGACCCTTGACGGTGTTGACGTGGCTGCGCCCGCGCCCGCCGACACCAATGAAACCGACGCCGAGTTTCTCGTTCGCGCCGAGAACGTTGTTGGAGGAGACCAGCACGGTGGAAGCGGTGGCGAGGAAGGCGGAGGCCGATTGGGAGGATAGACTGTGTGTTTTCATGCGACGGAAATGTGGGTGTCAGGTCAGGAAAAGTTCGGAAATTGGGGAAGTTTGGAAGGCGATCTGTTCAACGCAAGGACGCAGAGACGCAGAGACGCAAAGGAAATTGAAGGTGTGGGAGGCGATTTCAGGACCTCGGTGGGGCGAGCGTACTCGCGAGCCAAATCCAGGATCCCGCCCCGGCTCGCGAGTACGCTCGCCCCACCAGGCTGCATGTCTTGAAATCGCCTCGTGAGTTTACAGGCGTCAGGCAGCGACCGGTGGCGGCAGCGGCAAGAGTCCACTTCTCCTCTGCGCCTCTGCAGTGCGTCTTTGCGTTGAAACTTCATTGAACCCTCACGGTTCACGATAGGACGATTTCTTCCTTCTCGAGGTCAAACGTAGCCACTTTCTTTTCCAGGTAGCTCAGCATGGCCATGTTCAACGCGACTTGGACGCGGTAGCCGAATTCCACGTCGGCCACGGGCTTCTCACGCGTGCGGACGCACTCCAGGAAATTCTGCCAGTGCGCAAAGACACTGTCGCTCTTGTCGCCGGGCACTTTCGTCGGCTGGCCCTTGCGCGGGATCACCGTCACGCCGTCGAAGCCCAGTTCCCACACCGGCCCCTGCAGTGTGATCGTGCCCTCGTCGCCGCGGATGGCCGGTTCGGTCGGGTAGCCGTTGGCCAGCGTGCAGACGATCGTCACCGAGAGCCGCTCCGGGTAGTCCAGGCACATGTTGAACGTGTCCGGCACTTCGCGGTCATAGGTGTCGAACTTGAGAATGCCGCCGGAGCCGACGGCCAGCGAGGGGAACTTCAGGCCCAGGATGCTGACAAACGGCGTGAAGACGTGCGGGAACAAATCGGTGCAAGGCCCGCCTGCGTAGTCGAGATACTTCCGCCAACTGAAGAAGCGGTCCACGGTGAAGGGCTTCTTGGGCGCGTCGCCGAGGAAGCCTGCCCAGTCCAGTTCCGGTCCCGGCTTGGCGCTCTTGTCGGGAATGTGCATCCGCTCGCCCCAATCGCCGTCGCGGAAGTAGCCGGCTTGGACGTGTTGCGGGCGGCCCACGACGCCCTGGCGCACGAGTTCCGCCACCTTGCGCCAGGCCTTGCTGGAGTTGCCCTGATTGCCGATCTGGACCACGCGCTTGAACTTCTGCGTCTCGAGGCAGAACTGTCGGCTCAGCGTCGCCTGCGACCAGTGGCCCATCGGCTTCTCGCAATACACGTCCTTGCCCGCGCGCACCGCATCAAGGGCCTGCGGCACGTGGAGGCGGTCGGGCGTGGCGATGCAGACCACGTCGATGCCTTTCTCCGCCAGCAGGTCGTGGTGGGTTTTGTAGATCTTGGCGCCGGTCTGCTTGGCGACTTCTTCAGCGCGGAAAGCATAGGCGTCGCAGACGCCGAGAATCTGGAGCGGGTCGCCGGCCTTGACCATGCGGGCGATGGTGTTGACGTGGCTCCGCCCGCGCCCGCCGACGCCAATGAAGCCGACGCCAAGCTTGCTGTTCGCGCCCAGCACCTGGCCGCGCGCGACGAACGGCGCGGCCGTGATGGCACCGACGGCGGCAGCGGCAGTCGCGGTCGTGCGGATGAAGTCGCGGCGAGTGAGTTGAGGTCTGGTTGGGTCTTTCATGGATTGGGCTTCGTCATGTTTTCGTTATTCGACATCGGCGACACGGAAATGATTCACGGCTGTTGCGGCGTGACCACGCGGTAGAATCGGCTGGCCGCGGCCCTCTCATCGAGCACATTCGTGAAGTAACTGGCTGGTTGGGCCGGCAGGTCGGCCAGCCTCTGCCAGTTCGTCGTGCCCAGCACGTTGAGGAACTGGAGGCTGTAGGAGCGGTTCGACACCGCCTGCAAACCGAGGACCACCCCGCCACTCCACTCCGCAACGTCCAGTCGCAGCACGCTGAGCGTGTTCGTCGGATCGGTGCCGGTCACGTATTCCTGCCAGTTCAAAAGGCCATCGCCGTCGGCGTCCTGGGTCGCGTCGGCCACGCTGTTGGTCGCGAAGCCGTACCGACGCTCCCAGTTGTCGGCCATGCCGTCGCGGTCGTTGTCGGCCAGAACGACGACGACCGCCGGCGGGGCGCTGGTCACTTGGCCCGCGAGGTTGGTGATGATGACCGTGTAGTTGCCGGCGTTGGCCGACGCGGCGTTGGTGACGCGGAGAAGCGAGTTTGTCTGGTTGAGGACCGTGATGTTGTTGCGCCGCCATTTGTAGCTCAAGGGTTGCGTGCCCACGGCGGCGACGGTCAGCATGATCGTGCCGCCTTGCAGGGCTTCCTGGAAGGCGGGGCTAGGCTGTTGGGTGATGAACGGCGCTCCCAGCACGGTCAGAACGGCGGACGGGCTGGTGGCGGAACCGATCTCGTCTGTGACAACCACGGTGTAAGCGCCGCTGTGCGTGAGTTGCAGGTTGGTCAACGTGAGAGAGGCGTTAGTGGCGTCGAGGAGGCCGACGTTGTTCTGTCGCCATTGGTAGTGGAGTGGGCCGGTGCCGAGGGCGGCGACCGTGAAGGTGACATTCGAGCCGACGCCGACGCTGGCGTTCTGCGGCTGCTGCGTGATGAACGGCGGCAGGAGCACGTTCAGCAATGCGCCGGTGCTCGTGACGGAGCCGGCGGCATTAAAGACCACGACGCTGTACTGACCGTGTTGCTGTGGCTGGACGGCCGCAAACGCAAGCGTGGCGTTGGTCGCGCCGTCGAGGTTGGCTCCATTGCGCCGCCACTGAAAACGCAGCGGCGACGTGCCCTCCGCGCTCACGCTGAAGGCAGCCGCAGTGTAGGCGACGGCGGTTGTGTCCGAGGGCTGCGCAAGGAGCGCGGGCCTCGTCCCGCCCGTGAAGTCGGCGCCAGGCGTGGGTGCCGCGGCGGTCCAATTGGCCGGGTCGTCGGCGAAGGTGGTCGGCGAGAGACGCCGGAGCGAAGTGCCGTCGCCGTCCGCGCCGGGCCAAGGAGCCGAGTCACGGTAGCGAACGCGCTCGACCAGCGGATGGGAAGCGTTCGTGCCGTAGAGAACGGGTTGGCGCAGTTCGAGGGTGTCAGCAGAGTTGTCCAGCTTCCCGGCCCACGGCCCGATCAGAGCGACGTCGCTGCCGAGGCGGTACGTGGAGCGGAAGCCGGCGAGGACGTTGGTGTCGAGCGCCGGATCGAAACTCACCACGAGCAGGCGCGCGCCGGCGGCGAGAAGAGCGTTCGATGGGAAATCGAAATCCACCGCGTTGCGCAGGCGCCAGCCGGCGAGCGCGACGTTCGTGGCAGCGAGGTTTTGCAGCTCGATAAACTCGTCCAAGCTGTTGTCCGTGCCGAGATCGACCGGCCCGACGCCGGCGCGGGGCGTGCGATCCGGTGGGTGGAACATGATTTCCGAAATCACCACCGGCCCGACGCGCGGCAGGGCGTTGTTCGTGCCGAGCGTGTTGGTGCTCTGAGCCACGAACTGCTCCACGCCCAGGTTCGTGACGTGGAGGCCAAAACTCACGCCCGGTTCTGCAGAGCCGAAATTGAAACCGTGCGCGTATCCGGTGAGTTCACCCGCGGCGTCGGCGGAGAAGAGCCAAACGTCGTCGCCGTCGGGATCGAAGGCGAAGCCGAGGCCGGCCGGATTGAACTCCGTCTCGTTGAAAACCAGGAATCCGCCGGCCGAAATCTCGCTGCCGTCCGGGAGGCGAAACTTCTTCGGCGTGCGGAAATCGTCGCTCAGCCACCAACCGCTGAGGTCCACGTTGGTCGCGGTGGGATTGAACAGTTCAACGGCATCCGTGCCCGCCGGCAAGGAGGCGCTCAGAACTTCGGAGACGCGAACGGGAGCAATCGCTTGGAGCGCGGGATCGGCGTCGCCGGGCGAGCCGTGGAGCCCACCGGAGGCGCGCCAGCTTGACGGCAAGTCCCACGCCGCCGCCGGCGCCGCGTCATCCACGATGACAAGCGAGAAACCGTGGCCATCGGTGATGGGATGCCAGGTGTTGTCGAAGCTGAAGTCGAGAATCTCCTCGCCGTTCGCGTCCACAAGCTGAAGACGCTCCCCACCATTGTTGAACTGACCGTTGTATTCGCCGGCGACCGGCAGGCCGGGACCGTAGCGATTCGTGAAGGCCGCCCAGTTCGCGACCACCAGCACCCGTGCGCCCGGCGCGAGGTTCGTCACGGCGCTCCCGTTGAAGTTGAACTGGACGCCTTCGATGAACCGCACGCCGGCCAAGTCGAGCGTCACGCTGGGCGAAACGTTCCGCAGCTCGATGAACTCGAAATCCTCGGCCGTGTTCGTCGTGCCAGGCGGCGGTGGCACGGGATGGAACATGAGTTCGGTCAGGCGCAGGAACTGTTGGGCGAGGCTTGACGCGTCGAGATGGCCGAGCGACGCGACCTCACGATCGTAATCATTCAACAGACGCACCGAACCGCCGCGGGCCGAGAGATGGCCATGGTAGTTGCCTTGCACAAAGAGTCCCAGGCCGCCCCGCGGGCCGGCGGCGCGGGCGCGAAACTCCACGACGTTGGGCGAGAGGTAGAGCGCGTTCGTCGCCGGGAGGACCGTGCCCGGCGCGAACTCGAATTCGATATCGCCGCGCACCTTCCAGCCGGTCACGTCCACGGCGAAGGGATGGGCGTTCGTCAGGCAAAGGTATTCCTGGTCCTGCACGCCCGACGCCGGATTGACTTCCGCGCCGGCGAATTGGAGGAACACCAGCGGCGCCTGGCTCAAGGGATTCGTCGTGCCCACTCCCACAATGCCGTGGCTGGTGAGATAGGGCAGCCGCGGCGTGAGATACTCGTTGACGATGCGGTCGGTCGCCTGACGCAACGTGTAGGTGGCGCCGGGGAAATGCGCGTTCCCGCCCCAACGGGCGCGGTCAGCGTCCACGTCCGCCTGGAGCAACGGAACGAGCGCGTGGATGCGGTTGGTGAACCAGCCCGGGACGAGGGATTGGTCCACCAGCGTGCGGATGCGCCGCAGCAGCATCTCTCTCGCGCGCGGCGTGTTCACGATGGCTTCGAGGAGGCGGTTGAATTTGTTCGCGTGAAGCATGTAAGGCCGCGCGCCGATGAACGGATGGCTGGCGCACGCCGGCGTCGCCGGGTCTTGGAGGTTGGCGACCATCACGTCTGTGTTGAGCGCGTTGGGGCCGAAGGTGAGATCAATGTCCCACGGCAGAATGCGCCACCGCCGCGTGCCCTCGGTGTCGCAGAGGAAGAAGTGGTTCTTGTCGCTGGCATCGATGTCCTGCGTGACGGCGACCGTGGCCATGTAGTTGACCACCTCGGCCACCTCGACGTGGTCAAACAGGAAGTTCTCCAGCGCCGCGCCCGTGAGTTGGAGTCCGCTGAAGAACGCTTGCAGGTCCGCGTTGCTCTCCGTCTTGCGCGTCTTCTTCTCATACAGGCTGAGGTTCTCGGCCATCCCGCCCTGGGTGGCTTTGTAGAGCGCGCCGGTGTCGGGCAGCCCGCGGTGGCGGAGGAAGTCCCGGTCCGGCTGCTCCACGAACAAGGCCACGCTGAAGAATTGGCCGTTCTGTTGGACGCGCAGGTGGAAAACCTCTGGACAAGGCAGGCCAGCGTCGCGCTTGTGCTCATAGGCCAGCACCGCGCGGACGTAAGACTTGTCCGTGTAGGTCGTGTTCACGTCGAACTCATCCACGCGTGGCAGGTCGGGCCGGAAGAGGAAGTGGTGCTCGTCGTTCACCTCGAACTTGTAACTCTTCTTCGGATACGCCCGCGACGTCTGGCCGCGGACGCGAACAAAGACGTTGTCATAGAACTCGTCGTTGAAGAAGATCGAGCAGCGCGTGCCGGTGCCGGTGTCCGCAGCGGCGGGGTTCTGCACAAACCACTGAAGCACCGGCAAGGGCGTGGTGAGGGAAGAGTTTCTTGCGACGGTGCCGAGGTATTCCGCAGAGCCGAACGGATCGAGGAACAGCGGCCAGCGGGACGCGCGACCGGCGTTGTCGAGCGCGGTCACGAAGTAGCGGACCATCTGCCCCGGCTGGGCGGCACTCGCGGGGATGCTCGCGCCAAAGACCCCATCCCCTGCCCCGCCGTCGCCGTGCGCGCCATCGTCGAACATGGGCGCGGCCACCTCGTTGGAGAACATGACGCGGAAGTGAAGGGTGAGATTGGTGATCGGGCCAAAGGCAGGTCTGGCCCGGATCGTCACCAGCAAGTCCTCGTGGTCGCCCGGCACGGCGGGCGTGTGGGCGAGGTCGGACAGGACCGGCCCGAGCACTTCCACGCCGCCGACATTGGGCGCGCCGGGCGTTGGAAGCGTGAAATAGCGCGGCGCGGCGGCGAGTTGCACGACGGACTTGGCTTCCAGTTGCGGCGAGATGAGCAGGTCACTGCTGTCCAGCCGGGCGTTGAGCGCGTGGATGGCGAGAAGGTTCGTGCCAGGAACGAGGAGGCGTTCGAACTCCGTCAGCGAGAATGTCTCGCCCACCAGCACGTCTGTATCGACCCGGTTGCTCGTGGCGAACGCATTCCAGGCCAGCGCATCCGGCGCGAAGTAGCGGAGAATTTCCTCGCCGTTAAGCCAGATGACCACGCCGTCGTCGGCCAGCAACCGGAGTTTCCACTCAGCGAAATCCGTTGGATTCGTGACGACAAACGGAATGCGGATGAGACAGGACGGCGAACGTTCGAACATCAGCGCCTGCACGTCGGTGGCGAAGAGACCGGCGTAATCGGCGGCTGCCGTCTCGTACCCGATCGCATTCGTGCCCCTGGTCCAACCCGATTCGTTGAACGCGGGCAGGACCCAGTTCGTGCCGAGGGCGTCGTCGGTGGGCACGAGGTACCGGAGCGGCGAACCGTTGGTGACGAAACTCAGCGGCGGCGCGAGCTTCGCCAGCCCGTAGGAGACGTTGGCCACTTGCGGCGGAAACAACGGCGAGAACTGCGAGACAATGTTCGTCCGCGGATCGACCAACGCCAGGAATTCCCCGCCCGCTCTCAAATCGAAACTCGTGTGCAGTTCAGCGCCGGCCGTCGCGCGGTCTTTGCCCGAGGCGAAGACGATGAGGAAGCTGTTGGCGGCGAGATTCGTGGCCGGGAAAAGCCACTTGCGGAGGTTGCCGACGTTGTCCGTGAGCGACCAACCCGCGAGATCCACGGGCGCGGCGGTGCCGTTGAAAATCTCGATCCAGTCCGGCGAATCGCCGTCCTGGTCGAGAAGGAACCCGCTGTTGCCCGCCATGAACTCGGTGATCGCCACCGCGCCGCCGCCGAACGTGCTGTCGGCGTTCGTGAGACTGCGGCCCTCCAGACCGGCGCCGTAGATGGCGACGATCTCGTCGGCGGAGAGAGCGCGGGTCCACAGACCGAGGTCGTCGATCTTGCCTTGCCAGTAGCCGTTGTCCGCCGTGGTCGGGGGCGCACCGTTCGTGCCCAGCTTCGCGCCGATGCCGAGCGAGAACTGGCAGTTGGTGTTGATGGTGCCGTTGTAGTTCAGCGGCGTGCCCACGAGGGCGCCGTTGCGATACAGCCGCATCATGCTGCCGTCGCACACCAAGGCGACGTGCTGCCAGGAGGCGAGCGGCAACGCCGTGCCTTCCTGCACCGGGCCAATCCTCACCCCGCCCTGCTGGATGAGGTAGTTGCTCAGATCGCCGGCGGTGTCTTGCAGACCGAAATGGAACTGCGCCGCGGCCTCCGTCGGCCAGTTCTTCACGATCGTCGCCCAGGGCGGGCGCGCCTCGGCCCAGACCCAAGCAGCAATCGTCAAGGCCGAGCTGGGCTTCGGGCAGTTCGGCACGCGGACGTGGTCGCCGCTGGCCGGGCCGCGGAAGTTGAGCGCGCCGCCCACCCGGCCCGGCACCCACTGCGAGCTGTTCGCGGGGAAGTTGTAGAGCGTGCCGTGGTTGGCGTTAGTCGTGGCGTCGCGCAACACCATGCCGTTGGTTTCATCGAAGGTCCAATAAGCCACGAGGCCGTCGGTGATGGCGGCGCGGAGCGAAGCGGCGGTCGCGAGAAGCAGAATGGACGTAGAGAGGCGGGAGAGGCTCATGGAGAATCCATTTGTTTCGGTTCGTAACGCCGGCTAAATTCGGTCGCATGATCGCAGATGAGATCAAAGAACTGTTGCACGCGGAGCCGTTTCGTCCCATTCGGATTGTGCTGGGCAACCAGCAAACGTTCGTCGTCACGCACACGGACTACCTGGCGGTCAGCCCGGATCGGCAAACTGTCGTGCTTTACGATGAGCAGGGGCATTTCCGACTCGTCAATGCCTCCCAGATCCGACTGGTAGAACCGGTGGACACGCTTTCGCCGAAAGATACGTGAATCTCACTGCTTCATCAGGCGGTAGAACTTGGTGTCTGCCGGCCCCTGGAACGTGACCCAGTACCTCCCATTGCTCAGCACGGGGGTGACGCCCACTGGCGTCCAGGAAGTGGCCGGCAACGTCCCAGTCCATTCCAGAACGAAGCAATTGCCGGCGGGCGCAGCGGGCCAAGAGATGAGCACGTCGCTGCCGACGCGCGTGATGTGCAGCCCTGGTTTGATGGTGGCTTTCGTGAGGTCGCGACCGTCCAGGCCGGCGTTGTAGATGGCCTGGATTTCCGCCGCGGACAGGCCGCGATGCCAGAGGCCGAGGTCGTCCATCTTGCCCTGCCAATAGCCCGCATCCGCAGTGGTGGGAGGCACGCCGGTGGGGAGCAGTTTTGCCCCAATCGCCAGCGTCTGATTGGCGAGATTGGTGTTGATGGTGCCGTTGTAGGCCAGCGGAGCGCCGACCCGCAGGCCGTTCCGGTAGAGGTGCATCGTCGAGCCGTCGCACACCAGCGCGACATGCTGCCAGGAGCCAAGCGGCAGGGGCGCGTCCGCGCCTTCGCGCACCGGGCCGACGCGCGTTCCGCCTTGTTGGATGAGGTAATTGCTCAAGTCGCCTTCCACATTGTTCAGCCCGAAGTGGATTTCCCCTCCGGGTTCGCTCGGCCAGTTCTTCACGATGCTGGCCCAAGTCGGCCGCGCCTCGGCCCAGATCCAAGCCGCGATGGTCAGGTTGGAACTGGGCTTCGGATAATCCGGCACCACCACGTAATCCTGCGAAGCCGGTCCGCGGAAATTCAGCGCGCCGCCAATCTGGCCGCGCACCCACTGCGAGTTGTCGGCGGGGAAGTTGGTCAACCCGCCGTGGTTCGCGTAAGCCGTCGAGTCGGCGGCGGTGGCGCCAGCGGTTTCGTCAAACTTCCAGTGTCCCACCAGGCCCTCGGTGATCGGCACCGTCGGCACCAGCGGCGCCACGGTGAGTGTGGCGGGCGGGTCGCTCGTCACGCATCCGGCCACGTTGCAGACCACGACGGCGAACGTCGCGCCGTCTCCCTGGCAGAGGTTGCCCACCGTCACGCTGGTGTTCGTGGCTCCGGCGATGACGGCGCCGTTCCTCAGCCACTGATACGAGAGCGGCGGCGTGCCGGCAGCCTGAACGATGAAGGTAGCGGCTTCGCCCTCCGTGACGGTCTGGCTCTGAGGCGCGGCGGCGAAGGTCGGTCCCACCGCGCCCACGACCGCGTCGCTCAAGGGCCGGCCGTTGACTCCGGCGATGTAGATGGCCAGGATTTCGTCGGCGCTCAGGCTGCGTGTCCAGAGGCCGATGTCGTCCATCTTGCCTTGCCAGTAGCTGGCGTCCGAGGTGGGCAAGCCGGTCCCCGCCAGCTTGGCCCCGATGCCAAGTCCTTGGTTGACCGGGCTGGTCTGGATGGTGCCGTTGTAGGCGAGCGTGCCGACGAGCGTGGAGTTGCGATAGAGCCGCATCACGGCGCCATCGCAAGCCACCGCCACGTGCTGCCACGCTCCCAGTGGGAACGGATTGGTTGAGCCTTCCCGCACCGGACCAACCTGCGTGCCGCCTTGCTGCATGAGGTAATGGCTCAGGTCGCCGGACGCGCTTTCGAGGCCGAGATGAAACTGGTTGGAGGTGCCGGGCCAGTTCTTGAGGATGCTGGCCCACGTCGGGCGCGCGTCGGCCCACACCCAGGCGGCGAGCGTCAGGGCTGCACTTGGTTTCGGATAGTTCGGGACCACGACGTAGTTGGAACTGGCCGCACCCCGGAACATCAGCGCGGTGCCGATCTGGCCCGGGACCCATTGCGTGTCGGGGTCCGGGTAATTCATCAGCGTGCCGTCGTTGCCGTTGCCGGAGTTGTCCACCAGGACCGTGCCCGTGCCTTCATCGAAGTTCCAATAGCCTGCAAGCGCATCGGTGATGCCGGTGGCCGTTTGCACCACGACGACTGCGGGCGCGCTGGTAACGGCCCCGAAGGAGTTGCTGACCACCACGACGTACGTGCCGACGGCGCTATTGCTGAGTTGGTTCAACGGCAGCGCGGCGTTGGTTTGGCCTGCCAAGTCTTCGTCGCCTCTTCGCCATTGGTAGAACAACGGCGCTGTGCCCACGGCCATTACGGACAACGGCGGGGCGAACTCGCCTTCGTAACGTGTCACGTTCTGCGGCGGCACGAGGACCTCCGGCGCGTTGCCCACGGTTGCGGTGGTCAGCGGCTGGCCGTTCGTGCCCGCTTTGTAGATGGAAAACACTTCGTCCGCTCCGAGCGCCCGTGTCCAGAGGCCGAGGTCGTCGATGTTGCCTTTCCAGAAACTGTCCGGGGTGGTCGCCTGCCACTTGGCACCGATGCTCAGAGAAGCGTTCAGCGGATTGGTGTTGATGGTGCCGTTGTAGGCCACCGGGGTCCCGACCTGGAGGCCGTTGCGATAAAGACGCATCAGCCGGCCGTCGCAGACCAACGCGACGTGTTGCCACGAATTGAGCGGCAGCGGCAGACTCGCGCCTTCCCGCACCGGGCCAACCTGCGCGCCGCCTTGCTGGCGGAGGTAGTTGCTGAGATCGCCCGCCGTGCCTTCCTGGCCAAGATGGAATTGCCCGTTCGCTCCCGGCCAGTTCTTCACGATGGTCGCGAAGCTCTGGCGCGCTTCCGCCCAGACCCACGCGGAGATCGTCAGGGTCACGCTGGGTTTGGGGTAGTTCGTCACGAAGACGTAGTCGTTCAAGCCGGCGCCGCCGCGGAACTTCAGCGCGCCGCCCACTTGGCCGGCGACCCATTGCGAGTCGTCCGTGGGGAAGTTGATCAGCGCGCCCGGATTTCCGGCGAGGGAAGAATCGGCCGCGTTTGTGCCGCTCGTTTCGTTGAAGGTCCAATACCCCGCCAGCGCGTCGGTCACCGAGGTCACGGGCACGATGGCCACCGTGGCGACCAAACTGGTGACGCTGTCAGAACCGCTGTTGACGATCGCGCGATAGACCCCAGCGTCGAACGTCGAAAGCTGGTGGGCGAACGGGAGGGAACGTTTGGTCGCGCCTGAAATGTCCGCGCCGTTCTTCTGCCACTGGTAAGACAACGTGCCGGAACCACCAGCCCAGACGACGAGACTGCCGGCGACAGAGAATTCGCCCGCGAAGTTCGTGAACCCCTGCGGCGAGGCCAAAATGCTCAGCGCCACCTGAGGCGAGGTTTGCGTGATGGCGAGAGCGACAATGGCCGGGTTCTGGTCCGTGCCCGTGCTGCCGCGCCCGAACGCCAGGTCCACGCCGTCGGCGTCGCAAACGGCCTCGATCTTCAGGACGCGGTTGTGGGGCGTGACGCCGGGCACCTGCCATTCGTCCATGACCAGCGTGCCGTCCACGCTCACGTCCATGCTCCGGGTGCCACTGTTTTGCAGAGAGACAATCTCGACCAAGTAGGTGTTGCCGGGCGTGCCGCCGAGGTTCATGGCGAAGGTGCCGGTGCCGCCGTGCAGGCCGCCTTTGCTGAGGTTGTTGCGGGCGTCGCGCTGCTCGGTGGTGGCCTGCCAGTCATAGCCGCTGATCGCATAGGTAAGCGGGTTGGTCGTGAAGTCCAGTCCCGTGGCCGGATCGTCCACGCCCAGGTTGCCGATGACACCCACGCCGTTGAGCGTCACCGTGGGCGCGTTGGCCGCAGTGTTGCCAAAGTTCCACCCGCGCGACGTGCTGTTGGGCGCGGTCAGAAAATTGGTGAAGCCCCAATCCGCCGCATTGGTCACGACGGTGGCGGCCGGCGTGGGAACCGTCGCGAACAAGAGGACGGCTACCGGGAGGGTCACGAGGAGAACGGAGAATCGTTTCGGGATCATAACATGTTTGGTTTGGTCGTCAGTTCAGCCCTGCCCCGTTTTCTCCGACGCCGACTATCGGCCAATCCCACCGCAGCCGGCCCGGATTCGGGTGCAAGTTTGGGTTGACTCTACCGGGGCGGCGAGGCCAAATCTTCCACAATTCAACAGTGGCAGATTTTGAACATCCCGATGTCCGCCCATGACACGCCAGCGTTCGCCCATCTTCCTCAGCCCTTTGGTGAAGTATCACGCCGACCGCTGCGAGCCGCTCGTGCAAGCGGTGCGGCGCGGCGAAGTCCGACTGGAAGCCCTCGCCCGGCACGGCTATCCCGGCCGCCCGATGCCGGCCAAGATGCTGCCGTGCGTGTCCACGGTGGGTTTCTGGGACGCCACGGGCACCCAGTCGTGGGGCCTGGACTGGCACCGGAATGAGGGCATCGAGTTCACTTACCTGTCGCGCGGCAAGACCGACTTCCTGGTGGAGAAGCAACGCTGCGTCCTGGGCAGCGGCCAATTGACGGTCACGCGCCCTTGGCAGCGCCACCGGCTCGGCAACCCCCACATCGGTCCCACGCGCCTGCACTGGCTGATTCTCGACGTGGGCGTGCGCCGCCCCAACCAGCCGTGGCATTGGCCGGACTGGCTGATTCTCTCGCCCGCGGACCTCAAGCGCCTCACCACGCTGCTCAGCCACAATGAACAGGCCGTCTGGCGCGCCAACGACGAGACGGGCGCCTGCTTTGAGCGCATCGCCGAATTGGTGCAGAACCCCTGCCCTGCTTCAATCCAGAGCCGGCTCCAGCTTCGCATCAACGAGCTGTTCATGACGGTCCTTGAGGTCCTCCAGCAGGAGAACATCGTCCTCGACGCGCGGTTGGTTTCGACCCGCCGGACCGTGGAACTATTCCTTGCTGCGCTGCCGGACCATCTCGATCATTTGTGGACGCTGGAAGAGATGGCGGCCCGCTGCGGGCTGGGCCGGAGCCGCTTCGCCGAGTATTGCCGGCAATCGGTGAACATGCCGCCGACGGAATACCTCATTCACTGCCGGGTCGAAGCGGCCAAGCGGCTGCTCCGGGCCAAGCCTGAAAGGAGCGTGACCGACATCGCGTCGGCCTGTGGTTTCCAGACCAGCCAATACTTCGCCACCACTTTCCGGCAGCGCACCGGCAAGACCCCACGGGAGTATCGCGGTTGAGGGTGAGAATTCCCGCAAACGAACTTCGCGCTTCGAACCCCTGAACCCGTCGTGGCCGAGAGCGTCCGAATGTTCTCCCTCTCCCATCGGATGGGAGAGGGCTGGGGTGAGGGTTCATGGGGAGGGCAGGAGTCGATCTCCGTCCTTGGCCCAAACCGGAACTGGCCCGCGACGTCATTGCTTTCTCCTCACGTCGGCTGCTACGGAGTTCTCCAATTGCCTCCCGTGTTGCGGGCCATTTGTTCCTGCACACGCGGAAGCTTCTCGCGAAGGCGCGGCGCGGCGGTGAAGTCCCAAAACGTCGTGTTCCTGGCCCGCAGACCGAGCGTCGCGGCGGTCCAGGCCTGCGCCCAGCCCGCTTCCACGGACCACGCGCCCCAGCCTGCGTCGGCGGAACTGGCCCACGGTTCCCAGCGCCCGAAGTCAAACGCGCGAAACCAGGTGCCGCTCAGATGCGGCAGCCGCTGGGAGCGGTTTTGGATGCGGCAGAGATAATCCGCGAGCTTGTCTTCGGCCGCTCGAATCCGCGGGTCGTCGAGCACCGCTGCGGCTTCGTGCAGGCCGAACAGAACGAAGCCGCTCACATAGAGTTGGTCACTCACCGGGTCGCCGTTCTGCTGGATGAGCGGCGTCTCGCCCGTGCCGTAAGCCTCGTTGGACGCCGGGATCGTGTAATGGCTGCCGGCACTCCCGCGAAATCGCTCGGGCAGCGCGCCGGTGGAATGTTGGATGGCCAGCAGGTCATCGGCGATCTGTCGCAGCCAGCGGCGGTGTTCGGGCGTGTCGTCCAACCGCACGAGCCAGGCCAGACACGGCAGCATGTGCGCGCGTTCGCCGTTGTCGTTCCAGCGCCATTTGGCCGGGAATCCTTCCATCATCATGCGAAGGCCGGTCCTGGCTCGGTCGAGGAACTCCCGTTGGCCCGTCTGGCGATAGGCCCAGAGGAAGCACGCCCAGTTGAACGCTTCGAAGTGCGGCGAGTAGTTGACCGTCGCCGTGTCGTGATAGTGACGCCAGCCGTGGCGTTCCAGCGGGGCGAGATCGATCCGGTCACCGCGAAAACCAAGCGGGCCGGTGGTGCGCAGATTCGCCAGCAACGCGCGCAGGAGCGGTTCGTCCCAGCGGTCGGTGCGCAGAGCGGCCCCGGCCAGCATGGTTGCCATCATGACGCGCGCGTTGTCGTCGCCGTAGTTGGCGATGGTCCACGCCGGCGCCGTGCTGCCCCAACCGACGAGGCCAAAGGCCGGATGCGCCGGATTGCCGCGGGGGCCTTGGCAGAGGTCCGATGTGAAATAGAGAAAGTCCAGGAGGTTGGACGCCACGACGCCGCTGTGCGCCGTGCGGTGGAGCGCCCGATCCAGCGCCAGGACCATGGCCGATTCGGCCTGGCAATCCGCGCGAATGGGCGCGCGTTGGAATTGCTGGCCATCGTGTTGAATCTGCGAGGTGTAGCCTTCGAGAATGCCGAACCGGCCGTCGCCCACGGGTTGCCTCGCCGGCGGAGTGGAAACCAACTCGCCGCCCCGCAGCAGGACGCCGCGCACTTCGGGCCAGCGTTCTTCCGTGAGCAGCAATCGCGAATCGAAATGCCACTGCACGGCCGCCCGGAATGCGCGGTCTTCGACACTGCGCGGCACGCGCATGTCCGGTGCGTAGGCGGGCACCACCACTGGCTCCCATTTCAGCCGGGTCCACTGCCCGCCGGAAACATGGTTGAGGATATGGCTCCAGAGCGCCGTCCACTCACGCGCCGGCGCGAAACGTCCGCTGACAAACCCGCTCAGCTTGGTGGTGGCGATCCACACGCGACCGTCCTCCAGGGAAAACAGGACCGGCTTTGCCGCGGTTGGGATACCATACACCGCTGCATCGTAGCCCGCCACCCGCGCGGCAACGACGAGTGGCGCGGTCGCCCTCGTGGGCCGCAGGTGGAAGTCATGCGCCATCAGGATGCGGCCCTTCGGCAAATCGGCTCCGAGCGTTTCAACGCTGACAACGAACCGCTCCCATTCCGGACGGCGCGTCGTCTCGAACGTCACCCCCGGCACCGATGCCGGGAACTCGACGTAGAGCCGAAGCTGCTTGCGGGCGGCGAGCCGGAAGGTCTCGTCGCTCACCTGGAGCGGTTGACCGGGATACGCCTCGGCAAGCAACAGAACACCGGAACCAGGAGCGGCCGCAGCGACCGCCCGATCCGGTTCTTCGTGACGTGTGACCTTCGCGCCCGCTGCCTTCAAGGCCAGCAGGAGATCGTTCTGAGGGCCACAAGCCAAGTGCATCCGCGCGGGTGCAACGGAAGCCAGCACAGTGGAGAACCCGGCGAGCACGGTCACAAAGACCGCCATCGCCAATGCTGCGCCAGTCCAGCGTCGCGGCGACGCGCAACGCACCGTGCCGGCGATCTCGAGCGTTCCAGTGACCTTGTTAGCCATCGTGTTTCTCATCTGTCTTTCCTCTGGCCCGGTAATTCCGTGTGGTCTTCCAAATCAGGACGACAGAAATGGCGAGAATGAGAGCGCCAAAAGCCGTGTATCCAATCCCCATGTCTCGGCCCATGAAAGCCACGACAAGACCTGCCAGTGCCATCATGCCGAAAATCAACCAGACTCCCAAGACAACAATCAGGCTGCGTGGTCGCTCTGCTGCCTGACGGTAAACATGACCCTCGGCAAAAAGAGACTCGAATGGGCCGGTGGCGGCGTATGAACTCAGAGGTGCGCCGCACTTGGCGCAGAAATGTGCCGACGGCTCGTTCGGGAACATGCAACTCACGCACAACTGCTTCTCGTCTGCTTCGGCAGTAGGCTGAAAACTCTGGTCGGGGTCGGATGGCATGGCGCGTCGAGATGGCTAACAGCCTCGGAGTTGGTCAGGCGGTCTTCGCATGTCGCTTGCCGGGCTTTTCCTTCTTCTGTCCCTGAATCTCAAACGACCGTTGCGCCCACTGGGAGAGTTCCGCCGGATTCTCCAGGACTTCGGGCGGAATCTCGTAGTAGGACATGACGGTGGTCTTCCCCTTGTCGGGATAGGGGTTGAAGGGCGCTGATCCAGCCTTCACGAAGTCGGCCCGGTTGGAGTCATCCACCTTCAGGTACGCGACGTCCTCCGCGATCAAGCCGAACATCTTGCCCTCGCGATACAGCCCCGCGCCGCCAAACATCCTCCGGACGGAGACAGCGCCCCACGGGCGGAGTTGGTCCACCACGTAGTTCAGGAAGTCATCGGAGACAGCCATCGCTGAGGTTCCTTCAATACACCAAGGCCGGCCCGGCAAAGAAAATCGTGCCGGAGGTTTTCTTGGAACTGCCGTCCACCAGCAACAGCGTGTCGAGACGCAGCGCGCCGTGGACGACGCCGTCGTTCGCCCCGCCCCAATGGCCGGCGTGGCGGAGGTCCGTGAGATCGAACGTGACCCAGCGCCAGCCGGTCCAGTTCAAGTCCGGGGCGCCGGGCTGGAACGTCTGTCCGCTGGCGTCCGTCACGCGGGTGCGCAGCGCGTTGCCCGAAGCATCGCCATAGACCCAGAGGCCCAGGGCCTTTGGCGTGCCTTCGAAAGCGGGAAGCTTCGCACCGTTCGCCGCGCAGCGGACGAACCGCCAGCCGGCGTCGAAGCGATAGTCGAGCCGATGCGCTTGGGCGAAGGGCTGCTCGCGGTCGCCGGGCGCGTTGGTTTCTACCAGACTCGCGTTGGCTGGCACCTTGGCGTCGCCGTCCAGGGCCGCCTTGTAGGCTGGCGCGGACAGGGACGAGAAGCGCGTCGTCGCTTTCTCGGTCGCGACTTCGCCCGTGGCCTCGAAGAGTTGCAGGGAAGCAGAAGCCGCCGTGGCCGACCGAGGGACTTGCGCGGTGAATTCCGCTGAGCCAGCAGGGAGGTTCACTGGAATGGTCGTGCCGTCGATCACGGCTTTGCCGGAAAAGCCGCTGCGGGACGGATCCTGAATGGCCAGCCGCAAGCCGGCCTCCGTGGGCGCGAGGTTCACGGTGAGCGGATTGGCCAGCACGAATTGTCGCTCCTCGCTTGCCGAGCCGATCTCGTTCCAGGCCGTGCCTTCGGGCCGCGAGTAGAAAACCTCCACCGTCGCTGTCACGAAGTCGTGATCGCGCCGCGTGACCGGGAACCCAAACTCGCGCGTCGCGCTCTGGCCTGGCGGCAACTCCACCCGGTGCCGTTCGGCTTTCCCGTCGGACTTCACTGACAGGTCCACCCGCACCGGATGCGCAAACGGATTGGTCAAGCGGAGCGGGAGCTTCACGCGGTTCTGCGGCCCAGCTTCGACGCGGGAAGGAACCGGCTCCACGATTTGCCACGCCGCGGCGGCAGTGAGGCTGCGGCTACGCTTCTTGAAGGTGATGTATTGCGGCGCGGCGGTCAGGTCGAGTCTGAGCCGGCCTTGCTCCAGCTTCAGCGGCGTGGCTTTCCCCTGACCATCGACGGCGGAAACGTCACCCGGCGATGGCAGATCGTATCGCAACGAGAAGGTGCTGGGCTGGCCAGTCGTCCACGCGGCGAGCTTCTGGTCGCCGGCGTTGTTGAAGAGCACCAGGAGCCACTCGGCGGCGTTCGGGGTCTGGAGCCGGCGGGCGATGCGGTAGCCGGCCAACTCGCGCGTGAGGGTGCGCACCGCCACGTAGCTCGGCTTGAGCGCGAGGTTGTTGCTCACGGTGCCGAAGTTGTCCTCGTTGTAGTCCGGGTTGAGGCCGTCATTTTTCCAGTCGTACCAGATCGACACCGGCACGCCGTAGTGGAGGTTGGCGAGTTGTTGACGGGCAATGAACGCGGCCTGGGTTTCCAGCGAGACACCACCTTTGGTGTGCGTGGCGTAGCCCCACTCGCCGCTCAGAATGGGCATGAACTTCTTGGCCGGCGGCGCGTAGCGTTCGATCAAGCCGCGCAACCTCGCGTAGTCCTCGCCCGCCGTCTCCGGGCCTTTGCTGTAACTGCGGTAAGGATGCACGCTCACGGCGTCCAACCCGTCCAGCACGCCCGGCGCAGCGAGAAGCTCCTCTAGGAAACTCCACGGAAAGCCCGACGACGCCGGCGCCACGATGGTCACGTCGGGATTGGCGGCGCGCATCGCCTTGGTTGTGGCTTGGACGAGGGCGATGTATTGCTTCACGTCGGGCTTGGGTTTCCAGAAGCTGATGTTCGGCTCGTTCCAGATTTCCCAGATGATGCTGTGGCCGCGGAAGTGTTGCGCCGCCGCTGCCGCCCAGCGCGCAAACGCCGCCACGCTTTCGGGCTTTTGGGGCGAGGCGGTGTCGCGCTGCTCGCGGCCGCTGATCGGGTTGCGCGAGATGACCGTGTCTTCGTAGAGGCCGTTCGAGTAATCGAGGATGTAGATGGGCCGGAGCTTGCGCTGCTCCAGGTTGGCGGTGAGTTCGTCGTAGGCGGCCCAGTTGTACTCGCCCTTGCGGCGTTCGATGCCGCCCCAGCCGAAATCCATGCGGATGAATTTGAATCCGCCCGCGGCGATCAGGTCGAGGTCTTGCTCATGGCCGCGCGTGAAGTGGATGTTCACGCCCACGCCTTCGGGCAGCACCAGCGGAGGAATGTCCGAAGCGGCGAAGCCAGTGAAGACCGTCAAGGCCAACGCCAGCAGCGGTGATTTCAGGTCGTGCCGTAGCGGCGTCTCGGCAGAGCGCCGCGCTGCAAGGCAGAAGGCAAAAGGCGAAAGGCAAAAACAAAGATGGCGGCGCTCTGCCGGGACGCCGCTACGCCGAGGACGTTCTGAGAAGGTCGCTGGAGTGAAGTGGTTCATGCGGAGAAAGGAGTTGAGTATCACCTAGCCAGTCAATTCGCCGCTTCCGTGACGATCTTCGGCGCGCCGCCAGCGGACTTGCTGAACGTCACTACGGTCTTCTTGCCGCCGAGTCTGATTTGCGCGACGGCGGCGTCGCCGCGGTCGATGCGTTCTGCCTGCCACTCGACGTTCTTCCCGGCACGATTGGGCACAATCACGGTCAGCATCGCGAGGTCCGCCCGCTGGTCTTGAGTGGCGGCTTCAACGTGCCATTGGTTCGGGAACTCCTTGCTCGGCTTGGGCTGGAAGCCGTCCCATTGGCGGAAGGCGAGCGGCTGAGTTGAGAGGTACTTCACCGTGACGCCGGCGTTGGGCCGCGTCACGGAAAGCTGCGCGGCCAGTTCGTCCACGATGAACGGCTTCAACGCGTGAAGCATGAACTGGAACGTGCTCGGCTCCTTCGCCGCGAGGTCGTCGTAGAGCACAATGAACGGCGTCTCACCCTTCACGAGCACGGCGTGCCGCAGCGCGCGGGTGAGGCGTCCGCCGTAAGCGGGCGTGGCGTCGCCGCAAACGTAATCCCACTCCGGCGTGAACCGCTCCGCCGTGAAGCGGCCCGGCGCGGAGGCTTTGTGCTTCTCCTGGCCTTGGCCGTTCACAAGCACGCCGTTGTGGGCCACGGTGCTGTGGACCCAGCCGTAGTGGAACTTGCTGCCGTGCAAGTCGCGATAGACGCAGGTGGTCAGCAACGGCTCGCCGTAGGCGTTCAGTTGAAAAATGTTTTGCGGGTTGTGGCCGTGGCTCTGGGAGCCAAAGGGCGAGGACTTCATCAGGAAATGCACGTCGTCCTTCGCGTCCAGCAGCGTGGTGTGCAAGCTGGCCACGCCGATGCCGTGGAAGACCTTCGACGGCGGCAAATCGGCCGGCGGCTTCGCCGGCGGGAGGTCCGGCAGGTTGGCGGCGTAGAGAAAGCCCAGAATGCCGCTCTCGCCTTTCATGCCCCATTGCTCGGTCCACCAGCGCCAGTAACCGGCGCGGACGCCGTCGGGCTGGTGGCCCTTCACGCGGAGGTGATACTCCATGAAACCGCCGATGCCTTTGCTAGGCGGGTTGAAGGCCAGGTCGCCGAAACCGGAGTTGGGCGAGCCGGGCGGCGCGATGTAGAGCGGGTAGTCGCCTACCTTCGCGAAGAACGGTTTCTTCAACCCGTCGATGCCGAGGGCGGACTGGGACACCTGGAGCCACCAGACGGACTTGTTCATGTAGCCGGCCCAGTAGCTCACGCCCTCGTGCCAGCCGCCGTCGTCATCCGACCACACGGGGTAGGAGGCGTAAAATTTGTTCACGGCGTAATCCAGCCAGGTCGGCGCTTCGGGGATTTCGTCGAGGAAGGCGATCCCAGCTTCGGCGATCTTGTGCCAGACGCGATTGCCGTGGCTGTTGTAGGGGCGGTTCAGATGGCCAACGCCGCGCTGGACTTCACCGCTTTCCCAGGCGTCTTTGACGCGGCGTTGCATGACAGCCTGGATGTTTGTTCGTTCCCGGTGCGTGAACATGTCCCAGGCCCAATCGTAGGCGCGGGCGGGGCGATAGAGCATCGGCTTGCCGGCTTCGCAATTGACCTTGAAGTTCGTGGGGCCGTCCGGATTCCACGACGCGAGATGCACCAGCCAGCGGCGCGCGGCTTGGCCGTATTCCTTGTCCTGCGTCAGCAGATAGACGAACGCGAGCGTCTCCGCTTCCATGCAGGCTTTTTCCGTCTGCTGGCGGTTGGGCCACCAGTATTTCACGGCCTCGGCGTTCTCCTTGTCGCGGGCCGAACCCATCTGGGTCGGCTCCGGCGTGGGGCCGATCCTGATGATTCGATCGGCGTCGGCACGGAGCCGGGCGAAGGCCTTCGCTTCCCGGCCTTGCGCCAGTTCGCGCAAGCGGGGCAAGTCTTCCGGCCGCATGAAGAGCCGCGGGTGCTGCTTGGGCACGCGCTCGCTTTGTTGGGCGCGCGTGGGCATGGGGAAGTCGGTGGCTTGGGCTGGGATGGTGAACTTGCGCGCGACGCTCCAGTTGGAAGTGTCGCCGGACTTGGCCGCGAACTTGTAGCGCCAGAAGTAGCTCCCGGCCGCCAACGCGGCGTGATGCGTGTAGGTGGGCCAAGGGATTTCGCTGACGGTTGTTGCATCCGAGAAGTTCTCGGTCCGCGCCCACTGCACGGTGTAAATGATGGCGTTGGTTTCGTGAATCCAGGTCAGCGAGGGCGGATTGAGCGGCACGGTGGCGCCGTCGGCCGGCCGGTAGCCCCACTCGTCCGGCTGCGGAGGGCGGTTGCTCAACCGAAGTTCGGCGGCCGACAGCGAGAGCATGGCGAACAAAGCCAGACTCAACAGGGCGGATTGGCGTGTCAGTTGCATGATGGTGTTTCGGACGCTGAAGGCGGGGCAATGTTTCAATCAAAGTCGGAGTGGGCAGGGCTGCATCAAGCTCGGTTCGGGAGCACTCGTAGCGCAGACTTTCCAGTCTGCCGTAGCGCCGGTTTTCCAACCGGCAAGCGTTGGAAGAGGCCAGCCGGCTGGAAGTTTCACGGCCTTGCCGACTGCAAGTCGGCGTTACGGCAGGTTGGAAAACCTGCGCTACCCGGTGTGCCGGGCGGGAGCTTGATGCACCCTTGCGGAGTGGGAGAGTCGCTCGGAGTCCGAACGAATCCGGCAGGGCGTAGCGGCGAACTGGTGTTCGCCGCACTTCTTTGTGCTTTCGTCCTCCGGCCACTCATACGAATGGCGGCAAACGCCAGTTTGCCGCTACGCGGACGAGTGAGAACTGCGGGCTGGGGCCGCCGCCCTGGTCCTTGCCCTGCGTGAATGGCCGGGGCTACGACTACGCTGGAGCCGACTGGGTGACTAGCGTGGAACTGCGCCGGGAAGAGGCGAAGAGCACGACGCCGGAGAGGCAGAAGAGCGATCCCAGCGCGAAGAGAGCCAGTGCCAGCCCAGGGTTCGGTCGCACCGGCCGCAACGCGGGTTCGGCGGTGTCAATGACTTCCACGAGCCGGCGTTTCGGGACTGCGACGTCGATCTCCTGGGCGACGATTTGCATGTGAAGCTTGTCGCGGAGGGTTTGGAGGACTTCAAGATCACGCTTGGCCTCGAAGTATGGGCGGCGCTCGATGGACTTCTTGCGGTCGCCGTACTTGACTTCTTCAATCTGCTTGAGCAGGGCGTCCACCTCAGTTTGGCTGGCATCGACTTTGTGCTTGAGCCCCATCAAGACACCATTGAGGCGCTTGCCAACCTGGTTGGTCACAGTTTCGTACAGGCGCTGGGTTTCCAGAAGTTGGGGGGTGTTGGCACCAAAGCTGGCCTTCAGGGTGGCCAGTTTCTGCTCGGCTTCTTTCTCGTTGCGCAGCAAATCTGAAAGCTCGGGGTCCGGATAGATGACGTGGATCGCTTGTTTCAGTTCGTCGAGGGTCAGTTTGGCCATCCGTTCATAGCTCGTGCGGAGACTGGCCAGCCGGGCCTGGGCTTCGAGCGAGGAGGCTTCCATGCGCCGCAAGGTTTCAGGCTCCAAAGTCGAAGTCTGGTAAGGACTGGCCGCTTCGGAGTCGCTGATACCGAGCTTGTCCTTGATCTCATTCACCCGCTCCTGGACGGCCCTGACTTGGTCGTCTGCCGCAGCGTGGTGCTTTCGCAGGACCGCGATGCCCTCCTCGAAGAACTGCCGGCGCACCTGCCATCGCCGATTGGCGTAAGTTTCGGCGATGGCGTTGGCCAGTTTTGTGGCCTCGTCACGTTCCTGGCTGGTGACGCGGATTTCGAGGAGGCTGCTGGCGCGCAATTGCTGGACCGTCACCATGCGTTTGAGGAGGAGGTAGGTCTGCTCCTTCTTCAGCTCGCCAGACTGGCCGTATCGCCCGGCCCACTGCTTGGTCAGGCCCAGATTATCGACCACGCCGTACAGCACGGCCTTGGATCGCAGTGTTTCGATTTCCGTCTGCACCCAATTGGGATCGTGGCTCCGGTTGTCGGCCGAGCCGTCTGGAAGATCCTCTTTGACCGCGATGCGGCAGGCGGACTGGAACTGCTTGGGCGTGGCCGCGTAATAGACCAGCGCCGCCAGCATCGCCGCCGCACCCAAGACGAACAGCGTGCCTCCGGCCATCGCCTTGGCGCTGCGCGGCCCGGCGTCGGTGGGCAAGCCCAGGATGTGCCGGACGCGCTTGAGCAGTGATCCGCCGCCGGCAGCCAGCGCCGTTTGCGCCGCGACACCGCGAAGCTCTTCCAGCGTGGCCAGAGCGTGCGCGAACGCGACGCGGTTGCCGCACACTGACACCGCCAGATCATCGCAACAGTGCTCGCGGTCCTCACGGACGCAGGCTGACACCCACCAGACAGCGGGATGATAGAAGAGGAGCGTCTCCATCGCGACTTGCAGAAGGTTGATCCAGTAATCGCCGCGCCGGACATGGGCCAGTTCGTGCGCCAGCACCAACTCCAACTGCGCGGGACTCAATCCGGTCAGGCTGCTGGCCGGCAGCAGGATCACGGGACGGAACCAACCGATCACGGTCGGCACTTGTACCAAAGCCGACTTCAGGAGCCGCACTGGCCGATTGATGCCCAGCCGGGAGCGGAGTTCCGCGAGCCGCTCCAACCAGATCGGGTCAACCGCGTCAGTCCGGCGGGTGCGGCAACGCCGCACTTTGGTCCACGCGACCGCGATGCGGAAGGACAACGCCATCACGCCTGCCAGCCAGAGCGCCACCAGCCAGGGCATCGCGCCTTCCAGCGTCAACGCGAGTCGATCCAGGAAGATGGTGAGTCCGCTTGCTGTTCCCGTCGCTGCGTCGCCGCCCATCGCCAGTAGGCTTGCGGCTCCTTCTGTCGGCGCGATGAGCGTTGCGGCGGACGAGGTCGAGCGCTCCAACTGCGGCTCCAGAATGCAGAAAGTGATGACAGGTGCGGCGGCCATCAACAGCAGGGTCAGGCAGCCCGCAAGGTAGCGGCATTGCGCGGAGCGCGTCCGGAGAAGGTGGCGCGCCACCGCAAACAGGCCGGCGAGAACAGCCCCTTGCCAGAGGAAATGGACGAGCACCCAGCCCAGTTGCACGACGGTGGGTCGTTGGGCAAGCGAAAGCAGCGAGTTCATCAGGAGCCTCCTTCCATGTCATTGATGAGCTTGCGAATCTCAGCCAGCTCGCTGGGCGTGGCCTTCTTCGCCGCCAGCGCGTGCTGCACCAGCTTGAAGGCGGCGCCGCCGAAAGCCCGATCCAAGAGATGCCGGACCAGTTGTTGTTGCGTCTCGTCTTCCGAGAGCGCGGCTTCATAGACGTGAGAGCGTGCGGTCTCGTCGCGCTTCACCAGGCCCTTGTCCGTCATGATTTGCATGATCTTCAAGGCGGTGGTGTAGCCGGTTCGCTGGACGCGGTTGAGGTCTTCGGTGACCTCACGAACGGTGCTGCGTCCGCGCTGCCAGAGCACGCGGAGGATGGCCAGTTCAGCATCCGTGGGTTTCAAGGGTGAGTTTCGTTTCATGTGTTCAAATGCTGTTGGCGGCGAAAATACGACGTTCTTCGTAGATGTCAACGAAGAATTTCGTAATTCCTGTTCTTACGCCAAACATCGCGCTTCAATTTGGCCTCGTCACTGGCGGCCCGCACGACGCGGCTCCCGTTCACCCTTGGTGAGGGCAGCCGAGACGAAAGCAGCCAAAAGGACGCTGGGACTCCGGATCGGCCTGCGGCAAGTCAGCGAAGCGCCAGAGTGAAATCTCGCTGCCGAGCCAGCCTTCCGGCGTCAGGGAAGGACCGTAGCTTGGCCTCGTGGCGGCAGATCGGCTGAACGCCGTGGTCTTGCCCCAAAGTCGGCGGCATGCTGCCGAGTCGCCGCCACGGGTCCACCGCGACAGGTTTGGTTCGTTCCGGTGCGCGGCCACAATGGATTGTGGTTGGAGGATTGTTTTTCGTGGAAATAGAGGTTGTGTCGGAAGCGGCAGTTTTCTACAGTTTGCGAGCTAGTATTGGAGCGGAAAGTCAGTACCGTTCCCAACTATTTATGGCCGAAGACAACCAGGTTCCAGACGAGCAAATCAAGTCCGCCACCAGCTCCTCCGGTGAGAAGTACGACGCCTCGAAAATCGACAAGCTGGAAGGCTTGGAGGCGGTGCGGAAACGCCCCGGCATGTACATCGGCGACCCCGATGAACGCGGGCTGCATCATTGCGTGTACGAGGTGCTCGACAACTCGATCGACGAGCATCTCGCCGGTTACTGCAAGCGCATCGAGGTCACGATCCACGTCGATGGCTCGTGCTCAATCCGGGACGACGGGCGCGGCATCCCGGTGGATGAGCATCCGAAGTTCAAGGTGCCGGCGGTGGAGTTGGTGCTGACGAACCTGCACGCGGGCGGGAAGTTCGGGCAGGGGGCCTATAAATACTCGGGCGGGTTGCACGGCGTGGGCGCCAAGTGCGTGAACGCGCTGAGCGATTGGTTCAAGGTGGAGGTGTCGCGCGACGGGAAGGTGTACTCGATGGAGTTCGCACAGGGAAAGACCACGCAGAAGTTGCAGGTGATCGGGAAGTCGAAGCACACGGGAACGCTGATCACGTTCAAGCCGGACCCGACGATCTTCACGATCACGACGGAGTTCAAGTTTGAGGTGCTGGCGAACCGGCTGCGGGAACTGGCGTTCCTGAACCCGGGCGTGGAGATCGTCCTCACGGACGAGCGGCTGGAAAACAAGGAGGAGCGGTTCTTTTACCGGGACGGCGTCGAGGAGTTCGTCAAGCAACTTGGCAAAAGCAAACAGGTGATTCATCCGAAACCGATCGTGCTGAGCAAGCAGAAGGAAGAGGTGATCGTGGAGTGCGTGTTGCAGTACAACGACTCGTATAGCGACCAAATCCTGTGTTTCGCGAATTCGATTTCCAACACCGACGGCGGGACACACTTGACGGGCTTCCGCACGGCACTGACTCGCGCGATCAACCAATACGCGCGGCAGAATGAGTTGCTGAAGGAGAAGGATCCCCCCATCACAGGCGACGACGTGCGGGAGGGGCTGGTGTGCGTGTTGAGCGTGAAATTGCCCAATCCGCGCTTCGAATCGCAGACGAAAGTGAAGCTCGTCAACACCGAGATCGAGGGCATCGTGTCGTCAGTGGTGTACGAGGGGCTGATGAGTTTCTTCGACGCGAACCCGCCGGTGGCGAAGAAGGTCATCGAGAAGGGTCTCGTGGCGGCCCGCGCCCGCGAAGCCGCCCGCAAGGCGCGCGAGACGGTGCGCAAGTCCGCGATGACCGGAGGTGGGTTGCCCGGCAAGCTGGCGGACTGTTCTGACCGCGATCCGGCGAACTGCGAGGTTTACATCGTCGAGGGTGACTCGGCAGGCGGCTCGGCCAAGCAGGGCCGCGACCGGCGCTTCCAAGCGATCCTTCCGATCCGCGGCAAGTTGATCAACGTGGAAAAGGCGCGTCTCGACAAGGTCCTCCAAAACGAGGAAATCCGCGCCATGATCACTGCCATCGGCACGGGCATCGGCGACGGCGAGGGCGAAGGGGCATTCGCCTTGGACAAGCTGCGTTATCACAAGGTCATCATCATGACCGATGCCGACGTGGACGGGTCGCATATTCGGACGCTGTTGCTGACGTTCTTCTACCGCCAGATGCCGGAGTTGATCCGGCGCGGCTTCGTTTATATCGCGCAACCGCCGCTTTACCAAATTGCCCGCAAGAAACGCGTGGAGTACGTGGAAGACGACGCGCGGCTGAACAAAATTTTGATCGAACTCGGCACGGAGGAAGTGCGCCTGCACAATCTGTCGGACGACACGGAGATTCCCGCCAAGCAACTGGCCGAGATTCTGGAACTTCTGGAGTCGCTGGACAAGTACGCGAAGGCGCTGCGGCGGCATGGTGGCGACTTCGGGGTGTTCCTCGAGAAACGCAATCCGCAGACCCATGAGCTACCGCGGCACATCGTGGTCATTCGCGCGGGCAACGACGAGACGGTGCAGTATTTCCACACCGAGGAGGACCTTCGGAAATTTGGCGAAGAGAACCCGGATTTGAGACTGTTCGGCGAAGAGGAAACCGAGATTCTGGTAGCCGAGAAGACGTCCGGGGAAAAGAAGAACGGCCACACGCGCCGCGCGCGGCTCGTGGAGTTGCACGAGTGCAAAGCCATCCAGGAGTTGCTGAACAAGCTCGCCAAGAAGGGCCTGAGCGTCGATCACTACGCGGCGCAGGACCAACCTCTGTTCGAGTTGATCGAAGGCGAAGGCGAGCGCGAGGTGCGCAAGCCGCTGTTCAGCATCCCGGAAATTCTGTCCGGCATCCTGGAAGTGGGCCGCCGCGGACTGGAGATCAAACGCTTCAAGGGTTTGGGCGAGATGAACCCCAACCAGCTCTTCGAAACGACGATGGACCCGGTCAAACGCAAGCTCCTGCGCATCGACCTCACGGACGCCGTCGAAGCCGAGGAGATGTTCACCAAGCTCATGGGCGACGAAGTGGAGCCGCGCCGGCAGTTCATCGAAGACAACGCGCTCAACGTGCGAAATCTGGATATTTGATCTCAGAGCTTGACAGTGTGACCACATGTGACTACATTGCGGCCATGAAAACGAAATCGCGTTCGATCAAGTACCCGGAACCAAAATCTTCAGCCTTGGTGCTGCGGGAAGCCGTTGCGTTGCCCGGCATTGGCCTGACCTTTCCCGTGCGCCTCGCGAAAGCCAAACTCTCGGCCCTGCTGGAGTTGGTCGCGTCCGGGCAGGAAGTGGTCATCACGTCGGATGGCAAGCCCAAGGCCCGGCTCGTGAGCGCCGAGGCGGCCAAGTCGCGCAAGGTGTTCACGGGAATGGGAGATCACCTCAAGTCCATGCCCGTCCAGACGCAAGGGCCATTTGCCGACGAACTCGTCCGCACCGACCGCGATGGTCGCGGCTGGTAGCATGTATCTCGACACGGGCATTCTGGTAAAGCTGCTGACGCCGGAACCGGAGACGGCGTGGTTTGAGCGCGAGTTGCGCGGGCACGCGCTGGCGACATCAGAACTGGCCCTGGTCGAGGTGAAGTCCGCCTTGTTCGCCAAGGAGCGAGCGGGGGCGATCAATCGCACCCAACGTCAGCGGGCCGAAGCCAAGTTCGCCGAGATGATTGAGAGCGAAGTGCTCCAACTCGTGAACTTGAACAACCGCGTGCTGCACCGCGCGACACGGGTGATCGAGGTCTGCCATCCGAAGGTTCCGATCCGTTCACTGGATGCGCTGCACGTGGCCAGTTGCGATATTGCGAACGACTTCCCCCTCTGCACCACCGATGCGCGGATGCACGCGGCAGCCCAGGCGATGCACTTGCCAGTGTTTCCGGAGACGCTGCCGGTGAAGGTGTAGGGCGAATAGCTGACATGCCGACCCTCTACATCATCGCGGTCCCGAACGGCGTGGGGAAGACTACGTTTGCCGATTTCTACCTGCCAGAGGAGGCCAAGCAACTCGAGTTCGTGAACGCCGACCTGATTGCTCGCGGCATTTCGCCGTACGATCCCAATGGCGGGGCCTTGGAAGCGGGACGCTATGCTTTGTCGCGCATTAAGCACCTCATTGCCCAGCGACAGGGCTTTACTTGGGAAACCACCATGAGTGGCATCAGCGCAGCCGTTTGGCTGAAGGATGCCAAGGCGAAAGGGTACATCATCAAGTGCTATTTCCTGTGGGTGCGCGATGCCGAAGTCACGCTGGCGCGAATTCGTCAGCGCGTGCTGGACGGCGGACATAACATCGAGCCTGACGTGGTGCGTCGGCGCTTTTTCAAAACGATCACGAACTTCTTCGTCACTTACCGTCACCTCATGGATACTTGGAAGTTTTATGCGAACAACGACCTCGCGCCTCGCTTGATTGCCGTGCAAAAGGGCGGCAGAGTGGTTGCGCGCGATCAAAGTTTCCTGACATCCGTGCTGGCCGAGATTGGAGTCGAACTATGAAAACAGTTCTTGAGCCTTGGGACGAGTCCATCATGGACTTGGAGGACTATCAGGCGGAGCGTGCCATGCAGAAAGGCATCATCCATGCCATGCGCCGCGCACGTGCGCTGGGCACCGACTTCATCATGGAGGACGCCGGCAAGATGAAGAAAGTTCCGCCGCGGGACACGCCGCGGTTGGAACAACAAGCTTTGGCCAACCTCGACCGCCTCAACCGCATCATCGCCGAACTTGAAGCAAAGCGAACTTCCGCTGCGGTCCTGAACGACCGTCCCGCCGCCCCGCCCTCTGCCGACAAATACTGATTTCCCATGCCCGACGACATCCCTCCCAACACTCCCGACCAGCCCCCGCCCGGCCGCGAAGAGGCCCTGGCCAGCCCCACGCCCCTCTTCGCTGCCAACGAGAAGATCATCAAGATCAACGTCGCCGACGAGATCAAAGGCTCGTTCCTCGACTACTCCATGTCCGTGATCATCTCGCGCGCGTTGCCCGACGTACGCGACGGCCTCAAGCCTTCCCAGCGCCGCATCCTCTACGCGATGTATGAACTCGGCGTCATGCCCAGCCGCAAACACGTCAAGTGCGCCAAGATCGTCGGCGAGACGATGGGCAACTACCACCCGCACGGCGACATGGCCATCTACCCCACGCTCGTCCACATGGCGCAGCCGTGGGCCATGCGCGACATGCTCATCGAGGGCCAAGGCAACTTCGGCTCCGTCGATGGCGACCCGCCCGCGTCCATGCGGTACACCGAGGCCCGCCTCCGCCACCTCGGCGCCGTGCTCATGGAGGACATGGACAAGGAAACCGTCGATTTCGTCCCGAACTACGACGAAACTCGCACCGAGCCGACCGTCTTCCCCGCCGCCTTTCCGAACCTCATCGTCAACGGCGGCACTGGCATCGCCGTCGGCATGGCCACAAACATGGCGCCGCACAACCTCGGCGAAGTCATCGACGGCGTGTGCGCGCAGATCGACCATCCGAACATCACCGACGCCGAGTTGATGAAGCTGATCAAGGGGCCCGACTTCCCTACCGGCTGCATCATCTGCGGCATCGACCCGATCAAAGAATATTTCAAGTCCGGCAAAGGCAGCCTCAAAGTCCGTGGCAAGATCGGCCTCGAAGAAGTCAAAGGCGGACGCGAAAACCTCGTCGTCACCGAAATCCCTTACGGCGTCAACCGCAGCGTCCTCGTCAAACGCATTGCTGAATTGGTGAATGAGAAAATCATCGCCGACATCTCCGGTGTCCGCGACGAATCCGACGAGAACACCCGCATCGTCATCGAACTCAAGCGCGACGCCATCCCCAAGGTTGTCATCAACAACCTGTATCAGCACACCCAGCTTGAGAGTTCCTTCGCCGTCAACGCCCTCGCCATCGACCACGGCCGGCCCAAGACCCTCGGGATGAAGGCGCTCATCGCCTGCTACATCGAGCACCGCCGCGAAGTCGTCATCCGCCGCACCAAGTTCGAGTTGAAGAAAGCCGAAGAGCGCGCTGAGACGCTGGAGGGCTATCTCATCGCGCTGTCGAACCTCGACGAATTCATCCGCATCATCCGCAGCAGCCGCACGCGCGACGAGGCCAAGATCAAACTCCTTGCCTTCGAGTTCAGTCGCGCCGTCGTGGAAGGCTTCGGCATCTTCATCCGCAATGAAGCCCGCCTCACCAACGGCCGCTACTGCTTCAGCGACCACCAGGCCGACGAAATTCTGAACCTCCGCCTCTACCAACTCACCGGCCTCGAAATCGACAAAATCCGCGCCGAGTACCACCAGTTGATGGAGGAGATCAAAGACCTCCTCGATATCCTGGCGAAAGAGGAGCGCGTCCTCACCATCATCAAGAACGAGTTGGCCGCCATCAAAGAAAAGCACGCCACCCCGCGCCGCACTGACATCGTGCCCGACGAAGGCGAGATCGCCATCGAAGACCTCATCGCCAACGAACCAGTCATCATCACCATCACCCACAACGGCCTGATCAAGCGCACCAACATCAGCTCCTACCGCAGCCAACGCCGCGGCGGCAAAGGCGTCATCGGCATGGCGACGCGCGAAGACTCCGCGGTCGAGGGTGAGCAACCCGATTTCATTGAGCACCTCTTCACGGCCAGCACCCACGACTACCTCCTGTTCTTCACCAACACGGGCCGCGTGTATTGCGAGCGCGTCCACGAAATCCCCGACATGGGCCGCGCCTCCAAGGGCCGCAGCATCGCGAACATTCTCGAACTGAAAACCGATGAGAAGATCGCCGCCCTCATCCGCATCGAAAGCAAGACCGACGCGAACAAGGAGGACGTGACCTGGCAACAGCCCGGCTACCTTTTTTTCGCCACCCACCAAGGCATCGTGAAGAAGACCGCGCTGGAGGAATTCGCCAACATCCGCAAGGGCGGCATCAACGCCATCGGCATCGAGGCCGGCGACACCCTGATCGACGTCAAGCTCACCAGCGGCCAGGACGAAGTCATCCTCATCACCAAGGAAGGCATGAGCATCCGCTTCAGCGAAGAAGACGCGCGCCCCATGGGCCGCCCGGCCGTCGGCGTCATCGGCATCCGGCTTGAGAAGACCGATCAAGTGGTCGCGCTCAGCGTGGTCGCCAAGGACGCCACCCTGCTGGTTGCCGGCGAAAACGGCATCGGCAAGCGCACTGACTTTGCAGAATACGGCCGTCAGTCCCGCGGCGGCAAAGGCATCATCACCATGAAGACCACCGAGAAGACCGGCGGCGTGGTGGGGGCGCTGACGGTCCATGACCACGACGAAATCATGCTCATCACCGTGGGCGGCCAGATGATCCGCATCGGCGTGGCCGGCATCCGCGAAGCCGGCCGCAACACCCAAGGCGTCAAGCTCGTAAACCTCGGCGAGAACGATCGCCTCCAAGCCATCGCCCCCGTCATCAGCGAGAACGAAGAAGAACCACAGGCGGAGACGCCCGCATCGTAGGACAGCGCGTCCCGCCCGTATTTGGCATGTCGTCGGGCACGACCGGACTTGATTTCCCCGGCCGGCGGAGCGCAGGGCTTTCGAGCACAGTTCCGCAACGCAGGCACATGACGACAAGGGTTCGGGGGGTGAAACCCAGCGACTACCCTCATTTCGCTGTTCTGCGGTGTAGTGGCCAGCGCGGTGCAGCGGAGAAAACCGGCGCCTCCTGAGCCTCAGGACTCCTGACCCCACGCCTTGAAGTTGAGGCCGCGTGGAATACTGCTGATGCCCAGTCGCCGGGTCTGGGGACCCGGCCTACAGCTCTCGCGCGACCCTGTTGGCCCGGTGCCCTCACCGGGCGGGCCACGTCATTTCCACGGGATCAGAAGTCCTGAGCCTGCTGGTTCTCAAAGCCTCTGCGCCTTTGCACTGCACTGCACTGCACTGCTATCCAAAAACTAAGACCAACATGTTTGTTTCAGCGAAGTCAGGCGGCCAGTTTCAGGGTTTGCAGGGTGGCCAGCATTTCGCGTTGGAGCTTCTGGTAATGCACGTCCAGCGGGTGAATGTTCTTGGGGGACGTCCTCGCTTGGGACGGTACACCCCGGCCAGCACCGGCTTGAGCACTTTCTCCCGCAGGATCAGCAAGCTCGCCAGCGTGCGGATGCCTGGACGGCGCACCCGATAGCCGCGGGTGCCCCCGATCCGTTCGACCAGGGCCTTGCCCCGTAACTTGCGCAGATCGTACGCCGCCTGACGCGGATGGTAGTGGGCCATCGGCCGGCCTTGTTGCGCCCGCACCCGGTCGGCCAGTTGCGCTGCGGTGAAGCCGCCCGGCGTCGCGGCCAGCGCCACCACCGCTTCGGCCACCGCGCGCATCCGTGGCTTTTGCAGGTCCACGCCCGCCACCCGCTTTTCACCCCGCACCGTCGGGGTGGCCAGGGCATCCAGCGGCTGCGCCTCCAGGAAGCTCAGGTGCGCGGCTTGCACCACGCCCAGGAACGCCACGATCATTTGCTGCAGCCGCGTGAATATGCCCGGCAGTTTTTCCAGCCGTTTGCCGCAGCGCAGTTCTTCGATGTTGTTCACGATCACCTCGACCCGCAGCACCCGATCACCCTTGTCGTAAAGTTTGAGGGTGAGCTTGCCAAAGTGCAGCTTGACGACCGTCAGGTCATAGGTCGAACGGTCGAGGATTTTTTCCAGCCGCCCGCCCCCGGCCCGATCGTGGTGGGGGCGATGTTTGCGGCCGAAAATGGTTTTGAGCCGGGGCACGTCCAGGAGCCGGCGGGTGCGGTCAATCAGGCCCTGATAGACCTCGTCGAGTTGGCGTCCACTTTTGAACAGGAGGTTGCGGCTGTATTCCAACGGGTAGCCGCTGTCGGCGTAACGGAACTGGGACTGGCGCGGTTGTTCCTGGGTCAGCGCGAAGCACAGGCAGGCCGAATAGACCCAGCGATCACAAACTTGAGCCAGGCGGGCCAGGCCCGCCGGGCCGTCCAGTCCTTCGGCCAGACGACTGATCGCCGCGCAGTCCGAGCCGCCGACAAAGCAGTTGTCCTCCTTGACCCAGGCGACGGACTGCGCTTGGGCTTGGCGTTGGACCCATTCGTGACCGTTGAGGGAGATTTGCAGGCCGAAGGGCGGATGGCCGCTCATCTTGAGGGTGAGGTGCCCCCACTCTTTGTCCACGATGTGGAAGTGGTAATGATAGACCAGCGGCCAGCTTTTGGGGCGACGCAGGACGAGCTGGCCCTTACGGTTGGTCTTGGCCTGTCAGACCAGGGCGGGCGCTTTGGCGACGAAAATGGCGAACACGCCTTGGAAGTGGGGGTCTTGGGGCCGGAGCTTTTCGGCGCGGGCGTGTTTGGTCTTGTCGCCCAGTTCACAGTAGTGGAGGGGAATAGCGTGCTTCTTGGCGTAAGCGTGGACCCGGCGGCCGAAGTCGCCGGCCATTCGGCGCAAGTGTTCCGCCGTAAGCAAGACGCCTGGATGCAATTGGTGCCACCAGGTCAGCAGGCCGCCGCTGGTCTGGCCCAAGGGATAATAGCCGCGCAGGGAGATGCGATCCACGCAGTCGTAGGTGCCGGCGAGCAGGTCCGCAACGTAGGTCGAGAAGTCATCGGGCGTAGGCATGCCCCAACGATACCAGCACCTCCTGCGTTCTGCCTTCGGCTGTTCGCCTCAGGCGAACCTCTTTTTCCCAGCGCAGTCTGGGAAAAGGCGTGTAGTGCTATCCCATGACATCGTTCCTTTCTGAGAAGATTTTTTCACGCCCGCAAGGGCCGTCAGTTGTTCCACATCCGCCTGGCGCGCGGCCAGCAGCGCGGTGATGATTTTACGCCCGCCTTCCGTCACCACGTAACGATG
>JACRJZ010000072.1:0-10000 GCA_016219875.1 Verrucomicrobiota bacterium | reverse complement strand
ATCTTGAAGTGTCAGGCCTTACGGTCCCCAACTTTAATCTTACGATCACATGCGGTATTAATTCCGATTTCTCGGAGTTATCCCACGCTTCAAGGTAAATTCCCACGTGTTACGCACCCTTGCGCCACTTTAACCGCCGAATATTGCTACTCGGCAATTATCGTTCGACTTGCATGTCTTATCCACGCCGCCAGCGTTCGTTCTGAGCCAGAATCAAACTCTCCGTATAGAAACTATTTGCTTGATTCCTGCCCGATCAATGATCGAGCGAATTATAAAACTACCTAACTTCATGGTCAGGCAAGCTAAACACCTGCTCATGAAGAGGGCTCTCACTTATCGCACAATTCAATTTTCAATGAGCGAAGGATGGCTAACCATCCAGTCAATAAACCCTTCTCCACTCCATTACCTTATAAAACACATGACAAAAAAACCGAGCAGCCAAACCTTTAGCTACTCAGAGCTTTAATCACTTAAACCTAGTCTATATTGATCAACTAAATTACAGCCTAAACTTCAACATTTCCACTCACGCTTGCGTCTAGGTTCCGCACGAAGCGTGGGTGCAAGTTATCAGAGTAATGCTCGACGGCAAGGGTTTTTCAATCGCATCCACAACATTGATTGTAAGATGCTAATTACAAGGACCATGCCATACATAGTGCATGTCAAGTTCACGTAACCTTCATTCCCTCCCAGCGCGTCAGAGCCGCAACCAAATTTGGCGGGTCGCCCTGTCAGGGGATACAAACGAGGAGAACCCAGCAACAGTGTTTGGCCGAAATTTCATGGATGAGAGCCGGTTTTCGCTTTTTTTTCGCTTCCGGTGCGACGTAAGCCGCTCAACGGCAAGCCTCGTTTTTTCGAAATCCCGCGAGTGGAAACCTACCCCCTTCCACCCCGCTCCGCCACGGTGGTACCCACTTCCGATCGTCACAGGCGGCTGCTCGGCGGGCGGAGGTGGCACCCCGACTCATCAAATACGCGCGCGGCCCCCCAGGAACAACGCCCCGACGACCGCCCTCCACCCGACCGATCGATTACACACATCTCCGCCTTGCGCCGCGACGAGGGCGAAGGCCCCTTTTCCCCCGCCCTACTTCATTTCCGCCGCGGCCCGTTGCAGAACGGGCCAACTCCCGTTGCATCCCGCGCGTCAATTCCTCCAGACTGGCCCAGCCTAAAAAGTAGAACTGAATCAGTTCGTACCTCTGTTGGGTCGGCCGTCGCCCCGTGTCGAGTTGCATCAGCACGGCGGCGATCAGACCCAAGTAGAGTTGAAGCGCGGCCCCGCCCGGACCTTCGACCAGCCAGTGGCCGCTGCCCAGCACGCACTTGAACCAGCGGAAGACCATCTCGATCTGCCATCGCTTCCGGTAGAGCCGACGGACCAACTCGGCCGGCAGTGCGTCCAGTCCGGCCCCAGGTTGGTCACCAAGACCAGTGCGGTGCCCTCGGCCGCCCGGACCCACACCACCCGCACGGGGGGGTGGTGCGGCTGGGGCCGCTCCCCCAGGCACGCCCAAGCCTGGCGCACCACACCCGCTCTTTGATCGGCGGGACTCACGGACAGTTCCTCTTCGACGGTGATCACGGCCGCCTCGCGCAGCCGCAGCACATAGACGCACTGTGCCTGGCTCAGTTCCTCCAGCAGCCGGTAGTTTTGGCCGAAGCAACGGTCGCCCACGTAGGCGTCGCCCCGTTGCCATGGCTCCTTCCACACGGCCCGCTCGCAGTCCTCGCTCCAGCGCACTTGGGTGCGCACGGGCTTGTCGTCGGCTGGGTGAAAGGAGAGATGCAAGCGCACGGCGCGGTTGGGACTGCCGGCGTTGCCGCCGCCAGAGGGCGCCCAGGCCATGCGCGGCAGGGCGCGAAAGAGCGAGCCGTCGCGCGCCAACCAGGGGCGGTCGCGCAGGCGCGGATCGGCGGCGTCGGCGCGGGTCAGGTGGGCGGTTAGGTCGGTGAAGACGTGCTCCAAAAGTTCCGGCACGACGAACTGCTGGCACTCGGAGAAGTAACCCTGGCTCAGGGCGCGGCCGCAGACCTCGCGCCGGACTCGCTCCAAGCTCGTCGCGGCAGTCAGGGCGCGGGCGGTAAGGGCCGCTGACGCCCAAGCTCGGCCTTGCCAGCAGCCTTCGCTCGACCTACTTTTCGCCATGTGCCGACGATTCTGCGCGAAAAGGGCTATCGAATCGGATTCTACAGTTCCGAGTCGGACGAGCCGCCTCATGTTCACGTTCACAAAAGCGGCAACGAAGCCAAGTTCTGACTCTCGCCCGTCCAACTGAGTTGGAACAAAGGCTTCCGCGAACCGAACTCCGCGAAATCGCCAGGATTCTCACGGCCCACGAAGTGGAATTGATTGAAGCGTGGCATGAAACTGAATAACACCCCACCGCCTGACGTGACCGCAGTTCACCTCACCGGCGATCGGTTGACGTTCGATTTGGGGACGGGCGTTCGATCAGCGTGCCGCTCGCCTTCTATCCTACCCTGCTGCTCGCCGCTCCGGCGGAACGGGCGGACTACGAGATTTGCCACTCCTCCGTTTACTGGCCAAAGCTGGACTGCGACTTGAATTCGGAATGTCTCCTGCGGGGTGCCAGAGAATCGCGCAAATACGCCGAACGGGCGCGGCGCGAAAAGCACCAACCGGCTTTGGCTTGAACGCGGTCAGGCGTTGGTTCCCTGCGATCGGCACCTTCACTTTCCTTCCTTCTCTCCAACCTCTGTTGCCCGCAGGAGCGCGGAAGGGGAAGTTTGCGGCGAACGCCAGTTCGCCGCTACGGGCTGGCCGGCGTCTGTTCAAGAACTGCTGCCATTCTCACCGTTTCTCGGCCATCACGATTTTCACTTCGCCATTCACCCGCACTTTCACCGGACGTGGCTCGGGCGAAGCGAGGCGGTAGGAAACGAGCTTCCCGTCCTTCCACGTTATGTCCACGGTGACGTTGCCGCGCGCTCGCAAACCTCTCACGGAGCCGCTGGGCCACGCTTTCGGCAGCGCGGGCAGCAACTCGATTTCAAATTGGAGATTTGAGATTTCAGATTCACGGACGTGACTTTGGAGCAGCATTTCACAGATGCCCGCCGTGCCGCCGAAGTTGCCGTCGATCTGGAACGGTGGGTGAGTGTCGAACATATTCGGCAGGGTGGACTTCGAAATGAGTTCGCTGAGCATCTTGAAAGCGTGGTCGCCGTCTTCGAGCCGCGCCCAAAAGTTCACCTTCCACGCCTTGCTCCAGCCGGTGCCGCCGTCGCCGCGCAGTTCCAGCGTGCGCTTCGCGGCGGCGGCGAGTTCTGGCGTGTTGCGCACGGTGATCTGTGCGCTGGGGTGCAGCGCGAAGAGGTGCGAGACGTGACGATGCGCTAGCTCCGCGTCGGCGAAGTCTTCCTGCCATTCTTGGAGCCGGCCCTGCGCACCGATCTGATAGGGCAGCAACTTGGCGAGGGTGGTCTTGATAGTGGCTCGGAAGTCGGCATCGGTCCCAAGAACCTCGGCCGCGCGGAGGGTGTTGCCGAAAAGATCACGAATGATGGCCAGGTCCATCGTGCAACCGGAACTGACGGACGCGCGCTGCTTCTTCCCGCTCTCATCGGCGTAGGAGAAGTTGTTTTCCGGCGAAGTGCTGACGGGCGTGACCAGCCGGCCCTGGCCGTCATCGACGAGCCAGTCGAGGTAGAATTCGCACGCGCCTTTCATGAGCGGGTAAGCTTCCCGGAGGAACTGGCGGTCGCCGCTGAACAGGTAATGCTCGTAGAGGTGCTGGCAGAACCAACCTGCCGCCATCGGCCAAAACGCCGCCTGCGCCGCGCCGTCCACGGGCTGGGCGTCGCGCCAGATCGTGGTGTTGTGATGCGCCACCCAGCCGCGCCGGCCATACACCTCGCGGGCCACGCGCGCGCCGTCCACCGCCAGTTCGCGGATCATCCGCAGCAGCGGCTCGGCGCATTCGGGAAGGTTGGCAGGCTCGGCAGGCCAGTAGTTCATCTCGGTGTTGATGTTAATGGTGTAGGCGCTGGCCCACGGCGGGATGATCTGCTGGTTCCACAACCCCTGAAGGTTTAGCGGCTGTCCGCCGGACCGCGAGCCGCTGATCAGGAGGTAACGGCCAAACTGGAAGTACACGGCCGCGAAACCGGCGTCCTCTCCACTGGAGAACTTTTTGATGCGCTCGTCCGTCGGCAACTTGCTCTGCTCCGTCGGCGCGCCGAGATCGAGCGAGACGCGGTCAAACAGGGTTCGGTAGTCGCGCGTGTGGCGGGCGAGCAGTTCGGCAAAGCGGAGTCGCGCGGCGGCTTGCAACCACTGCTCCGCTTTCGCGCCGGCATCAACGCCTTCGCGCGTGGGGCTTTTGTTGAAGCCGTTGAAGCTCGACGCGGCGGTGAAGACCAGGATTACTTCGTCCGCGCCCGCGACGACCAACGAATTGGTTTCCGAACTCACCTTGCCGCCTTTGGTTTCGAGTTTCAGCCGCGCGTCGAAGAACAGGCCTTTCCCGTCGTAGATCACGGTCTTGGCGTCGGGCCGGCGGTTGCCCTTCTCGTCCCAGACTTGCGGGTATTTCCAAGTCTCCTTCTTCTTTTCGACGGTGTTCAGATCGCGGCGCAAAACGAAGCCTGGCACCTGCCCGGCCATCGTGAGCTTCTGCTCTCCGGCGTTCGCCTTGGTGGTCGCGGTCGGATGCGGGGAGTCGAGCCGGACGCGGAAATTCAGGCTGCCCGGTTTGTCGGCGGTGAGCCGGATCGCAATCACCTCGTCGGGATGGCTGGCAAAGATTTCCCGCGTGTAGTTCACACCGTCCGCCTGGTAGCGCACGCGGCAGACGGCGGTGGCAAGGTCGAGTTCGCGGACGTAGTTCGTGGCGTTCGCCGACGGCGCGAAGTCGAGATACAAGTCTCCGAGCGGCTGGTAGCAAGCTTGCGCGGCGCCGAGCCACTTCTCATTGACGATCCGTTCGGCTTCGGCGAACTGGCGCCCGGCAATCAGGTTCGTGATGGTCGCGAAGTCGTCCGCGATCTTGAGCCGCACGTCGCGGTAGCCGGGGTAGCCGGAATAGAGCGTGTTCTCGTTCAGCGAAAGGTGCTCGTTGGTGACGCCGCCAAAGATCATCGCGCCGAGGCGGCCATTGCCGATGGGGTTGGCTTCCTCCCATTTGGCGGCGGGGTGGCGATACCACAAGGTCGAACTGTCCGGGATGAACTCTTCGGCTTGGGCGCCGTTCCAGAACACCAAGCTCAAGGCGGCCAAGGCCGGCCATCGCGTCATCGTCTTCATGTCAGGATTTGTGGGCGCCTGTTTGCCTGAAAGCCCGCCCGCGAACAAGCTTCTTCATCGAGGCTGCAGAGCGAGCGGGCGCACAAGAGGCCATCTCCCGCGCTTGAAAGCCTGCCCCCACGGGAGTAAGCATTGCGCCCAACTGGAAACCCCAGTGTGAATTGCATGAGCGACAAGACCGCGACAGACCCGCACCGCGCACCGCGCCGCGCCGCACCACGCCCCGGCACGGAACTTCTCACCGAGGGGGAACGCCTGCTGCAATCCCTCCTGGACCACAGCCTGGACGCCGTCCTGCTCACGGCGCCCGATGGCCGCGTCTTCTTGGCCAATCCCGCGGCCTGCCGCATGTTTGGCCGGAGCGAAGAGGAGATTTGCCGCTTGGGCCGGAACGGGCTGGTGGACATCACCGATCCCAGGCTGGCCGACGGGCTGGAAGAACGGGGTCGCAAAGGCTGGGCGCGGCGCGAATTGACCCTCTTGCGCGCCGATGGCACCCGCTTCGCCGCCGAGGTCACGAGCGCGACGTTCCTGGATCCGTCCGGCGAACCGCGGGCAAGCGTGATCATCCGTGACCTCAGCGACCGCCAGCGGACGGAGGAGGCGATGAGTCTGGCGAACGAGATCATCACCCACATGGCCGAGGGGGTTTTTCTGACCCGGGCGGAAGACGGCAGGATCGTTTATGCCAATCTCAAACTGGAGGCCATGTTCGGCTACGGCCCGGACGAATTGCTCGGCCAACACGTCTCCGTCCTGAACGCCCCGGCGGAGAAGACCCCGGAAGAAACCGCCCGGGACATCCAGTGGTGCGTGGAGCGGAACGGGGGGTGGAGCGGCGAGATCGGCAACATCCGAAAAGACGGCACCCGTTTCTGGTGTTACGTCAACGTCTCCACCTTCCGCCACACCCGCCACGGGCGGCTATGGCTGTCGATCCACACCGACATCACCGCGCGCCGGCGCGCCGAAGAAGCCCTGCAAGAGGCGAGCCTCTTCAATCACCAGATCATCAGCAGCGCCCAGGAAGGAATCATCGTGGCCGGCCTCGACTGCCGGTACCAGGTCTGGAACCCCTTCATGGAAAAGCTGACGGGCGTGCCGGCGCAGGAAGTCCTCGACCGGCATCCCCTGGAGGTCTTCCCTTTCCTGCGCGGAACCCCGGTGCTGGAGCTTATGGAAAAAGCTATGGCGGGAGAGACTTCCCCCATTCACGATTTTCCGTTCCACATTCCGCAGACCGGCCGTTCGGGCTGGGTGGCCGAAACGATCGGCCCGCTGCGGGACGCCAAGGGGAAGATCATTGGCGTCATCGGGACCGTGCGCGACATCACCGAGCGCAAGCGCGCCGAAGAGGCCTTGCACAGCCTCTCCGCGCAAATTCTCCGGCTGCAAGACGAGGAACGCCGCCGGCTGGCGCGGGAACTGCACGACACCACCGCGCAAAGTCTGGCGGCCCTCATGATCAACCTGAGCCGCGTCAGCGCCGCCGTGCCCCAAACCAACGCCGCGGCGCAGCAGCATCTCGCCCTGGCCATTGAATTGGCCGAACGGTGCGCCCACGAAGTCCGCACCATGTCGTACCTGCTGCATCCGCCCACGCTAGAGATGCTCGGCTTGCCGGGCGCGCTTCGGGAGTGCGCGGATGGATTCGCCGCCCGCAGCGGCATCCGCGTGGAACTGGACCTGCCGCCGGATTTGGGGCGGTTGCCGCAGGAGAAGGAGTTGACCCTGTTCCGCGTGCTCCAGGAAAGCCTGGCCAACATCCATCGTCACTCCGGCAGCACGACGGCCGCGATTCGGTTGGCGCGAGACGAAGGCGGAATCCGGCTGGAGGTGAAGGACACTGGCCGCGGCATGTTTGTTAGCGGTCACCCGGCCTCGACTGGCTTGGCCCCTGGACGGCTGGGTGTGGGCATCGCCGGCATGAGAGAACGCCTGCGTCAACTGGGCGGGCGGCTGGAGATCGAGTCCAACTCCGGCGGCACGACGGTCAAAGCCATCTTGCCGCACGAGGAAGCCGCTGGGTTCACCAGCAACATTGAAGGGTGAAACGTTGAACTTGGACGGGGCAGTTGAAATGGGCCACAGATGCCACCGATAACACAGATGGAAGGAACTGAAGGGTCGAAGCCTTTTCTTGAAGGCTCACTCAGCAGGTGAACGGACTGTCTCCGCTCCTGCCTCAGACATCCTGGGCCGTGGAACGCGCCTGGGCCGCCCGGTGAGGGCACCGGGCCTACAAGGCACGCCTTTCCTGTAGGCCGGGTTCCCTGACCCGGTGAACGCCGCTTCATCTCGATTCCTGGCCTCCACAAAACCGTGCGGACGGCTCAGGATGTCTGAGCCTCTCTGTTTCTGTGCCATCGGTGCCATCGGTGGCTCTCCAACTGCCGGGCCAACTTTGCTTTGCTTGCTCGCCCGATCTGCGGTTTCATCCGGCCATGAAAATGACCCTTGGCTTTGCCTTCATCAGTTTGATCCTGGCGGTGCTGGCTACTTCCACGCTGGCCGCCACCTCGCCCGGACCGATTCTTCTCTGGCCCCAGGGCGCACCGGGCGAAAAGGGCGACCTCGGCGAGGAGAAAGACCTGACCAAGCCCACCGACGGACAGGTGGCCGGCAAGTCTGTCATCCGCCTGGGCAACGTCGCCAAGCCGGCTCTCACGGTCTATCCAGCGCCGAAGGGCAAAGCCACGGGAGCTGCGGTCGTCGTTTGTCCGGGTGGCGGCTATCACATTCTCGCGATGGACCTGGAAGGCACCGAGGTCGTCGAGTGGCTCAATTCGGTGGGCGTGACCGCGGTGCTGCTGAAGTATCGGGTGCCGGCGCGCCAAGGGCGCGAGCGTTACGACGCGCCGTTGCAGGACGCGCAACGCGCCGTCAGCCTCATGCGGCATCGCGCGAAGGAGTGGGGCGTGGATCCGGCGCGGATCGGCATCATGGGCTTCTCGGCGGGCGCGCACCTCTCGGCGGTGTGCAGCACGGCCTACGAGCAGCGCCGTTACGAAGCAGTGGACGCGGCGGACCAAGCGAGTTGCCGGCCGGATTTCACGATGTTGATTTACCCGGCGTATCTGACAGTGAAAACCGAGAACGACCGGATCGCTTCGGAACTGACCATCACCAGCAACACCCCGCCGACTTTTCTGGCGCAGACCCAGGACGACACCGTTCGCGTGGAGAGCAGCGTGTTCTACTACCTGGCGCTTCGCAACGCGAAGGTTCCGGTGGAGATGCATCTCTATCCGACCGGCGGGCACGGCTACGGGCTGCGCCGCTCCCAGCACTACGTCACGACGTGGCCGCAGCGGGCGGAAGAGTGGATGAAGGCGCTGGGCCTGCTGGGGAAGGGCCGCTGAATCGTCGTACGGCCTCAGTCTGGCCCGGCGGTAGTGTCAAGAGGCGCCCGGCCTTGCGTCCGCGCTGCGAACGCCATTGCCCCGCGCGGCTTCCCCGCTTAACTTGGCCCGATGTTGAACGTGACGGACATCCAGCCCGGCGGCCGCGCCAGCGACTGCCTCGACGTGCGCCAGCCCCTGCCGCCCGCGCGGCTCGACGCCTTGCAGCGCGACATCCTGGGTCTGAAGAAGAAGCTCAACGCCGTCATCCTCGCGCACAATTACCAGGAGCCGGATATTCAGGACATCGCGGATTTCGTCGGCGACTCGCTCGGCCTTTCGCAGCAGGCAGCGAAGACGCCCGCCGAGGTGATCGTGTTCGCCGGCGTCCACTTCATGGCGGAGACCGCCAAGATTCTGAACCCGGGGAAACTCGTCGTGCTGCCCGACAAGGAGGCCGGCTGTTCCCTCGAAGAAAGCTGCCCGGCGGACAAACTCGCCGCGTTCCAGCGGACCAACCCGAAGTTTTACACCATCGCCTACATCAACTGCAGCGCCGCAGTGAAGGCGCTCAGCGACGTGATTTGCACCAGCGGCAACGCCGTCAAGATCGTCCAGGCGGCGCCCGCAGACCGCGATCTTCTCTTCGTGCCCGACGAGAACCTCGGCACCTGGGTCATGGAGCAAACGGGCCGGCCCATGACGCTGTGGCGCGGGAACTGTTACGCCCACATCGAGTTCACCCACGCCAGCATCGTGCGCATCCGCCGCGACCATCCGGACGCGCCGGTGGTGGCGCACCCGGAATGCACGACCGCCGTGCGGATGCTGGCCGACGAGATTTGCTCGACGGAGAAGATGGTCACGTACTGCAAGACTTCGCCGGCCCCGACCATCATCGTCGCCACGGAAGCGGGCATGCTGCATCGGCTCAAGAAGGAGTGCCCGGGCAAGCACTTCATCGCCGCCCCCACGGCCAAGTGCGCCTGCAACGAATGCCGCTTCATGAAGATGAACACGCTGGAGAAACTCCACGACTGCATGGCCGATCTGCAGCCGCGCGTCGAACTCCCGCCGGCCCTCATGGAGCGCGCCCGGCTGCCCATCGAGCGAATGCTCGAGATCTCCGCGCGCCGGGACTGAGCGCCTGTTTGAAAACCCTTCCGAACCGCCGCTACAAGTTTCGGCTGAAAGCAGGGTTTCCTGTAGGCCCTGTCCCCTGACCGGGTGAGTTTTAAGTAGAGTAGGCGGAGCCGACGGGTTGAAAGGCACGCGGCCAATGACCGTCTGGCTCCGCCCCTCATCGAACCGGACAGGCGGTTTTCCCGCATCCGGCTCTCCGAGGGCCATTCACGCGCATCGCTTCTACGCCGTGGCC
>JACRJZ010000071.1 GCA_016219875.1 Verrucomicrobiota bacterium | reverse complement strand
CCAGATTGTGACGGTGAACCCGGTGAACCCGAATGTGGTGGGGACGTACACGGTGACCTACAACGTGAGTGATGGATCGGGGAACGCCGCGGTCGAGGTGACCCGGACGGTGATCGTCCAGGACACGCAGGCGCCGGTGCCCGATGTGGCCAGCTTGCCGGAAGTGATCGGCGAATGCGGAGGCGTGGTGACGTTGACGCCGCCGACCGCGACCGATGCCTGCTCCGGGACCATTACGGGGACGACGACCAACGTCGTGAACAACCTTCCCGAAGGCAACTACACCGTCGTCTGGACCTACACCGATGCAGCGTCCAACAGCGTCACTCAAACCCAGATCGTCCGGATCCATGACGCCGTCCCGCCGGTGATCGCCCTGCTCGGAGCGAGCCCGGTGACGATCGAGTGTCACGGCACTTACTCGGATGCGGGTGCGACCGCCAGCGACAACTGCGGCGGAAACCTCACGAGCCAGATCGTGACGGTCAACCCGGTCAACGCCAACGTGGCCGGCACCTACCTTGTGACCTACAACGTGAGCGACGCTGCCGGCAACCCCGCTGTGCAGGTGACCCGGACGGTCTTCGTTCGGGATGCCGCCCCGCCGGTGCCGAACGCGCCCATCCTGCCGGACGTGGCCACTCAATGCACCGTGACCTTGACCCGGCCGACGGCGACCGACGCTTGCGCCGGGACCATCACGGCCACCACCACCAACCCGCTGACCTACTCGGCCCAAGGGGACTACACGATCTACTGGACCTACACCGATGGCGCCTCCAACAGCGTGACTCAGACCCAGGCGGTCCGAGTGCATGACACGGTCAGGCCAGTCATCGCGCTGGCGGGAACCAGCCCGGTGATCGTCGAGTGTCACGGCACCTACGCGGACGCGGGCGCGACAGCCAGCGACAATTGCGGCGGCAACCTCACGAGCCAGATGGTGACGGTCAATCCGGTCAACGTCAACGTGGCCGGCACCTACCTCGTGACCTACAACGTGAGCGACGCCGCCGGCAACGCCGCTTTGCAGGTGACACGGACCGTGATCGTCCGCGACGCGGCCCCGCCCGTGCCGAACGTGGCCAACCTGCCGGATGCGACCGGCGAATGCACGGTCGTGCTGACCGCACCGACGGCGACCGACGCCTGCTCCGGCATCATTATCGCCACGACGACCAATTCCCTGGCCTATGTGGTCGAAGGACAATACACAGTCTATTGGACCTACACTGACGCCAGTTCCAACCGCGCTACGCAGATCCAGTTGGTCAGGGTGCATGACACGACCAGTCCCGTTATCACGCTGGCGGGAACCAGCCCTGTGACGGTGGAGTGCCACGGCACTTACTCGGATGCGGGGGCCACGGCCAGCGACAACTGCAGCAAGGACATGACCAGCCAGATCGTGACGGTCAATCCCGTCAATGTGAATGTTCCGGGCACGTACACCGTGACCTACAACGTGACCGACGCCGGTGGCAACGCCGCGAACCCGGTGAGCCGCACGGTGATCGTTCGCGACACGGTCGCGCCGGTGCCGAACGTGGCCAGCCTGCCGCAAGTCAACGCTCAGTGCTCGGTGACGCTGACCGCGCCTACGGCGACGGACGCTTGCGCCGGGACCATTACGGCCACCACCACCGACCCTCTGACCTACTCGGCCCCAGGTGAGTACACGGTGCGCTGGACTTACACGGACGCCAACTCCAACAGCGTTTCGCAAACGCAGGTCGTCAAGGTGCAGGACACCACCGACCCGGTGATCACGGTTTGTGCGTCAGCGCAGACTCAGCCCGCGGGCACGAACTGCCAAGCCGTGGTGCCGAACTTCGCGACCAACGTGGTGGCGAGCGACAATTGCAGTGGCAGCCTCACCTTCATCCAAAGCCCGGCCGCCGGCACGCTGGTGGGTGTGGGCGTTCACGAAATCACCCTCACCGTCAGAGACGCGGCGGGCAACGACACTGATTGCGAGACGACCTTCACCGTGACGGCGCCCGCCGCCCAGCCGATCCGGGTCGCGGTCACCAAGCTGCCCAGCGGCGCGGTGCGCGTCGCCTTTACGAACACCCCGGGCGGGTGCGTCCCCTTCACGGTCCTTGCCTCGACGAGCCTCCAGGGCGGCTGGACGGAACTTGGTCACCCCACCGAAACGCCGGCCAATTCCGGCCGGTACGAGTTCACCGATCTTACCGCGACGAACTACCCGGTGCGGTTCTACCGAGTGACTTCCCCGTAACTCTCAGATGGAAGGCCGGCCCAGCGGGCCGGCCTTTTTTTTGTACACCGTTCTACTTTCGGTTGCTGCTCAATGTGGCGACAGCGGAGTGGGGGAATGAAGAACTGGTCGCAGGATTGACTTTCCCTGCGCGCCGACAGAGGATGCGCCCGCCAACACGCCCGGCGACCACCGATGCCACACCGTACTTTCAGCGCGGAAGAAGTGGCGGCTTATCTGCACTTGAGCCGCCCTGATGTGGATTCTCTGGTCAAGGACGGCGCGATCCCGTTTGAGAAGCGCGGAGAGCGCGTCGTGTTTCGCCGCAGCGACATCGACGCCTGGGCTTCGCAGCGCATTCTGAGCCTCAAAGAAAAACGCCTCGCGGAGTATCATTTGCGGTCCTCCCAAGGCGCGCGCCAGGTTTTCGCGAACGAAGCCATCATGCCGGAGATGGTCCAGCCCGACTTCATCGCTCCGGCCATGCGGGGTAAAACCAGGGCGTCCATTTTGCGCGAAATGGTGGCGCTGGCGGAGAAGACGGGTCGGCTTTGCGACCCGCGGGACCTGCTCCAGAGCCTGGAGGCCCGTGAAGGGCTGTGTTCCACTGCGTTGCCGGAGGGGTTCGCGCTGCTGCATCCACGGCACCATGAGCCGTACATGTTCGCGTCGTCGTTCATCGTCGTCGGGCGCCCGATCCAGGAGATTCATTTCGGCGCCCCGGATGGCCGGCCCACGAACCTCTTTTTCTTGATCTGCTGCCAGGACGACCGCATCCACCTCCATACGCTGGCCCGGCTCTGCATGATGGCCATGAAGACGGAAGTGCTTCCACGACTCCGTGCCGCGCCCGACGCGCTCGCAATGTTCGACGTGATCGTCGCCTCCGAACAGGAAGTGCTGGAGGGGAAACGGCACCCGACGCCATAGCGCGGCGGCAGCCGACGTGGCCTGCCCGGTGAGGGCACCGGGCCTACAAGGCACGCCTTTCCTGTAGGCCGGGTCCCCTGACCCGGTGAACGCTGCTTCATCTCAATTCCTGGCCTCCACAAAACCGTGCGGACGGCTCAGGAGTTCTGAGGCTTGGCGCCCTGAGGCCACCCGCTACTTCTTCGTGTTCGCAGCCGGCACCGTGTATTCGAGCACTTGCCCATCCTTGAGCAACCGCTCGCGCAGTTGCTGATAGGGCACGGCTTGCACGGCGCTGCCCGCGTCGATGGCCATGGCGGCGGCGGTGGCGGCGGATTGGCCGAGGATCATGAAGACGGGTTCCATGCGGATCGAGCCGAACGCGATGTGCGAACTCGACACGCACACGGGCACGAGAAGGTTCTCGCACTGGCCGCGCTTCGGCACCAGCGAAGCGTAAGCGATCTCGTAAGGCGCCTTCAGCCCGACGCCGATGTCGCCTTCGTTTTGCACGGAGCCTTCGGGCGTGATGTAGCGTTGGATGTTGTGGGAGTCGATGCCGTAAGAACCCATGCCCACCGAGTCCGGCGTGGGGCGCTTCTGCAACAGATTGTTTTCCGTCATCACGTACTGGCCGATCATCCGGCGCGCCTCGCGGACGTAAATCTGGTGCGGCCAGCCGCCGTTGTCCTTGAACTCGTCTTTTGGCAAACCCCAGCGGCGCATCGCGGCCTGCGTGTCCTTGGGCACGCGCGGGTCGTGGGCGATGAAGTAGAGCCAGCCTTTCTGGTAGGTTTCGTGTTCCTTGAGGATCGCGCGACGACGCTCGTAGCTGGCCTCCGGGTAGTCGTAGTTCATCCCGATGTTGTCGGTGCTGAAAGGGCCGTGGTTGTTGCAGTCGGTCTTGCGGTTCGGGATGGGATCGAACTTGTCGAACGTCTCGCGCCAGCCCGCGGCATAGACGCGGAGGAGCAACTCGTATTGCTGGGGGTCGTAGCCGTCGGGCTTCGGAAACGGGATCCGGTTGTCGGGATGGTCCGTCACGCAATAGCGGTAGCAGTAGGCTTGCACTTTCTTGTCGCCCTGGCCGTAGTCGCCGGGCGGCGCGGGGCTGATGCGCGGGAGCACGCCGCTCGTGGAATTGCCGGGGACGACGTACGGGCTGATCTTTTGCTTGAGCACGCCGAAGTGGTGCCGGTGGTGGAGCACGCCGGTCTGGACGCCGTTCCATTGCTCGCCATAGACGCTGTTCGCCTCGCGGCCCACGTGGTAATCCACGCCCGCCGCCGCCAGCAAGTCGCCCTCGTAGGTGGCGTCGATGAACATCTTGCCGGCGTAGGTCTGGCCGCTCAGCATCGTGATCGCAGTGATGCGGGCGCCCTCCTTCTTCACGCCTTTGGCGCGATCCAGCCACTCGTCGCGCTGCACGGGAATCTGGTTCTCTTTGATGAACTCCTCGAAGACCTGCTCCGCGACGTGCGGCTCGAAAATCCACATCGTTCGTTGCGCGCCGTCGATGGCGGGCGTGCCTTGGCCCTTGTTGCCGTACTCGGATTTTTTTTGCCACTGCCAGGCTTCCGGTCGGTCGTAGTGCTGCCAAACGCGATGGTAAAACTCCCGCGACAGCCCGCCGATGACGGCCTTGTTGCCCGTGTCGGTGAAGCCGAGGCCGCCGCTGGACAATCCCCCGAGATGCTGGTCCGGGCAGACGACGATGGCGGACTTGCCCATCCTCTTTGCCTGCACCGCGGCGATCACGCCGGCGGAGGTGCCGCCATAGACGACGAGATCGTAGTCGGCGGCGTTGAGGACACGACCCAACAGGATCGCGGTGGCCAGTGTGACGAGTAACGTTGCTCGTTGCATGGCGTCGTTGTAGCGCGGCACAGCCCGCGGTGTCGAGGCCGAGTGAAGGCCAGGGTCTGATGCCGCCCCAGACTTCCTGATCCGGCAGGGGGGATTGCATAGTCTCATGGAAGCGTGGTGGATTGTGGGACGCCGGGTCAGGGGACCCGGCCTACAGCCGCGACGTCACTTGTAGGCCCGGTGCCCTCACCGGGAGGTCCCAGCCAATTCCACGGCTCAAGAGTCCTGGACCTGGATCGATCCGCCAAATCAGGCTTTCGTGCTCCGCAGTGGCCGCCTAGATTCTCCCTGTCGCATGAAGACCTTTCAATCGCTGAACCTTGGCGTGGCCTTGGCCCTGGGCTTTGGTTTCGCCTTCGCTCTCCATTCTTTCCCGACGCAGGCGGCGGACACTGCCGCCGCGACTAAAGTGAATGGCCCCTCGCGCCGCCCGCCCGCCCCGTTCTACCGCGATCCGGTCCACGACGGCGCTGCCGACGCGACGTTGGTCTGGAACCGCGCCGAGAAATGCTGGTGGATGCTCTACACCAACCGCCGCGCTGACGCCGATGATGAGAAGGGCGTCAAGTGGGTCCACGGCACCGACCTCGGCATCGCCTCCACGCCGGACGGCGGGTTGACCTGGAAGTATCGCGGCATCGCGCGCGGGCTGGAGTTCGAGACGAACGGCCCGCGCAACACCTTCTGGGCGCCGGAGGTCGTGGATTTCGGCGGCCGGTATCACGCCTTCATCTCCTACGTGCGCGGCGTGCCGGAGACGTGGAAGGGCACGCGGGACATCCTGCATTACACCAGCACGAACCTGCTCGATTGGAAGTTCGAGAGCATCGTCGTGCCCGGCAGCATTGACGCCTGCGTGCATCGCCTGCCGGACGGCCGCTGGCGGATGTGGTTCAAGAATGAGCAGAAGAAGATTCACGGCACCGTGCTCGACAGCGACGACCTCTTCACCTGGAAACCGACGCCATCCGAGATGCCCGATCCCGATCCTGGCAAGGGTGAAGGCCCGGACGTGTTCCGCTGGAAAGGCGCGTTCTGGATGGTGAAAGACCTCTGGCGCGGGCTGGGCGTGTATCGCTCGCCGGACCTGGACCGTTGGCAGTTCATGGGCGTGATCCTCGACCAGCCTGGCCGGCGCCCCGGCGATCAGCGCATCGGCCAGCATCCCGGCGTGTTGGTGCAGGACGCGGACCACGCCTACCTGATTTACTTCGTCCACCAAGCGGAGAAGCAGCCGGCCTATCGCCACACCTGGCTGCAGATCGCGAAGCTGGGCTTCGACGGCCGCACGCTGACCTGCGACCGCGACGCGGAGTTTGAAATCGACTTGAAGGAACCGGCACCGGAGTTCACCTCCGAAAACGTGCCGGTGGTGGCGCGGTGAAATGAGCTTCGAAAGAGGCGATTTCATAACTCGGTAGCAGCCGACGTGAGGCTCAAACTTCAATGGCAACAGAGCCACCTCACGTCGGCTGCTACCGTTTTGAAAGAGACTCAGGTGTCAGAGCGCGGCTGTGTCGTCCTCGACCAGCCGCGGCACGGCTCCCAGCGCGCGGGCTGCGGCTGGTCTTCGACACCGCCGCGCTCCGGTGAGCAATGCGGGCTGGCGGACATCTCCGCTGACTCGCCTCAGCGGGGCGGTGAGGTTCTACGAGGCGATTCGCTTACGGGCAGGCTGCGCCCAGATACCGCGCCGTGATCCGGTTCGGCCCCGGCAACTGGTAGTTGAGGATGCGCACCTTGGCGAACCCGACGACCCGATACTTGGTGTTACTGCCCTTGCCGCTGGTCTGGTCCCAGATCGGCACGTTGATGTCGATCGTCTTGAGCGTGTCCAGCGCTTGGCGGACGCTGCTGCTGTTGGCCACGCCCGGCGCGCCTTGGACCCAATCCCCCACCGAGACGACATGATCGCCGGCGTTGGCCGGGTTCACGTAAGTGGAGCTGTTGCCCGGCGGTGTCAGACTCACCGCCAACGTCGGGGCATTGGGACTGCCCGCCCAGGTCAGCCAGCCGAAACTGCCCGGCTGCGTGCCGTTGAAGATGTCTGGAATGACGCTGCCCGGCGTCACGCCTGCCAGCGTTTGCGCGTTCAAGGCAATCGGAAACAGATGGCCCGGATCCTCCGTCGCTTCGACCGTCACCGTGAACGAGCAACTCGCGGTGTTGTCAAACGCGTCGGTCGCCGTGCAGTTGACCGTGGTCATCCCTTTGGAGAAGGCGGAGCCGGACGGCGGGGAGCAGGCGATGGTCACCGCAGGGGAGTTGGCGCCAGCCATGGCCGTGAAGGCGACGATGGCGGAGCACTGGCCGGCGTCAGTGCGGGTGGTGATGTCGCCGGGGCAATGAATCGTGGGCGGGCCTACCATCACCACTTGGCTGGCGGGTGGCGCGACGCAGTCCCCCAGCCGTACCTCCAGGCCTACCGTGTGCGAGCCGGGCGTGGTGAAGATGATGCCCGCAGGATTGGGGGCAGTGGAGGTTGGGGGAATGGCCCCCGGCCCGAAGTTCCACGCAAACGTCGCGCCGCCGGTGCCGCCGGTGTAGGTGAAGTTCACCGGCTGGCCCGCCGTGGGAGAGACGGGCGCAACGGTGAACGCCGCCACCGGTTGCGGACTGGTGCTGAGGGTGTTCTTGGTGGTGGCGGTCAGGACCGGCGGGTTGAGATCGAAGTAGATGGCGGCCTGGTTCGTGATGACCGTGCCCGCCGGCGCAACGGCGAGGTGCTGGACCTTGAAACGCACCCAGCCGTGGCTGTGCGGCTCGTCGTAGCTCGCGCCGGGCAGCTCGATGCCCTCCATCGTCCACACGAGTTCGCTCGTGAGGGGATTGAACGTGCAGACAAACGGATGGCTGCCGCCCAGCAGTTGCACCGTGCTCGGATCCAGGTCTGGATCCAACGGGTCGTGCAGAACCACTTGATAGGCCGGGCCGCTGCCGGTGTTCTGGAACTGAATGAAATACTCAAACTCCGTGCCCACCGGCACCAGACCATCCGGCCCGCACCCCGCCGGACGCACGGTCTTGTCGTTGGGATCGACCGAGCACGTGGTCTGGCGGCTGTAGGCCGAGGTGTTGTCCGCAGGCGTCGGATCGCCCGGCGGAGTTGTGATCGTGGCCGAGGCGATCACGGTGTTCAAGGAACCGACTGGACAGGTGAGCGTCACCTTCGCCTCCAATTGCCCTGATTGCCCCGGCGCCAGCGGCGGCAGCAGCCAGGTGATCACTCCGCCCACCGGCGCCGGCGACGCTGAGAATGGCGCCGGCAGCAGCGGGACTTCCGTGGAGGAGACAAACGCCGCCAAGGCCGCCGGCGGCAGGACCAGGACAACCGTCGTGCCCAAGATGACTTCGGTGCCGGTGTTGCGATAGTTCGCCACCAGTGTCGTGTCAAATCCGCAGCAAGGCGACCGGTACGGAGGAAACTGGGAGCGCGAATAGAGGAAAACGCTCAGATCGTTGACCGGAACCGTGGGACTGGCCGAGAAGAGGTTTCCGGGATAGGAACTGCCAGGAGCCAGCGTGAGCGGAATGTCGGCGCCGCCGAGCGGGCACTCCTGAGTCCAACCCGGTGGGGCTTGCAGGCTGAGCGTGTAGCTTCCGGGAGGCGCGTTCAGGCGGAAATCGCCGTTGGCATCCGTGCCGGCATAGAAGACGTTCAATCCGTCCGTCAGTTTCACCAGGTTGCCGACCAGCCCGAATTCATTCGGCAGGGTTCCGTACAGACTGGTGCCAAGATCCTGCGCACATTCGGGCGGAGACTGATGACGGAAGACGGTGCCCGTGATCACCGGATTGCACTTGGTGGAGATCGTGAAGGGCGCGCTGGCCAGCGGCACGCCGCACGCGCTGACCAGCGGCGGATTCAGGGTCACGGTGAAGAGCAGGTTGCCCGGAGGCGGGAGGGGGACCGAAAGGCAAACCCGGGTCAGGGAGTTGCTCTGGGGGCCGCTGCTGCCGAGGAAGAGGTAATTGATTCCCAGTGAGCCGGAGCCGCCGCCGCCCAAGTCCGTCCAAGTCACCGCATAGTTTCCCGCGAACAAAGCCGCGGTCGGGTCCAAGGCCTGGTTGAACTCCAAGCACAGCAGGCCCCGGTCGCAGTCGAAGGAAATCGAAACCGGCACCAGCGCGGTCTGGAGCTGGGCAACGCCTTGGACCGACGTGCCGTCCAGGCCCATAACTCCCGGCGCCGAGACGGTCAACAGACCGGGCGCCAAGCCCGTCACCCGCAACAGCACGGAGCGCGTGACCGGCTGAGGAAGCGGCCACGGCGGCTGGTATTCCGCCACGGCGGCGGTGATTAGGCCCGGCCCGCCGAGCGAAAAGTTCGCCGGCGCCGAAGCGGAAACGGGATCCACACTCGCATCGAAAGTCACGCGGATGAAATCACCTCCGGCGTCACAACCGCGCCCGGCGGACACGAGATTCGGCGCGGGCGAGCCGGCGGCAAACACCGCCACAAAGGCGGCTTCCCCCACCGGAACCGCTGGCACGATCGGATTCCAGGTTCCGCCCGCGTGGCGATACGCGAGAAAGGTCTGGGCCAGGGCGTCCCAGCGCATCAACCACGCGGTCATGCCTCCGGGCGGAGGCGTGCCCACCAGGTCGTCATACGTGCCCGGAGCGGTGTCCGCAGTGGGGGTGGCGTTGCCCAGCAACTGAAACTGCCCCGGCGCCAGCGCTACCACGGGCGGCGATATCGGCGCCAAGCCTGAAACGGTGAAACTCACCGGCGTGGCTCCCGGCAGGTAGAACACTTGGCCGTCGCCAGGATCAAGGAGTGGATCAAGAGACCATATCCCACTGTAGAAATAATCTTCCCAAAGGAAGGACTGCGACGCGGGCTGCCAACGCCAAATGGAGGAGAAGTCGGGCGGCGGTCCCGACGCGAACACTTGGCTGACGTTGTTGCCCGCCGGGATGTCGAGGTGGTTGGCGACCAGGTTGTAGCCCGGCTGAAGGGTGAAGGTGTAGGCGTAGCTGGCAGGAGCCAGCACGCTCACGACGGCGGCACACATCAGAGCGGACAGGGAGGTTGGGAATGTTTTCATGACAGGGCTTTCGCTTGCGCGTTGCTTTCTGAGTTAAGGACGATTCTGCCCATCGAACCGGACAAGGTGGCCGGGCGGCACTGCATTGGCCACGGACCACACTGCCCCGAGGGAAGACATCATCGACGACGCGGATGGATACGCGAGATGGAGCATAAAGTCTATCTATTTCTTCTATTATTTACTCTGACCTACGATCCGGAACAGGACTGGGCTGATCGGGAATGAAGTTCGGGGTTGGCCCCCTCGTAAGGAATCTCATCTGACGCGCGGCTCTCACCGCAAGCTGGGCTTCGACGGCCGCACGCTGACCTGCGACCGCGACGCGGAGTTTGAAATCGACTTGAAGGAACCGGCACCAGAGTTCACCGCCGAGCACGTGCCGGTGGTGACGCGGTGAGGTCTGCTTTGAAGCCAATCCGGCGTGGAGGCGCTTCCGACAGGAACGGTGGAGCGCACGCGGCACTCGCGAACGGCCGGCCGGCCAGGACCGTCAAAGCGGGTCGGCAGTTCGTCTCCACTGACTTGTTCGGCCCTGACGATTGCTTCGAGGTGCGCATCGGTCCGAGAGGAAGCATCTCACGGCTCGCGCGTCCCAGCGCGCGAGGTGGGCCACCACACCACATAATCGAAAATCGCCTTGGCGCTCACGGTCCTGCCGGGGGAATCCGGGTGCCATAGAGGAAGGCCCCAGAGAGGAAGGCCAAGACTTGCAGCGTCCGGCCACCGGGGCGAAGCAGGGATGACGACCGGGCTTAGGAAAGGAGCTTCCTTCTGAATTTGCCACCACATCGGATCGTAACGGGAAATCACATGGATGGAGACGACTTGCCCCGGATACCGCCGGCATAACCGTGCGCCGAGCGTAGGCTGGGGCAGCTTGCCACCGGCCCGCGTGGGCAATTCCAGCAGTCCGCACTTCGCGGCGTGGCTATTGCCGCAGTGAACCAGCACGCGATGGCTCGGACTGGCTTCGAGGATCTGCTCGATGCGCGTGAACATGTGCCGGTCCCGCTCCTCCTCGGCGACATTCCGAACCGGATGCGGCACGTCCACCGCGCAGAGGTTGAGAGCGTGGTCTGGGTGAGCACGGTTGCCTTCCCGGATGAAAGAGAAGGTCTCCAGGTACTCGACCGTGGCGCCCGGCAACTGTCCGTACAACTTCCGAAATCGCTTCATGACGGCGTCATCACCCGCCATGAAGCGGTCCAGGGCCGGTTGATCGGATACGGACCACTCCAAGGCAACGTGGGTCCAACGATGCCGGTTGGTCTCGGACAGGAGCAGGCGCAGGGTTTCGATCGGTTCGACCAGCGCGTGGGTCTCGCCCAAGATGACAATCCGGGCGCCGCGAACACGTTCAGCCAGTTGCCAGAGTGGGATCGCTTCCCGCCGCGCCACGCTGACCCAATCATCCTGGCGCTGGTGCTGGCGGCCCACGCAACCGCCAGCGGCGAGGATCAAAGCCATGAAGATCCATTGCAGCAGGCGATGCCACCGCCGACAGCCCTGTATGGTCCACAGAAAAGAACCCGGTGTTTGTCGAGTCGCACTCATGCGATTAGGAGAGCCACGCCGAACGAAAAGCGCAGCCACGCCGGGCCACTGATGCCCGCCACGCGGCGAGACGGCCTCCCGGCGTTGGCTGCCGTGTCTGGTTCGGCCTTTTAGGCCTTTTCGTCATACTTGGCATCATATAGCAAGTCCGAATACTGGGGCATGCCAAGATCGATTTCCGATAGAGCGTCCAATAACAAGGCGAAAAACCATGCAAGGGTCTCGTGGAATCCGCTGGGTTCGTCGGCAGTGTTCAGGAAAACGGTCCTCGAACCATCTTCAAAGCCGTCAATCGTCAGGACTAATCCAGAGTCAAGTGCAAACACATGCGTGTCGCCGCCAGCGGCGTTCTTAACCATCTCAACGCACTTTTCCTTAGTCGTAGCAAGTTCATATGCAAAGAGCACAAAGGCGGGATTCCTTGTTCTCGGTTTCCTCGGAGCGCGCCGCAGCTTGCATCGCGGCAGCGACCGGATTGCCGCGAACTTCTGTTGAGTGCTACTTAGCTCTGCGGAGGTAAGCTTCGACTTAACCTCGATTACGGCGTAAACAGCCTCACAAGGCACCTGCTGCACAGCACTTGATTTTCCGATAATCGGATATGTCAGCCTATCGTAAACGATGAGATCGCACTGAGGAGCCGCCGTCGAACCCTGGTAGGGAATGATTTCACCTGTAGCGACACCGTAACGCGCTGGAAGGTGTTCACGAAGAAACATTGCCAATCCGTGCTCACGTTTTCGCCCCTTCTCTCCCCTATGGCGAATCGTGGATGATACCTCGTATTGCGCCTTCAGTTCAGCGTGCAGGGCGACCAATGTCCTAGTGAATATCATAGGCTATCCGCCGAACAGGTATTGAGCCGGAAGTGGCTCATCCCGCGGGTTCCGGAGTTTAACCGCACAGACTGCGGTTTATCACAGGCCCCGTCCCGTGTTAAACCGCAGTTCGTGTGGTTCATCCTCGGAAACGGCTGGACCTGTGCTTGCATGGTGACGGGAGAGTGAACCAACGCAGGCCGTTCGACAAGCTGCAAATGGGTGGCGCGGGCGACCCGCAAGGCTGCATCAAGCTCGGTTGGGGAGCACTCGTAGCGCAGACTTTCGAGTCTGCCGTATCGCCGGTTTTCCAACCGACGAGCGTTGAAAGAGGCAAACCGGCTGGAAGTTCCACGGCCTTGCCGACTGCAAGTCGGCGATACGGCAGGTTGAAAACCTGCACTACCCAGCGCGCCGATCGGGAGCTTGATGCAGCCTTGGGCGACTCGGCCGCTCCGGTCAACGACCCGCCAACCGGAACTGCGGAGAACAACCGAGCCTCTTTCAAAAGTGTAGCGGCCGACGTAAGGAGGCTCTGATTTCATTGAAGTTTGAGCCTCCTCACGTCGGCTGCTACGGGGTTTTGAAATCGCCTCAACCTTCGGAAAGAACCGTCCCCCCCCACTGGCGCAGCGCGTCGTCGCCGTTCCGTCCGGTGCGTAGCCGGGCACAGGCGGGTCGCCGGTGTCACTCAGAAGGCAGCGTCGCTGGCCGTGGGCTGACGCACCTTCGCCCTTTTGGGTTGGCCCACCGAGAGTCCGTCAGCGTCTTGCGAGCCGTAGATCGGACGCGATCACGGCAGCGTCCGGGCGCGGAAGAAGCGCCAGCGGTTGGTGGCGGTGGTGTTGGTGTAGTTCGCCTGGCCGTTGGCGAGGAAGTTCGTGGTCAGCGCCAGCCAGGGTCCGCCCGTGAGGTTCGTGCTGGCAAGGATGGAGAACCCCTGTGGCGCGCTGCCGGTCACGCGAAAGGTGAAGCGGTCATTGCCCAGCCAGACCGGGGAACTCAGGCGCACTTCAGGCAGTTCGACTTTCGTCGTCCACGTCAGCGTCTGGCGAAGGAGATTCGTGGGATCGGTGCGCACGAAATCGGTGTCGTCCGTCACGCGGGCTTGCACGAGGTTCGTGCCGTTGGGAAGCGTCGCGGGCGACAGGGTGAAGCTGGTCTCTGTCGCGCCAGGGACGGCGACGCCGTTGGTCAGCCATTGCACACTGAGGCTGTGGTTTACCGGCTGGAGAAGCGTGAGGCTGTAGGTTTGCGCCTGCGTGGTGGTGAGGGTGAGCGCGGTGTTCGTGGGGAGGAAGCTCTCCACCGGCCGGATGCGCTGGTAGATCGAGAGGGTGAGTGCCTCGCGGCAGACGCGGCAGAACGGCGCGGCGTAGGAGTTCATGGTGCAATCCATCTGCGGCCGGTACCAGCCTTTGGGATGGTAGTGTGCGCCTTCAAACAAGCCCACGGTGTCGTAGTTCTCCGGCAGCGGCGGCGTGGGCAGCGGCGTGTTGGTGTCGATCCAGGCCCGCCACTTGATGAGGTTGCGATTGGTCTGGCGGGTGGTGTTCGGCTCCTCGAGGTCGGGATAGGTGAAGGCGTTGGTGTATTCGTCGCCCAAGCCCGCGAGCGTGTGGGCGGACTCGTGGACCAGAATGTAGGGGTTGAAGTCCACGGGCGTGGTGACCACCGTTTGTCCACCCGAGCCGCCCGGGATCATGGGATCGTTCACGAGCACCACGGCGAGATCGCTGTGCGGCATGAAGGTTTGAAGGAGGTTCGTCACCCGGCCCTGCCCGGTGCTGCCGGCGGGAATGGTGATGAGATACTCCATCACCGCGTCGTGCGCACTGCTGAAGTAGGTGTCCACGTTCTTGCCGATCGAAGGCCGGTCCGAGCCGGATTGCGCCGAAGCGACGGCGATGGCGAAGGCGTTGAAGTAGCTCGCGTACTCGGCGTAGGGATCGGCGGAGAGGAAGTTGTTCAGCGCGCTGGCCGCGTCGGCGAGGAACTGGGGCAGCTCGTTGGTGCGATAGCCTTCGGAGAGGAAGACGAGGTTCACGCGGTTGGCGGTCGGACCGTTGGTGAGCAGCGTTTCCAGGGTGGCGGCCCGGACGGAAACCGCGGCGACGAGCAGACCGAGCGCCGCAAAGTGCCACGCTCGGCGGCGCCAGCCAGAGGGTTGGGGTTCGAGACTGTTCATGCGATGAGACGGGTCATGGCGTGCTATTCGAGGAACAGCCGAAAGAAGCGCGCGGCATTGGTAAGCGCGGCATCAAGCCGCCAGACGTTGTTGCTCAAAACCAGACCGTTGGTGACGGGCCGCCACGCCGCCGGCGGCAGGACATCTGTTTCCTTGAGCACCAAGCCCGTGACCGCGTTGGACCACGCCACGCCGACGAAGTTCAGGCCCGGCGCCGGCGCCGGCGTCACGCTGACCACCGGCAACCTCATCAGCCGCACGCCCGCCGAGAACTCGGAGGTGTTGTTCGTCCCCTCGGTGGCCGTCGCGGTGATGATCTCGAAGCCCGCTGGAACGGAAGCTGGCAGCGAGACAGTGAAGGTCTGGTCGCACGCGGCTCCCAAGCTGAGCATGGTTTCGCCGAGGAAGAAGCGCCCTTCGCCGTAACCCGTGGAGTGAGCGGCGGGGTTGGCGAAGAATTGCAGGCGGTAGGTGCGGTTGGGGACGCTGTTCAGGCTGCCGCGAATCCGGGTGCCGACCTCAGCCACCACTTCGGTGAGCACCGGAAAGTTCTGCAGCAAGTTCGCTCCCGTGTCGCCGTCGCAGGCGTCGTTCGGGGAAACGCTGTAGCCGCCAGCGATGCCGCCGCCCAAGTCGATGCCCAGCCCGTTGTTGCCGAAGATCGAGTTGCCTAGGAGGACGTTGTTGACCGCGCCGTCGCGGATGCGCACGCCGGCCCGGATGATCGGGGCAAAGGCGATGATGTTGCCCTCGCCCGGCGTGGTTCCGCCCACGAGATTGCCGGCGCAGCCGGAGGTGAGTTCGAGCGCCGCGGCCGGATTGCCCGGAGCGTTTCGCAACTCCGTCGTCCCGTCGATTTGGGTGCCGATGAGGTTGCCCTGGATCGTGTTCCCAGAAGAGTTCATCACGAGCACGCCGTAGAAGTTGTTTCCCGAAATCAAGTTTCCGGCCGCGCCGGGGCCGCCAAGGATGTTGGTGTGGGCCTGTTCGAGATAAACGCCCCACCAGTTGCCCAGGCGTTGGGTGCCCGTAACGTCCGTGCCGACAAAATTGCCCTGCACGACGTTCCGCGTGGCGGTCGTGCCGACGATGAAAACGCCGTGGTCCCGGTTGGCCGCGATCACGTTCCGCAGGCTGGGCGCGTCGCCGCCAATGCGGTTCTGCGGCGCGTCCGAAATGCCCACCCCCGCGGCTTCGTTCCCCAGCGCCGCTGTGCCGGTGACGTCGGTCCCGATGTAGTTCCCCTGGACGGTATTCCTCGCAGCATTGGCGCCGACGATCCAGACGCCGTTGGTGCCATTTCCAGAGATCACGTTGCGGGCCTCGATCACGCTGCCGCCGATCACGTTGTCCGACGCTTCATCGATGAGCACACCTTGGAACGCGTTCTTCAACGCACGGCGGCCCGTGATGTCGGGGCCGATGAAGTTGCCTTGAACGAGATTGGTGCGCGCGTTGGATCGCGCGATCCAAACGCCGTGTTGGTTGTTTCCCGAGATGACGTTGCCTGCGCCGGGGGCGGTCCCGCCGATGATGTTCCAAGAGGCGTTGTTGAGTACCACGCCGTGCAGGGTGTTGGGCAGGGCGTTGGTCCCGGTCGCGTCGAGGCCGATCAGGTTTCCTTCGAGGCGATTGCCCAGGCTGTTGGTGTTCACGAAAACGCCCTCCATCAAATTGCCGGAGATGACGTTGCCCTGGCCCGTTAGACTCCCGCCGATGAGGTTCGTCCGGGTGCCGGAGAGCGTGACGCCCGCGAAGGCGTTCGGGCGCGCCGAACGGCCCGTGGCGTCGGTGCCAATGTAGTTTCCTTGGACCACGTTGCTCCGGGCCGGGACGCCGAGGATGCGGACCCCGGCAAAGCTGTTTCCAGAGATGATATTGCGCGCCGCGGCGGAGGGGCCACCGACCGTGTCGTTACTCGCCCCTTCGATGCTGACGCCGTCGCCGCCGTTGCTTCGCGCGACACTGCCGCTGGCGTCGAGGCCGATGATGTTTCCCTGGACCACGTTGCCGCCGGCCCCGTTGTAGTTGGTCATGTAGATGCCGCTGCCGCCGTTGCCCGAAATGACGTTGCCCGCGCCGGGGGCGGTCCCGCCGATCCGGTTGTCGCGCCCGAAGACGATGTTGATCCCGTAGGTTTGATTGCCCAGGGACAACGCGCCGTTGGTGGTGGTGCCGATGAAGTTGCCCTGGATGACGTTGCTCAGGGCGCCGAAGTCAAACAGGTAGATGCCGATCCGGTTCCCGCCGGAGATGACGTTGCGCTGCGCCGCGTTGGTGCCGCCAATGGTGTTGTTGGCGCAGTTCATGACCAGGATGCCGGCGGCCCCGTTGCCGGCGGCGCTGGTGCCGGCGAGATCGGTGCCGATGAAGTTGCCCTCAATCCGGTTGGTGCCGCGCACCTGGAGCACGAGGCCGTCAAGAGCGAAGCGGTTGACCACCAGGCCGCGTACGGTCGAGTTGCCGGCGGAGATGACCAGCCCCTGGCTCCCGCCGGCGAGCGAGCCGTCCAATTCCACGAGCGGCTTGCCCGCGAAGCCCGGTTGGGTGGTGCCGTCGATGATGACGGGATCCGTGATCGTGGGCAAAGGTGAGAACGGTCGGATGGTGCGGCTGGCCCCGGAGATATTGAAGACGATGCGGTCCAGGCCAGCGCTGCTTTCCGCGCTGATGATGGCTTGGCGCAGCGACCCCGGCCCGGCGTCGGCCGTGGTCACCACGCTGTAATCCGCCGCGCCCAAGCGGGCCGCTCCGCAGACCACACTCAGGGCAATCCAGAGCGAAGCCGTTTCGGTGATCGTCCCCAGCCTGAAGACTTTGCCCACTTGAACCGAGTTCTTGGCAAACATGTGTGCGGAGGCTAGCAGAAGAAGGCACCGAAGCAAGGCTCTTTGCGGCCGCCGTCGATTCTCCGTCTCGATGGAGGCAACTGCAAAACCCGGTAGCAGCCGACGTGACAGGGCTGCATCAAACTCGTTCCGGCGCGCGGCTGTCCCAGCCGCAGCGACCCCGAACGACCGAGCGACTCGTGAACAGGCTTGAGCCGGCGGGTTCCGAGCGTGGCTGCGGCTGGAACAGCCGCGCGCCGGGCGATGCCAGACCGAGCTGGATGCAGCTTAAACCTCAATGGAAACAGAGCCTCCTCACGTCGGCTGCTACACTCTTGCATGAAGCTCAATCTTTGCGGAAATCCGGGCCGACCCGTGAGGGCACGCAGCTTACAAGGCGAACGTGCAGGCCGATGTGCCCTCACGCGGCGAGCCAGTTTTCCGTGATGACTGCGGATTCTCGCTACCACAACTTTCACTGGATTCTCCGTGCGGCCGAGTTCATCCTACGGCCATGAAATTGATTCTGACTGGACACAACTTGAAGGTGACACAGGGCATCGAAGACCACGTGATCGACAAGATCACGAAGCTCGATCACTTCGAGAGCCGCGCCCTGGACGCGCGCGTGATCCTGGAGCACGACACCACCAAGCCGTCCGAGAAGCGCTTCAAGTGCTCCGTGCGTCTGGCCGTGCCGGGGCCGGACCTCTTCGCGGAAGACTGCGAAGCGGACCTCTACGCCGCCATTGATCTGGTCACGAAGAAAATCGAACAGCAAATCCGCAAGCGGCAGAACAAGTACAAAGCCCGCAAACACAAGCTCGGAGCCAAGAGCAAAATGGAGCGGCAGGAGAAGTTGGAGAAGGAAGGTTAGCCGGCTTCGGTTCGCCAGTTCATTCCGGCTTGGTTCCCGGACCCCGCGTTCCCTCTTCCGTGTGCGCAGAGTCGAGCCGCTGGAGGGCCGCCTGTTTCGCCAGAGTGTGTCCCTGGCAACGTTCGAGCATTGATGATCCTTCGCGCCCGATTCGTCTGTCCGATTGCCCAGCCGCCCCTCGGGAACGGCGCGGTGGCCGTGGCCGGTGATCGCATCGCTGCCATGGGCGGGTGGCCGGACCTTCACACGTCCTATCCAGGCTCCACGGTGGATCTCGGCGACGTCATCCTCTTGCCCGGACTCGTCAATGCGCACTGTCACCTTGACTACACCGACTTGGCCGGCTTGCTAACGAGGCCAAAGGCGTTCCCCGACTGGATCAAGCAGATCGTCATTCACAAGGCCGGCTGGGGCTACTCCGATTACGCGCAGTCCTGGCTCCAGGGCGCCAAGATGCTCTTGAGCAGCGGCACGACCACGGTGGCGGACATCGAGGCCGTTCCGGAATTGCTGCCACAAGTCTGGGAAGCGACGCCGTTGCGCGTCATTTCGTTTCTTGAACTGATGAACGTGCGGAGTTGGAGTTCAGCCGGACAGGTCGTTCGTGAAGCGGAGCAGACGCTGACCGCGCTGCCGGCAGCGCGCGGTGGCGTCGGCCTCTCGCCCCACGCGCCCTACACGACATCGCCCGAGTTGCTGCGTCGCGCAGCCGAGACGGCCCGTCGCCGCGACTGGCTGCTGACCACGCACGTGGCCGAGTCGCGCGAGGAGTTCGACATGTTCATGCACCGCCGCGGTGCGCTCTACGATTGGATGTCCGGCCAGCGTGATGTTTCCCAGTGTGGCGCGGACTCTCCCGTCCGCCATCTGGCCCGCCAAGGCGTGCTGGGCCGCAACTTCATCGCCGTCCACGCCAATTACTTGGCGGACGGCGACGCGAGGTTGCTGGCGGAACACGGCGTCAGCGTTGCGCATTGTCCGCGCAGCCACGGTTACTTCCGTCACGAGCGTTTTCCGATCGAGCCATTGCTCGCCGAGGGCGTCAACGTGTGTCTCGGCACCGACAGCCTGGCCAGCGTGGAGCGTTCGCGCTGCGAGCCGATGACGCTGAATCTGTTTTCGGAAATGCGCGCCCTGGCCGCCAACGAACCCGCGCTGTCTGCCGAGAGCCTTGTGCGCATGGCCACGGTCAACGGCGCGCGTGCGCTCCGCCGGGAGCGGGAGCTGGGCGTGCTCGCTCCGGAGGCGCGCGCGGATTTGATTGCGATTCCGTTCCAGGGCCGGGAAGCCGATGTCTATGAAGCAATCCTGAATCACAAGCGGGACGTGTCCGCCTCGCTGGTGGGCGGTCAATGGGCTATTCCGTCCGCGGCTTTAGCATGACCAGCGCGCCGCCACTACAGCGAGTCGTGCTCGTCACCGGCGCGGCGGGAGGGCTGGGGCGGGGCTTGGTGCAGGAGTTTGCCGCGCAAGGCTGGCGCGTGGGCGCCGCTTACCACCGAACTGCTCCGCCTGTCGAAACCGAGTTCATCTGGCCAGTGCCACTCGACGTGACAAACCCCGACGATGCAGCCGCCGTCACGAATCGCGTCCTGTCCCGTTGGGGGCGAATCGACGCGCTGGTCAACAACGCCGGCGTGGTCGCCGACCAATCGCTCGCCCGGATGACCGAAGCCGAGTGGGACCGCGTGGTGGACGTGAACCTGAAGGGCGCCTTCCTCTGCGCGCAAGCCGTGCTGCGCCCGATGCTGCGCCAGCACGACGGCCACATCATCAACATCTCCAGTTTCACCGGACGCGTCGGCGCGCGGGGCCAAGCCAACTACGCCGCCGCCAAGGCCGGACTCATCGGCTTGACGCAATCGCTGGCGCGCGAAGCCGGCCCGCGCAACGTGCGCGTGAACGCGGTCCTGCCCGGTGTCCTGCCGACCCCGATGACCGCGACGCTGGCTCCAGACGTCCTGTCGGCCTTGGCCGCCGCCGGCACGCTAGGGCGCCTCAACGACGTGGCCGAGGTGGCGCGCTTTGTGGTTTTTCTGGCGACGCTGCAGAACGTCTCCGGCCAACTCTTCCAATTGGACAGCCGCATCGCGGCATGGACGTGAGGCAACGGGATGGCGCGGACCACATCCGGCACGTTGTGACCATTGAGGTGATTGCAGTACCCCGTAGCAGCCGACGTGAGGAGAGTCGGAGCAACCGATGATTGCTGTATCGGGCCAAGGAACTTGGCCGGTTCGGTATTGAAGATAGAAGTGCACACTTTTAAAAGTGTGCACTTCCAGTCGCCCTCGCCTTCGCTGTCTCCTTCTGGTTTCGCACGTCTGCCGTCACCGTTCCTTGGCAGGCTCAGACTTCATTCTGCAATCTGCAATCTGCAATCATCGTGAGCCTCCTCACGTCGGCTGCTACGCCTCTCGATTCAGCCCTGGCTTGCCGCGGCAAGGCTGCATCAAGCTCGGTTCGGGAGCACTCGTAGCGCAGACTTTCCAGTCTGCCGTAGCGCCGGTTTTCCAACCGGCGAGCGTAGGAAGAGGTCAGCCGGCTGGAAGGTTCACGGCCTTGCCGACTGCAAGTCGGCGATACGGCAGGTTGGAAAACCTGCGCTACCCGGTGTGCCGGGCGGGAGCTTGATGCAGCCTTGTTGCCGCGGCTTCGCCCCATTTCGCCACTGGTCAAGGCCGCGGGTTCCGCTAGAGTGTCCGTCGATGACTCGCTCCAAATTCACAGTCACGCTGCTGCTGGTGAATCTGGGTCTGGTGCTGCTGGCTGGGTATCTCTGGCGCAAGGCCCACCCGCCCGCCGAGCCGGCTGCTCCTTCAGGCCCGGGAGTTGTCGCGACTTCATCCGGCGGCCCGTCCCAGCCCGTCGTGCGCGTGGTCAAGACCAACGTTGTCGAGACCAACACCTTTCGCTGGAGCCAGGTCGAGGCCGACGACTACCGCACTTACATCGAGCGCCTCCGCGGCATTGGGGTGCCGGAGCAGACCATCCGCGATCTCATTGTGGCCGACATCGACAAGCTCTTTGCCCCGCGCTTGAACGCCCTCCGCACCGGCGGGGAGAAGGAACTCCAGTACTGGCAGTCCGACGACAAGGAACTCGAAAGCGCGGACGAGTATCGCCACCGGGAACGCCAGCGGCGCGCGGTCGATTACGAGAAGCGCGAGATCATCCGCCAGTTGCTCGGCATCGATCTCGTCAGCGAGCGCCAGCGGGTCCAGGGCGCGGAGGATTTCTTTGGCCGCCGCCTCGGCTTCCTCTCCGAGGACAAGCGCGGCCAGGTGCGCACGATCATTGAGCGGTTCAACGAAGAGGAACTGGCCATCCGCCGCAAGGTTTGGGAAGAAGGCGAGTCGCTCACGGAAGAGGAGCAGTTGCGCCTCCAGCAACTCCAGCAGCAGCGCGAAGTGGCCGTCACCAACCTCTTCACGCCCGCGGAACTGGAGCAATACCAGATCACGATGTCGCCGCTGGCCTACAAGCTGCGCGATTCGCTCTTCGGCATGAATCCAAGCGAGAACGAGTACCTGGCGCTCTTCAGACTCCGCAAAGCCTTCGAGGAGAAATGGGGTGACGGCAGCGCCGCGCCCGCGGAACCGCTCAAGCGCGCCGAATGGGAACAAGACGTCGCCACGATCACCTCCCAGATCAAGGAATCCCTCGGCGATCAACGCTACGCCGAATACACCCGCGCCCAGGACCCAGCCTATCGCGAACTCGCGCTGGCCGCGGCCCGCTACAAGGCGCCCGCGGCCGCGGCCGCCGAGGTGTACGAATACCGGCGCGTCGTCTTGGAACAGCGCGCCACCGTGGCCGGCAATCGCTCCCTCACGCGCGAACAACAGCAGGCGGCGCTCAGCGCCATGGCCGCAGAAACCGAACGCGCCGTCCGCGCCACGCTCGGCGACCGCGCCTACAGTTATTACCTGCGCAGCGGCCAAGGCGGCTGGATCCACGGGGACAACGGGCAATGACGCAGCGGCGCTCTGGCGAGCGCCGCATTCGTGAAACCACAGCCTGGAACAGCTCCTCAGGCTTCCTTCGCGAGGGCGGGTTCCTGGAGGCTCACCGCGAGGACCCCCGGCACCGCGCTGGCGACGCGCTGGACTTCCTCGGTTTCTTCGCAGAGATCGCCTTTGATGGTGACCGCGCCGGCGTGGGATTCGACCTCCACTTCCAGATTGCTGGTCAGCGCGTCTTTCGCCAGCGCAGCGCGGACGCGGCTGGCGAGGACGAAGTCGTTCATCGAAGCCAGCTTCTTGGCGGGAAACTCGAACCCGCCTTCCTTGACCATGCCGACCACCAAGCGGCAGGCCTGCTCGACGGTGATGTGCTGAAGGTTGATCACGAGGTCGTAGAGCGACGGGTCTTCCCAGTCCACGCCGTAGAGGTAGCGCGTCCACTTGCTGCGCTGCTCGTCAATCTTCTCGATCTGGGCAAGAGCTTCCTCGCGGCTCAGTTTCATCCGCTGCTGGGCCACGTTGAGGCGGAACTCCAGCGGAGCGATGACGCGGAGACGGAAGACGGCGAGGCCTCCTTGCAGCAAGAGATGCCCCGCCAGGCCGTGATACACCGCGTCGCCTTTGCTGATCTCCTCGAGGATCGCGGCCTGGATGAGCGCGAGGTAGAGATACTTCCGGTGGTTCAGCGTCGAGAGTGTGTTGGCCGGCGGCGTCTCGAGGGCGGCAAAGAGTTCGTTCGGCGAAATCGTGCGGATGGACGTCCGCTGCGTGACGACATCGCGGTCGATGCAGCGGTAGTTGAGCTTGCGGGCCAGGCACTCGGCGAGTTGCTTGCCGCCGCTGAACGAGCCTCGGGAGATGGTGATGACGGACATGGTTCGGTGGATGGTTGGAGTTAGTCGCGGTCGAAGTTGGAAAAACGGGAAACGCCGGCCAGCCGCGTCTCAAGGGCGCTGGGAGTATCGGTTTGACAGACTGGGCCGGGGCGCGCTATAACCGCCGCCGGTGCGGCGGGCCTGCGGCACGTGGGGCGCGAAGCGGTGACCGCAGAGGGACAGAGCCAAACACAACTGAGTCCCCAAGAGGTATCGGATGAATGCAACGGAACAAACGGTGAGTGACGAAAGGGTTGTCCACGATACAGCGGTCTTGAAACAGTACGGCCTGCGTTGGGCGGTGTTAGCGGGCTGGCGTGACGCGCTGAACCTGCGACAGGTGAACTTGGCGGCGGGGGTCGATCGCCTCCTGGAGCACGTGCGGACGAAACTCGCTTCAGGCTGCTTCTCGGTCTGCGAAGTCGGCTGCGACCTGACGCAACTGGAAGGGGCGTTGACTTCGGCGGATTCATCGACGGATCACAACTGGGTTGAGTTCTGGGTCGATCTGCTGGCCAACTCGATGAAAGATAACGCCGAGACGGAACACATATTGAAGATTCCTGCCATCAAGGCGCGCTACAACAATTGCGGGTTGTCCGTCTGCCGGTGTTAGCGCCGGTCGCAGCGCGCAGCGGAGGGCGAGTTCCCGGTCGCCCACGGCCGAGGCTGGCGTCGAGCCGGCGGTGATTTGCCCCTCGGCTCACCAGCGGCGCGCCGAGAAGCAGCGCGTGGAGTGCTTTGAAGACGGCGGCCCTGACCGTCGGGTAGGCCCGCTCCAGCGCGGGAGTCATGCGCTCGGAGAAGGTGCGGTTGTCTTCGATCTCGACGGCGAAGATGTGAATCTCGCGATCCTCCGGCAGCGGCAGGCCGAGGCGGCGGCCGAGTCCGAGAGCGGTGGCGAAGTTGGCGTCGTGAATGTTGGTGAGGTGAACCGTCTCGCGCAACGCTTCCGCCGTGAACCGGTGCCAGGCGCCGGGCGTGGCGTCGGAGGTTTGGAGGGAGTCGAGCACGATGACGCGCTCGTAGCCGCGGAGGAGATCGAGCAAGTTGAGGCCGCCGACGGAGCATTCTTCGATGACGTCGAGAGTGGATCGTAGCGCAGGCTTTCCAGCCTGCCGTAGCGCCGACTTTCCAGTCGGCAGGCCGTGAGAACGCGAAAAGTGCTCCTGACTTGGTGGCGCCTCGCAGGTTGGAAAACCTGCGATACGGCAGACTGGAAAGTCTGCGCTACTTCCCCACGGCACGGCACCTCCCGCCTGCAGGGCGGCCTTCAAATCCTTCGCCAAGCGGACGCCGATGGCGTCGTCCGACAGGATCGGATTGCCCATGCCGAGCAGGAGAGTCTTCATCGTTGGAAACGGCGGTAGAGTTCGCCTCGCCGGTAGATGGAAACTTGAAGCGGCATCTGACCGGGGAGCGAGTGGGTGGCGCAACTGTAGCAGGGATCGAAGGCGCGGAAGGCCATCTCGATCATGTTGAGGATGGCGCCGGTCGGTTCCTTGCCGGGCTTGATCAGGGCTTGCGCGACTTTCTTCGTCACCATCTGGATCGGGGCGTTGTTGTTGGTGGTGCCCACGATCAGGTTGGCGCTGGTGCAGATGCCGTTCGCGTCGCAGGTGTAGTGATGCGTCAGTGTGCCGCGCATCGCCTCGACGATGCCGACGCCTTCGCCGGTGATCCGTTTGGGCACGACGCGGTACTCCGGGCTGGTGATGTCCGGATCGGCGCAGTAGCGCTCCAGCATCTCGACGTTCTGGAGCATCTCGACGAGCCGCGCCCAGTGACTCGCGAGGAGGGCCTTGCACGGGTGACCGCCGAGCGTCTTGAACATCTCCTCGAACGCGACCTGCGCCCTCGGCGTCGCCATGCGGTCGGCGACGTTGAGGCGGGCGAGCGGCGTGGCGCAATAGACGCTGGTGTCAATCCCTTCGCGAAAGCCCTTCCAGCCCCGCTTTTTCAGGTAGGGGAATTTCAGGTAGCTCCACGACTCGACGTGTTCGGCCACGTGCTGGTGGTACTCGCGCGGCTTGTAGCGGCAAATCTCGTGGCCCTCGAAATCGACCACGCGCACCTCGCCGTCGTAAAAGTTTGGGGCGTTGTTGGCATCGACCAGGCCCATGTTGTGAACGTCGAGGGTGTACGGGCCGTTGAGGATGAGATCAACGTAAGCGGGATTGCCCAGCACCACTTTCTTGAAGAGGTCGAGCGAGAAGTCCGCGAAGCCCGAGAGTTCCTTGACCATCGGCTTGATCTGGTCGAGTTCCTCGCGGGTCAGGCCCTTCGACACGCCGCCGGGCATGCACCAAACCAGGTGCGTCGTGCGCCCGCCGAGGATTTGCTGGATGTTCTGGGCCAGGGCGCGGGCGCGGATGACTTGCTTCCCGATCTCGACGCCGACCTTCGCGACGACGCCGAGGATGTTGCGAATAGCCGGATCGGCGTCCGGGCCGCAGACGAAGTCCGGCGCGGCCAGCGCGTAGAAGTGGGCGATGTGGCTGTGGATGTAGTGCGCGTGGTAGTACATGTCGCGCAGCTTGTGGGCGACTGGCGCGATCTCATTGCCGAAGCAGCCATCGACCGCCTTGGCGCTGGCCATGTGATGACTGGCCGGGCACACGCCGCAGATGCGCGTCACGATGCGGGGCAATTCCTCAATGGGCCGGCCTACGACGAACCGCTCGAAGCCGCGCAGTTCGGGGATTTGGAAAAAGCAGTCCTGCACCGCGCCGGCGTCGTCGAGAAAGATCTCGATCTTGCCGTGGCCTTCGAGGCGGGTGATGGGATCAATCTTGATGCTGCGGCTCATCGGTGGTGGGTCCTTTCCAAAATCGAGGCGGGCATCCCGAACCGGTAGGCGAAGCTGATGAAGTCGGGCAGTTGGCCGACCATCGCCTCGATCTCTTTCGGGTCTTTGCTGTCGATGATCGAGGCCAGCGCGCTGAGGAATTTTGCGCCGTGGTCCTTCACCGCCGGCGCCGGGCCGTAACAGCCGCGGCAGCCTTGGTTGCTGTTCGGGCAACGGACGCCGCAGCCGGAGCGCGTGGCGGAACCCATGCAGAGGATGCCTTGTTCGAGCAGGCAGCGGGTCGAGTCCTGGATGATCTCGAAGGGCCGGTAGAAGCGGCGGACTTTCTTCTCGGCTTTGGTCCGCTTGCAGTCGTCGCAGACGGTCCGCTCCGACGCGCCGACGACCGACTTGCGTGGCGGCAACTCGCCTTTCACCACCGCCAGCAGGACGTTCTTGACCTGCTCCGGCGCAGGCGGGCAACCGGGGAGGAAGTAATCGACATCGACCACGTCGCCGAGTTTGAAGACGCGGTCGAAGAACGTCGGGATTTCGAGCGACGAGCCGTTGAGCTTGGTTTCGGGCCGCGGCACGGTGCGGTTGCCCGGCTCGATGGACGGGTTGTTGAGGTAGGCCGTGGCGAAGATGTCTTCCTTGGTCGTGAGGTTGGCCAGGCCGGGAATCCCCCCCATGTGCGCGCAGGCTCCGAAGGCGACCAGGATTTTACTTTTCTGTCGAAGCAGCTTCGCGACGTGCTCGTTCTCGCTGTTGCGCACGGCGCCGTTGAACAGCGTGAGGTCCAACTCGCCGTCCTGCATCGCTTCCACGTCAGCATACTTGCCGTCGGCGGCGATGGGCCAGAGCCGGATGTCAGCGACCTCGGCCACGGTGAGGATGAATTCGTTCGTGTCGAGCACCGCGACGTCGCAGCCGCCGCAGGCCGCGCCCCAGTAAAGGGCAATCTGGAGTTTCTTCTTGTCACTCATGGGCACCTCTCCGCGTGGTCGGTGTGCAGGGCAGGCTGAATCCGGCTGGGGCCCAGCGCCCGCACGCGCTCGGTCATGTCGGTCACGATCTCGGCGAAGCGTTGGCCCTCGCTGGCGCTGACCCATTCGAGGCGGATGCGCTCGTTCTCGACGCCGTAGGCCTGGAGCAATTTCTTCAAGAGCGTGAAGCGGCGCAGGGCCTTGTAGTTGCCCTCCGAGTAATGGCAGTCGCCGGGATGACAGCCGCAAATCAGCACGCCGTCGGCGCCCTTGGACAGCGCATCGAACACGAAGGTGGGATCGACGCGCGCCGAGCACATCAGGCGGACGATGCGGATGTTGGGCGGGTATTGAATGCGGCTGGTGCCCGCGAGGTCCGCGCCGGTGTAAGAGCACCAGTTGCAGAGCAGGCCAAGGATTTTCGGTTCGTAGCTCATACCGGGAATGACAGATTAGTCGCGAACGGACCGCGGCGTAGCGCAGGTTTCCAACCTGCTGTATCGCCGACTTCCAGTCGGCTGGCCGTTCCGAAGTCCAGCGCCCGCGCGTGTTCGCACGGCCCGCAGGTTGGAAACCTGCGATACAGCAGACTGGAAGTCTGCGCTACGGAGTTCGGCGTGTAGCTCATATCAGGATGCCTTCGATCTGGGCGAGGACTTGATCATCGGTGAAATGCCGGCCCTTGATGGCGCCCGACGGACAGGCCGCCACGCAGCACCCGCACGCCTTGCAAGCCGCCGCGATGACATGGCTGCGCCTTTTCTCCGGGTCGAACTCAATGGCGCTATAGGGGCAGAGTTCGTTGCACATCCGGCAGCCCGAGCAGCGGTCCTCGTTCACCTCGGCGAAGACGCCGTCGATCTCGATCTTTCCCTTGGAAATTTTCGCCAGGATGCGGGCGGCGGCGGCGCGCGCCTGGGCCACGGTGTCGGGAATGTCCTTCGGCGCGGCGCAGGTGCCGGCGATGTAGATACCGTCGGTGGTCGTGGCCACGGGATCGAGCTTCGGATGGCTTTCGATGAACCAGCCGTCTTTGTCCTGGCTGATGTTGACGAGCCGCGCCAGCTCGGCGGCGTCGGGCCGCGCTTCCATGCCGACCATGAGGATCACCAAGTCGGCCGGCAGTTCAATGGTTTCGCCGGAGAGCTTTTCGTTGACCTCGATGACCATCTCGCAGTCGTCGCCGGGATTGGCCTTGCGGATGACGGCGCGCTCGTTCTTGCCATACATCAGGAAGAGCGTCTTGACCTCCGAGCCGCGCTTGTAGAAATCCTCGCAGCCTTTCCCGAAGGCGTGCATGTCGATGTAGAGGTCGGAGACGTAGCAGCCGGGGATGGCGCTCTTGACCTCTTGCGCGTACTTGAGCGCCGTCATGCAGCAGACGCGCGAACAATAGCCGTGGAACTCCGCGTTGCGCGAGCCGACGCAGTGGATGATGGCCACATACTGCGGTTCCTTGCCGGCCTTGGTCGTGATCTTGCCCGCGCGCAACACCGCCTCGAACTCGAAAGAAGTGATGACGTTGGGCAACGTGCCGTAGCCGTAGTGGGTGATGCGCGAGGCGTCGAACTCCTTGTAGCCGGAGGCCACCACGACGTTCCCGACTTCGAGTTTCTTGGACTCGGCCGTGGCGGGGGAACCGTTGCGCGTCTCGACAAGCGCGGTGTAGTTGCCGACGTAGCCGGTGAGGCTTTTCAGTTCGGAGCGGAGCAGCACGGAGACGCGCGGACTCTGCCGCACGCGGACGATGCGTTCGGTCAACAGGTCGCGCGCGGCGTCGAGATGGGGCGCGGTGAGGTCCACGCGGGCGAGGTTGCCGCCGAGCCGGTCGGTTTTCTCGACGAGGTGGACGCGGTGGCCGGCATCGGCCAGTTCGAGGGCGGCGGTGAGGCCGGCGATGCCTCCGCCCACCACGAGTGTTTCGGGGCACATCGCGGCGGTCAAGGGATCGAGCGGTTGCTGTTGGATGACGCGGTTGATCGCGCCGTGCGTGAGCGACTTGGCCTTGGCGGTGGCGGCGAGTTTGTCGGTGTGGACCCAACTGCACTGCTCGCGGATGTTGGCCAGTTCGCACAGATACGGGTTGAGTCCGCCGGCTGCGCACGCGCCGCGGAAGGTCTTCTCGTGCATTCGCGGACTGCAGGCGGCGACGACCACGCGGTTGAGGCCGAGTTCCTTGATGTCCTTGGTGATCATCTCCTGGCCCGGATTCGAGCACATGTAGCGGTAGGAGCGGCAGACTTTGACGCCGGGCAAACTGGCCGCGAAGTCCTTGACGGCCTCCGCGTCGATGATGTGAGAGATGTTCGTGCCGCAGTTGCAGACGTACACCCCGATCTTGAGTTCATCGTTGGGCGACATGGTCATCGGGTTGAAGGTTGAAAGTTGAAGGTGGCAGGTTGGCGGGCGGGGCCACGTAGCGCAGACTTCCAGTCTGCTGTTTCGCAGGTTTCCAACCTGCGGACTGCGGGAGAAAACAAGCGAACTGGACTTCCGAGCGCTCTGCCGACTGGAAGTCGGCGATACAGCAGGTTGGAAGCCTTGTCATTACCCACATCTTTTCGGGCTGACATGAGCGAATCTGCTCGATACCCCGAAAATGCTCTGGAAATGGCCGAAAGCCGCCATCCAGTCACTGGTGGTCCGCCTGGAATTGGGCCGGTGAGGCTCGGAACGAAT
>JACRJZ010000008.1 GCA_016219875.1 Verrucomicrobiota bacterium | reverse complement strand
TGGGCTGGACTCTGCCGGCCCAGCCCCCGCCCCAGATCACGGCCAAACGGGAAGTCGAAATGTAGAGCAGACCTTTCGGATGCCTGGCTTGCGAATCAACCACTTCCCTCCTCGTGTCCCGTCCAGTTGCTAAGAAGAGGCTGGGCACGCCGACCGCGGCGACGCGCCAAAACGGATTCGGCTTCAACTCGTCCGTCCAATAGACCGTGTAGAACTCCCCCGGCCGGCTGGTCCACGAGAGCGTCGTGAACTCGCCGTCCCGCGAGATTGAAGTGATGAGGAGATCGTTCGTCACCGCCCACACCTCACATTGCATAAACACCAATACGGTTGCTGCTATCGCCTGCCAACTGCCCCGCCATTCTGAATTCTTCATTGTCTTTCCCTTTCCCTTGCGGACCCTCAGCCCCGGTACTCAAAAGGCGCGCACCTGACGCACCCTGACCTGAGGCACCGCGAAGCGCCTGTCCAGACAGCACGCCAAGCCGCGCCCTTTCGGGCGCGTGCTTGGTAAGTGTCTGGACGAAAATCGCGGTTTTGAGGTCAGACCGTAGCCAAAGCTACGCAAAATATGTTCTGCCGTCTTTTACTTCATTCGTTTCGGATGTTTCTCTGTCTTGAACGAGCACGGTTTTATCGCAGCCCCGTCCCGTTGCCAAGAATTCATTTTCGGAAAACGGCTTCCTCCGCCCCCGTGTCAAGCGTTTGTTTGGCCGGTTTTCGGCGTCAGACGCACGACGGAATTCTTCGGCTGTAGCGCAGGATTGCGTTCTGCGACGGCTTCGCCGTGGCGATCCGCACTGGTAATTCCACGCTGTGCCGAATGGAATTCGGCGGGACAGCAGGTTGAAAACCGGCGCTACGGCAGCCCTGCTCCACCGAATGGTGGCAGGGTCAAGAGGTGCCCGCGCTACGATGCCTCCAGCGCCGCGAGCCGCTCCTCCAAATCGTGGTTCATCATCGAGTCGATGATCTCATCCAGGTCGCCGTCGAGGACGGCCGACAGGTTGTAGATCGTGAGTTCGATGCGGTGATCGGTGACGCGGTTCTGGGGGAAATTGTAGGTGCGGATCTTCTCATTCCGCTCGCCGGTGCCGACTTGCTGGCTGCGTTGGGCGTCGTACTTGGTCTTCTCCTCGTTGGTCCTGCGTTCGAGCAGGCGGGACCGGAGCACCTTCATCGCCTTGGCTTTGTTCTTCTGCTGGGACCGCTCATCTTGGCACCGCACCTCGATGCCGGTGGGCTTGTGGACGATCCGGACCGCGGAATCGGTCGTGTTCACGCCCTGGCCGCCGTGGCCGGAAGCGCGGCAGACCCCGATGTCCAGGTCTTCCGGCTTGATCTCGATATCGACTTCCTCGGCCTCGGGCAGCACGGCCACGGTGGCGGTGCTGGTGTGAATGCGCCCCTGCGCCTCGGTGGCCGGAACCCGTTGCACGCGATGCACGCCGCTCTCGTACTTGAGCCGCTTGAAGACGTCGGAGCCGATCACGCTAAAGATCACTTCCTTGAACCCGCCGAGGTCGGACGGCGCCGAGTCCATCGTTTCCACCTTCCAGCCCTGCTCCTCGGCGTAGCGGTTGTACATGCGGTAGAGGTCCGCTGCGAACAACGCGGATTCCTGCCCGCCCGCACCGGCGCGGATTTCGATGATCGTGTTGCGCGAGTCCGTCGGGTTGGGCGGGAGGAGGCCGCATTGGACCTGGAAGCCGAGTTTCTTCTCGTCCTCGGTCAAGCGCGCAATTTCCTCCTTGGCCATCTGCGCCAACTCCGACTCCGGCGCTTCGGTCTTCAGCATCGCGCGGTTCTCCTCCAGGTCGCGCCGCGTCTTGAGGTAGGCGCTGCCGACGGCGACGAGGTCCTTGAGGCGGGCGTATTCGCGGGACAACTCCTGGTACCGAAGGTTGTTCTCGAAGACCTTCGGATCGCTCAGGACCGTTTCCACCTCGGCGAAACGCCGCTGGAACCTCTCGATGTGCGGACGCAAATCCATGCGGGGAAAACACAATCCGCCCGCGGAGGGTGAAACCTCGACGGGCGGATGGTGCGAAAGCAGCTACTTCCGCTTCTTCTTGCCGAGGGCCGCCTGGGCGGCTTGGGCGGCCTGCGTCTTGACCATGCGCTGCTGGAACTTGTCCACGCGCCCGGCGGTATCGACGAATTTCTGCTGCCCCGTGAAGAACGGATGGCACACGTTGCAGATGCCGACGACGATGGTCGGCCGGGTGGAACGCGTCTTGATCACGTTGCCGCACGCGCAACGAATCTCCGCATCCACATACTTCGGATGAATCTTGTCTCTCATAACAAAGGCCGCAGACGGTAACAACGAAAGTCCCTTTGACAAGTGCTAATTTGGAGCCCGCGGCGGCCTGGCACGGTGGATTCAAGAATCCCTGGATCGTAGCAGCCGACGTGAGGAGGCTCTGTTTTCAAATCCGAAATCAAAACAGAGCCTCCTCACGTCGGCTGCTACGCTCTCTTGAATCAGCCCGTGGCGGCCTGGAGTGGCAACGCCGCCCACCACCAGAGGCTCCCCGGCCCACCTCCGTACGAGTCGAGGGGCAGCCTCGTCGGCCGCCCCTCGCTCACGCCTCCCGGTTGTGGGTGTTCCAGGAGACCAGAACTTGCCGCCCTGCCGCACGCTGTGTGTCTCGCGCGGCAGGCCGCCGCGCCTAACGGGAGCGCGACGCCGGTGCTCTCAAGTTGGTCGGGGCTCTGGATTCAGAAGACTCGCGCTCGTCATCATCACCGCTCGACCGGGGACGCACCGTGATCGTGACGGGGGCGGAGGTGGTGGTGGCCCCGCGCGTGTCCCTGGCCCGAGCGGTCAGGACATAGGTTCCCGCCGCGACATTCCGCCATCGGAAGGAAGCGACGACTCGGCCGTCGTCTTCACGGTCCCCGATCACACCGAAGCCCAGGCTGGTCGTGCCCGCGAAGAACTCAACCGAAGCCACCCCGTCATCAGAATCCGCCGCTTGCGCTACCAGCCGGATTTGGGCGGGGGCCCGGAACCGGGCGCTGTTCTGCGGCTGCACAATTCTCACCGTGGGCGCGCGGTTGGCCACCGGCTGGACCGTGATGGTCACAGGCTCCGAGATGCCGCTCTCGCCCCGGTCATCCGTGGCAACGACCGTGAGGACATGCTGGCCCGCCGGCACGTTCCGCCAATCCAGGGTAACCCGGATCACGGAAGGCCCCTCCTCGTCTTCATCCTCATCCTCGCCCTCATCCTCGTCTTCGCCTTCGCCTTCGTCCTCCTCGTCTTCATCATCATCGTCACGGGCGGCGATGGTGCGTGAGCCGAGGCTGGTGGTGCCGGCGAAGAACTCGACATTCGTCACCGCCCCGAGGCCTCTGGTCACTTCAGCCGTCAGACGGACTCGCGCGCCCGCCGTGAAGGTGGCGCCATCCTCCGGCGACACGAGTTGGACGACCGGGCCGGGCAGGATGGGGCTTTCGATGATCGTTACCACCGCGCTGCGTGGCGCACCGAGCGTGTAGCTCGGTTGGCCGGCCGGCGGCCCGATCAGTTGCAGGAAGGTCACATCCAACCACTCCGGCGGCGTGTCTCCGTCCAGGAAGGGAACAATCGTCACGTCGGCGGAAGCCTGGCCGGCCGCGATGGTCACCGACTCTGGAATCAACGCGTAGTCCTGACCGTTCACGGTATTGCCGCCCAAGAGGAAGTAAACCGTCAGCGGGGCGCTGGTGTCGCCCGTCCGCGTCACTTGGAACACTCCTGGATCGGAGCCTTCCTCGGCGGCGTTTGGATCGGTGGCGATCACCGTCACGACCGCTGGCCCGCTCGGCGGCGGCGGACCCGCGACGGTGATGGTAACGGGAGCGGACGTCATCATGGCGCCTGTGTTGTCGGTCGCCAACGCCGTGAAGGTATAGGTTCCCATGGCCAACCTAACCATGGTGAAGCCGAACGGCGGGGCGCTCAGAATCCCGATCAGCGTGCTGCCCTCATAGAACTCCACTTGGTCGATGTTCCCAGGCGAAGCCACCGTCGCGGCCAAGCTAAAGGTGGCTGGCTGATCAAATTGCGCTCCGTCCGACGGGCTGGTGATGACGATGGGGGCACCCGCCGGATTGACCGTGATGGAGACGGCTGCGGAAGTCGTGGTCGCGCCGCTGTTATCAGTGGCCCGCGCGGTCAGCGAGTAAGAGCCGGCCGCCACCCCGTTCCACGCAAAGCTGTAGGGCGCGCTCGTGTCCGTGCCGATGACCGCGCCGCCGGAGAGAAACTCCACCATCGTCACTGTGCCGTCGCTGTCAGTAGCGGTGGCGGTAAGGGTGATGTCAGCCGGGGCGGTGAAGGTGGCGCCGTTGGCCGGGCTGGTCAGGCTGACCGTCGGCGGCACGTTCCCGGGCGGATTGACCGTAATGGAGATGGCCGCGGAAGTCGTGGTCGCGCCGCTGTTGTCAGTAGCGCGCGCGGCCAGCGAGTAAGAGCCGGCCGCCACCCCGTTCCAAGCGAAGCTGTAGGGCGCGCTCGTGTCCGTGCCGATGACCGCGCCGCCGGAGAGGAATTCCACCATCGTCACTGTGCCGTCGCTGTCGGCGGCCGTGGCGGTAATGGTAATGTTGGCCGGCGCGGTAAAGGTGGCGCCGTTGGCCGGACTGGTCAGGGCAACGGTGGGCGGCACGTTTGCCGGCGGGTTGACCGTAATGGAGACAGCCGCAGAAGTCGTGGTCGCGCCGCTGTTGTCAGTGGCACGGGCCGTCAGTGAGTAC
>JACRJZ010000005.1 GCA_016219875.1 Verrucomicrobiota bacterium | reverse complement strand
GTTCAGACGGGGTCGTGCTTTCGGGTTCGGCCTCGCGGCCTCTTCCCAGACCCAGCTTTCGGTCGTGAACAGTCTAATTCGACCGGCGGGACTCGCACCCGCGTGGCGGCCAGCTTCACCGGCGCACACCCGAAATCCGAAATCGCTCGCGGCCGGGAGCGCGGGCGTCCTCGCCCGCAGCACCTTGGAAGCGAGACCGGCGGACAGAAGCTCCCACGCCTCTGCCGGGCATAAGCCGCTGCGGCCGAGGACGGCCGCGCTCCGAAAGCCAAGCTAGCTTCGGGATTCGGGTTGAATCGCCGCAAAGAACACAACAACCGCAAAAACAGAGGCGCAGGCCGTAGGAGGCCAAACCCGTCTTCGCCTGACTCCGCTTCGGGCAACCCGCTTGTCCCTCTTTGCGTTTCCTTGAGTTCTTTGTGGCGATTTCGGTTTTCGGGCTTAACCCGCCAACGGGGTTGTGCCAGGATGCGCCCGCATGTCGATGAACGAACACTCGCGAGTCTATGTCGCCGGCCATCGCGGTTTGGTGGGCAGCGCCATCTGGCGTGAATTGCAGCGGCGAGGCTTTCGGAACCTGATCGGGCGCACGCGGCAGGAAGTGGATTTGCTCGACGCGGCGGCGGTGTCGCGGTTCTACGCCGAGACGAAGCCGGAGTTCGTGTTCATCGCCGCGGCCAAAGTGGGCGGCATCCTGGCCAACGACCAGCAACCGGCATCGTTCCTCTTCGAGAATCTTCAGATTCAAAACCACCTCATCCACGGCGCGTGGCAGGCCGGCGTGCGAAAGCTCCTCTTCCTCGGCAGCTCGTGCATTTATCCGAAGCTGGCGCCGCAGCCGCTCCGGGAGGAATCGCTGCTCAGCGGCCCGCTGGAGCCGACGAACGAATGGTACGCTGTGGCCAAGATCGCCGGCATCAAACTCTGCCAGGCGTATCGCCGTCAGTACGGTTGCGACTTCATCAGCGCGATGCCGACCAACATGTACGGCCCCAATGACAACTACGACCTCCAGACTTCGCACGTCTTGCCGGCGTTCCTCCGCAAGTTCCATGAAGCGAAAGTGTCCGGGGCAGCGCGCGTGGTCTGCTGGGGTTCAGGCACGCCGCTGCGCGAGTTCCTGCACGCCGATGACTTGGGCCGGGCCTGCGTGTTCTTGATGCAGCACTACAGCGAGGAACAGTTCATCAACGTCGGCTCCGGCCGCGAGGTCAGCATCCGGGAACTCGCCGAACTGGTGGGGCGGATTGTGGGCTTCACCGGCGAGATCGTCTGGGACACCACCAAGCCCGACGGCACGCCGCGCAAGCTCATGGACAGTTCACGACTGTTCGCGTTGGGCTGGCGTCCGCAGATCGACTTGGAGATGGGTATTCGAAGCGCCTACGAAGATTTCCTCGCTAAGCGTGTTGGTTGATCGCGGTTCGTGGTTCGTGGTTGGTTGTTTGTTGTTCGTTGTTCGTTGGTTGCTGCGGTTGGCCGCGGGAGCCACGAACGACGAACAACGAACAACTAACCACGAACCACATTTCCCGGCCCGCGAGGCGCCTACTCCCCCGCCCGGTGCTTGATCTCTTTCACCTCGATCGTCCCGGACTTCACTTCGACGAAGGGTTTGCCGCGCTTCACGCCGACGGTCCCGTAGCCGGTGGCCGTGGAGAGGAAACACCGGAAATCACCGCGTACTTGCGGATCGAGGTAGAGCACCTTCTCCACCGCGTCGTAACGCGCGCCACTCAGACCTTGCAGCAGGCCGTAGCTCGACATGGCCCGCGCGTACCAGTGGCCGCATTCGTATTCGTTGAACGGATTCCGTACGCGCCCGTCGTAGCGGTCGCGGCAGAGGCGGACGATCTCCAGGCCCTCTTCCACCTGGCCCATCAGCAACAGGTGGGACGCGACTTGGTACTCGATGCCGGTCCAGACTTCGTCGGAATACACGAAGGGCAGGGAGAGCTTACCGCCCTTGGGCCAGGTGCAAATCAGCAGTCCGCCCTCGGCGCCGCAGGCGTAGCTGGGCCGCTGTGGGTTGGCGTGTGAGGTGAGATCGCGCTTGAGGTTGTACTTGTGGATGGCCTTGAGGTGGCTGGCGATTTTCTTGGCGTCGCACACCTGGCCGACGCCGCAGACCAGCGCCATCCATGCACCCAGCACGCCGTCCGCGAGGCAGCCAGCGCCGTACTGGTACTTCGGCCCTTCCTTCTTCATCAACTCCAGTGCCTCGGGCGAGTAGCCGCCGCCGAAGCTCTGCACCTGCGTCGGGTCCTTGGCCCGCAATCCTTGCCACTGGATTTTCTGGATGAAGTATTCGCCGTCGTACAACTCCTGCTCCATCCGGCGAACACCTTTCTCGTACAACTCCGCGTAGAGCGGCACAGCCTCGCTCAACGCCCAGCCCATCGCGGCGGCGGCTTTGAGCGCGCCGAGGTAGAAGCTCGTACACATGCCGTCCGGCCCCCAGAACTCGATGTCGTAAGTGTTGTGATGCGGTTCCTCAAGCCAGCCTTTGTGGCCGGGGTCCCACGTCTCGATGCAGTAATCGAGGCTCTGCTTGATCTTCGGCCAGAGCGTGCGCAGCCAGGCGGTGTCGCCGCTAATGCGCCAGTCGCGATGGACCTTCATGATGCCGCCAAGCTGGCCGTCGGCGGCGGCGTGGAAGTCCGGCACGATGGGCCGGATGGGAATCGCGCTGCGGAAAGTCTGGTGGCCGCGCGCATCCTGCGATGGCCCGAACTCGGTTTCGCGCATCGTTCGCTCCAGCGCCGGGAACAAGTGGGGCAGAGCTTGCGCGTAGTTCCAGACATGCGTGCAAGAGCCGTGACAGCAGCCGGCGTTGTCGCCGCAGCCTTCCCAGGACCACATCCGTCCGTCCGCTTGGCGCAGCACGGTCGGCGATTTCAGGATCGTGAGGTTCGCAGCCACGGCCTCCGTGACTTCGGGCGGCAGCGTCGAGTCGTGGAAGCAGTCGCTGAAACGTTGCGATTTGCCGCGCAGGTCCGCGTAGTGGTCGCGCCAGTAGGCCGTGACTTCGTCAAGGCCGGCAAACTTTCCTGAGTACCACGGTTGATAGGTGCCCTTGATGATTTCGATGCCCGGCTTGGCCTCGGGGTCTTTGCCGAAACGCAGACTCGTCTTGCCGACATACCACGCCAGCCGCAGCACGATCGTCTTCGACGCGCGCGGCGCCAGGGTGAAGGGCACGAAGAGGGTGGCGCCGGGCGACGGGTTGCCCTCGGTCAAGGGCGGCCGCTCCAAGCATTTGCCATCGGCAATGTCGTTCCAGGCCATCGTCAGCGGGTCCCACCAACCGCCGCGGAACCAGGCATGGTTCACCTTTGCGGCCGGATCGCTGACCGTGGCGGAGAAGGCGCCTTCGTCGTGCGCCTTGTCTTTGCCCGGCCCGTTCCAGAGCACGAAGCCGCCGGGTGTGGACTTCACCGCTTGGGGATCGCCGCCGATGGCCATGAAGTTCCTCGCGTTCCAGGAGAAGACGCACTCGACCGGCTGCCGGCCCGGATTGGTGAAGCGATACTCCAGCGCGGCGACGGGCAGGCTGGCGTTGTCGGCGTCGCCCGGCTCAAACGGACTCCAGCCGGTGATCTCGACGTCGAGCGGCACGTCCTTGTCGGCGAGGGCGACCGTGGCGAACGGAAACCGCGACGTGAAGGTCGCCTCGCGGAAGCGCGGCAAACCGAACGACGCCCCCGCCGCGCCGTTGCCGGAACCAGGCTGGCCGAATTTCTTCCACGGCGGCACCGGCCCTTCGAGCACGCGCGCCACGTTGGTTTTTCCTTTGACGCAAAGGGCGGCGAACGTGACCGGCTCGTTGAACACTTCCGGCTTGTGGCGCAGGGAGAAATGCGACAGCGCGCCGGTGCCTTCGAGGCAGATCATGCCCGCGCCCAGGCCGCCCATCGGAAAGGCGACGCGGTTGAGCCGCTCGCCGGTGCAGGGGCTGTTGTACTTGGATTTCGCGCCGGCGCGGGAAGTGCGGGACGATTTGGCCCCGGCGTCCTGGGCTTCCGTGACGCCCGCCGCGCCCAAGGCGCCCACGGTGACGGCGGACAGTTTGAGAAATTCCCGGCGTGGGAGTGACGACTTGCTGGATGCGTTGTGCGACATGACTGGCTCCGTTCGGTAACTGGTTTTATGTGATTGTGCTGGTGCAATGTAAGCCTGCCGCCGCCGGTGAATGCAAGCGGCAAGCAGCCGTGCTGGCCAAAATCTCATGGCGCGGGGCCGGGAACCCTGGAGCAGAAAACCACTGACGCGTCGTGAAGAACGCCCTCGCCTTTGGACTGCTGGCTTCGCCGCCACTCTGCGTAGCGTCAAACTGGCGTTGGCCGCCATTCGCTTGAGTTGGCGAGGGTTGAAAGCGCGGAGAAGTGCGGCGAACACCAGTTCGCCGCTCGGCCTGACGGCGATCCAGGCCTGCGGTGGGAAGTGCGGCTACGCCTTGGCCTTGGTCCGCAACTCCTCCAGCAACTTCCGCAGGCCTTCCTGCACTTCGTACCACGCCTTCGTCTGCGGTTTCGTAAGTCGGATCGGCGAGCCTTTGCGTGGCAGCACTGTGTACTTCGCCACCGCGCTCCGTTGCCATCCACACGGCTCCAAGATGATCGACACAACCACTGCCTCGCCTGCTTCGGCCCTTTCCACTGCCCTTTTAATCTCCACGTCCTGGATATAGTCAGTTCCCTCGAATTGCGCGCTCCACAGCAGCACGATCACGTCCGCCTCCTCCAACTCACGACGGATGCTCTTGTCCCACTCCTCGCCGGCCACGAGGCAACGGTCGCTCCAGCTCTCCACCAGGCCCTCGCTCCGCAGCGGCTTCAGGCGCACGGTCAACTCGTCGTGTTGGCGGGCGTCCCGGCTGGAATAGCTGATGAACACCTTCGCCTTCCGCTGCGACGGATCGCGCGCGGCGGGCGCGGACACCCGGTTCAACTCGCTCGTGTTGTCCACGATTACCGTGCCCTCGCGCGTGGCGGCGGCGGACGGTTGCTTCTTCCGCTCGTCAGCCTCCAGCGTCTGCACGCGCACCCACTCGCCGGGCTGGCCTTCCAGTTCCATTTCCTCCAACGGGTCCAACCCGCGGATGTCCGCGTGGATGCGCCGCAAATCCTCCCGCACCAGCCCCGCCAGCCGGCGACGCCCATCCGCGCTACCGCTCACCGCCACCGTCACGCAGCGTTCGGACGGATCGGCGCGGACCAGCGCCCGTGCGTCGTCCATCACCAGCACCACGCCGTTCACCCAGCGCGCCTGGCCTTCGCTCAGCGGGTAGGTGCGCGTGATGAAGCGTGGGATCAGCCCCTCCGGCAGCGCCGTGTAGGTGTAGCGCAGCCGCGTCAGCCCCGGCTCCTGCCATTCGCGCCCCAGCTTCGGCTGCGTGGGCGGAAGCCGTTGCGGCACCAGCCATTCGTCGCCCGTCTCGGTCAGCGGGAAGGCCAGGTCAAAGCGCCGCATCAACTCCACCAGATAGCGCCGCATCTCCGGCTTCTCTTGAGGCAGCACGCGCTCCACGTCCGCCAGCGTCATGATCCCCCGGTCGCACGCCGCCTCGCGCAGCAGCGTGTAGATGCCCTTTGTCACCCAATGCGGATTCAGCACCGTGGCCTCCCGCAGACGCTCGTCGTCCGCGTAGTTCAGCGCCACGCCCAGCCGATGCAGCACGCGCGCCAGGCTGTCCTGCGCACGCGCGTCCGACTCGCCGAGCTGCCGGCATTGCGCGCGGAACTCCCCGTAGCTCACGTAGTCCGCCTTCATCGTCCCCAGTTTCTCTTTGATGGCAAACCACGCTTGCGGGAACGGCTCCCGCACACTTGCCATCCCGTCCACTGTCTCGCGAATCAACTTGTTCAACTCGGCAATGCCCAGTCCACTTCGGCAATCCGTCTCCACGAAGCCCACGATGAACGGGTACTTTTCCTGGAGCGCGTTGCGGTCCACCTTGCACTCGGCGAGTTCCCACTTGTTCAAGGCCACGATCACGGGCGACGTCTGGCCCGTGCCCGGCTCCGTGCCGAACGCCCGGATAAGCCGCAGCCAGTATTCGGCGTCCAACTTCTCGCTGTCCTCGCGGCCCGTGAGGACCAGCACATACACGCTGCGATGACTCAGAAAGAACTGGTGCGTGGCGTGGGTGATGACCTGTCCGGCGAAATCCCAGACATGCGCCTGCACCGTGCTGCGCCAGCAGCCCAATTCCCACCGCCGGATGTCAATCCCTTTGGTCTCCGGCTCGCCTTCGACGAACCGGTCGTCCATCAAGCGCCGGACGATAGACGTCTTGCCCGCCGCGCCGCGGCCCACCAACAGCAGCCGCACTTCGTTCAAGGGCCGACGGCCGCCTCGCATCTTGAAGTAGTAGTCCAGGATGCTGGCGGGATTGGCGGGCGGGACTCCTGATCCATGAGGTAGTCCGAGGATCTCCGGCGGCAGGCCCAAGTCGGGGTTGTCGTGCAGGAATAATCGCTCCAGTTCCGGCAAGCGACGTAGGCTCTCCGGCAACGCCGTCAGTCGGTTGTTGGTAACGTCGAGTTCCTTGAGCATGGTCAGACGAACAAGGGTCTCAGGCAACGACATCAGTTGGTTGTCGGAGATGACGAGATCTAGCAGTTGCGTTAGTTGGCCGATGGCCTCTGGTAAGGCCGCAAGTCGATTGCTGGCGACATTCAGAAACCGGAGATGGTTTAGTAGGCCGAGAGCCTTCGGCAAGGCCGTCAGTTGGTTCTTGTGAACCTCGAGGCTTTGGAGTCGGGACAGCTTGCCGAGGGTTTCAGGCAACTTTGTGAGTCTGTTGTTGAACGCGGAGAGGTTCTTCAGTTGGGCGAGCTGGCCAGTGGCTTCCGGCAAAGCCGCTAGTTGGTTCGTGTAGATCTTAAGGTCTGTAAGTTCGGTCAACTTGCCCAAGGAGTCTGGCAAGGTCGTGAGTTCGTTTTCAGAGGCGTCGAGATTGTGGAGTTCGGTCAGTTGGCCGAGAGCTTCCGACAAATCCGTCAGATAATTGCCACAGACGTAGAGTGTGTGGAGGTGGGTCAAGCGGCCAAGAACCTCTGGCAACCTTGCCAGCCTGTTGCCGGAAACGTCCAATTCTTCGAGGAGAGTCAATTGGCCAACCAAACCAGGCAGTTCAGTCAACCGCAAGCCACTGAGGTCCAGTTTGCGTGCCTTGGACTTCCGCGCCGCTTCAATGCGCTCTTCGGCGATTTCCTCCGGTGTTTTCTTGCGGTCCTCCCCGCGTCCGCCCGTTCCGAGATTAATTTCACTGTCTGCCATACGCCCCATCCTCCCTCCGCCGCCCGCCCAAATTCAGCCCAGATTTGCTGACCCCGCCTGCGTGGGCGCGAAGCACCTTGGAGTCTAAGCCAGTTCCAGCTTCAACTTCCGCCCCAGCGCGAGCGCGGCTTGCTCCAGGAGTTGGAGCGTGACAGAAGACTCGTCGGGGGCGAACAACCGGTCAATCACCGAGCGGCTGGTCTTCATGCGGCTGGCCAGCTTGGCCCGCGACATCTTGCGGCGCTTCATCTCCTGCTCAAGTTGCCAGGCGACCACGCGCTTGAGCGCGCCGGCTTCGCACTCGGCCAGCAGTCCTTCTTCCTGAAGGAAGCCGTCGAAATCGGACCCGATGTGTTCTCGTTTCATGGGAATCATTGTAGCAGACGCAGGCGGTTCTTCGCCAGCGCCAAGTCAGCTTGGGGTGTTTTCTGGGATTTCTTGATGAAGCCGTGCAGGAGAATCATGCGCCGTTCGCTGGTCGTGAACAGCACGCGCGCGATGGCGACAGGCAGGCGGATGCGGACTTCCCAGAGGTCCGGGTGCAGCTTGCGAACCAGCGGCATGCCAAGCGGCCAGCCGAATTGCACGGTCTTGATGTCCTCTCCGATGATCTTGCGCTGCTCGCGCGGCAGTGACTTGAGCCACTCGCGAACGGGTTCGTGGCCGGTTTCGGTGCGAAAGAAGACAACGGAGAGGATGGGCTCTGCGCCGTTCATCCGAGTGCGGCGACGGGAGTTGTACTTCGCCCCGCACGCTTGGCGATGAGTTGGCGGACGCGCTCGGAGTCTTTTTTGGTCCAAGGGGTGGCTGGCGCCGCGAAACCTTTTTCAACTTCCTGAAGAATCTCGGCCCGCCGCTCCGCCGTCATGCCGCCATACCATTGGCTGTGGGTGTTACGGAGTTCCTCAACCATCGCGTCCACGTCCGCAGCTTTGATTCCGTCCAGGTTGTCCGGGAGTCCGCCCGCCTGCTGAATCCGGCTCAGCAATCGCTCCCCTTCCGCGATGAGCGCGGCCAGGAGAGTCTTGTGATAACGCTGGTCCAACGTCGTCGGTTCGGCCAAGTAGTGTGTCTCCGTTTCCGCGCGGCGGAAAAACGCGACCGACGCCGCCCAGGAAAGGGTTTCGGTCAACACACCGAAGCGTTTCTCTCGGGTGTTGAAGTCGATCATGAAATCGACCGCATCCCAGCGCGGTGGTGACGGCACGGAGGCGGGTTCAAGGGTTGAAGGCGCGGTCTTCACGGAAGAAAGCGTCGCAGAAGGGTCGAGAGGAGTCAACGCCGGCGCGCAATCCCGGGCACAATCCGCTCTTCGGCGATTTCCTCCGGGGGTTTTCTTGCGGTCGTCCCCGCGTCCGTCCGTTCCGAGATTGGTTTCACTGGCTGCCGCTTACCACCGTCGTTACCCAGCGCTCGGATGAAATTCGGCTGTTGCTGGAAGCGCGGCCCGCGCGCGTTCTCTTGCCTATCGGATGGAAGCTGGCTGGCCGACCGGCCGGGTGAGTGAAGGCCTCTTCCAGACAGGCTCTCAAGGCAGGGTGACGCGGTAGAAACGAGCCGCCACCGTGGGCGCGGTGCTGTCCGTAAAAACAGCCTGGCCGCTGTTCAGTTGCACGGTGGCCAGCACCTCCCAGTCGGGCGGGGTCAACGTGGTCGCTCCCCAGACGGTGGCTTGGCTGACCTGTCCGGCTCCCGCCGTCAAGGTGAATTGCACCCGCCTGTCCGGCAGGATCACGAAGGAGTCGGTTTGGATGGCTGGCACTCCGCTGGGGGAAATGAACTCTGCTACCACGGCATGATAGTCGTGCATGATGAGTTGAGCTGTGTCGCCCTTTTGAGTATCCACGCCTTGCCAGGTGTAGATCAGATGGTCCGCGTCAGGCAGAGCGCTCAGAGTCACGAGTTCACCGGAGGCGTACCAGGGACCGGGAGGATCGGCTACCAGCGTTGCTGCCGCCGGCGGTGTCACCGTGATCTCCAACAGGTAATTGGTGGAGAACCTGGCCGTATTGGTCACCCCTTCGAGCGGCGCGGCGATGGAATAGCTCGGATAAATGCTATCGCTCCACGAAGCAAACAAATAACGGCTGTGGCCATCGCCAGAGAATTGCGGCGTGGTGGTGTCAATGAAGTGCCAGGATCCCGGCGCCCAGGCGAAGGCCACCGGCGCCGTGTAATTGGTCCCGTCCACCGTCAGGCTCAACCCGGCAGGCACCGTAACGAGGGTCACCGGCCGGACAATGCTGAAAGGCTCGCTGAAATCCATCAACGCCGGGTTGGCGGTGCTGCGAATCTTGATTGTATAGTCCGTGCCGGGGGGAAGGTCCGCGAATTGCCCCACGGTCCACGTGTACGAGCCGTTGTTGCCTGTGCTGGCGCTAAAGGTCCGGTTCGACACTCCGCCTTTATAGAGATCCAAGGCCACGTCCTCAGAAAGATTGTCAATCCAGCGGATGGTGACGACCTGGAAGCGTCGCCAGGCTTCGCCCCCAGCCGGGTAGGTCAACTCCAACCGCGGCGGCACAGTGGTAAACGACGCCGAGGCCCAGGCGCTGGTGCCGCTTGGATTGACCGTGCGAACGCGCCAAAAACACTGCGCATTGGGCAGGAGGCTTAGAAGGGTCAGATTGCCGGTGCCCAAACCATTGGTATCGAGAACCAGATTGCTGAACCCGGCATCAGCAGCCAGTTGAAGATCAAATGAACCCACTACACCCCGTGCGCTCCAAACCAAAGTGACAGGCTGAGATTGGCCGACTTCACTTTGGTCTGCCGGGCTCAGGATGAGTGGCACGGACGGCATCTCCGCAACGTCGGGATAGGCGAAGATGAACTCTCCTAGTTGGGTGGTGGTGACGCGCAACTTCTGCGTGCCGGCGACGAAGATAGTGGGCAGCGGCGAAAACTGGCCCTTGCCCGGAACAGCACGCTGATAGACTGCCACTTGAGTTGGATCCTGGATCATGGGGGTGTCGAAAACGTAATTGGTGTCGGGGAGGTCCAGGTCGAGGACGGTTTCGCAAGTGACGACGTTCGTACTCGAAAGCACCAGATGCTCCATCACCACGTGCGGCGCGCTTCCATTGAATTTCGGAAAGCGCACGGCGTCCAGATGCCGTTGCACTACCAGTGTCTTGTTGCTCGCCCCCGTCAGACGGTTCACCGTCACCGATACCCCCGTTTGAGGCGAGTCGTAAGTCTGGCCTTCTCGAAGGTCTGGGTGAATCGTCGAGCGAATCAAATCCGCGCTGTCCCATAACTGCTTGGTCAGACTGCTGCGCATGCCCGTAGGACTGGCGCCGTTGGTGGTGCGACGCGTCATTTCGAAGACGACCTGGCCCGCGGGATTGACTTCGGTGACGATGGTTCCAGCACGTAGCCCGGCGGCGCAGCCCCAATCAATGAGGGTGTTCCCGTTGGCCATCCTTTTGACCGATCCTTGGCAATCGGCTTGGATGTCAGGAACGTGGCGATACTCCCACACCAGCGTGGCGATCTTGTTGACTTCGTCCAGGGCGTATTCGACCACGCGGGAGTAATTCCGACTGGGCCATGAAGCCGCACCTGTGATGTTGCCGTTGTCAAAGTAAAGCAGGTTGCCGTTGGCCAACCGATGCACATCATGCTGGCCGATCGTGTAAAAGGGAGCGTTTTCCTCATGTTCATTCACGAAAGTGAATTGGTTCATCTTGCCGCCCAGGCGCCAGACAACTTGCCCCGTGTGCCGATTGATCTTCACGATATCCGACGTGCAGCGGAAGGAAATGAGCAGGTTATTGTCTGTTGGGTCAATGGTCACGGCGTTGACGTGAGTATAATCAAGCACCTGCTGGGTCAGATCCACGAAGCTATTGGTGATCGCGATGTGATCAAGACTGTGCCATTCAAACACCAGTCGTTTGTTGGCGTCGATCTCCTGGATGACACTGCCGACTGCCTCCGCCGCCACTTTCCCGCCTGCAACGACGGTGCTCATATCGAAAACGCGCACTTCGGCGCCGAGGAGCAAGGCATGGCCATTGGGCAGAAGCTTGACATCATGGTAATCCAGCCCGTAACCCAAGGTCGTGAAGGTGTCCACGATTTGAAGGCGCTCGTCCTTGAAACAAAAGCCGGAACCATCTGTAGCCGTGGCATAGCCTTGTGGCGTGACAAATCGGAAGAGCACGTTGGTCGTGCTCGCGAACACCAGATTGGTGCCGGTATTGTCCAGGATGACATAGTAGGTCCTGGTTCCGTCGGGGCCGCCGCCGCCCAGGGTCCCAATCAGATTGCCGGGAGCCGCCCCGCCGCTGTTGGTGACAACCACGTATGGGTAGTTCGGCGGGACCGCGGCAGAGGTCTTCGGCGCAGCCGTGCCAAGCAGCGCCAGGGCCGTGGCGCTGGACAAGAGCAGGTTCGTTATCTTCATCGTTCTCTTCGTATTGTCGTCAGCATTATCTCTAGAGACGGGTGTTCTCCCCATTCAATGCGCAATTGCTTGCGAGGGTCCGCAAGAAAGAGATGCTTTTCTGATGGAGCCGGGATTTAAGCTGAGCCGGAAGAGCTTTCGGGACGCGCTGTCCATGCGCTCGTTGACGATTCACTCTTGGCGGCTGTATGTCCTTCCCGCGCCATCCTACTCCGTTCCTGGAGCGTCTTTCTCGCCCCAGACATTGGGTGTCTTGAAGTCGCGGGCCTTGGGCGCGTTCCTCGGCGCCGCCGCTTCCTTGGCCAAGGCATCGTAACGGGTGCGCAGCTCTTTCACTTTGTCCGGCTGAGTAGTGGCGAGATTGGATTTCTCGTAGGGGTCTTGAGCGAGATTGAAAAGCTCGACCGCATCGTTGCCGCGCCTGGCAGCACCGGCTCGTCTAACGGGCTGCGGCGTTGCGGGAGTGTCGCCATCCTCTCCTTCCGTGGTGGCGACGCTCCCGTTCAGCACGAGCTTCCAGTCGCCCAGGCGGATGGCGCCGCTTCTAGGGGTGGTGTTCAGCAGAATCTCCGCGTGCGGCGAGGGCCGGCCTTGGGCGAGCGTGGGCCAGATGTCTTTGCCGTCGAGCGGGAGCTTCTGGTCGAGCGGCGCGCCGGCGAGTTTGAGCAACGTGGAATACCAGTCCACGATGTGCATGGGTTCGTTCACGACGGAGCCGGGCTTGAGATGGCCGTCCCACGTGGCAAATGCGCAGACGCGCACGCCGCCTTCGTAGAGCGTGCCCTTGCCGGCGCGGAAGAGGCCGTTGCTCGTCACGCGGCCTGGAGCGGGACCGCCGTTGTCGCTGGAGAAGAGGAAGAGCGTGTTCTTGCGCAGCCCCTTCTCCTCGATGGCAGCGACGATCTGGCCGATGGCTTCGTCCGCGGCGGCGAGCATGCCGGCGTAGGTGCGCCGCGGCTCCTTCAAGTTCGCGTAGGGTTCCTTGTATTTCTCCGGCACCTGATGCGGCGCGTGGACGGCGTTGAACGGCACGTAGAGGAAGAGAGGCTTGGCCTGCGGCTGCTCGCGAACGAGGCGGACGGCTTCGCGCGCGACCAGGTGCGTGCTGTAGCCTTCGTCGCGACAGACCTTGTCATCGCGATGCCAGTCAAAGCCGCCATCGCGGACGTGGGTGTTGTAGTCGAGCGCGCCGTTGTAGTGGCCGTATTGGTGGTCGAAGCCGCGGCGCGTGGGCAGATACTCCGGTTGGAAATGACCGAGGTGCCACTTGCCAACGATGGCCGTGGCGTAGCCTGCTTCGCGCAGCGCCTGCGGGAGCGTGCGCTCCTCCAGCGGCAAGCCGTATTGCGCCCAAGGCCGCACGACCCCGACCTGCAAGCCGTGCCGCATCGGGTAGCGCCCGGTCATCAGCGCCGCGCGCGTGGGCGAGCAGACCGGTTGCACGTAGAACTGCTCCAGCTTCGCGCCCGCCGCAGCGAGCTTGTCGATGTGCGGCGTCTTGATGTCGGTGCCACCCATGAAACCGACGTCGCAGCGGCCCAAGTCGTCGATGAGGAAATAAACGATGTTGGGGCGCTCCGGCGCGGGGGCGGCGGGAAGCGCGGCCGTGTGGAAAAGGAATCCCGCCCCAACGGCGGCACCGAGGAAGTTGCGAATGGCTTTCATGGCATTGTGTCGTGGCACGTTCATAGCGTAGCGAAGCACAAAGCGCCAGCTTGGCGTGCGGGGGAGAAGGCTCCCGACTTGGTGCGAGCGAACCGTCGTCACGCTGAGCAGCCGCGGTTTTGTTGCCCGTGACGCTGAATTGAGACTAGGTGGAAGCTCTGTCCTACTTGGCCACGACGGCCTTCACATCTGCCGCGAACGCTTTCACGTCCTCCTCACTCGTGTCCCACGAGCACATGAAGCGGCAGCCGCCTTGGCCAATGAAGCTGTAAAACCACCAGCCTTTGGCGTAGAGCGCATCGATGACCGGCTGCGGCAGTTCCAGAAACACCGCGTTGGCCTGGCGCGGGAAGAGCACTTTCACCCCGGGCACGGCGCGCAGTTCTGCTTCCAACAGCGCGGCCATGGCGTTGGCTTGGCGGGCATATTTGAGCCACGCCCCGTCTTTCAGAATTCCCACCCACGGCGCGGCGAGGAAGCGCATCTTGGAGGCAAGCTGGCCCGCTTGCTTGCAGCGGTAGTCGAACTCAGCGGCCAGGTCGCGATTAAAGAACACGACCGCCTCGCCCACTGCCATGCCGTTCTTTGTGCCGCCGAAGCAGAGCACATCGACCCCGGCCTGCCAGGTGATCTCTTTGGGCGAGCAATTCAGGGACGCAACGGCATTGGCGAAGCGCGCGCCGTCCATGTGCAATCTGAGGCCGAGCGACTTTGTCTTCGCCCAGATGGCGCGGAGTTCCTCGACGGCATAGACAGTGCCGAGTTCGGTGGATTGCGTGACGCTCACGGCGCGCGGCTTGGGGTAGTGAATGTCCGAGCGTTTCTTCACCATCCGCTCGATCTCGGCAGGAACGACCTTCCCGTTGGGGCCTGGGGTCAGGAGGACCTTCGTGCCGTTGGAAAAAAACTCCGGCGCGCCGCACTCGTCGGTTTCCACGTGGGCCGTTTCGCTGCACAGAATGCTGTGGTAAGACTGGCAGCAGGACGCGAGCGCGAGCGAATTGGCCGCCGTGCCGTTGAAGACGAAGAACACCTCGCAGTGCGTCTCGAACAAGTCGCGCAGGAGTTCCGCGGCGCGATCGGTCCACGGGTCCTCACCGTAACTGCGGGCGTGGCCGTGGTTGGCTTCCTGCAGGGCGGCCCAAGCTTCGGGGCAGATTCCGGCGTAGTTGTCGCTGGCGAACTGGCGGCGTTGGAATGGGGCGTTCATCGGCCCCCGTATAGCGAAACTCCCAGCCAGCCCACAACGGTTTTCTTGTCCTGCCGTGCCCATCCAACCTCCGCGGCCTGCTTCAGGAGGAGTTATTCCGGCACTTGAGCCTCTTGCGAAAGCCCGTAGCAGCCGACGTGAGAAGGCTCAAACTTCCATTGGCAGCAGAGCCTACTTCTGCGGCTTCGCGAGGGCCGCTCGGTAGGCGCTGTCATCGTGTTGCTGCGTCCAACCGTTGGTGGGCGCGGACAGCCCCAGCCGATGCTTGGCCCACATCTCATTCACGAACGCGTCCCAGGCTTGACCCTGGCGCGCCCATTCCTTGTCGTGGTCGCGGCCCGTCGCCGATTTGATGGTCTTCACGAACGCGGCGTCGTTCTCGTACATCCAACGATCCACGTAGTCGAAGAAGGCGTCGTGGTTCCAAGCCTCCTCAGCCCGCAGGAGCCGCAGCGCCAGGGCCTGGGCGACCCAGCCGACGCTCGTGCAGCAACGGCGGTAAGACTCGCTGGTGTTCGGGCCGTCCTTCCACTGCGACGGCAGCGTGTGCTCGTACGGTCCCCAGCCGCTGCCGCGCGAACGGCCCGCGCCCGTGGGCGTATCGATCCCAGAGTGTCCGGTGAAGACGACCTTGGCCCCGGTCCAGCAATCGCCATAAGCCGTCTGTTCGTCCTCGCCAAAGCTCGCTTTCGGGAAGGACCGGCTGATGTGGGCCAGTTGCTCGTCGCCCAGAAGAAGTCCGGCCAAGACGATGGGCAGCTTGCGTCCGCTGCCGTGTCCGCCCCAGCAGGTCCAGCCGGGATGGCCCGCGCGAATCATGCCGCCCAAGTCGATGCCCACCTGAACGAGATTCACCAGCAGCAGTTCCTTCTGTGCGGGTCTGAGGTCGGTGCAAAGCAGCAGAGCGGAGAGGCCGGAGACGCGCCCATACTCCAGCCCGTATTGCGGCATGTTCTCCACCGGTTCCTCGAAGCCGAAGAAGCCGGTCCCCACCCAGGGCCGCTGCGTGAACCGGACGTACTGCTGGATCATGGGAAGACTCTTGGTCGCGGTCGCCGTAGGCAACAAGTCGCGCTTGAGTTGGCGGGCGAAATATATCTTCTGCTCGCGATCACAAAAAGCCGGGCGGAACGCGTCGGGCGGCAGCGGCGCGCGCACGCAAGTCAGCACCGCCGCGGTGCGGATGGGGCTGCTGTCGCCCTCGCCGCGCTCGATCTTGTTTCGCAATTGGGCCTGGAGCACGAGGCCCTTGGGCATGCTGATGGTCGATACCAGCGCGTCACCCGGCTTCATCGCCACGGGCAGCTTCTGGATGAGTGAGGGGTCGAACCAGTTTCGCACGCCGCTGTCGTAGGCGACTTTCATCGCCGCCGGCGGATTGAGCATGAACCCGTGCCGGACGCGCTGGGCTTCGGGACGCTCCTTGTCGATGCGGTCCAACTCGCGCCTCGGAATCTCCGCGCCGTAGAGAGGTTGTGGCGCGATGGACTTGATGGTCACGGGGCCGACGACGTACCAGTCCCCATTGATAAACTGCCCGACGCGGGCCGGATTCTCGAAGGTCCAGGTGATGCCGTATTGCGTCACGCTCTCCTTCAGCGGCAGCGCTTCCAACGCGGGCGTCAACGGCGCGTTGCCGCTGGTGTAAATGACGACCGCCCGGTTCACGCTGGGGTCGGCGAGCACCGCGCGCTCGTCATAGGGATTGGCCTCGCCGGGTGGAGGCACGAGCTTGGCCGGCCCGCCCAGAGTGACAGACACATCGTCCACCCAGACGGTCTGTCCGTTGCCTTGACCGGCGTCGCCCCAAATGGCGATGGCGTTGAAACCCTTCAGGCCCGCCTTGCTGCCCTCGACCGCGCTGACTTCCTTGTCATTGTGGAAGACTTGAAGCCCGTTCTCTGCGTCGAAGTCGAAGGCCCATTTGTGCCAGCCGGCGGGCGCGCGCTTGACGCCGAGCCAGAACAATTGGCGGAACCAGTCTTTGCCGTCGTTGGCCGTGGCGGTGTAGCCTTCGGAGCCACCGAGGTAACTGGCGTAGAGAATCCCAACTGCCAGCAGCGTGCCGTCGCTTTGGACCAAGCCCCAACGCGGGCCGACCCGATTCGCCTTGGCGTTTTCGGGTTTAGTGCCGTCGTCGTACACCCACAGTTCAATTTTGCCGGAACCATCTTGGTCGCGAAGTTTGAGCAAGGCCGTGCTGTTGGGGCTGACCTTCAACGCGCCACCTTGACCATCGCGAGTCCGGGCTGTGTCCACAGCCACAGCGCCGGTGATGGTCCAGTCCGCCAAGGTTTCGTTGCGGTCGAAGTGGACACTCCTGACTGCCTCGCTGGCGGCGACAGAGAGAGGGAGTGCCACGAGGGCTGCCAGCCGGAAGGGCAGCCAAGCAGGTGAGTTCATGGTCGTTCGCTGAAACATGGTCCGTTCGACGTTTCTCCAGTCCGCGCGCTTCACGCGGGGCGACGGACAGTGAGTCGCGGTTCAAGCGCAAGAGGCGCAACCGGCACCCCCGCCGTAGCGCAGGCTTTCCAGCCTGCCGTAGCGCCGACTTTCCAGTCGGCGAGGTCGGCGAAGCTTCAAGACGCCCCGCAAGGGTCCAAGACCGGTTCCCTTCGAGTGCGTCGCCGGTTAGAAAACCGGCGAGACGGCAGGTTGAAAACCTGCGCTCCGGCGGCAGTGTCAAGATGCGCCCGCCAAGCGACGCCAGCCAACTTCGCGATTGCGAAGCCGAGGGATGTCGGACCAAAGTCTGGAAATGAAAGCGCTCAAAGAAATGTCTCTTTCCAAACTGGGCCGCAGCCAAGGTCCCGCGGCCCAATTCTCACGGAAGTCGACGCTGTCTTGCCTCGGTCGCCACAGCTTGGAGAGTGCCGCACGATTCGGCGTGTTCGCCGCTGGGTTGGCCGCCGTGGCTGCTTTCTGTTCGAAAGACGCGCTGGCTCAAGACACCAGCCCCGCTCCAGCCGTCAACCTGGCCGTGGTCGCCACGCCGTCCAGTTCCTATGTCTCCGGCGACACCTCCGTCACGGCGCTCAACGATAACAACAATCCGCGCAACTCGCGCCAGCGGGGCACGGGTTCCTACGGCAACTGGCCGCGCACCGGCACGCAATGGGTGCAATACGACTGGAGCCAGCCGGTCAGCACGCGGCAGGTGGAGGTCTATTGGTGGGACGATCGCCAGGGCGTGCGGCTGCCCAAGGCCTGCCGGCTGCTCTCTTGGGACGGGAGCGCGTTCGTGCCCGTGGCCAACGCGTCCGGGCTGGGCGTGGCGGGAGATCGGTTCAACACCACCACGTTTGATGAAGTGCGCACTTCAAGGCTGAAGCTGGAGATCGATTCCGACGGCACTTACTCGACCGGTCTGCTCGAATGGAAGGTCTATGACTCCGGCAAGTCGCCGGACTTTCCGCCGTCGGTCGCGGCAGGCGTGGACCGCGTGGTGATGCTGGGTGGAAAGACGTATTTGCGCGGCGCAGTGAAGCTGCTCAAGGGCGACGGCGCCTCCGCGAAAGTGGTCTGGAGCAAGGCATCCGGCCCAGGCAACGTCACCTTCGCCAACGCCAGCGCGCCGGAGACCACCGCGACGTTTTCCGCGCCCGGCGAATACGTCCTCAAGCTGACAGCAGGCGAGGGGCAACTCAGCGCATCTTCCACGCTGAAGGTCAAGGCGCAGAAGCCGCCCGGCGGCGAACGGTTGGACGTCGTCTATACGAAGAACTACCGGATCGACAGCCCGCTGTGGAACGCGCGGGCGAAGGCGCTCATCGCGAACTGGATTCCCTACTGCATCGACCAAAACAACCGCACCAACCTGACGCAAGGGCAGGGCGGCATCGACAACTTCATCGAGGCGGCGAAAGCGCTTCGCGGCGAACCGTACGGCCGGCAGAAGGGCTACGTCTTCGCCAACGCCTGGGTCCACCAGACCGTCGAGTCGATGTGCATTGCGCTCATGGTCGATCCGCGTAGCGACGCGGCGATCATCAAGGCCCAGGAGAAAATGAAGGCGACGCTGGAGGATTGGATTCCGAAGATTCTCGCGGCCCAGGAGCCGGACGGCTACCTCCAGACCGCCTACACGCTGGCCGACCGCAATCGCTGGCCGGAGCGATGGTCGGCGCGCAATCGCGGCGATCACGAAGGCTACGTCGCCGGCTACTTCATCGAGTCGGCGATCAACCACTACACGCTCACCAGCGGCAAGGACCGGCGCCTCTACGACGCGGCCAAGAAACTCGCCGATTGCTGGGTCGCGAACCTCGGCCCCGGCAAGAAGGAGTGGCACGACGGCCACCAGGAAATGGAGCAGGCGCTGGTGCGCTTCGGTCGGTTCGTGAACGACATGGAAGGCCACGGCCGCGGCGACGCCTACGTGAAGTTGGCCAAGTTCCTCCTCGATTGCCGCCGCGACGGCAGCGAGTACGACCAGAGCCACGTGCCCGTGCATCAGCAATACGAAGCCGTCGGCCACGCTGTGCGCGCGGCCTACAGCTACTCGGCCATGGCGGACGTGGCGGCGGAGACCGGCGACCTGGATTACCAGAGCGCGGTGATGTCGCTCTGGGACAATTTGATCAACCGGAAGTATTACGTCACCGGCGGCATCGGCAGCGGCGAAACCTCCGAGGGCTTCGGGCCGAACTACTCGCTGCGCCACCGGGCTTACTGCGAGTCCTGCTCGAGTTGCGGCCTGATCTTCTTTCAGTACAAGTTGAACCTCGCCTACCACGACGCGAAGTACGCCGACCTTTACGAAGAGACGATGTTCAACGCGCTGCTGGGCGCCACCGACCTGGACGGCACGGTCTTCAACTACACCAACCCGCTCATCGACGGCCGGCGCACGCCCTGGCACGCCTGCCCGTGCTGCGTGGGCAACATCCCTCGCACGCTGTTGATGATCCCGACTTGGACCTACGTGAAGGGCAAAGACGGCCTCTACGTGAACCTTTTCATCGGCAGCGCCATCAACGTGGAGAACGTCGCGGGCACGGATGTCGAGATGGCGCAGCAGACCGATTACCCCTGGAGCGGCCAGGTCGCTATCACGGTGAATCCCAAGACGGCGAAGCGATTCTCGGTCTTCGTCCGCGTGCCGAATCGCCAGACCAGCGAACTGTATTCCCCGACGCCGGAAGTCAGCGGCCTCACCTCGCTCGCGGTGAACGGCACGGCGCTGAAACCGAAGATTGAGAACGGCTACGCCGTCATCACGCGCGACTGGAAGGCCGGCGATAAGATTGAGCTGGCGCTCCCGATGCAGCCGCAGCGCATCAAGTGCGACGACAAGGTCGCGGCGAATCGAGGTTTGGTGGCACTGCGGTACGGTCCGCTGATCTACAACGTGGAGCGGGCTGACCAACCGGACCTCAGCCGGCCGCTGGGCCAGGGGCCGCTCACGACCGAATGGCGCGCCGACTTGCTCCAGGGCGTGACCGTCATCAAGGGCACCTGGGCGGACGGCAGCCCCATGCTGGCCATTCCCAATTACGCCCGACAGAATCGCCAGTCCGAGGCGAGCGTGGCCGCGAATCCGGTCGCGTCCACCAACGCCCCTGCCAGCGGGAGCCTTGCTCCGGGCGGGCGCATTGGCCGTGGCAGTTCAGGTGGTTCAATGGTTTGGATGAAGGCCCAGTAGCCGGAAATTCCGAATGAAGCATCCGAACCCGATTCGGCTCTGTCGGCCTTCTTGCCCGTTCAGTTGAGGCTGCGTGGAATAGCGCTGGTCCCCCAATCGCCGGGTCTGGGGACCCGGCCTACAGGAATGGCGTGTCTTGTAGGCCCGGTGCCCTCACCGGGCGGGCCGTTATGTCCACGGGCTCAGGAGTCCTAAGAGCCTGTTTGAAAGCGCCCGTTTGGAGTTCCGCGTTTACGCGGCTCGTGCTGCGCGCCCCCGTTAAACCGCGTCAACGCGGAACTCCACGCTTCGATTCGTCGCGGCTCAAGGGAGTTTTCAAACAGACTCTGAGCCTATCGCTCCACCGTCAGCAGATACCAAGTCGTGACCGGCTCACCGAGCGACAAACGCCAGCCGCTTTCTGAATTCTCCGCGGCGACCGGTGCGCCGACGGCCCTGCCTCCGCCATCCAGCGCCTGCGCCGTCACCCGGCCGGCGGCTTTCAGATTCCGCAGCAGAATCTTGCCGGCCACCGGCTCGATGACGGTGGGTGCTCGGCCCCAGCTTGTGAGCGTCGTGCGCTTTTCGTTCCATTGCATGTTCGAGTTCGCGACGCGGGCGCAGGCCGTCAGCAGGAGTTTGGCCGACTTGTCAATCGGCTGAGCGTCCAGCGCACTCAGAGTCACGGCACTGAACGGGTTTTCGACATCAAGCGCCAGGTTCTCCGTCTGCTGCTTCTGACTTCGCGCGAAACCGACCAGCGCCTGCGACCGCGGCGTGTTGATGGCGACCAGTCCTGTCTTGTCCGGCGCCAGCGACCACACGAGTTCGCCGGTGTCCGAACGCGCCGGCCAGTTTGTCTCCGCCGCGAACGTCCCGGTGGGCGGTCCATCGAACGAGCGGACGCGCATCGCGCTTTGCAGCGGCAGGCTGAGCGGAAAGCCCGGCGTGAAGTACGGCCGTTCCGTCCACGGCAGGCGGATGCTCTCGCGCACTTGCTCCGGGCTGTAGCTCCGTTCCACGGTGCGCCGCGCGGGTTGCACATCGCCGCGCAAAAACATCAACGCGCCGGCGGCCAACTGGCACATCTTGACCGGATCGGACGCGAGGTCGAAGTGCCCCGCCACTTTTGGCTCAGCCGAAACCACATCGCGGTGGCCCAGCGTGTACCAGAACACGCCGTCCCAATCCTGAAGAGCCGCGTAGGCGGCCAGGATGGGGATGCCTTCGGCGGCGTATTCGTGCGGGAACGGGTGATTGACCTCGGACACCGTGAACGGCTTGCCCGCCACCGCCGAGCGCGACAGTTGCACCACGGTCGAGTGCAATGGGTCGTTGACCATCGGCGTGTTCGGGATGGTGAAGCCGGCGCGCCGGCCCGTCGCGGTGTCGGTGACGTAGTTTGGGTGCTGCCAATAGACGTGGCTGTCCACCACGTCGAGCAGCGCGATGCCGGCCAATTGCGGATAGCCGGTGCGCGAATGGCCGTGATCGCTGTTGCCCGCGAGCAGCGGCTTCACGCCGAGGTCCTCGCGCAGGAACCGCCGCATCCCGGTGAAGAATTCACGCTCCACGTCCAGGTAGAAACTGGCCTCCGCGTGGAACCGTTCCTTGGAAGCCTTCCCAAACTCCTTCGGCTTGAGGCGCGGAACCAGCGCCTCGCCGGCCACGCCCGCATCGCCGCGCCACTGGGCCAGGGTGTCGGCGGGGAAACGGTCCTTCAGCCAGGTGTTGAACTTCGCGGTCAACGCCTCGGCGTAGCTGGCGGGCATGTCCGTCCAGGTGCCGGGGTTCTTGTTCGTGTTGCCGCCCAGGAGCCGCCCGTCCATCCAGGCCTCGACGAGCGAGTTCTCGTTCACGAACTCAATCAGCGCCACGGCCGGCTCGTGGCGGTATTCGGACTGCGTGTAGGGATTGCGATGCGTGAGCAACTGCCGCGCGTATTCCCGCTGCAACTCCAGCAGGCGCGCATCGAAATACGTCAGCGCCTTGGCGAAGCCGAGCCACTCGTGGTCGCGCACGCCGTCGCCGGCTTTGTAGCTGCGGCCGACGTTGAGATTCAGATCGCTGTAGAGGCCGCGCTGCTTCAGTTCGGCGATGAAGAAATCGAGCCGGTCCAGTTGCGCCGGGGCGAGTGCGCGGGTGTCGTTGCGATTCGTGGCGATCAGGCCGGTGGGCGCGGGGCGGTCGAGGAAGTGGAAGCGCACACAGTTCACGCCCACGCGGGCCAGGTTGGCGGCGACGACGGGCGCGGCGTCCTTCGACGGCAGCCCGGCCTGCATGGTGAGGTTCACGCCCCAAAAGCGGAGGCGTTTTCCGTCGGGCCGAACGAAGTGCCCGTCTTGGCTGCGGATGAAACCGCCCTGGCCCACGGGCGCGGTCAGCAGGAATGAAACGTCCGCCGGCGACTGCGGATGGGCGCGCCACTCCACCGGGAAGGGGCGCAAGACCGGCTCGGCGGCCAGGGTGTTCAGGGCGAGGGCCGCCAGCAACGCAGCCAGCGAAGAGGCAGCCGTCGCCAGCTTGGGAAGGTTACGGTTTTGCCGGAGGCCTTGGACTGGATTGTTCATGGTTGGGAGAGGCGATTCGATTGAGCTTCTTTCAAAACCGTAGCAGCCGACGTGAGGCTCATTCCTCAAATCTGCAATCTGCAATCTGCAATCAGAGTGAGCCTCACGTCGGCGGCTACGGGGTTTTGAAATCGCTTCAATGGGCTGGGCATGGATTCCTGCACGCTCTGGAGTGCGCGGACGGCGGTCCAGGAGATCGCGGGCCATGATGGCTTCAGCCAGTGATATTGTTAGCCTCTATCGTCATCGGATAAATTCGAGCTTGTAAACATAGAAGGTGTCCTCGACGCGAATCTGGTTCGTAGGCCCATCGTAATGGGGCCAGAAGCTCCAACTGAAGCCTGCTGCGGTGGTGCCGGGGAAGGACGGCTTATTTGGACCGCGCGACACGGTCAAGTGTGGGTCGTACACCCTTTGCGCAAAATTGACGTTTATCACGCACAGCGCCCCGTTCGGGACAAAGGTGGCGCGGTGTCCCTCTTCCGTGTAGGGGCCGAAGTGAATCGGCCCTCTTGCGAAGCCGGGACTGGTCTGGACAGGCCTCGGTGCCAAGTACCGCACAGCGCCGCCATCTTGGAGGATTGCCCCGTTGCCATCGAATGTCATCCAAGGCCGAACGTCAGAAGGCTCAGGCAACTTCTCTAGGCGAAGTGTCTGAGGGGATTTGTCCCAGTGGAACTGACGCGTGGCCCAATTCGTGTGCGTAATCGTAATCTCAGGGAGCAATGGCGATTTCGTGGGCTGAACTCTGCCACCGGGACCGTAGTAGGTGGTCCAGTAGTGATACCGAGTTGCACTGATTTTGAATCTCCCATCCCTGTCGGACTTGGTGTGCAACTCCGGGCAATAGGTGAAGAACACTTCCGCGCCTGCGACTGGAGTTCCTGTGCGCTCATCGAAGAGCTTACCTGAGATCTCAGCGGAGCGCTCAGAGGAGTACGGCCAGATCTTCATGTACCCTCCGGGGATGGGAACGAGGAAAACGAACGCCGCAACAACCAAGAGCACCAAAACACCACCAATAATGCCGAGTGTCTTCATGGCGCGCGAATGCTGGCTAACATTTTATTCAGCCGCTGCGGTTGTTCCCCGCAAACCGCGATGGCTGACTTTCATTCTGGCCCGGAGTGTGCCCCGCCGAGTCCGGTGAGCAAGCGAAAAACCGTGGACTACAGGACTACAGGACTACAGGACCACAGACCACGGGACCACAGACCGCAAAGCCACCGGCTTACGGACACACCGCAGCGTGGCGCGGTCCTTTGGTCTGTGGTCTGTGGTCCCGTGGTCCGTGGTCCCGTGGTCCTGTGGCGCCGTAACTCAAAAGGGGGTGTTACCCAAGATGAGGCCGGAAAATGCTCCGGTTGACTCAAAAGTGGTGTTACCCAAATGCCCCTGGAAATTGGAAGCGAAGGAAGCCGGGGCACGGTGGCAGTCCGGCCTCCCTCGT